>NZ_AP018724.1:1929357-2587785 GCF_004001245.1 Sulfurivermis fontis
GGAATACATCCACGGCTTCATGGCCGCCCTGGCCCGCCCCGCCACGCGCAAGCGCCACACCAACGTCCTGCAACACCTGATGGGCTACCTGAAAAAGCAGCTCGACAGCGCCGACAAGGCCGAACTGCTGGAGATCATCGAGGCCTACCGCCTGGGCGAGGTGCCGCTCATCGTCCCCGTCACCCTGCTCAACCACCACTTCCGCCGCCATCCCAATGACTACGTGGCGCAGCAGGTCTACCTCGCCCCGCACCCGCGCGAGCTGATGTTGCGCAACCATATCTGACGCCGGGCGCGCATCCAGGTCGCAAGCTGTATATAATCACAGCATCCGACCGTGAGGCACGACCATGCACGACCTTACCCCCCGCCAGGCCGAGATCCTGGAACTCATCCGCCAGACCGTGAAAGCAACCGGCATGCCGCCCACCCGCGCGGAGATCGCCGAGGCCTTCGGCTTCAGCTCGCCCAATGCCGCCGAGCAGCACCTGCGCGCCCTCGCCCGCAAGGGCGTGATCGACATGGTGCCCGGCGCCTCGCGCGGCATCCGCCTCAAGGAGACGGTTGACGGGCTGCCGGTGGTGGGACGCGTCGCCGCCGGTACGCCGATCCTGGCCGAACAGCACATCGACGATCACCTGCGCATCGACCCGCGCATGTTCAGCCCCCACGCCGACTACCTGTTGCGCGTGCGTGGTCTCAGCATGATGGACATCGGCATCCTCGACGGCGACCTGCTCGCCGTGCACCGCACCCCCGAGGCGCGCAACGGGCAGATCGTGGTGGCACGCATCAACGACGAGGTGACGGTGAAGCGCTACCGCCGCCGCGGCAACAAGGTCACCCTCAGCGCCGAAAACCCCGACTTCGACCCCATCGAGGCCGATCTGAAACAGGACGATTTCGCCATCGAGGGCATTGCCGTCGGCATCATCCGCAACGGCGGGCCGCTGTGAACCTGCGGAAAATCCTGCCGCGCCCGGCGCGGCGGACTACACAGCGGCAACACACGCCTGAATCGTGCTGCGGCCCCCCCCTCCGGGGAACGAATTCCCCCCGCAGGGTGGGGCGCGCTGCACCGCAGGGCCGGCTTCAGCCGGTCAAGCCGGGACAAACCGGCCTACACGTCCGAAAACTATCCTCCCTGCCGGCAGCGCACCTGTGCTGACACCTTATTGACTCAATCCAACAGACCATTCTCCCCCTGTATCCCGCATCAGTCTTTTTATAACCCCATACACAAAAGCTCGTTGCGCCTTCCATTCGCGCCTGTGCAAACTCGGATACATGCCCACTGCAACGCTGGGTCTTTGATAACTGGAGGGAGAAAACATGCTGGTAAAAGATGTCATGAGCCGCACCGTGCGTACCGTTGATCCGGAGACGAGCATGCTGGAAGTCTCCTCGCTGATGTGCCTGTACCGCTTCAGCGGTCTGCCGGTGGTGGACGACGGCAAACTGGTCGGTTTCGTTGCCGAGAAGGACGTGCTGGATCGCCTGTTTCCCTCCATCGAGGAATTCATGGAAGGCACCGCCGCCATGAAGCTGGACGACATGCAGGGCCAGTACCGCGACCTGGTCAAACTGAAGGCCGCCGATCTGATGGCCCGCAACGTCATCACCGTCTCCCCCGACATGCATGCCCTGCGCGCCGCCGCCGTGATGGTGCGCAACCGTTTCCGCCGCATCCCGGTCGCCGAAGGCGACAAGCTGATCGGCATGCTCAGCCTGGGCGACATCCACAAAGCGATATTCCACTCCAGCATCGCCAAGATGCGCTGCACACCGGAATAAACACTCGTTCACCGCCATCCCGCACCGCCGCTCCGGGCAACCGCAGCGGCGGTTTTGTTTTCACAGCGCGCGCCGCCCGCCTCGGCAACGGCGCCGTGCACCACGGCGACGGAAACAACGGTTCATGGTGTCTACCAGCAACCACACCCGCCGGTATGACATGCCCATTTCGTGTGCCGGCGCAGAAATGGAGCCGCTACGCACCAGCGCATCCAGCAGAACAGCCTTGCCCGCTCCCAGGGCTACATCGGGGCCAAAAAGGATACGTAACCGAGGAGCAGATTGCCGTGCCATATCAGACCCCGCCGACCGCCATATATGTGCTTATATAGCGGCATACGCCATGAACTCGAAGCCGGATTGAAGCCGGCTTGCCGGACGGTTCCGTCGCCACCCGAGGCCTCAATCCTCGATGACGCGGCCGCGATATACCCGCTTCGGCCTGGCGGGGGTCGCCGGCGCGGCCTCCGGCGGCGCGGCCGCAGCCGGAGCCGCCGGAGTGGCCGGCGCCTCCTGCACCACTCCGCGATAAGTACGCGTGGCGGCCGTCAGCTCGGCAGGCGGTGCCTCCGCCTGATCCGGCACCATCGCCCCGCGATAGATATGCGCGCCCTGCGCCACCAGCTCGCGGATCTCGTTCGCCGTCAGCAGGCCGACGAAGGCGTCGTAGTAGCGACGATACTCCTGATTCAGCGAATGCAGCGCGAAGTTGATGATGGCAACGATATCCTCGTCGCGGCTCAGCTTCGCCCGCTTGCCCTGTTCGCGCTGATAGATCAGGCTCATGCGCGTGAGCATCATGCGCGCATCCAGCGACATGTCGATGGGCACCATGTGATCCTCCTTGTTATTACTTTCCGTTACCCTTCCTCCGCCTCGACCCAGGCCACCACCACCCCACTGGCAGCGGCAGGATCGCTGGTCAGACCGAGGCAATGACCGCCGCCGTCGACCAGATACAGATTGAAGCCCTCCCGTTCCAGCACCGGCCGTGCACCGATGATGTCGTCATCGGCGCACACCGTGACATGCAGGTCGGGAAATTGCGCATGCAGGCGTGCCGCCAGGTCCGGCGCCGTGGCGTCATCCACGGCAGCGGCGATGGCGGCAAGTCGCTCCGGTTGCAGTCCCACTAGCCGGCCTCTTCCTCGGTCAATACGAAGCGCCCGAGGCCGGCGTTCTTGCCCATGATGCGCGCCAGCCAGGGCGGCGGCGATCCGGCCAGAACCTGTTGCAGGTCGGCGATAATTTCCCGGGCCACGCCGCCGTGCGGATACTTGATCGGATGCACCCCGGCCTTCACCACCTTGGCCGCCGCCGGGCCGCCGATCGACACCACGCAGAGCAACTGGCAATCACGCAGCTGCTCGGCGCGCGAGGCGTTCTTGTCGACGCCGACACCGTCGGTGTTGGCCCGGCGCACATCCACCAGCCGCGCCTCGTCCGGCGTTACCTGATACACCAGGAAACGGAGGCAGCTACCGTAGTGACCGTCCAGATTCTCACCGCTGTTGGAGGCCAGCGCGACGCGGATCGAACCCGGCATGTCGCCGTCCCGATACGGCAGCGGCCTGGGCAGGTCCGGATCATCGACATCGACACCGGCCTTGCCCCAGAGATAATCCAGCGCGCCCTTCAGCGCCGGCATCGAGACATTGCCGAAGCGGCCGTCGTCTGCCGCGCGCAGGGTACGCACCGTCAGCTGCGCCAGTTTGTCCTCGGTAACAGGCATTCCCAGTGCAGCCACCAGCACCTTCATCAGTTGGGCAGCGTCGGTATCCGGCAGCATCCGTGCCGCCAGACCGATACGCAGCGCAGCCTCGCGGGACAGCCCCGGCGCGCTCATCGACTTACGCCTCCAGCGGCAGGATGCAGTTGTCGATGGGGCAGACATCGACGCACTGCGGATCGTCGAAGTCGCCTTCGCACTCCGTGCAGGTGTCGGCGTTGATGGCGTACAAGCCCTTCTTCTTGACGATGGACTGCGTCGGGCAAACCGGTTCGCAATCACCGCAGGAGGTGCACTCTTCTTTAACGATATACAAGGCCATGATCGTATCTCCGAATGGTCATGAGGGTGCGCAACGACGGCACCCTACAGTTTTTTCGCGCGCACGGTGATCGGCAGCCTGGGTGCCGGCATCGGATCGATGTAGAACAGCGAGCCGTCGGTCAGCTTTACCTCGCCGCCCCATTTGTCGGACGCTGCGAACTCCATCGTCTCGATGGTTTCTTCCAGATCCTTCTTCGCGACATAACAGGACAGCTTGCCGTCTGCCGTCTGTCGAATCATCACGCTGGGCATGGATGCTCTCCATTGGGTTGGAGGGCCGGACCGAAGCCCGGCCCCCGTTCCAGGTTAACGCACCAGGTCGAAGTTGTAGTCGGTGGTGCCCATGCCCATGGTCTCTTCGTCGAGGCGTTCCAACACGGCGTTGACCAGGGTGGTGAGGATGTACATGGCCCCCTCGTAGCCCAGGGTGGTCATGCGGTGCAGGTGGTGACGATCGAAGATCGGGAAGCCGAGGCGAATCAGCGGCACCTCGAATTCCTTGCCCTTGTACAGCGTGTCGCGCTGGATGAACTTGCCGTAGCTGTTGCCGATGAGGAAATCCGGCTTGTTGGTGAAGCACAGCGAGCGCAGGTGCCACAGGTCTTTGCCGATGTGTACCTCGGTCTCCTTGCCGTACGGCGACTCATCCAGCATCTTCTTCATCGCCTTGGCCCACTTCTTCGAACCGTTGTGACAGACGATATCGGTCGGCTCGGCACCCAGCTCCAGCAGGAACTTCGTCAGGCCCATGAGGAAGTCCGGATCACCGTACAGGGCAAACTTCTTGCCATGCAGCCAGGCGTAGCTGTCGGTCATCATGTCCACCAGGCGGCCGCGCTCCAGGGTCAGCGAGGCCGGGATGGCCTTGCCGGTCAGCTCGGAGATCTTCATCAGGAATTCGTCGGTCCAGGCAAGGCCCATGGGGATATTCAGCTTGGGCACCTCGTGATTCCAGGTGGTTTCGACGTACTTGCGGGTCTTCTCCAACTGCGACGGCTGCAGCAACACGGTGGTGATGGCGTTGGGCGCATCCTTGATCGCGTCCTGGGTGGTACCACCGGCGTACATGCGGAATTCACCGTCGGCCGGTGTGTCCAGTACCTCGGTCGGATCGGACAGTAGGGTGGCGTCGACGCCCATCTCGGCCATCATGCGCTTGATCACGCGGTAGTTGCCCAGATAGGTCTCGAAACCCGGCACGAAATTGATCTTGCCGTTCTTGCCCGGCGCCTTGCCCTCCATGCTGTTCAGCGTGAAATAGCGCAGGATACCCTCCTCCATGTTGTCCCAGCCGGTGGTGTGGCTGCCGACGAAGGAGGGGGTATGGGCAAACGGGATCGGGAACTCGGTCGGGATGTGACCGGCCTTCTTGGCGTTGCCGATGAAGGCGTTGAGGTCGTCACCGATAACCTCGGCCATGCAGGTGGTGGACACGGCGATCATGTCCGGCTGGTACAGCGCCTTGGCGTTCTCCAGGCCGGCGAACATGTTCTTCTGGCCGCCGAACACCGCCGCGTCTTCGGTCATGGAGTCGGACACGCAGGCAACCGGCTCCTTGAAGTGGCGGTTGAAGTAGCTGCGGAAGTAGGCCACGCAGCCCTGCGAGCCGTGCACGTAGGGCAGGGTCTTCTCGTAACCCAGCGCGCACAGCACGGCGCCCAAAGGCTGGCAGGCCTTGGCCGGGTCGACGGTCAGGGCCTCACGCTGGAAGTTGAGGTCCTGATATTCCTTGGTGGTGGTCCACTGGAACACTTCGTCGATTTTGGCCTGCGGCACGACGTTTTCGTACTTCGCCTTCTTGTTGGCGAGGGTCTCCTTGTATTCCGGCTCGCGGAACAAGGGATAGCAAGGCATCACTTTTTCAGCAGACTGGCTCATGTCATTTCTCCTGCCGCGCCACTCATCCGTGGACTACGGCCAATTGGATAAAGAGTTCAACGCAAAGAGCGCAAAGAAACCCGCATAACAGCCTTCAAACCTTTGCGCCCTTTGCGTACTTGGCGCCTTTGCGTTTCGCTTCTTTGATTACTCGTTGACCGCCTTCGCAGCGGGGGCCACAGCGCCAGCCAGCCAGGGAGCCTTCATCTTGCTCCAGGTCGGGCTGTTGATGGCCATGTCCATGTCGCGGGCGAAGATGGCGAAACCGTCATAGCCGTGGTATGGCCCCGAGTAGTCCCAGCTGTGCATCTGGCGGAAGGGGATGCCCATCTTCTGGAAGATGTACTTTTCCTTGATGCCGGAACCGATCAGATCGGGCTTGAGCTTCTTGACGAACTCCTCGAACTCGTAGCCGGTGACGTCGTCATAGATCAGCGTGGCGTTGCCCATTTCCTTCACGGTGCGGTCGTAGTCGTCGTTGTGGGCGAATTCATAGCCCGTGCCGACCACTTCCATGCCGAGGTCTTCGTAGGCGCCGATGACATGACGCGGGCGCAGGCCGCCGACGTACAGCATCACCTTCTTTCCTTCCAGACGCGGCTTGTACTTGTCCAGTACGGCCTGCATCAGCGGCTGATACTTGGCGATAACCTTCTCGGCGCCTTCCTTGATCTTGTCGTCGAAGTGGGCGGCGATGGCGCGCAGCGACTCCGCAATCTTGGTGGGGCCGAAGAAGTTGTACTCCATCCATGGGATGCCGTACTTCTCTTCCATGAAGCGGGAGATGTAGTTCATTGAGCGGTAGCAGTGCAGCAGATTGAGCTTGACCTGCGGGCAGGCCTTCATCTCTTCCACCGTGCCGTCACCGGACCACTGCGCCACGACGTTGAGGCCCATTTCCTCCAGCAGGATGCGGGAAGACCAGGCGTCGCCGCCGATGTTGTAGTCGCCGATGATGGATACGTCGTAGGGACCGCCTTCCTTCTTCTCGACGCCTTCCAGCATATGGTCGCGGATGGCGTCGTTGGCGATGTGGTGACCGAGGGACTGCGACACGCCGCGGAAACCCTCGCAGCGCACCGGCACCACCGGCTTGCTGATGGCGGCGGAGGCCTTCTTGGCAACGGCCTCGATGTCGTCACCGATAAGGCCGATGGGGCACTCGGACTGCACGGAGATGCCCTTGTTGAGCGGGAACAGGGTTTCCACTTCCTCAATCAGCTTGGCCAGCTTCTTGTCACCGCCGAACACGATGTCCTTCTCCTGGAAATCCGAGGTGAAGTTCATGGTGCCGAAGGTATTGATGCCGGTGGTGCCGACGTAGTAATTGCGGCGGCCGGCACGGGAGTACTGGCCGCAGCCCACCGGGCCGTGGGAGATGTGGATCATGTCCTTGATCGGACCCCACACCACGCCCTTGGAGCCGGCGTAGGCGCAGCCGCGGATGGTCATCACGCCGGGCAGTGACTTGCGGTTGGAGGTAATGCACTTACCGGCCTTGTCTATCGTGGGATCATTGGCCATCAAATGCTTGGCACGATCCTCCTTGGCCTCGGCCGGGTAGACCTCGAGTACCTCGGCAATGAGGGCTTCGGTCTCTTCACGAGTCATCGTCGTCATGGTTTTCTCCTCTCGCCGCCCAATCCGGCGGACGAAGTAAAAGAATGTTTAACCGCAAAGTTCGCGAAGGAACGCAAGTCACGGCACGTCATAGGCAGCGCAACTTCGCGCCCTTCGCGGCGCGTCTTTCATCAGGCAGTGGCCAGTTCTTCGGCAGTCTTGCCGACGATGGACTCGTCCTCGGCTTCCATGATGCCGAACTCCATCAGCAGGGCCTCCAGCTCGTCCATGGTAAGCGGGGTCGGGATAACGAACTTCTTGTTGTCCATGACCTTGCGCGCCAAGGCACGATACTCGTCAGCCTGACCGGCCTTCGGGTTGTACTCGATGACCGTCATACGGCGGATCTCGGCGTGCTGCACGACGTTGTCGCGCGGCACGAAGTGGATCATCTGCGTGCCGAGCTTGGCGGCCAGCGCCTCGATGAGCTCGTCCTCACGGTCGGTGTTGCGCGAGTTGCAGATCAGGCCGGCCAGGCGCACACCGCCGGAATTGGCGTACTTTACGATGCCCTTGGCGATGTTGTTGGCGGCGAACATGGCCATCATCTCACCGGACACGACGATGTAGATTTCCTGCGCCTTGTTCTCACGAATCGGCATGGCGAAACCACCGCACACCACGTCACCCAGCACGTCGTAGAACACGAAGTCGAGGTCTTCGTCATAGGCGCCTTCCTCTTCCAGGAAGTTGATGGCGGTGATGACACCACGACCGGCACAACCAACGCCGGGCTCCGGGCCGCCGGACTCGACGCACTTCACACCGCCGTAACCGACGGACAGTACATCTTCCAGCTCCAGGTCTTCGACCGAACCGGCCTCGGCGGCCAGGTGCATGACGGTGGTCTGCGCCTTGGAGTGCAGAATCAGACGGGTGGAGTCGGCCTTGGGATCGCAGCCGACAATCATCACCTTCTTGCCGGCCTCGGCGAGGGCGGCCACCAGGTTCTGGGTAGTGGTGGACTTGCCGATACCGCCCTTGCCGTAAATCGCGCATTGACGTAGTGCCATGGTATGTTCTCCTTGCGTTGGGACACGGATACTGCTGTCGAACAGGTATCAGCAACGCCCGTGCCAACAACAACAACACACTTCATCACACTGTAAACGTTGAAGTTTTTTACTCACGACACGCTGTGCGCGGCAGTGTCATATGCGACAAAGGCATAGCGGCTGTATGGTTAGCGACAAAGCATCTGCAACAGACCAGTCGACCACGCTGCCGGCCTGCGCGCGCCTGCCCATCAACCGCTGCAATCTGCCCGCCGTGATCCTCGGCAGCCTCACCTTCCAGCAACATCCCACCGCGCTGCACATCGACGGTGTCGCCGAGCTGCACCGTGAACTGTTCCGCCTGCTGGCGCCACTGGAGCGCGCCGAGCATCGCGCCCATCTGTTCATGGACTATCTCGCCGCCCACTTCCTGCTCGATGCACCGGAGGAGGCCGGACTGGATCGCAAGGCGCGCGTGCGCCGCGACAAGGCGGACTATCTGCGCGTGCTGCGCGGCTGGTCATTCGATGCGGACGGACGGGAGGCGGCGGTACTGAAGGGCTGGGTGGAATCGCGCTTCGGCCTGCTGCCGCGCTACCACGGCGCGCCGATCCGCGACGCCGGCGACGATGCCTACCATGCCTACATGGAGGCGCGCGCGCAGGGGCTGTACAACACCAATGCCCTGGAGGCGCAGCTCGACCTGCTGTACGCGTATTGCCAGTACGAACTGGCGCGGCAGCATCCGGGCCACAGCCATCTGCGCCTGTACCGTGGCGTCAACCGCCTCGACCAGCACGATCTGCTGGCGGCCGGGGAGCGGCAGTCGGTGGTGCTGCTCAACAACGCCAACTCCTTCACCGACCAGCGCGAACGCGCCGACGAATTCGGCGATCGCATCCTCGAGGCCGAGGTGCCGCTGCCCAAGATCCTGGCCTACAGCCGCCTGCTGCCCGGCCGCCTCCGGGGCGAGGACGAGTACATCGTCATCGGCGGCGTGTATCAGGTGCGCACCAGCACCTGAACACGGCACACCTCTGTAGCAAACGCTACATTGTGGTGCATCCTCCGTGACTGCCATGGAAAAAATCCAGCCAAAACAGTTGCATCAGAGGTAGGCCCGCTAATTGCAATGCTTACTCCCGACAAGCATGCACGGAGCGACCCATGACCCTTCCGACCATTGATGAACTGAGTGCCGGCCTGCGTGACGGCAGCATCGCCGCCTACCTCGGCCCCGCCGCGCTGCGCGGTGCCGTCGACGCCGCCGGCACCCCCATCCCCGCCGACAGCGAGTCGCTGATCCTGGCGATGAACGGCGGCCGGCCGATGGCGCCCAAGCTGATGTATGAATTTCCGCGCGCCGCCATGAATCTGGAACTGAAGAAGGGGCGCAGCTTCGTCAACCGCTTCCTCAGCAAGACCTACGCCGACACCGCCTGGAGTCGCGCGCCGCTGCACGACTGGCTGGCAGCCGTCAAACCGCGCTACGTGATAGACATCAACCGCGACACCCAGCTGCAGGACAGCTACAAGGACACGCCGCACCTGCTGATACAGGGCATCGCGCGCATGGCCGGCGGCTTCCGCTTCCGCATCTACCAGTGGGACGGCGCGAGCTATCACACAGTGACGCAGGACGAAGCAGACACCGCGCTGCCGGTACTGTTCAAGCCCATGGGTTGCCCGCACCCCGAACCAAGCTATATCGCCGCCGATGCCGACTATGTGGACTACATCACCAAGCTGATGGGAGGCTTCGCCATCCCCTCCTTCCTCAAGCAGCGGCGCCAAGGTCTGCGCTACCTGCTGCTCGGCCTGCGCCTGACGCGCGATACCGAACGCATGGTGATGTCCAACATCGTCTGCAACGCGGCGCAGCCGGCCGGCTGGGCGCTGCTCCCGGACGCCACACCGAAGGAGCGGCGCTTCTGCGCCAACCTCGGCATCGAGATTATCGACGCCGATTACAGCGCCCTGCTGGATGGCGTGCTTCCGAACCAGGAGCAGTCCGCCGCCTTGTAGGAGCCGAGTCCTCTCGGCGAACGGGCTCGGGACAGGCACCGTTTTCACCCACGACGTGGGCTCCAACAAAAGAAGATTGGAAACTGAAGGCCATGCAATTCACCACCTGCGTCAACCGCACCGCCTGCACCGAGGATGGCGTCCACTGCCGCGCCTGTGGCCGCTCCCATGACGAGATCGCCCGCCTGCGTCAGCTCACCGACATCGTCGCGGCCTTTGCGCTCGAAATGGACTACGACAACCTGGACGATTTCCTCAACTACCTCACCGCCAAGGTGAGCAAGAAAGTCAATGCCACCCGGAATGAACGCCCCCTGTGAATTTACCGTCCCTGACATGCCGGACTCGTCGCCTCCCCCCGTGTGCCGCCGCGCATCAGGGCCACCCTCCCTGCTCGGCCAGCTGTTGCATGACAACGTGCAGTACCAGGGTACCTGTGCCACGGCACAATTCAGGAACTACCGGCTGAGCAGCGCCTTTCAGCCGATCTTCGGCCTGGCCCACCGCCGTCCCGTCGGCTATGAGGCCCTGCTGCGCGCCAGCGACGAAACGGGCATGGCGGTATCGCCGCTGCAGGTATTCCGCAGCGCGGCCACCGACGAGGGCACCGTCCACCTCGACCGCACCTGCCGCCTCCTGCACGCCCACAACTACCAGCCGCTGGCCAGCCGCGAACACTGGCTGTTTCTCAACATCAATCCCCGCGTGGTGGTGGAGGGAACGCGCTATGGTCCGTTCTTCTCCGAACTGCTGCGCCGCCACCAGCTGGCGCCGGCCCAGGTGGTGGTGGAAATACTGGAAAACGAGATCACCGACGAAGGCCTGCTGGCCGATTCGGTGAATTACTACAAGGAGCTGGGCTGCCCGGTCGCCATCGACGATTTCGGCGCCGGCCATTCCAATTTCGACCGCATCCTGCGCCTGGCACCGGACATGGTCAAACTGGATCGCGGGCTGCTGCAGCAGGCGCGGCACACCCCGACGGCCCGGCGCATGCTGCCCAACCTGGTGTCCCTGCTGCACGAGGCCGGTTGCATGGTGGTGCTGGAGGGGATCGAGGACGAAACCGAGGCCTTGCTGGCGCTGGAGGCCGGCGCCGATTTCGCCCAGGGCTATTTCTTCGCCCGTCCGGCCGCAGCACAGCACATCAGCACACTGGCCACCGCTGCCTTCGACCGCCTCAGCCGCAGGGCGCGCGATGATCTGCACCAGGAAACCAGCCGCCGCAACGCCATGCTGCAACCGATCATCGATGCCTTTCAGCGCTGCAGCGCCGACTACGGCGCCGGTGCGGCGCTGGCCCTCGCCGCCGCCCACCTTGTCGGCACGCATGAGGTGCTGCGCTGCTACGTGCTGGATGGCGACGGCATACAGATCGGCAGCAACGTCACACCGCCGGGCGCCGAACACACCCTGCACCCGCGCTATGCGCCGCTGCGCTCCACCACCGGCAGCGACTGGAGCGGCCGGCCCTATTTCCGCGCCGCCCTGGCCGAGCCCGGCGCACTGCAGATCACCCGCCCCTACTTCTCCATTACCGACGCCGCCATGAACGTGACGCTGTCCATCGCTATGCGCCGCGACGGCGCCCTGCACGTGGTGTGCTGCGATATTCGCTATCCGTGACTGATTCGTTCCCTGCGTAGGATGGACAAAGCACAGCGTGCCCATCATAGATGTCGGTGTGCGTCTGATGGGCACGCTGCGCTTTGCCCATCCTACGGAGGACCGTGCTTCGTTACGCTCCGGTCACCGAGGCGGATCAGCGCCCGCGCCTGCCGTTCGCACGCCTCACGCACCGCGGGATTGAGCGCCCGCACCCACGGTGCCGGGATCGCTTCCAGTCCGAAGCAGGCGCCGGCCAGCATGCCGGCGATGGCCCCGGTGGTATCCGCATCGCCGCCACGGTTCACCGTTTCCACCACGCAGTCGGCGAAGCTGTCGGTATCGAAGAAACACTGGAACACGGTCTGCAGGGTATCGACCACGTAGCCGGAGGGGTTTTCGCGCGGCTTGCCGCCGCGAAAGCGGAAGGGGGGATATTGCTCGATCAGGGGATACACCTGCTCGTGCATCACCTCGGCGCGACTGCGTCCGACAAGAAAGGCCTGCACCATCTCGATGACGCACACGGTGGCGGCATCGGACAAGGGATGGTTGTGGGTGACGTGCGCCTGCGCCAGCGCGGCCGCGCGCACCGCGTTACGATCACTGTGCACTGTGGCCAGGGCCACCGGCAGGGTGCGCATGCAGGCGCCATTGCCGGCATCGTGTTCATTGGGGGGCGTGCAGGCCTCGCCCGTCTGGCGGAAGCGCAGGATGCCGCGCCGCACCGTGTTGCCGATATCCACCGGCTTGGCGCGCATCCAGCCATCAAACGCGCGTGCCACGGCAAGCGCCTCCACACGCCCCTGCTCCAGGATCGACTGCCCCAGCGCCAGGGCCATGGTGGTATCGTCGGTCACCTCGCCGCTTTTCAGCTTGAGCCAGCCACCGCCGCGGATGGTGTCGTGCACGCCGTATTCGGCACGAATCTCCCGCGGCGTCATGAACTCCACCGTGGCGCCGAGGGCATCGCCGATGGCAAGGCCCAGATAGGCGGCAACGGCGCGCTCTTCGACCGCCTCGTTCACTCCTCCGGCCCGAAGCAGCGCACGTAGTCGTCACACACCTCGCACGACGGCGAGCGGCAGGTATAGACCCCCTCCTGCACGCACAGCTGCTTGTAGAAGAAGCGCTTCCACTTCATGTCGCGATCGTTCTTCGCCTTCAGCGCCGGGAAGTTGTGCTCGATCAGCCCGGAGAGGTCCTGGCGCGACCACAGGCCGAGGTCCTGCCACAGGTGATCGCTGCCGAGGCATCCGGCGGCAAGAATCTCTGCCATCCATTCCTTCTCCGGCGCAACCTTTGGGCAATGGGCCAGAAACAGCGTGCGCAATTCCGCGAGCTCCGGCGCGCGCGCCAGATCGATCTCGGCGCCGCCCATCCAGTGTTCCGCCACCGCGCCGGGAAAGTGCAGCCGCATCATGGCGGTGAACTGTTTGTGCGACAGGCCGAGACACAACGGCATGGCGCCGATACCGGCGCGCTGGCTCGCCAGCATGCGAGCCAGCGGCTCGTCGTTGCCAAGACCGGCCGCCTGGCTCTTCAGTTCGCCATACAGGTCGCGCACATCCAGCGTCATCGCCTCTTTCATCGTCAGCGCCATCGTGACTGTCTCCTTCACCGGTATCCGGCCGGCGTGCAGCCGGCCGCCACTACATCAATCGCAGCGGTGCCCATCACGACGCGGACAGGATTCATCCGCCTGCGCCGCATTCAGATCAATACCCAGCAGCGCCATCACATCCGCCGCCTCGAACCCCACCGAGCGCCAGCCATCCACATCCAGCAGCGGGCGGCGGATGAGCAGCGGATCGGCCAGCATCAGCGCCAGAGCCTGATGCTCGTTCAATCCGGCGGGGTCGACGTCGCCGGCCGTGACAGCCGGCGCGCTGCGGTTGAACCACTCCGCCACCGGTCGCATGCCGAAGAAGCTGCGCAAGAATGGTGCCGTCCATGCCTCGGCCAGCAGGTTGCGAGCCTCCACCTCCAGTCCGGCGGCCAGCAGGAGGGCCTTCTGCCGCGTGTTATTGACGCAGCCGGGCTTTTCGTAAAACAGCACGCGCATGGTCGTCAGCGCCTGGTGCTGTAGTGCAACAACGCGCTGTGGCGCACGCGCACCCGTTGCGGCAGATGGCCGAATGCGCCATGACCTGCCAGCGGGAAACACAATTTCAGCATCCGCAGCCACATGATGGTCACCCCAGAGCCGCCAGGCGTTCCGGCGGGATATTGGTCAGCGAGCCCGGCGGATTGAGCGGCACACCGGCGGCATCGACGATGGCACACTCGATGGGGCAGATACTGGCACACTGGGCATCGGCATAATCGCCGTCACACTCGGTACATTTCTTGGCGTCGATGACGAAATGCGGCACCGCGGCGGAAATCGCCTGCGACGGACAGAGCGGCTCGCAGGCCCAGCAATTGACACAGGCGGCAACGATCTTCAGTGCCATGATGTTTCTCCTTCCGGTTCAGGCGACGCTGGCGCCGGCGGCCGGTGCCGCCGTCAGTTCGCCCGCCTCGGCCATGGCCGCATACAGCGCTGCCACCGCCTCCTCGATGGGCTCCATGGCATGGTCGCTGTCCGGCTTGATGCCGGCCGCCTCCAGCGCCTCCCATGGCGTGATGCCGATGCGGGCACACAGCACGGCACGGCAGCCCTCCAGCGCGCTGATGGTGCGCGCCAGCGTGTCCTCGCCCTCGTCACAGTGGTCGGACCCGACGCAGTACTGATCGGTGCGGCGCGTGCCGACAAAGCGCACGCCATTGGCGGAGGCCTCGTAGACCAGGAACTCGGTGGCATGACCGAAGTGCTGATTGACCACATTGCCGCCGTTGCTCGCCACCGCCATCAGCACCGGCGGCATCGCCGCGGCACGCCGCCTGAGCGAGGCCAACGACACCGTCGCCACCTGCACCTTGGGCTTGTTCATCTCCGCGGCGATGGACGCCTGCACCGCCGCACGGCGGGCACGGATTTCCTCATAGTCGAATTCCATCGCCTCGATCTTGTCCAGGGTGAACTCGGCGCCGCGATCCTCGCCCAGCAGGCCGACCGCATCGGCGCGGCACTGGCGACAATGACGCATCATGTTCATGTCGCCGGCACAGGCATCCTGCAGTGCCTGCAATTCCTGTGCGCTGGGGGAGCGCTGCTCCATGATGCCGTAGTAGGTGCCGTGCTCGGGCTCGGCGATGAGCGGCATGACGTTGTGCAGGAAGGCGCCTTTGGACTTCACCACGCGGCTCACCTCCTTCAGGTGAGCATCATTGACGCCGGGGATCATCACCGAGTTCACCTTCACCAGCACGCCGCGCTCGGTGAGCATCTCCAGGCCGCGCTGCTGCTGCTCTATGAGGATGCGCGCCGCGGCGCGGCCGCGCACGCGCTTGTGATTCCAGAACACCCACGGGTAGATCTCGGCGCCGATCTCCTCGTCCAGGGTATTGATGGTGATGGTGACGTGGTCGATGTTGTGGCGCGACAGCTCGTCGATGTGCTGCGGCAGCGACAGACCGTTGGTGGACACGCACAGCTTGATGTCCGGCGCATACTCGGCGATGCCGCGGAAGGTGGCGAAGGTGCGCTCGGGATTGGCCAGCGGATCGCCGGGACCGGCAATGCCGACCACCGTCATCTGCGGAATCGCCGCCGCCACCGCCAGCACCTTCTTCACCGCCTGCTCCGGATGCAGCACCTCCGACACCACGCCGGGACGCGACTCGTTGGCACAGTCGTACTTGCGGTTGCAGTAGTTGCACTGGATGTTGCACGCCGGCGCCACCGCCACATGCATGCGCGCAAAGTGATGATGCGCCTGCTCGGAATAACAGGGATGGTTGAACACCCGCTCGCGGATATGCGCGGGCAGGTGCGACATCTGATCCGCCGTGCTGCCGCAGGATGATGCGCTGCAACCGCTCTGCTTGCCGATTTCGATAGGGGTGGTCGTGGCCATCGCATAGCTCCCGTTGGTCTTTGCCTAGGGCAGTGCAAGGGCCGTGCCTGAACACTAAACCATTGAATATTCTTCGATATAACTAATCCAACGGGGCCGTTTGTGGGGAAGGCTACGCGGATCGGGCGGGGTGTTGGAGGGGATGTGACATTACGCCCCTACCCCGCGGATGCGGGGGAAGCCGGGAGGGGTTTACTACTCCTCCCCCATGAACATGGGGGAGGCCGGGAGGGGGCGCATGGGATGGTGCGCTGCGCGCGCTGCATATGCGGGGGATTCCGTCCCCCTACGCCGGGATACTTTTCTTTGCTCGGCCAAAGAAAACTAACGAAAAGAAAGGCCGCCCGACTCCCGCGCCGCTATCGCGGTCCCCTGCGCTTCTCGCCCGAATCGGCGCGGCAAACGGGGGTTCAAACCCGGCTCGCCTTCGGCATCGCACGGCTGCCGGGCGCTACGCACCCGCTTGGAGATGACCTGAATCCCCCTTGCCCAGTCCCCTCAATACGGTATCCTTGCCTTAATCCCAACCAATGTCCCCTTTCCCAAGGACCGGCCGAAAGCACCATGACGAAGAACAAAGCCATAAACGCCTATCGGCCCACGCCGAAGAGCTGCGACGCGACTTCGCTGTGGCGCACCTGGACATCTTCGGCTCTGTCGCCCGTGACGAAACCGGTCCTGACAGCGACATCGACATCCTGGTCGAATTCCTGCCTGAAGCCGAAATTGGATTGTTCGAGTTCTATCGTCTGAAATCCCGCCTCGAAGAGATCATGGACGTCCGCGTCGATCTCGCCACCACCGACGCACTCAAAGCCCAACTGAAAGAACAAATCATGAGGGAAAAGATACGTGCCGCCTAGGGAATGGCAGTTCCGCATTCAGGACATCCTCGACTCCGTCGGGAGTTTTTTACTCTGACCCAAACAACTTTCAGAAATCAAAACTTGGAAGAGCCATAGGAAGAGCGAACATATGAGTTCACGGCTGGAAACATTAAGAAAATACTTCGAGTCCGGCACTGCCGAAGGAGATAGCTCATTTCTGAGCGAGGTGTTTGTTGCGCCTGAAGAATACCCCAACTTTATTTCGGTTCCAGTTTTTTCAGTGACTGGAGCCTATGGATCGCGTTAAAGAACTGAGCGATGCTTCTGTTCCATTTGGATTTGATGTTCACGCCATGATCTACTCGGAAAACGATCCGGAACAAGAAGCTAGTTTACATACGGAGCTCGAACAAAGACGCGTAAATCTTGTTAATGGACGCAAAGAGTTTTTCAATGCATCCCTCCAAGAGATCGAGCAAATTGTAAAGCGCAAGAAATCTGATATTGAATTCATTCGCCTCGCGGAATCGAGAGATTATCGCGAGTCGTTAGCGATCATAAGAAATAGTGAAATTCCTCCTGAGACCGACGCGAAGCACACTTTGCTGGATAAATTTCCGGAAAACATATAACACAGTTCGGAGTTTGGTGTCAGAGAGTTCTGGAACAGTGGGTCAATTTGAGACTGTAAATCAAATTGGAATAACCGGAATAACCGGGGACAGACCACGGATCCCAAATGACTCGCGGGCGCGAAGCGCCCGCCACCCGCGCGATGCCGCAGGCGAGCCGGTTTGAAATCCCCTTTGTCTCGCCGAGTAGCGCAGCTCAAAACGGTTAAGGCCCGCAGGGGGCGCGCCAGGGATGGCGCGTCTTTCGCCGTCGGGACAGGGACGTCCCGTCGGCGAAACCCCGTTTTGAGCGAGCAACGCAGGGCACCCGCAGGGCGAGACATCGGGGCCGCCTTCCTTTGGTTACTTTCGTTGGCGGGATAACGAAAGTGACCCGCGCGCGGGGCGGCTCCCCGCATCGAAATCAATCCGCGCGATAGCGCACCATCCCACGCGCCCCCTCCCTGCCTCCCCCATATTCATGGGGAGGAGCAGCGGCGCCGGGGCGCACACAGCGGCCAAGCGTGCCCCGGCCCTCATGAAGTCGCCACGGGACATCCAAGTCACCCTGGCGACATTCGGACTCGGGGCAATTATGCGCTTCGCGCGGCCGCGGCACGTCCTGCGGCTTCGGGCCTCCTTGAGGCCCTGGCCACAATGACTCTACGGCGACACACCTTGGCTGCTTCGCCCGCCAAGGCTCGCCTACCGCGGGCTCCTCGGCTCCTGCCTCGTTCGTCAGCGCGCAGCGAAGAAATCCCCGCCCGGGATCAACTCCAATCCCTCCACCGGCCGGTTGTAGATATAGACCCACGCCGCGATGGTGTGCCCGTTGTGCAGGCGAACCTGGTGCAGCTCGCGCACGTATTCGGTGGGATGGGCGAACCCCGGCCCGCAGGCCTCGTAGCGGTCGAGTTCGGCAAGGGCGAACAGCGGGCGGCGCAGGCGGTAGACCTCGCCATGCACCAACTCGGCGGGATCGTCGGACGGCACGGCGCCGGGATAGAAGTCCACCCGGTACAGCCTCCCCTGCCACGTCGCGTGGGCGATGAAGTCGGACTCGCGGGCAAGAAAGTCGTGCATCGGGTTGGCGCCCCCCTGGCGCAGGGTGCCGTAGACGAACAGATGGGACTCGAACACGGTGTGCGTCAATCCTTGCGGCAAGCGGAATGCGCGGTATTTTCCCGTATCGCCAGGTGGGCTGCCAGCGCGCTGTCCATGGTGGCGGCATGAACGGAAAACCAGGACGGTATCTGTTCGGCCACATAACTGCGCGCCAGGGTGATTCTGCCCTGCATGACACGCTGGCCCAGCGCCCGCAACTCCCCCAGCACGCGCCAGTGTTCGGCGCGATGTTCGGCACTGGCAGGAAAGCCGGACTCCTCCATCAACGCCTCTTCGGCACCGAAGTGGTCGCTGGTATGGTCGAGCAGCGCCAGAAACAAGGTCTGGAACTCGCGCCCCTCGGCCGTGGTCAGGCGATTGACCAGCGCGACGAACTCGGCATGGGTGGCATCCATGCCGGGGTTGCCGAGGAGATAGTTTGAGGGCCAGGGGATCAGGGGCATTTTTCTTGCAGCTTGGAACTGCCTTTAAAACTGTTTCACCTTGATGTTCAGCGTCTGAATGCGGTAGGCGATCTGCCGCGGCGTCATGTCGAGCAGGCGCGCCGCCTTGGCCTGCACCCAGCCGGACTGTTCCAGGGCGGCGATGACGCGTTCGCGCTCGTCCAGGTTGGGCGAGTCGAGGTCGACCGGGCGCGCTGCCGGACGGGCGATGGGCATCTGTTCCTCGATGCCTGTGAGGCTGACGGCGTCGCGGTCGATGCTGCCGTCCTCGCTCATGATGGCCGCGCGTTCCAGGCAGTTTTCCAGTTCGCGCACATTGCCCGGCCAATTGTGACGCATGAGCAGGCGCACGGCGCTTTCGGTGATCGACAGTTCGCGTCCCTGCGCCTTGGCGATCTTCTGCACCAGGAACTGGGCCAGGGCCGGGATATCCTCGGCGCGATCGCGCAGGGCGGGCACCTGGATCGGCATGACGTTGAGACGATAGTAGAGGTCTTCGCGGAACTCGCCCTTCTCCACCGCGCCTTCCAGATCGCGGTTGGTGGCGGCGATGACGCGCACGTCGACCTTGATGGTCTGATTGCTGCCGACGCGCTCGAACTCGCCCTCCTGCAGCACGCGCAGCAGCTTGGCCTGGAAGGTGGGCGAGATCTCGCCGATTTCGTCCAGGAAGATGGTGCCGCCGTGGGCCTGCTCGAAGCGGCCCTTGCGCTGCGCGGCGGCGCCGGTAAAGGCGCCCTTCTCGTGGCCGAACAGTTCGGATTCCAGCAGGTTGTCCGGCAGCGCGGCGCAGTTGAGCTTGACGAAAGCGCCGTTGGCGCGCGGCGAGTTGTAGTGGATGGCATGGGCGATGAGTTCCTTGCCGGTGCCGGACTCGCCGCGGATCAGTACGGTGGTGTTCCATTTCGCCACCTGGCGCACCATCTCGAACACGCGACGCATGGCGCTGGTGTGGCCCACCATGTTGTCGAAACCGAAGTTGCCGCGCACGGTGCGGCGCAGCTGGTCGCGCTCGTCCTTGAGGTCGCGCCGCTCGCGCTCCACCTCCCAGGACAGGCGCACGCTCTGGGCGATGAGGTTGGCCACCATTTCCATGAAGCGGGCGCGATCCTCCAGCAGGCCATCGAGGTGATCGGCCGGCTGCGCGGCGAGCACGCCCACCGGTTTGCCGTCGCCGATCTTGATGGGCACGCCGACGAAGGGCAGGTGCGGTTCGTACAGCCCGGTGCGCGACAGGAAACGCGGCTCGTCGGCGATGCACTCCACTACAACGGTTTTGCCCGCCTCGAGGATGGCGCCGACCACGCCCTCGCCGGGGCGGTAACGCACGGTGTCCACTGCACTCTGCTCGCTGGTGTACAGACCACGCACCAGCATCTCGCCGGTCTCCGGCTCGACCAGAGCCACCATGCCGCGCTCCAGACCGCCGAGGCGATGCAGTGTCTCCAGCACACCCTGCAGCGTGGTGCGCAGGTTGAGCGAGCGGCTCAACACCTTGCTCACTTCATATAACGCCTCCAGTTCACGCTCGATGAGACGGGAACGGGCGGGATTGATGGTTTCGTGTCGCGTGGCCATTACGCGTCCTGTATCGTGTCGCTGCCCATGGGAATGCGCAGGCACAGACGGCAACCGTCGCGCCAGGCCGGATCGATCTCCAGTGTGCCTGCATGCTGATTGACCACCTCCTGTGCGATTGCCAGCCCCATGCCGGCATGTTTGCCGCCCTTGGTGGTGAAGAACGGCTCGAACACCTTGAAGCGCAGTTCCGGCGCGATGCCGGGACCGCTGTCCTCGAACAGAACGGCAACGAAATCACCGTCGATGCGGCTGGCGATGCGCAGCTCGCGCCGCTCGCCGCCGCCCTCTTCCACCGCCTCGACGGCGTTGTCCACCAGTTGCTTGATGAGATTGCGCAGGCGCCGTTCGCGGCCGTTGACCGCGGGCAGATCGGCCTGCGGCAGCCAGTCGATGACGATGCTGGCGGCGAGCAGGCGCGGCGTGCTCACCAGCAGCACCTCGTGGATCAGCTGATTGAGGTTCACCGGCAACACAGGCTCCGGCGCCTCCTGTGGCACGCAGGCGCGCAGCGTCGCCACCGCCGCGCTGCCCTCGTCGCGCACCTGGCGCAGCACGTCCAGCAACGGGTCATCGCCGTCGCTGCGCCGTTCCAGCATGCCCACCGCGGCGTTGAGCAGGTTGAGCGGACGCTGCATCTGGTGCAAGGCACCGGTGAGCGTCTCGCGCAGGCTGCGCCCCAGCGCCTCCTCCGCCATCAGGGCGCGCAGGGCGTTCATGCGCACCTCTTCCTGCTGGCGCTTGATCTCGCTGACCTCGTGCGCCACCAGCAGCAGGTAGGGCACGTCGCGCGCGCTGAAGTAGGCGTCGGCGCTGCCGTCGCGCGCCAGGAAGCGGCTCGCCTGGCAGACGAACCAGCGCGTCGACCCGTCGGGGAAATCCAGGCGCACTTCACGCGCCTGCGGCACGGTCTCGCCGCCGGGCACGCCGCCGTACAGCAGCTGCACGGGGTCATGCCCCTGCAGGTCGGCGAGCAGACGGCGATAGGCACGATTCTGCAGCACCGCCGCGCCGGCCTCGTTCAACACCGCGATCACCACCGGCGCCACGTCCACCACCGAGTCGATGAGTTCCTTCTGGTTTTGCAGCTCCTGCTGCAACTGGAACACCTCGGTGATGTCGCGGTGCATGCCCAGGTAGTGGGTGGTGGTGCCGGCGGCATCCACCACCGGGGCAACCATCAGCTCGGCCACGTAGCGCTCGCCGTTCTTGCGCCGGTTGACCAGCATGCCGTTCCAGCTCTTCTGCTGCATAAGTCGGCCCCACAGCGCCTGGTAGACGATGGCCGGCGTGCTCTTGTCCGACAGCGCCGACTCGTTGTGTCCCACGACCTCAGCGGCACTGTAGCCGGTGACCTGGGTGAAGGCCGCGTTGGCGTAGAGGATGTTGGCGGCGGTGTCGGTGATGGAGATGGCCACCGGCGCCTGCTCCACCGCCTCCATGAACAGGCGCGGCATCAGGCCGGGGCGGCGGTCGCCGTGCAGCGCCGTGCCCAGCATCTGCAACACCGCCGCCGGCACCTCCGGCGCCGGCGCGCTCAGGAAGCGCTCCACCGCCTCGATGGCCTCCTGGGTGAGTGCGGACTGTTTGGGCTGGGACATGGGCTGCACCGTATATGAACCTTGCGGTGCTCAATGCAGGATGCGTGCCCGACAAAGGCAGGTGCGAGATACGCGATACAAGGTACGAACGGCGCCTCTGCGTACGGCGTTTGTTTTGTTGTATGTGCGACAAGCGCCTGTAGCATCACGGGTCCGAATGACAAAAGTTTCACACTTTCCTGCACCAAAGCCGTGCAACGGCACGACAAATCGGTGCAAACACTGTGGGTATCGTGGTGCAGACGGCCCGCCGCCGCCGTGGCACGGTTGATGCAAAAACCTCTGCAACGATGAAGAGGTATGCAACGTGACCGAATATCTCCTGCTCCTGCTCGGCACCGCCCTGGTGAACAACGTGGTCCTGGTGAAGTTCCTCGGCCTGTGTCCGTTCATGGGCGTATCCAGCAAGGTGGACTCCGCCCTCGGCATGGGTCTGGCCACCACCTTCGTGCTCACCCTCGCCGCCTTTGCCGGCTGGCTGCTGGAGCACTTCGTGCTGCAGCCGCTCGGCATCGGCTTCCTGCGCATCCTCGCCTTCATCCTGGTCATCGCCGCGGTGGTGCAGTTCACCGAGATGGTGGTGCGCAAGACCAGCCCGGCCCTGTACCAGATGCTCGGCATCTTCCTGCCGCTGATCACCACCAATTGCGCCGTGCTCGGCGTCGCCCTGCTCAACGTGCAGGAGGGCAACGGCTTCGTGCACAGCCTGCTGTACGGCTTCGGTTCGGCCCTCGGCTTCACCCTGGTGATGGTGCTGTTCGCCGGCATGCGCGAGCGCCTGGCCCTCGCCGCGGTACCGGCGCTGTTCAAGGGCGCGCCCATCGGCTTCATCGTCGCCGGTCTGCTGTCGCTGGCGTTCATGGGCTTCGGCGGGCTGCCGGTGAAGTAGGAGCCCACTCCGTGGGCGAAAAGCCGTATAACCGGCCCCGAGCGAATGAATGGATTGTTGCAAATGACGTACAGAGGTAACCGATCATGTTCGCTGCCGTACTGAGTCTGACCGTGCTGGGCCTGGCCCTGGGCTGGCTGCTCGGCCTCGCCGCGCGCCGCTTCAAGGTGGAGGTCGATCCGCGCGTGGCGCAGGTGGAGGCGCTGATGCCGGGATCGCAGTGCGGCCAGTGCGGCTTCCCCGGCTGTGGCCCCGCCGCGCTGGCGGTGGTCAACGGCGAGGCGCCGCTGACCCTGTGCCCGCCCGGCGGCAAGGCGCTGGTGGAGGCGCTCGGCAACACCCTCGGCGTCAGCGTCGACACCTCGGCGATGAACGACGGCGGCCCGCGCCTGGCGCGCGTCGACGAGTCCATCTGCATCGGCTGCATCAAATGCCTGCGCACCTGCCCCACCGACGCCATCATCGGCGCGCCGAAGCAGATCCACGTGGTGATGGAACGCGCCTGCACCGGCTGCGGCGCCTGCATCGACATCTGCCCCACCGGCGCCCTCGCCCTGGTGGAGGAGCAACCCACCCTGCGCACCTGGCGCTGGAGCAAACCCGAACTCGTCGCGGCATGAACGCGCCCCGTGAAATCGCCGACAACTCCGTGAGGTGACCGCATGAAAAACGCATACACCGTCCATCGCCAAGACACCGCAGCACGGAACACCGCGCCCCGCCTCACCCCCGCCGCGCGCAACGGCTGGCGTCTCGGCAGCGACGCGCCGCACCGCTGCGCCGAGGCGGAAACCCGCCGGCTGGTGCTGCTCATGGAATCCGTGGCATGAAACTGTTCCGCTTCCGCGGCGGCATCCACCCGCCCACCCGCAAGGAGCTGAGCGCCGACGCGGCCATCGAGACCATGCCGCTGCCGGAACGGCTGTACATCCCGATGCAGCAGCACATCGGCGTGCCCGCCGAACCGGCGGTGAAGATCGGCCAGCACGTGCTCAAGGGCCAGTTGCTGGCGCGCGCCAGCGGCGCGCTGTCGGCGCCGATCCACGCCCCCACCTCGGGCTGGGTGCGCGCCGTCACCGACTTCACCGCGCCGCATCCCTCCGGCCTGCCGATCCTCACCGTGGTGCTGGAGCCGGACGGCAAGGACGAGTGGGATGAATTCCCGCAGCCGAAGGACCCGTTCGAGATGCCGCCGGAACTGATCGCCGAGCGCGTCGCCGCGGCCGGCATCGTCGGCATGGGCGGCGCCACCTTCCCCACCGCGGTGAAGCTGAGTGGCGCCACCAACAAGCACATCCACACCCTGCTCATCAACGGCGGCGAGTGCGAGCCCTACCTCACCTGCGACGATCGCCTGATGCGCGAGCGCGCCGCGGAGATCATCGACGGCGTGCGCCTGATCCTGCACGGCATCCGCTGGGGCCGCGCCCTCATCGCCATCGAGGACAACAAGCCGGAAGCCCTCGCCGCGATGCGCGAGGCGGCCAAGGGCCATGGCCAGCTGGAAGTGGTCGCCGTGCCGACGCTGTATCCGATGGGTTCGGAGAAGCAGCTGATCAAGACCGTCACCGGACTCGAAGTCCCCGCCGGCGGTCTTGCCGCGCAGGTGGGCGTGCTGGTGCAGAACGTCGCCACCGCCTACGCCGTGCACGAGGCGATCCGCTACGGCCGTCCGCTGGTGCGGCGCATCGTCACGGTGAGCGGCGGCGCGGTGCGCGACCGGCGCAACCTGGAGGTGCCCATCGGCACCCTGGTGGACGACCTGCTGCGTCACTGCGGCCTCAACGGCGAACCGGCCCGCCTGCTGATGGGCGGGCCGATGATGGGCACGGTGCTACCGCACAGCATGGTGCCCATCGTCAAGGGCAGCAACGGCGTGCTGGCGCTGGACCGTCCGGAACTGCCGGAGGGCGCCGCCTCGCCCTGCATCCGCTGCGGCTCCTGCGTGCGCGTCTGCCCGGTGGGCCTGATGCCGCTGGAACTGATGAAACGCGCACAGGCCAACGACCTCGACGCCGCCGTGGATTACGGCCTGTCCGATTGCCTGTCCTGCGGCACCTGCGCCTACGTCTGCCCGGCGCACCTGCCGCTGACCCACTACTTCAACTACGCCAAGGGCGAACTCGCCGCGCGCGCGCAGCAGAAGCGCAAGAACGACTACACCAAACAGCTGGTGCAGGCGCGCCAGGCACGCCTGGAACGCGAGGCCCAGGCCAAGGCCGCGGCGGCGGCCAAACGCAAGGCCGAACGCGCGGCGAAGAAGGCGCAGGAGGCAGAGGCATGACCACCCCCATCAGCGGCCCCCACTATCACGGCCAGCGCAGCGTGCGCGGCATCATGCTGCAGGTGATGCTGGCGCTGGTGCCGGCCACCCTCTTCGCCCTGTGGCAGTTCGGCTGGCCGGCGCTGTTCCTGTTCGTCATTACGCTGCTCAGCGCCATCGCCACCGAGGCGCTGTCGCTGCATCTCGCCGGCAAGGCGCAGCGCGTGTTCCTGCTCGACGGTTCCGGCCTGCTCACCGCCTGGCTGCTGGCGCTGAGCCTGCCGCCCTGGGCGCCGTGGTGGCTCGGCGTGGTGGGCGGCGCCTTCGCCATCGTGCTCGGCAAGCAGGTGTTCGGCGGCATCGGCCAGAACCTGTTCAACCCGGCGATGCTGGCGCGGGTCGCCTTGCTCATCTCCTTCCCCGTCGTCATGACGCGCTGGACCGTCCCGCAGCCGCTGTTCAGCGCCGGCGCGCCGGGCTTCATCGACAGCCTGCGCATCACCTTCGGCGGCAGCGCCGATCACGACAGTCTCACCGGCGCCACCGTGCTCGGCCACAGCAAGACCGAACTCACGCGCGGCATCGGCCTCGACGTTTCGCTGACGGATGTCTACACGCCGCTGGATTACCTGTTCGGCGTCAGCAGCGGCAGCCTGGGCGAAACCTCCGCGCTGCTGTTGCTGCTCGGCGGCGTGTTCCTGCTCGCGCGCCGCATCATCACCTGGCAGATCCCCGTGGCCATGCTGGCGACGGTGGCGCTGCTCGCCGGTGTGATGCACCTGATCGACCCGCTGCGTTACGCCGACCCGCTGCTGCACATCCTCGCCGGCGGTCTGATGCTCGGCGCCTTCTTCATCGCCACCGACCCGGTGACCTCGCCGAGCAGCGGAGCCGGCCAACTGGTATTCGGCGCCGGCTGTGGTGCGCTGGTCTATGTCATCCGCACCTGGGGCGGTTTCCCCGAGGGGCTCGCCTTCGCCGTGCTGATCATGAACGCCGCCACCCCGCTCATCGATCACTACCTGCGTCCCCGCGTCTACGGCCGCAACCGCCGCGGCGCACCGCTGACCTACACGCCGGAACAACTGGGGCGGGAGAGAGAATGACACACAAGGCCAATCCGGAACCGGAATACCGCAAGCGCCTCGCCTACTCCGCGGCGCTGCTCGGCGGCTTCGCCATGCTGGCCGGCGCCGCGCTCACCCTCGGCCACGTCCATACCCGCGACGACATCGCCGCGCGCCTGGCCGAGGACCGCAAGGCCTCCCTCAGCCAGGTGATCCCCGACGCGCTGCACGACAACGACCTCCTCGCCGCCCCGTTGCAGCTTGACCTCGGCGCAGCCGGCAGCAAGACCGTGTTCCGCGCCACGCAGAACGGCGCAGTCAGCGCCGTTGCCTTCGAGATGATCGGCCAGGGCTACGGCGGCGCCATCGTCGTCCTGCTCGGCCTCGACCGCGACGGCAGGGTGCTCGGCGCCCGCGTCATCGCCCACAACGAAACGCCGGGCCTCGGCGACAAGATCGAGGTGAAGAAGGATCGCTGGATCACCAGCCTCGACGGCCACAGCCTCGCCGAGCTGGGCCACGGCGGCTGGCAGGTAAAGAAAGACGGCGGCCAATTCGATCAGTTCACCGGCGCAACGATCACGCCGCGTGCGGTGATAACGGCAGTGCGCAACGGCCTCGAACTGTTCGCCACTCACCGTGAAGAGTTGCTGGCCATGAGTACAAAGGATGAAAACAAGGACACGATGAACAAGAAAACACAGGATTGACAAGATAGCAATCTTGTCAATCTTGAAACATCTTGTTCATCTTGTCTGAGGTTTTGACTGTAAGTGCTCCGTGGTCGAGGGGCACTTGCAACTTGAAACTTTTTACTTGCAACTGGGGTTCATCATGACCGACTACAAACGCATCGTCCGCGACGGCCTGTGGGACAACAATGTGGTATTCGCGCAGATGCTGGCGCTGTGCCCGCTGCTCGCCGTCACCGGCACCGCCACCAACGGCCTCGGCATGGGCCTCGCCTCCGCCGCGGTGATGGTGCTGTCCGGTATGGTCATCGCCCTGTTCCGCGGCCTGGTCACCCCCGAGGTGCGCATTCCGGTGTTCGTCCTGCTCATCGCCGCCATCGTCACCCTGGTGGACATGATGATGAACGCCTGGCTGCACGAACTGTACAAGGTGCTCGGCTTGTTCATCCCGCTGATCGTCACCAACTGCGCCATCCTCGGCCGCGCCGAATCCTTCGCCTCGAAAAACCCGGTGCTGGCCTCCGCCGCCGACGGCCTGTTCATGGGACTGGGCTTCACCTTCGCCCTGGTCGTGCTCGGCGCCGTGCGCGAGATCATCGGCAGCGGCACCCTGTTCGCCAACGCCGCCCTGCTGCTGGGCGAGCCGTTCCATTTCATGGAACTCACCCTGCTGCCCGGCTACGACGGCTTCCTGCTGATGATCCTGCCGCCCGGCGGCTTCCTCGCCCTCGGCTTCCTGCTCGCCGGCAAGCGCCTGCTCGACGCCCGCCGCAGCCGCGCCGCGGTGCAGCCCGAGCCGACCCCGGCAGCGGAACCCGTCACAGGGTGATGAAGACCAGATGATAAATGTGGGTGGGTTGCAACCCGCCAACTTATATCTCCCTTCCCCCTGAGAGGCCAGGGTGAGGGAATCCATACAACCCTCGCAGAGGAGCAACACCATGCGCATCAGCATCGCCTACGCCGAACCGCACTACCAGTTCTGGCAAGAACTCGACATCGACGACGGCGCCACCGTCGCCTACGCCATCGAGCGTTCCGGCATTCTCGGCCGCTTCCCCGAGATCGATCTGGAGGAACAGAAGGTGGGCGTATTCGGCAAGGTGGTGAAGATGGACGCCGTGCTCAACGAAGGCGACCGCCTGGAGATCTACCGGCCGATCACCGCCGACCCGGAGACGGTGCCGCGAAAGGATGGCGGGGAGGAAGACGAGGATTGACGTTCGCCAAAACCGGCGAGCGGATGTGGCGCGAGGTTGGCGAAGCGGGTGTCCCGCAGCCCAGGTGCCAACCGAGCGGCGATGACAAGCGGTGGACTGAAGTCAGCCCTACGCTACGAGGTTGCCAGCCACTGGCGCAGGAACTGCTTACGTTTGCGTTCGCCGAGGTGGTCGATGATCTTGCTGCGTACCTCGCTGAACGGGATGACGCCGCCGGGCTCGATGGCCTCGCACCAGAGGATGTGCAGGCCGATTTCCGATTCGAGCACCTCGCTCACCTCGCCGGCGGCCAGCGTGAACAGCGCAGCGTCGAGGGCGGCGTAGAGCATGCCCGGTTTGACGCGGCCGAGACGGCCGCCCTCGAGGGCGCTGGGGCATTCGGAATGGCGCCGGGCCATGGCCGCGAACTGCTGCATCGGGTCGGTGATCTCGCGGCGGATCTGCTGCAGGCGCGGCAGGGCGCGGTCGCGGCGGTTGTCCGCATAGGCCTCGTTGAGGGTGATGAGGATGTGGCGGACGGTACGGATCTCCGGGCGGGTGAAGCGCTCGGGGTGCTGATAGTAGTAGATGGCCGCCTCGTCGTCGCTGACGGTGCAGTGCGCGGCGGAGACACGCTCGATGACGGCATCGACGCGCAGTTCGCGCTCCAGCGCACCGCGCAGTGTGAGCGGGTCCAGGCCGTTGCCGGCCAGATCGTCGCGGAAAGATTCTTCGTTGTCGTAGCGGACGCGGATGGATTGCACCGCCTGCTCCACCACCGCCGCCGGCACATGCACATCCTGCGCGGCAGCATGCGCCAACACGCGGTCCTGCAACGCCGCCGCACGTGCGACCTGCAGGTCCACCGCCTGCCGCTCGTCGTCCGACAGCTGCGCCGGGGTGCGCTGGAAACCGGCCAGGGCGGTGCGCAGGCGCAGGTAGTTGTCGGTGGTCATGCCTGTTCCTCCACGGGATTCAGGCCGCGCTCCGGCACGCGCAGGGTCAGGTCGTGAAAGATGACGTCGTAGCTGACGCCAGTTTCATCGTCGCGCCACACCTTGAGGATCTGGCCACGCGCGCCGGCCTGCACCAACACCTTGCCCTGATGGGCCAAGGTCAGCGCGGCGCTGACGTATTCGCGGCTTTCGAAGCGGCTCGGCACCCAATGCGCGGCGGCGTCGATCAGTTCCTCTTCGCGGCAGCCGACCACGCGTTCGTCGTCCAGGAAGTGCACCTCGTAGATGATCTGATCCTGCAGAAAGGTGCCGATGTTGCGCACAAAGCCGACGCTGCCACGGCGCACCAGCAGGTCGCCGGTGGCCATGCCCGGAAAGGTGCCGTCATTGCGCACGTTGCGGATCACGCGCACCTTGTCGCCGTAGTCGAATTGCGGTCGCATCAGAAGCTCCTGATATCCGTGAACGTCACCGGTACCTTGCGCGGCGCGGCGGCCTGGAACACCTTGAACACCTTTTCGGTCACCGCATCGGACAGCACGAAGTCTTGATAGGCGGCAGCCAGTGCCTCGCGGTAGGCAGCACGCTGTGCATCCTCGTCCTCCGGCAGGCTCACCCGCTGCATGTAGTCATGGAAGCGTTGCAGGATGTGCAGGCGGTAGACCTGCACCACGGCACGCTCGTAACCGATGCCGAAGTAGTCGAGGAAATCCTCGGTGCTTTCCAGATCCTGCAAATCGTCGTTCAGCGTGCTCATGATTGCCTCCTGATATGTTTGTCCTGCCTATCGCTGACCGGCTGCAACTGGCCGGGCTGCGTGAAACTGGCGCAACAACCTTCGCACCACCGGCGTGGAATGAAAGCAGCCGTGGCTACACCGCCGCCGACAGTGTGGCGGTTTGACACACCGCCAGCAGCGCACCGGCGCCGAGCCGGTCCGCCGCGTCCAGTTCGCGCACCTTGGCCAGACGCGCAAAGCCTTCGTCGTGCCTTCCCAGGCGTAGCAGCAGCAGCCCTTCCGCCTTGAGGGCGAGCAGGCAGAAGCGTACCAGGCCCATGGAGTGCCGCACGGCATCGCTCAGCCAGGGCAGGTCGAGCGAGCGCCAGTCGCCGGGAAATCCCAGCATCGCCCCGGCTGCCAGCCGCGCCTGCTCGGCGATGCGCAATGCCTCGTCCAGCTGGTGCTGGTAATAGAAGTAGCGATACAGCGCGACCAGGACCGTGAGATTGCCGGGCGCCAGCACATAGGCGCGCAGTAGCGGCTGCTCCGCCGCACCGCCGGCATAGCCGTCGGCGGCCTCGTTCAGCAGCGCCTCGACGCGCGCCGGCAACGGCGCATCGAAGTACAGGCTGTAGTCATTGAATTCGAGCAGGTCCATGTCAGCGCTTCGCGTGGGGACCGTCGTGATCGAAGGCATGGGCGTCGCAGTGGCCGCCTTCGGCGCACTCGCCGCAGGCGCCGTCCGGCATCTGCGCCAGCTTCTTTTCCAGGTGTTCGATGCGCTCCATCAGGCAGCCGATGGCGCGGCCCACCGGATCTGGGATCAGGTGGTGGTCCAGATCGATGCCGTGCACGGTGCGGCGGGCGGCGTTGCGGGCGCGCACGATGCGGCCGGGGATGCCGACCACCGTGCGCCCTGCCGGCACGTCCTGCACCACCACCGAATTGGCGCCGACGCGCACGCCATCGGCCAGATGGATCGCGCCAAGGACTTTGGCGCCGGCGCCGACCAGCACGCCGTTGCCCAGCTGCGGATGACGACGGCCCTTGTTCCAGCTGGTGCCGCCGAGGGTGACGCCGTGGTACAGCGTGCAGTCGTCGCCTACGATGGCGGTCTCGCCGATCACCACACCGGCGCCGTGGTCGATGAAGAAGCGGCGGCCGATCTGCGCGCCGGGATGGATGTCGATGTTGGTGGTGAGGCGCACCATGAACGCCAGTAGGCGCGCAAGATAGCGCCAGCCACGGCGCCACAGCTTGTGGGCCACGCGATGCAGCATGATGGCGTGCACGCCGGGATAGGTGGTCAGCACCTCGAAACGGTTGCGCGCCGCCGGGTCACGTTCGAACACGCAGGCGATGTCCTCGCGCCACAGCGCGAACAGGCCCGGGGCGGGCGCAGAAACTTCATTGATGGCCAACTCTGCACTGTTCATCATTGCCTCCGTTTTGCTTGCGCGTAGTGCACGGTGCGCACCCTACAAACACACCTGCTTTGCGGCCTTTGTGTCTTGGCGTTCAACGGTTTTGCTCAGTTCGGCCCGGTAGATGACCTCCAGCTCAGCCGCCTCCGGCGCGCGTTTGTGCTGCACGGCGAAGGCGCGGATCCGCGGCAACAGCCGCTGCGCCTGTTCCTCGCTCAGACGGATGCCCAGCTCGGCATAGCCGCGCATCACGCCGTGACTGCCCGAGTGCTTGCCCAGCACCAGGCGATGGGCACGGCCGAGCAGCGCCGGGTCGAAGCCCTGGTAGTTGCGCGGATCCTTGAGCAGGCCGTCGACATGGATGCCGGATTCGTGGGTGAACACCCCCTCGCCCACCACGCTCTTCTGCCACGGCAGCGGCCGCCCCGAGGCCTCGGCCACCAGCTGCGACACCGCATCGATGCCGCGCAGTTCGATGCCGCTGTCGAGGCCGTGCAGACAGCGCAGCGCCATCGCCACCTCTTCCAGCGCGGCATTGCCGGCGCGCTCGCCGAGACCATTGACGGTGGTGTTGACGTGCGTCGCGCCGGCGCGCACCGCGGCGAGCGTATTGGCTGTGGCCAGACCGAGGTCGTCGTGGGCATGCATCTCGATGGCGAGGTCGGTGGCGCGGCGCAGGCGCGCGATGCGTTCGTACACGGCGAAGGGATCGAGCACGCCGAGGGTGTCGGCGAAACGGAACCGTGTTGCACCGGCGGCCTGTGCCGTCTCCGCCACCTGCAACAGAAAATCGTCGTCGGCACGCGAGGCATCCTCGCCGCCCACGCACACCTCCAGCCCGAGTTCCAGCGCACGCGGTATGCAGCGTTCGATGTTGGCCAGCACCCAGGCACGGTCACGCCCCAGCTTGCGGGCAATCTGCTGCTCGGACACCGGGATGGAGAGATCCACCATCTGCACGCCGAGATCGGCACACAGGGCGATGTCGTCGTCGCGCATGCGCGCCCACACCAGCAGGTGTGCATTCAGCCCGAGCGTGGCCAGCGCCTGTATGCCCTCACGTTCCTCGGCCCCCATCGCCGGTATCCCCACCTCCAGCTCCGGCACGCCGATGCCGTCCAGGGCGCGGGCGATGGCCAGCTTCTCGTCCAGCGAGAAGGCCACGCCGGCGGTCTGTTCGCCGTCGCGCAGGGTGGTGTCGTCGATGATGAGGGGGCGTGGATTCATGGCTTGCTCCTGTTGTATTTCTCAGAGCAAGCGCTGTGCCAGCATAAGATTATTTGTGTATCAATGAGTTGCAAGGCACTCGCCGTGCGCAGTTACAACGCGGACCAGATCATTGTCGTGTTTGCGACAGGGCAATGGGCAGCTATCCCGTAGGATGTGCGAAAAAAATCCGCGGAGGACGCCCCGCCGACTTCGCTGACCGAAGTGACAGACCATCTCCGCGTGGGAGCACAAAATGCGCCAAAGAGGGGTATCCGATCAGGCGAAACTCGGTGTGAAGGCCTGCTGCGGATCTTGCACCGGCAGGTTGTTCTTGACATCCCAGTACGGTGACAGGCGGCGCAGCTGCGCGACGATGGACGGCACCGCCTCGATCACCCGCGTCACCTCGTCCATGGTGTTGTAGCGCGAGAACGAGAAACGCACCGAACCGTGCGCCGCGGTATAGGGAATGTCCATGGCACGCATCACGTGCGACGGCTCCAGCGAACCGGAGGTGCAGGCCGAGCCGCTGGAGGCGGCGATGCCGGCCTTGTTGAGCAGCAGCAGGATCGCCTCGCCCTCGATGTATTCGAAGGCGATGTTGCTGGTATTGGGCAGACGGTGGTGCGGATCGCCGGTGACGAAACTGTTGGGCACGCGGCCGATGATACCCTGCTCCAGCGTGTCGCGCAGACGGCGCACGGCGCTGTTCTCGTGCTCCATGTAATGCAGCGCCAGCTCCGCCGCCACGCCCAGGCCGACGATGCCGGCAGCGTTCTCGGTGCCGGCACGACGGCCGCGCTCCTGATGGCCGCCGCGCAGCAGCGGGCGATAGCGCAGGCCACGGCGCAGATACAGCACGCCGACGCCCTTGGGGGCATGCAGCTTGTGGCCGGACAGTGACAGCATGTCGATGGCCGTGGATTTCAGATCGATGGGAATCTTGCCGGCGGCCTGCACGGCATCGGTATGGAACAGCACACCGGCGCTGCGCGCCAGTTCGGCCATCTCGCGCACCGGAAACAGCGTGCCGGTTTCGTTGTTGGCCCACATCACCGACACCAGCGCCACGCGCGGCGACAGCACGGCGCGGTACTGGTCGAGGTCGAGGCGGCCCTGCCGGTCGACCTGGAGGTAATGCACCGTATAGCCTTCGTCCTGTTCCAGGTGCTGACACAGGTTCAGCACCGCCGGATGCTCCACGGTGGTGGTGATGATCTCGCGCCGTTCGGGCTGGGTCTTCAGGGCGGACAGGAGCGCCGTGCTGTTGGATTCGGTGCCGCAGGAGGTGAACACGATCTCGCTGTCGTGCGCCGCGCCGAGCAGCGCCTGCACCTGGCTGCGTGCCTGCTTGAGGGCGCGGCCCACCTTGTCGCCGAAGCCGTGCATGCTGGAGGGATTGCCGTACTGCTCGGTGAAGAACGGCAGCATGGCCTGCACCACGGCGTCGTCGACGCGTGTGGTGGCGTTGTTGTCGAGATAGATGTCGGCCATGATCAGCGCCCTCCCGCCGCAGCGCGCTTCAGTTCGCTCGCCGGCACCACGCGCACCATCTCGCCCAGCGCCTCGATGAGCTTCTGCTGGATGCCGCCCAGGGTGGCGCCGGCCATCATGCAGCCGGTGCAGGCGCCGATCAGGTTGACGTAAATGGTGTTGCCGTCCACCTCCACCAGCTCGACATCGCCGTGGTCGCGGCGCAGCATCGGGCGCAGTTCTTCCAGTACCTGCTCGATGCGGCGGATGCGTTGCAGATTGGTCAGGCCGCCACAGGGCACCACCTCGGCCAGCACCGGCCCCGGCGCGGGGGCTTCCCCCCAGATCCCGGCCAGCACCTTTTCGATCCCTTCGTGGCAGGTGGCGCAACTGCCGCCGGCCTTGGTGTAGTTGGTGATGTCGGCGATGGTGCGCAGATTGTTGGCGCGTGCGGTCTGCTCGATCATCGCCGCGTCGATGCCGAAGCACTTGCAGATCAGCGCCCCTTCCTCATGGTCGTCATGCCATTCCTCGCCACGGTAGTTGGCGATGGCGGCGGCCAGCGCCTCGCGGCCCATCACCGAGCAGTGCATCTTCTCCGCCGGCAGGCCGTCGAGATAATCGGCGATGTCCTGGTTGGAAATCTTCAGCGCCTGCTCCAGCGTCAGGCCCTTCACCATCTCGGTGAGCGCCGACGACGAGGCGATGGCCGAACCGCAGCCGAAGGTCTGGAAGCCGGCGTCGACGATGGTGTCGCTCTGCGGGTCCACCTTCAGCGTCAGGCGCAGCGCATCGCCGCAGGAGATGGAACCCACTTCACCGACGGCATTGGCCCCCTCCACCGCCCCGGCGTTGCGCGGATTGAAGAAATGCTCCTTCACCTTCTCCGAGTATTCCCACATGGCGCACCTCCTCAGGCGGAAAACGACTTGCCGCAGCCGCAGGTGGAACTGGCGTTGGGGTTGTGGAAGGTGAAGCCGCTCTCCGCCAGGGTGTCGACGAAGTCGACGGTGACGCCGCTCAGCATCTGCGCGCTGGCCGGGTCGAGATAGATCCGCACGCCATGCGCCTCCACCACCGTATCGCCGAGGGCGGGGTCGTTTTCCAGCTTCATCTCGTACTGAAAGCCGGAACAGCCGCCGCCGGTGACGGCGAGGCGCAGGGCCTTGGCGGGGGTGTCGTTGCCGCGGATGAAACGGCGGGCGGCCTTGGCGGCACGTTCTGTCACGGTAATCATGGTTTTCCCTCCTGGTGAAAAGCCTGTGCTTTACACTCAGCAATGGCCGTGCCACTTCGGGATATGATTTTTTCCCGCTGTTTTTTCAGTAGTTTTTGGCGCGCGAGAAAAAATGGGCTGTGCCGTAACAATCATCGGGGGAGGGTTTGTCGCAGATGCGACAAGCCGCTGGAGGATCACTGGGCGGATGACGCCGCCGGATACTTGCGCCAGGCCTGCAACTGCGTCGTCTGCCAGCCGCGCCGGCGGTAGAACGCCAGGGCCGGGGCATTGGCGGTGTCGGCGAGCAGTTGCAGGCGCGTGATGCCGCGTGCGCCGCACCACGCCTCCAGTGCGTCGAGCAGGGCGCTGCCGATACCGCTGCCGCGGCGGTCGTGACGTACCACCACATCCTCCACCAGGGCCGCCTCGCCGCCCTCGGCGGTGGAGATCAGCACTTGAGCAGTACACATGCCGCACACCGCGCCGCCGTCTTCCGCCACCAGCACCAGGGCCTGTTGCGGCCGCTGCAGCAGGCGCTCCAGCGCCACCCATTGCCGCGCCGGATCGGGCTGAAAATCCGCTTCGATGCTGAAGAGTTCCCCGAGCAGGGCGCACAGGGCGGGGAGATCGCCGGCCGTGGCCGGGCGCACGCGGCAGGCCATGCTCAGCCGCCCATCACGTGCTGGTAGGCGCGGCGCAACAACTCCAGTTCCACGCGTGGCAGATCGCGCGCCTGGGTCAGGTCGATGAAGGTGGCGCCGTGCGCCGCGGCGGCGGCAAAGGGCGGATCAATGGAGGTGAGACGCGCCAGATAGACGGTCAGCGGACCATCCGGCACGTCGACGCGCACAACGAATCCGCCGTCGAGTTCGACGCTGCCGTCCGGCAGGCCGAGCAGCTGTTCCATGCGTCCGGCGAGCGGCGCCGGATGCGGCACGACGGCCGGCTCGAAACGCGCCTTTTCTTCCGGTTCCACCACGGCGGCAAGCGCCGGCAGGGCGCCGAAGCCGCACACCGTATGGTCGGCGAGACGCAGGAAGCGCAAGCGCGCACTGGTCGCCTGCTTGTGGTAGACGATCAAACGCGCGGCGGCGCCCACGTCAACCCCACAGGTCCGGCGGGGCGAGCAGCGCCGCCACCGGCGCGCCGCCGACGAGATGCTGCTCGACGATGGTGCCGACATCCTCCTTCTTCAGGCCGCTGTACATCACGCCTTCCGGATAGACCAGCACATTGGGACCCACGCCGCACGGGCCGATGCAGGCGGTGGTGGTGAGCTGCACCGGGCCGAGCAGGTTGCGGCCCTGCAACTGGAACCAGAATTCCTCGGCGATGGCGGCGCACCCCTTCTGCTGGCAGGAGCCGCGCGGGTGGCCTTCCGGCCGCGCCTGCGTGCAGACGAACACATGTTTCTGCGGTTTCGGCATACGTCCCCCGACTCACGCGCTCAACGCGGCAGCGGCATGGCTGTGACACTTCTTGGAGCAGACACGGGCACAGGAGCCGCAGCCGATGCAGTCCAGCGCATCCACGATGGTCATCACCATGGCGACGTCGTCGGAGAAATCGTCATCCTCATCCTCGTCGTCGCCTTCGCGCTCGACCAGTTCGAACACATTGCGCGGGCACACCTTGTAGCAACGACCGCAACCGATGCACTCCTTCTGGTTGATGGCCACGATGAATTCAGGTGTCCAGGCGGCACCACCGCGGGTCAGGCCGGTAATCATTTCACTCATTTACATAGGCTCCGTTGTCATTGTCCGGCCTGCGCCGCCTGCCAGGCCTGGTTGGCCTCGGCCCACGACTTGCAGGCATCGTAGGTGGACTGCGCGATAGCCGGCAGTTCGTCGTAGGCGGCCGGCAGTTTGTCTTCGACCAGGTCGTGCAACTGCGAGGCCCATTCCGAGGCGATGCGCTTGCGCTTCTTCACCTCTTTCTCCAGTTCTTTTAGCTCTTCTTCAGTCATATAAAAGACCTCAACGCAAAGACGCCAAGACCGCAAAGGACGCAAAATTTCATGTAGAACCCAGCTCAAAAATACCTTGCTTCTCCTCCCCCACGGATGTGGGGGAGGCCGGGAGGGGGAGACCATGCCGGATTCGCCGCCCAGCCCCTCCCCAACCCTCCCCACAACGTGGGGAGGGAGTATTTTTGAGATGGGTTCTAGTAGCGATTCAGTCGCGGCATCACGCATCCCATCCTGCCCCTACCGCATGCGCAAGACATTCTGTTCTTGGCGCCCTTTGCGGTCTTGGCGTCTTTGCGTTTAACGATTTACAGCCCGGCAACCTTGGAGTACGTGCCGATCAGTTCCAGCGCCACCGACAGCAGCTTGTCGGCCTCATCCTTCATCTTGGACAGGCTGGCGAAACCGAAGCGGTGCACGTCGCGCAGGCTCCTGTCCAGCACCACCAGCTTGCCCACGGTGATCACCACACGGCCGAAACCTTCATGACTCAGCACCATCATCGGCACCGCCATCAGGCCACACTCCTTTTCGATCAGCGTGGAGATGGCGTTATAGAACGCCTTGACGCGCGCCATGGTCTCCTCGTCGGGATCACCGACCACCGGAATCTCCTTCTTGCGTTCCGGCGTCAGCACCAGCGGCTCCAGTATCTCCGCGGCACTCTTGCCTTCCCACACGCCATAGCTGTCCAGGGCGCGCATCTGCCTGACCATTTCCCGGATGAAATCCGTGTCCATGATCGGGGCGTTTTCCACCACTGCATCGTTCATTGCCGTACTCCTCTGTCGAATACCGTCGGGGATGCGGCATACGGGCGACGTAACTCGCCCCCGAATTACCACGTTAGTCCCGTATCCCGCATCCCGGACGATACTCAGTCCTCCCATCCCTCCGCGGCCATCGCATCGAAGCGACGGCGATCACGCCTCTGCCGTTCCAGGGCGCGGCTCACCCAGCCCGGCGCCGCCGAGGCAATCTCCTGCTGCAACACGGACAACAGCGCACTGATCGAGCTGCCCTCCGCCACGCGCATCGGCTGGATGCCCAGCCCCAGCAGCTGGCGCACGGCGGACGGGCCGATGGCCTGGCTGTACACCGCGGCGCAGCCGTCCAGCAATACGAACTTTTCCAGCAGCTTGTTCTCGTTGCCGTCCTGCTGCTGGCTGCCGAACTCCGCCACCTGCGACAGGGTCACGCGCCCCGCCTCGACGCGGTAGATGGCGAAGCGCTCGGCGGAGCCGAAATGCTGATCGACGTGTTTCAGGTCCGAGGTGGCGAAGGCCACCTGCAACGCGCGCTGCCCGGCGTCGCCCTCGCTCTCCAGCACCCGTAATTTCCTCTGCATCGCCATGGCTAGTCTCCCACCTTGTAGACGGAGCGGTACGGTTCGATCGCATGATGGCCGTGCTCCAGCATCAGATTGGCCAGGTCGAACAGCAGCGCGCGCGTGCCGCGATAACCGATGGCGGTGCGCTGATAACCGCCCACCAGGTCGTAGAGCGGGAAACCGATGCGCAGCAGCGGGATCTGCAACCGCGCGGCCGCCTGGCCGCAATGGGAGTTGCCCAGCAGAAGTTCGGCGTGGCCGGCGCGGGCCATCTGCTCCAGATCCTCCAGATCACCTATCTTCACCTCGGCCAGTGCCAGCCGCTCCAGCGCCGGGCCGCGGCTCGGCGCGACAGCGGCGACGACCTCCATCCCGACGCCCTGCGCCAGCTCGCTGAGTGCCAACAGCTGATCGGGCTCCGCCGCAATGGCGACCCGGCGCATGCCGAGCATGAAATGCGTATCCACCAACGCATCCTGCAACTGCGCGCGCTGACGATTGATCCGCCCCGGCACCGGCCGCTGCGCGATACGGCTGAGGGTATGCACAAAACTGTCCACCGCATCGAGGCCGAGCAGATGATCGAAGCGGTAGTCCGGCACGCCGGTACGCTCGGCCAGCACATCGGCGGCAGCATTCAGCGCCGCGCCGAACACCAGCGTGGCCGCCGACTCCCCCATCAGTTCGATATCGGACAGCGGCGTGCCGCCGACGGTGTGCGGGGTGAAATCGTTCGGCGTGAGGTGGCCGTCGAGCGAATCGGCAATGTCCGGCAATATCACCGGACGCAGCTCGAAGTCCTCCAGCAACTCCTTCAGCGCCTCGACGTCACCCGGCGTCAGGTGGGCGCCGGCCAGCACGTTGACCTGGCGCTGGCGCATACCGGCGCGCTGCGTCTGCGGCACCACGGTTTCAATCACGGCCCTCACCGCCAGAGAAAAACCGCTTTCTAATCCGCCGACGTAGTCCGGTGTGTCCACCGGCACCACATGGCAAGCGGCGAATTCCGGCTGGGCGTCGCGGAACATCTTCACGGCACGGCGTATGTCCGCCCCCTGGATCTCCGACAGGCCGGTGGTCATCAGGCCGATGAGCCGCGGCTTGTTCTTGCTGAAGATGGTGGTGAGCGCCTCGACGATGCTGTCGTCGGCTCCCATCACCGTGCTGATCTGATCCATGGCCGTGGTCTGCAGGGGGATCGGCTCGCGGAAGTGGCGCACGAACATCACCTTGGCAAAGGCGGTGCAGCCCTGCGAGCCATGCATCAGCGGCATCGCCTTGTTGATGCCGAGGAAGGCCAGCGTCGCGCCGACCGGCTGGCTCACCTTCAACGGATTGACCGTCAGCGCTTTGTTGCGTTTCAGGATGGTGACGCTCATGACACCACCTCCCACGGCGCGCTCTTGCGCACGGCCGGCCACACCGGACTCTCGATGGTGAGCGCCAGCTGGCGCGCCAGTTCCACCATGCCGGCATAACCGGCGTAGCCGAATTCGCGTTCCTGATTGATGTCGAGGAAGGGGATGCGCGCCTTCAGTGCCGTGTACATGTTGCGGCCGCCGGCGATGAGGACGTCGGCCTGGTAGCTGCGCACGGTATCGAGCAGGGCGCGCGGACTGCCCTCGTCCAGCATCTTCACCTCCGGCCCCATCAGTTCGCGGATGCGCGCCTTGTCTTCCTCGGTGGACTTGTTGGTGCCGGTGGCCACCACCTTGAGGCCGAGGTCCTGCAGGGCGGAGATCACCGACCAGGATTTCACGCCGCCGGTATAGAGCAGGGCGCGCCGCCCCTGCAGGCGTTCGCGCCAGGGCTGCAGCAGGGCATCGGCCTTGGCCTCCTCGCGCGCAATGAGACGTTCCGTGCGCTCGCTCAGATCCGCATCGCCGATCAGGCGGGCGAAATCGCGCAACGCCTGGCTGACGTCGCGCACGCCGTAGAAACTGCCCTCGAACCAGGGCGTGCCGTACTGTTTCTCCAGCTTGCGCGCCACATTCACCATCGCCTTGGAACAGACCATCATGTTCACCTCCGCGCGGTGCATGGTCTGCACCTCGCGGAAACGCGCATTCCCGGACAGGGTGCACAGCACGCGCAGGCCGAGCTCGTCGAACAGCGGCAGCACGTGCCACAGCTCGCCGGCGATGTTGTATTCACCGATCAGGTTGATGTCGTGCACCCGGATGCCGGGACGCACGCTCGCCGGCGGCAGCGGGTCGGGTTCGCGGGTGCCGATGACGTGCTTGACCATCGCCTCGCCGGCGATGCGGTTGCCGAGATTCTTGGTGCCGTAGAAACCGGCGCTGTCCACCGGCACCACCGGCACACCCCACTGCTTCGTGGCCGCCTTGCACACCGCGTCGACGTCGTCGCCGATAAGGGCCGGCACACAGGTGTTGTAGACGAACACCGCCGCCGGCGCGTAGCTGTCGATGGCCTGCCTGATGGAGTGGAACAGGCGCTTCTCCGAACGGCCCATGATCACATCCTGTTCGGTCAGGTCGGTGGTCATGCCGATGCGGTACAGGGTCGGTCCGGTGGAACGGGTGCCGCGGTTGTCCCAGGAGGAACCGGCACAGGCAATGGGACCGTGGACGATGTGCGCCACGTCGGCGATGGGCAGCAGGGCGATCTGCGCGCCGTCGAAGGCGCAGCCGCCGGCGGTGGCGCCCGGTTTGGGACGGGCGCAGCCGGACTTCTCCTTGCTGTTGTGGGCGCAGGCCGGCTCGTCGAGCAGGGCGGCGATGTCTTTCGGCTGCATGGCGGCACCTCGGGGGCTGAAGGCTTGTGTTTCCTTCAGCAACCGTCATGCCAGATGCTATGTGTCTGTATTTAAGAAGAATTTCTGCGTTGTCGTTTGTAACAAACGTAACAATGGGAAGAAATGCAACACGCGGCGGCCCAGCGACAGGACGCCGCCGGACCAATGCGCGAGGAGTGTTTCAGCGCAGCAACAACACCGGTACCGTGGCGTTGCGCATGACGCTGGTGGTGGTGCTGCCGACCAGGAAGCGGCGGATCACGGAATGGCCGTAGGCGCCCATCACCAGCAGGTCGATGTCGTGCTCGGCGCGGTAGTCGCACAGGGCACGCTCGACTTCGCCGCCACGCAGCGAGATGTGCACCTCGAAACCGGCCGCCTCCAGGCAGTCACGCGCCCAGGCCAGCTGGCCCTGGTTGACCTTGTTGTCCGCACCGATCAGCAGCAGGTGACAGGGCAGGTTGCGGAACAGCGGGCTGGCGGCAATCATTTCCACACCCTTGCGGGTGGTCTCGCTGCCGTCGAAGGCCACCATGAAGCGGCGTGGCGGGCGGAAGGTGTCGGTGGTAACCAGGATCGGTCGGTGCATGGTGCGCACCACGTTTTCCAGGCGGCTGCCGATGTGTGCGTTGAGATTCTCGTCGTGCTTGCCCAGTACCAGCAGGCGGGTTTCCGGTTCCATCTCCACCAGTGTCTCGATCAGACTGCCATGGCGCTGGCGCGTGACGGGATTCGCCACACCGTCGTTGATCACGCGGTGCTGCGCCTCTTCCAGCATCAGGCGGCCCTGCTCCAGGGCCAGACGGCTGCGCTTCTGATCCAGCGCCGCCAGCTCTTCCAGCAGGGCCTCGCGGCTGCCGAGACCGATGTTGCCGGTGAGATTGCTCTGGGTCGGATATTCCGATTTGTCCAGCACGTGCAGCAGGATCAGCGGCGCTTCCAGGCGCAGGCTGGCCCAGGCGGCGTAGTCGCACACGGCGGGGGTGACGGCGGTGCCGTCGATGCAGGCGATCACATTGATCATGTTATCGTTCTCCTCAGTGGCCCATCAGCTGGTCTACGGCATCCGGCTTGTCGTGCACCGCGAAGCGGTCGACGATGGTGGCGCTGGCCTCGTTGAGGCCGATGATCTCCACCTCGGTGCCTTCGCGGCGGAACTTGAGCACCACCTTGTCCAGGGCCGCCACCGCGGTGATGTCCCAGAAGTGCGCCTGGCACAGGTCGATGACCACCTTGTCGATGGCCTCCTTGAAATCGAAGAATTCGACGAACTTGTCGGCCGAGGCAAAGAATACCTGGCCGACGACCTTATAGGTGCGGGTCAGGCCATCCTCACTCAGTTCGGAGCTGACGTATTTGTACTGCGCCACCTTGTTGGCGAAGAACATCGCCGCCAGCAGCACGCCGACGAACACGCCGTAGGCCAGGTTGTGGGTCGCCACCACCACCACCACCGTGGTGATCATCACCGTACTGGTACTCACCGGGTGCTTCTTCAGGTTGGCCAGCGATTCCCAACTGAAGGTACCGATGGCGACCATGATCATCACCGCCACCAGTGCCGCCATGGGGATCTGCGCTACCCAGTCACCGAGGAACACCACCATCAACAACAGGAACACGCCTGCGGCAAGCGTCGACAACCGGGTGCGACCGCCGGACTTCACGTTGATTACCGACTGGCCGATCATCGCGCAGCCGGCCATGCCGCCCATCAGGCCGGAAGCGATGTTGGCCACGCCCTGCCCCTTGCACTCGCGGTTCTTGTCGCTGCCGGTATCGGTGAGATCATCGACGATGGTGGCCGTCATCAGCGACTCCAGCAGGCCCACCATCGCCAGCGATACCGAATAGGGGAAGATGATCGCCAGGGTCTCGAAGGTGAGCGGCACCTCCGGCCAGAGGAACACTGGCAGGGTATCCGGCAGCTCGCCCATGTCGCCCACGGTGCGGATGTCGAGGTCGAGCACGATGGCCACGACGGTCAGCACCACGATGGTAACCAGCGGCGAGGGTATCGCCTTGGTGAGGTAGGGGAACAGATAGATGATGCCGAGTCCTGCCGCGGTCATGGCGTAGACGTGCCAGGTTACGTTGGTCAACTCGGGCAACTGCGCCATGAAGATCAGGATCGCCAGCGCATTGACGAAGCCGGTGACCACCGAGCGCGACACGAAGCGCATCAGTGAACCGAGCTTGAGGTAGCCGGCGATGATCTGCAGCACGCCGGTGAGCAGGGTGGCGGCGAGCAGGTATTGCAGGCCGTGTTCCTTCACCAGGGTCACCATCAGCAGCGCCATGGCGCCGGTGGCGGCGGAGATCATGCCGGGACGGCCGCCGACGAAGGCGATCACCACCGCGATGCAGAACGAGGCATACAGACCCACCTTGGGATCGACCCCGGCAATGATGGAAAAGGCGATGGCCTCGGGGATCAGCGCCAGCGCCACCACCAGACCGGCAAGTACATCGCCACGGACATTGGAAAACCAGCTATTGCGTACGGATTTGATCATTCAGCTCGAACCTGCAAACGGCTTCACGTCACAGCCCACATGGCGGCGCTGTGGCGAACGGGGCGAAAAACGGTGTCAGCATGCGGGCCGCGCAGCGACCCGAAAGGAAAACCGAAGAGGGATGATTATGGCGGCGTGATACGCATGAGGCGCCGGATGTTAATCCATATACCGGCATATATCAATAACGTGGGCCCATATGTGCGCCCGCTGGCCAGCGCATGATAGCGGCCAGTTCTGGCCATTCAACACCTGACGGCCTATCATCAGGGCCCGACGTTGCAGAGCATTCCTGTCCAGTCATGACTATCGACGTGCCCGCTATCGAGCATTTCCGCAGCAAGCTGTGCGCCGCCCGCGCGACGCTCCTGGCCCTGGCCGAGACCCGTGACGCCTCCACGGCCACCGTGGAACTGGACCAGTCCAGTGTCGGGCGTCTGTCGCGCATGGACGCCATGCAGCAGCAGGCCATGGCGCAAAACACCCGCCAACGGGCGGAGCTGGAACTGCGCCGCATCGAGGCGGCATTGCGCCGTTGCGATGATGGCAGCTACGGCTATTGCGCCGACTGCGACGAACCCATCGACCCGCGCCGCCTGGAACTCGATCCGGCGGCCACCCTGTGCATCACCTGTGCCGAAAGACGGGGGCAGTGATGCGGCCGCCATGGTGAACCGGAATAAGCAACACCTGTTCTATCCGTGTTGACTCAGCATCGCTAGGGATTGCCGTGAACGGTTTCCGTCGCCACCGCGTCCAGTGACAAGCGGCGACCTTCAACCAGCATCCGCTCGATGTCGGCAGCGGGCAGCGGCTTGCTGAACAGGAAACCCTGCACCTGATCGCAGCCGTGGGCACGCAGGAACTGCAGCTGCTCCATGGTCTCGACACCCTCGGCCAGCACGTGCAGATTGAGGCTGTGGCCCATGGCGATGATGGTGCCGGCGATGGCGGCATCGTCGGTGTCGGTAGTCACGTCGCGCACGAAAGACTGATCGATCTTCAGGGTATCGATGGGGAAGCGCTTCAGATAACTGAGCGAGGAATAGCCGGTGCCGAAATCGTCCACCGACAGTGAAATGCCCAGCGCCTTCAGCTGGCGCAGCATGGCGGCGCCGGCCTCGGCGTTGCCCATCAGGCTGCTCTCGGTGATCTCCAGCTCCAGCCAGGCCGGATCGGCGCCGCTTGCCGCCAGCGCAGCACGCACGGTCTGCAACAGATTGCTCTGACAGAACTGGCGCGGCGACAGGTTCACCGCCACACGCAGGGGCGCAAATCCCGCCTGTTGCCAGCGCGCGATCTGCTGGCAGGCTGCATGCAGCACCCACTCGCCCACCTGCACGATCATGCCGCTCTCCTCCAGCACCGGGATGAACTGCGACGGCATCACCATGCCGAGGTCCGGATGGCGCCAGCGCAGCAGCACCTCGACGCCGATGATGCGGCCGTCGTGCAAGGCATTCTGCGGCTGGAAATACAGCTCGAATTCCTCGCGCTCGAGGGCGCGGCGCAGGCTGTTCTCCATCACCAGCCGCTCGAAGGCGGAGGCATTCATCTCGCTGCGATAGAACTGGTAGTTGTTACGCCCGGCCTCCTTGGCGTGATACATCGCGGTATCGGCGTATTTGATCATGTCATCCAGCGACTGGGCATCCTGCGGGTACACGCTGATGCCGACACTGGTGGTGACGAACACCTCATGTCCGAGCAGTTGGAACGGTGCGCCCATCGCCGTAAGCACCTTTTGCGCAATGTGGGCGATCTCCGTCTCGTGAGTCAGGTCGGTGAGCATGATGACGAATTCGTCGCCGCCGAGGCGGGCCACGGTGTCGCAATCGCGCACGTGCATCGACAGGCGCCGCGCCGCCTCCTTGAGCAGTTCGTCGCCGATGAAGTGGCCCAAGGTGTCGTTGATGTTCTTGAAACGGTCCAGATCGATATACAGCAGCGCCACCATGCGCCGGCTGCGCTTGGCCTCGGCCATGGCCTGCAGCAGGCGGCCATGGAACATGGTGCGGTTGGGCAGCTCGGTGAGCGGGTCGTAGTAGGCCAGGTGATAGATGCGCTGCTCCGCCTCTTTCTTTTCGGTGATGTCGCTGAAAATGGCCACGTAGTGGCTGGCCTGGCCGCTGGCATCGGGCAGTAGGTTGATGGATAGCCACTCCGGATACACCTCGCCATTCTTGCGCCGGTTCCAGATCTCGCCCTGCCACTTGCCCTCGGCATGCAGCCGTGCCCACATGGTCTGATAGAAATCCTCGCCGTGGCGTCCCGACTTGAGCACCGCCGGCGTCTTGCCGAGGATTTCCTCTTCGGTATAACCGGTGATCGCGGTGAAGGCATGATTGACGCGCAGGATGTGGCCGCCGGCATCGGTGACCAGGATGCCCTCGACGCTGTTGTCGAAGACCTTGGCGGCGAGGCGCATGTTTTCCTCCGCCGCGCGGCGTTCGGTGAGATCGCGCAGCGCGGCGATGAACAGCGGCTGCTCCTGCTGCGTGGCCTCGGACAGGGAGATTTCCAGCGGGAAGGTGCTGCCGTCGCTCCGCACGCCCACCATTTCGCGCGTGCGGCCCAGTGCCTGACTGCTGTCGCGCGCGGTGAGGTAGCGGTGCACGAAGGCCTCGTGCTGACTGCGGTAGGGTTCCGGCATCAACAGGGTCACGCTGCGGCCGATGATCTCGCCGGCGCGATAGCCGAAGATCCGCTCTGCCGCATGGTTGAAGCCGGTGATCAGGCCGTTGCCGTCGATGGTGACGATACCGTCGAGGATGTTTTCCAGCACCGCCTCGTTGCGCCGGCTGCTCTCGCGCAGTGCCGCCTCGTTGCGGCGCCGCTCGGTGACATCACGGAAGAACACCCACAAGCCTTCCGCCGACGGATAGAGGTGGGTTTCGAAATATTTCTGCAGCGGCGGATAATAGCCCTCGAACTGCTCCTTGCTCTGCTGGCGCAACGCCTGGGCAAAGCGCTTGTAGAAACTGCTGGCCAGCTCCGGCGCCACGTCCCACAGCTCCTGTCCCAGGGCGTCCTGCCGCGGCACCTCCAGCAGACGCTCCGCCTCGGCATTGAAATAGGTGATGCGCCAGTTGCCGTCCACCGCCAGATAGGCGTCGGTGGTACTCTCCAGCAGGGAGATGATCTGGCGGCTCTTGTCCTGCAACTCCGCCTCGGCACGGCGCCGCTCGGTGGCGTCACGGCCGACGACGACCAACCCCTTGCGGCTGCCGTCATCGTTGTACAGCGGCACCTTGCCGATCTCGAACAGCAGGCTGGGGCCGTCGGGACGCGGGATCACCTCCTCGGTCCACAGCGCCTTGCCGGCCTGCCACACCGCATCGTCACTGCCGGCACAGGCCTGCAGCGCATCGCGGTAGAACGGGCTCAGTTGCGCCAGTTCCTGATCGGTGCGGCCACGATACTCGACCCCGTCCAGCCCGAAGGTACGCAGCCCGAAGCGGTTGGCCACCAGCCAGCGGCCGACACCGTCCTTGAAGCAGACGAAGTCGGGCATGGCATCGAGCAGCGTCTCCAGCCAGTACTGCTGGTTGCGCAGCGCCTCCGTGACGCGGCGTCCTTCGGTGATGTCCTGCACCGTCCCCACCATGCGCAACGGGGTCCCGTCGGCGGCGCGGAATACCTCGCCGCGCTGGCGCACCCAGCGCTCCTCGCCGTCACGGCGCACGATGCGGTGCACGATGTTGAAGGGACGCTGGTGGGTCAGCGCCTGCTCCACCGCCGCACGCACCTCGGCGCGATCGGCCTCGTGCACGAAATTGAGGAAATCCTCGAAGCTGGCCGCCGTGGCCTGGGGCGACAGCCCGAATACGTGATAGATCTCGTCCGACCAGTGGACACGATCGTTGGTGTAATGCCACTCCCAGTGGCCGAGGGAGGCGATGCGCTGCGCCTCGGCCAGCCGCATCTCGCTCAGACGCAGGGCGCGCTCCCGCTCCATGTCGAGGTGATGGGCCTGGTGCAGGCTGCGCGACATGGCATTGAAGGCGGCCACCGCCTGCGCCAGGGCATCGTTACCCTCCACCGGCAACTGATAACCATATTCGCCGCCGGCGATGCGCCGCGCCCCTTCCTTCAGACGACGCAGGTCGCGGAACAACAGCCCCATCAAGCCGAAGACGGCCGCCAGGCCGAACCCAATGAGCAGCAAGGTCCCCCCCGGGACATTGAGGCCCAGCCACTGCACATGGCCGCCGTGATCCAACGCCAGCCCGACCTCCACCCGCCCCCAGGCCTGATCACCGTCGGCGATGAGCGCGTCGGCTACCAGCGCCCGCCCCGCCGCCGGGCGCCCGGCCTCGGCGAGCAGGCCGTCGCGGCCATAGACCCGGACAAAACCCAGCCAACGCCCGTCCGCCAGGCGATGCACCAGCCGCTCCACCGCCGCGATATCACCGCTCATGACGCTCGGCCGCAGCGCCGCCGCCAGCATGTCGGCCGCCACCGTGACGTGGACCTGCTCCTCTTGCTGCAGCTCCGCGCGCTGTACCGCATATTCACGCCACAGCAACAGTGCGAAACCCAGCACCAGCGCCACCAGCACGCTGAGGGTGATCTTGTTGCGGAGCAGAAAGGATAGGCGCATCGATGTCCGGATGGCGTCTTCAGAGTCAGGGGGGATGCGAAAAGACAAATTTTCGGCACAGGTTAACATAAACGGAGACCTGACCGGCCCGCCGGCCACAGCGGGCGGGGACGCCATTTTCTCCCGGCTTCACCAAATATTCACGCGATCTTGACCGCCACTTCACCCTACCCCCATTAAGCTGCAGGGCACGTTCCCAAAGCCCCGTGGAGTCTGCCGTGGCCGTATCCCGTCCTGCCGCCCCCCTGTTCCGCCGCCTCAAGTCGGTGCCGGCCCTGCTGCTGGCCGTGCTGGCCGTGCTGCTGCCCTTCGTCCCCCTGCTCTCCCACCGCCTGGACATGCTGGCCCTGATCGCCCTGCCGCTGTCCCTCATCGCCGCCCGCATGGAACGCGACGCCGCCTGATCCCGCCGCCGCGCCTGCCATCGTGGCCTCGCGGCGGCGACGGCTGCGCCATGTGGTAGTATGCGTCACCCCCGATTTCAGCCTATCCGTAAACCCGTTCTGGTGTGACAGGAGTTTCTATGCGCGCGTTGCTGTCGTTGTCCGGTCTGTTGTCTGCCCTGCTGCTCTCCCCCGCCGCCCTGGCCAGTGAAGGGGCCCCCGCCCTGGACCTGACGGCCACCTGGTTCGGCATCGTCGCCGTCGTGGTCTTCGTGCTGGCCTACGCCCTGGTGGTGACGGAAGAATTCCTCCACCTGCGCAAGTCCAAGCCGGTCCTCGTCGCCGCCGGCATCATCTGGATCCTGGTGGGCACGGCCTATGCCATGCATGGCGACACCCACACCGCCGGCGCCGCCATCCGCCACAACCTGATGGAGTACGCCGAACTGATGCTGTTCCTGCTGGCGGCGATGACCTACATCAACACCATGGAAGAGCGGCAACTCTTCAGCGCCCTGCGCGCCTGGCTGGTGTCGCGCGGCTTTTCCCTGCGCGCGGTGTTCTGGATCACCGGCGTACTGGCCTTCTTCATCTCCCCCATCGCCGACAACCTGACCACCGCCCTGCTGATGGCCGCGGTGGTGATGGCGGTGGGTGCCGGCAACACCCAGTTCATCGTGCTGTCGTGCATCAGCATCGTGGTGGCCGCCAACGCCGGCGGTGCCTTCAGCCCCTTCGGCGACATCACCACGCTGATGGTGTGGCAGAAGGGCATCATCGAATTCAACGAGTTCTTCGCCCTGTTCATCCCCTCCCTGGCCAACTGGCTGATCCCGGCGGCGCTGATGTCCTTCGCCGTACCGCAGGGCCGGCCGCCGGCGGTGTCGGAAAAGATCGAGGTGAAATACGGCGGCTATGTGGTGGTGATACTGTTCATCGCCACCATCGCGCTGGCCGTGTCCATGCACAGCTTCCTGCACCTGCCGCCGGTGCTGGGCATGATGACCGGCCTCGGCGTGCTCAAGCTGTACGGCTACCTGCTGCGCCGCCACGAACTCAAGCACGAGAGCATCCGTGGTCCCGAGACCCTGGACCTGGGCGAGCTGGCGCCCTATGTCAAACCGAGGCACAAGCCGTTCGATATCTTCATCAGCATGAAACGCGCCGAGTGGGACACCCTGATGTTCTTCTACGGCGTGGTGTTGTGTGTCGGCGGCCTCGGCACCATAGGGTATCTGGCGCACGCCTCTGCCTGGCTGTATCAGGGTATCGGCGCCACCTGGGCCAATATCGCCATCGGCCTGCTGTCGGCGGTGGTGGACAACATCCCGGTGATGTTCGCCGTGCTGACCATGTACCCGGAGATGTCCCACGGCCAGTGGCTGCTGGTGACGCTCACCGCCGGTGTCGGTGGCTCGCTGCTGTCCATCGGCTCGGCGGCCGGCGTCGGCCTGATGGGCCAGGCGCGCGGCATCTACACCTTCTTCGCCCACCTCAAGTGGACCTGGGCCATCGCCCTCGGCTACGCCGGCAGCATCTGGCTGCACTTCCTCATCAACCACAGCGTGATGTAGCACAAAAAAAAATAGCCTCCCCGGCTGGCCGGGGAGGCTGCAGTAAATCCACAACAGCGGAGCGAAACAATCAGAGCGGCGCGGCCCTCACACCAGCGCACCAGACGCACGCTCCTGTGCTCGTCATCTCCCGCATGCAGCACATCACACCCCACCTCTTGCACGCGGGCATCGGCAGCTAAGGAAGCTCTGAATAAGTTCAGAGCTTCCGCGGCACAGGGATGTGCCGCCAATTTTCAACGACGATAACTCGTTGGAAAATGAAGCCAAGCGAAAATCACACTTTTCGATGGGCGTGGTTTTGTCCACGGATGGACTTATGGCGCGGAGCCCATGGAGGGGTGGGAGCGACCTGAAAAGTCCAGGATGGACTTATTCAGACCTTCCCTAACTAGCCGCTCCGGGCTGGTAACCGAACGACCTGCGCGAATTCTGTGGTTCGGGCTGAAGTCCGAGCCACAACAACCTGGATACCAATTCGGCACATTCCGCCTGCGAACACGCAACGGTGCCTGGTGTTCAAGCCTGCGCCTGCTGCGCCGCGCCCGGCCGCTGCGCGCATTCGTGGAAGATGCGCGTGGTGCAGCCGCGGCAGACATCGGCGTCCAGGGTCGGGATCACGCTGGACAGTGCCACGGTCTTGCCGGTGAAGATGCGGTCACGGCCGATGTCCTCGATGTAGCCGCCGCGCTCCAGCATCTCCAGCACCGACGGCTTGACACGGATCAGATACAGCCCGCCGCCGGCGGCGCGGCGGCGCTTGGCCTCCTGGGCGAGGAATTCGGCGCCGGCCACATCGATGAAATTGATACCGGTGGCGGAGATCATCAGATGCTTTTGCAGCGGGTGTCCCTCGGTGAGGCGGCGCATGGATTCGGCCACGTGGTTCACGGCACCGAAGAACAGCGAACCATCGAGGCGCAACAGCTTCAGCTGCGGACATTCCGGCAGTGTGCCGTCGGTGACGAACTCGCGACGCGGCGAGGCCGGGTTGGGCACGCGCGGCAACAGCTTGGGCTTGGAGGTGCGGTTGATGTACAGCACCAGCGACAGTATGACACCGGCGAGGATGGCGAACTCCAGTTCCAGGAACAGGGTGGCGAAGAAGGTGACCGCCAAAATCATCGTCTCCTCGCGGCTGGCCTGGATGATCTTGTGGATGTGGTGGAAATCGATCAGCCCCCAGGCCACCAGGAACAGGATCGCCGCCATCGCCGCATTGGGCAGGTAGGCGGCGAGCGGCGCCACCAGCACGATCACGCCGGCGAGCAGCGCACCGGCGAACACCGCCGACAGCGGCGTGCGCGCGCCCGCCTGGAAGTTGAGGCCGCTGCGGTTGAACGAGCCGGTGGCGACATACCCGGAGAAGAAACTGCCGGCCATGTTGGACAGGCCCTGACCGATGAATTCCTGGTTGCCGTCGATGTGCTGGTTGGCGCGGGCGCCGAGGGAACGGGCGATGGACACCGCCTCGGTCAGCGCAAACAGCGTGGTGGCCAGGGCCGCCGGTGCCAGTTGCTTGATGGTGTCCAGGCTGAAGTCGGGGGCCGACAGCGGCGGCAGGCCGCCGGGCAGCGCGCCCACGGTGCGGATGCCGGTGACGTCCTGGCCCAGCCACTGATTGAGGATCGCCGCCGCCACGCTGCCGGCCACCATCGCGGTGATCATGTAGGGAATGCGCGGCAGCCAGCGCTTGCAGGCCAGGCCCGCCAGCAGGGTGAGCACCGCTACGCCGGTGACGTACAGATTGATCTCGCCGAACTGCCGGAACAGGTACAACAGGGTTTCGTGGAAATGCAGGCCGCGCGGCATGTCGAGGCCGAAGAAATGCTTGATCTGGTTGCCGGCGATAAGCAGGGCCGCGCCGGCGGTGAAACCGATCACCACCGAGTGGGAGATGAAGTTCACCAGCGTGCCGAGACGCGCCAGCCCCATCATCAGCTCCAGTACGCCGACCATGAAGGTCAGGGTCAGCGCCAGGCGCACGTAGTCGATGCTGCCCGGTTCGGCGAAGGCCGACAGGCTGGAGAACACCACGATGGAGGCCGCCGTGGTGGGACCGGACACCAGATGCCAGGACGAACCCCACAACGCCGCGACGATGGCCGGGACGATGCCGGCATACAGACCATATTCCGGCGGCATGCCGGCGATGGTGGCGAAGGCCACGCCCTGCGGCAGCACCACCACCGCGCCGGTGAGGCCGGCCATGAAATCGGCGCGCAGGGTGTTGCGGTTGACCATCGGCCACCAGCGGATGAAGGGCAACAGGCGGGCGAGCCAGAGCGGACAGGACAGGGCACCTGCGCTACGGGACGCAGTGAGAGTCTTTGCGGACGACATACGGTTCCTCGACTGGGGCGCGACGGCCGCGCCGTGCGGTGGGGTAAATCACCCCGAGGTTACGGCGGGCGCGGTCAAGCCGCGGTCAAGGAAACGTCAAGAATCGGTCAAGGCTGTGTGCGAAAGACGAGGCGGAAGGTCGCCCCCTGCCCCGCCGCGCTGCTGACGGAGACGCGCCAGCCCTGGCGGTCGGCGATGCGCTTCACCAGCGGCAGGCCAATACCTGCACCGCGGGTGGCGCGGCGCGAATGCGCGGTGTGCTCGAACAGGCAACACAGGTCCTCCGGCGGCACGCCCGGTCCGGTATCGGCGACGGTGATATCGGTACCAGTCAGCGTGATCGCCACCTGCCCCTGCTCGGTATAGGCGAAGGCGTTGCGCACCAGATTGCCGAGGGCGATGGCCAGCAACGGCCGCTCCACCGCCACCTCCGGCCGCGCCTCGATGTGCAACTCCAGTTGCACCGGCTTGTGCTGCAGCAGGTGCTGGTGCTGCTCGATCACCTCGCGCAGCACCTCATCCACCGGGCAGGGGGTGAAGGCCGGGGCCGGGCCGGGGCGCTCGCGCGCCAGCATCAGCAGGGTGGAGGTGAGATCGGCCATGCCGCGCACGGCGCGCGCCATACGCTCGACGCGGGGACGCATCTTCGGGTCGAGCTGCGGGTCGGCCTGCAACACCTCCACCGCGCCCTGGATCACCGCCAGCGGCGTGCGCAGCTCGTGGCTGGCGTCGGCGGCAAAGGCGCGCTCGCGCTCGACGAAGGCGAGCATGCGCGCGAGGTAGCGCTCGAAGGCATGGGCCAGCTCGCCCACCTCGTCGTGCGGCAGGCCCTCGGCGAAGGGGCTCACCAGATCGGCGGCATCGCGCTCACGCACGCGCCGCGCCAGCTCGCCCACCGGCGCAATCACCCGGCCGGCCAGCCACCAGCCGCCCGCCGCCGACAGCAACGCGGTGGCGATGATGCCGAACAGTACCACGGCAATCAGACGGCGCTCGCGGTATTCCACCTGGGCACGGCTGTGCAGCATGTACAGCGTCCAGTGATCGCTGGCGGAAACCGCGACGCGATAACTGGTGCCCTCCACGTCGAGGGTGTGGTAACCGGCGCTGAGCACGCGCAGCGCCGCCGGCAGTTCGTCGGGCGATGCGCTGCGCGGCAGCAGATAACCGCGCACCGTGGCGGTGAGCGGCGGCAGCGATTGCGGATTGCGCGCCAGGCGCGCCTTGTAGTCCTCGAGTTCGGCCGCCAGCGCCTCGTCGATGAGGCGTTCTTCGAGGTCGCGCGAGGTGAAGTAGACCCAGCCGCCGAGGGCCAGGCTGACGGCCACGCACAGCAGGGCAAAACCCGTCGCCACGCGCAGCCGCAGGCTGAGGCTAAACTGCATCGGACTCGCTCAGGCGGTAACCGAAACCGCGCACGGTGTGCAGCAGCGGCACGGCGAAGGGCTTGTCGATGGCATTGCGCAGGCTGTGCAGGTGGGCGCGCAGCGCATCGCTGTCCGGCGGATTGTCGCCCCAGACGGCGCGCTCCAGTTCGGCGCGGCGCACCACCTGCGGGGAACGCTGCATCAACAGTTCCAGCAGTTTGAGCGGGATCGGCGACAGTTCGATGGGCCGACCGCCGCGGGTCACGCGGCAGGTGCCGGTGTCGAGCACCAGATCGGCGACACGCAGCTGGTGCGCACCGCTTTCACTTTCCGGACGCTGGCGCCGGCTCAGGGCCTCCAGACGCGCCTCCAGCTCCAGCAGGGCGAAGGGCTTGATCAGGTAGTCGTCGGCGCCGCTGGCGAAACCGTCCAGCTTGTCCTCCAGACTGTCGCGCGCGGTGAGCATCAGCACCGGCGTGGTGATGCCTTCACGGCGCAGCCTGGCGCACACCTCCAGGCCGTCGATGCCGGGCAGCATCAGATCGAGCACGATGGCGTCGTAGCGTTTTTCCAGTGCAAAGCCGAGCCCGGCGTAGCCGTTATAGGCCACGTCCACGCTATGACCGCGTCCGCCCAGATAGTCGATCAGATTGGCGTTGAGGTCCGGATTGTCCTCGATGACGAGGATATGCATGGGCCCACCTGCGCAAAGGAAAGGGCCATTGTACGCGCACGGGGTAACAACGGGGAGTCCGCCGCCATGGCGGCGCGGCGACCGCCTGCCGCCTCAGTGCGGCAGACGGTTGCGGCACAACGGTCAGGCGGGGTAATCGGCGATGCCGGGATTGCCGGCGACGCCCTTCAGCTTCGGCGTGTTGAACTTCTTCACCTTGGCCACCTTCTGGTCGCGCAGGTAGTCGGCCACCACGTCCCAGATCGGACGGCCCTCCGACTGCGCGCCGACGGTGGCCCAGCCGGCCACCTTGTACTTCTTGCCGGCCTCGACGGCCTTGCCGTTGTCGAGGCGCATCTCGCTGACGCGGCTGCCCATCTTCGCCGTCGGGTCGCACACGTAGTCGAGGCCGGATACGCGCACCATGTCGCCGCCCTGCTGGAAGTAGGGGTCTTCGTTGAACAGGTTGTCGAGCACGTCCTCCAGGATCAGCTTCACCTCGGCACCGTCCATCTCGCGCACGTAGGTCTCCGGGTAGGTGGTACAGGTCTGGTCCAGCACGTGCTCCATGGTGATGTCCTGGCCCGGCAGCACCGTGGTGCCCCAGCGGAAGCCCGGCGACAGGGCGATCTGCGCATCGCCCACCACGCGCTGGGCGTCGCAGATGATCTGGTCGAAGGTGCCGTTGAAGTTGCCACGGCGGTAGAGCAGCTCGCCGGCGGTGGCCAGCTTCTCGTTGAGCTGGCCCAGGTAGGGCTTGCGCACGTTGTCGATGTAGGCCTGCATCTCGGCGTCGGCCGGCAGCAGGTTGGAGAACACCGGCAGCAGGCGGTAACGGAAGTCGCGCACCTTGCCGCCGCGCACGTCCAGGTCCATCACGCCCAGATACTTGCCGTTGGAACCGGCGTTGGTGACCAGGGTCTGGCCGCCGCGGTTCTTGATGATGGACGGCGCCGGCATGCCGTCGTGGGTGTGGCCGCCGAAGATCACGTCGATGCCGGAAACGACCGAGGCCATCTTCAGGTCCACGTCCATGCCATTGTGGGAGAGGACCACCACCAGCTCGGCCTTCTCTTCGTTGCGCACCTTGTCCACCATCTCCTGCATCGCCTCGTCGCGGATGCCGAAGGTCCAGTTGGGGATGAAGCGCGCCGGATTGGCGATGGGGGTGTAGGGGAAGGCCTGGCCGATCACCGCCACCTTCACACCACCGACGTTGCGGATGGTGTAGGGCTTGAAGGCGTGGCCGGTGTTTTCGTCGAAGGACGGGAAACCGTCGAACAGCGCCTCCTCCTTCACGGTAACGTTCTGCGCCAGGAATTCGCCTTTGAGATCCTTGATGTTGTCGAGCACCTCGCGGTCCAGGTAGGTGAACTCCCAGTGGCCGGTCATGATGTCGACGCCGAGCTGGTTGCAGGCGCCGACCATGTCCTTGCCGCGGGTCCAGTAGGCGGTGCCGGAACCCTGCCAGGTGTCGCCACCGTCCAGCAGCAGGGAATTGCCGTCGCCGCGCTCGGCGCGGATCTGCTTGACCAGGGTGGCGAGGTGGGCGAAACCGCCGACCTTGCCGTACTTGCGCGCCTCTTCGGCGAAGTTCAGGTAGGTGAAGGCGTGGGCCTCGATGGAACCGGGCTTGATGCCGAAATGGGCCAGCAGCTTGTCGCCCACCAGGTGCGGCGCCTTGCCGTAGGAGCCGCCGACGCCGAGGTTGACGTTGGGTTCACGGAAGTAGATGGGCTGCAGCTGGGCATGGGTGTCGGTGATGTGCAGCAGGCTGACATTGCCGAATTTGGGCATATCGTACAGGGCGGAACCACCCTTCTTGCCGAAGGCCAGGCCCGGCGCCATGGCGGCGGCACCGGCGATACCCATCAATTGAATGAACTGACGACGCGAAATGGACATTGCAACTCCTCGGACTGATTTTGATTGGGTGACCGCTATGGCAACGGCGCATGTGCCTAGAGTGGCGCGATGGCCGTGGATTATTCCATCGCCTCGATTGTTGAGAAACGTGCTCGGTGGACGGAGTAGCCGACAAATCCCATACTGTGGCTACGGCATATAGCATGCGGCACACTCATGAACAGCTACGACAACATTCGCCACGACCTCTCCGACGCCAGTTTCTCCATCACCACTGCCATTGAACTGCTCAGCGGCATCGACGAGGACGGCGGGGAGAACAATCAAACCCTGCATGACCTCATCGCCCGCCTGGAACGACTGCGTAACGAGCTGGACGACCTGCGCGAGCAGGTGACCGTGGTGGAGAGCCAGCTCCCGGCCTGACGCCCTTTCCCTCCGTAACCCCTCGATTCAGGTTAAACTTGCGGCCCCGCCGGCGAACCAACGGCGGGTTGCTGCCGAGGACGTTTGATTTCCATGTTCGACCACACCACCTCTGCCCTGGCCGGCCTCGCCCTGGCGGCCGTCGCCTGCCAGTGGCTCGCCTGGCGTCTGCGCCTCCCCGTAATCCTGTTGCTGCTGCTGGCAGGCGTCCTGGCCGGGCCGTTCAGCGGCCTGATCCGACCCGACACCCTGTTTGGCGGCCTGCTGCCATCGCTGTTGTCCCTGACAGTGGCCATCGTCCTGTTCGAAGGCAGCCTGAGCTTCCGCCTCAACGACCTCAGCGGTCTCGGCGGCACGGTGCTCCGGCTGGTGAGCCTCGGCGCCCTGCTCAACGGCCTGCTCATCGCCGCCGCCGCCCACCTGCTGCTGGGCCTGCCCTGGCTGGTGGCCGCCCTGTTCGGCGCCATCGCCCTGATCAGCGGCAACAGCGAACTGCTGCCCCTGCTGCGCCGCGCCCGTCCCGGCGCCCGTCTCGGCACCCTGCTGCGCCAGGAGGCCGCCCTGCTCGCCCCCTTCGCCACCCTGCTCGCCGTGCTGCTGCACGCCTGGCTGATGGCCGGCGACCAACACGATCCGCTGCTGGCCTTCGCCAGTGCCCTCCTCGCCGGCGGTGCCCTGGGTATCGCCGGGGCCTACCTGCTGGCATTGCTGCTGCGCAATCACCTGCTGCCGCCGCATCTGGTCAACATCGCCACCCTGGCCCTGGTGCTGGGCAACTTCACCCTCGCCAGCACCCTGGAACAGGAGGCGGGCCTGCTCACCGTCATCGTCATGGGCATGGCCCTGGCCAACATGAAAGACCTGCCGCTGCGCGACCATGTCGGCTTCAAGGAAAGCCTCAGCGCGACACTGCTGTCCCTGCTGTTCATCGTCATCGCTGCACGGCTGGAACCCGCGCAACTCGCCCTGCCCGGCCATGAAGTCCTGCTGCTGCTCGGCATGATCCTGCTCGCCGCACGGCCGCTGGCGGTGTTGCTCGCCACCCTCGGCTCACCGCTCAACTGGCGTGAGCGGCTGCTGGCCGGCTGGCTCGCCCCGCGCGGCATCATGGCCACCGCCACCGCCGCCCTGCTCAGCCTGCAATTGCCGGACACCGCCGCACCTCTGCTCTCCCTGATTCTGCTCCTGGTGCTGGGTGCGCTGCTGCTGCAGCACCTCACCGCCTACCCGTTGGGACGGCTGCTGGGTGTGGCCGAGGCGGCACCGCGCGGCGTGTTGATCATCGGCGCCCACGGCGTGGCCCGCGCCATCGCCCGCACCCTGGAGGCCGCAGGCGTGCGCGCCGTGCTGGCCGACACCGACTGGGAGGACATCCACCAGGCACGCATGGACGGCCTTACCACCTTCCTCGGCCACCCGGTATCGGAACAGGCCGATCGCAGCCTGGATCTCATCGGCATCGGCCACCTGCTCGCCATGTCGCACCGTCCGGCCCTCAACGCCCAGGCCTGCCAGCGCTATGCCAGTGAATTCGGCGCCGGCCGCGTCTACTCCCTGCTCACCGCCGAGGAAAAGCGCTCCAGCAGCAAGAGCGCCATCGGCCGCCACTATGCCGCCACCCGCCTGTGCGGTGGTGAATACACCCTCACCCAACTCGGCGGCATACTGACCCGCGGCGGCCGCCTCGCCGTGCTCAACCCGGCGGAGGCGGAACAGCAGCCACGCCATATCCCGCTGTTCGTGCTCACGGCCGGCGGCGCACTGGAGGTCGTCACCGGCGGCGATATTGCGTTGCATGACGGTGATCGCCTCATCGCCCTGCTGCCGGCAGCGGAGGAGCAGCTTCCCCTGCGCGCCGATTCTGCCGTCACCGGCGCCGCCCTGGCCTGAACCGCAGGAATATCACCATGAAATGCTTCATCTACAAAAGCAGCAAAAAAGATCAGCTCTATCTCTACCTGCCCAGGCAGGACGACTTCAAGGACGTGCCGCCGATCCTGATGGACACCATGGGCCAACCCGTATTCGTCATGGAGCTGGAACTGAATCCGGAGCGCAAACTGGCCCGCGCCAATGTCGCCGAGGTGCTCGCCGGCCTGGCGGACAGGGGCTTTTATCTGCAGATGCCGCCCAAGGACCCGCTCGCCGACATGCGTGTCGGTTCATAAACACGTTGCGGCTGTCACAAACCTCAACAGCGCAGCATCGCAACCCGAAACTGCAACGACAATAACCGACAGGAAAGAGCCATGCCCCTGATTCGCCCCTTCGCCGGTCTGTGCCCCGCCCCCAACCGCGCCGCCGAGGTAGCCGCCCCGCCCTACGACGTGCTCGACAGCAACGAGGCGCGCCAGCGGGCGGCGGACAAACCCTGGAGCTTCCTGCACATTTCCAAGCCGGAGATCGACCTGGCGCCGGACATCGATCCGTATGACCCCCGCGTCTACGCCAAGGGCAAGGAAAACTTCGAGCGCATGCTCAGGGAAGGCGTGCTGCAACAAGACCCGGCACCCTGTTATTACCTCTACCGCCTGATCATGGGCAGCCATCAGCAGATCGGCCTGGTCGCCGCCGCCCGCGTCAGCGACTACGACAACAATCGCATCCGCAAACACGAATTCACCCGTCCGGACAAGGAAGACGACCGCGTGCGCCAGATCGACAGCCTGAGCGCGCAGACCGGCCCGGTGTTCCTCACCTACAAACACAGTACCGTGATCGACGAACTGGTCGCTCACGCCGTGACCGCCGCGCCGGACATCGACATCACCGCCGACACCGGCGTGCGCCACTCCATCTGGCGCGTCACCGACAGCGCGCGCATCGATCTCATCACACGCACCTTCGACGCCATGGACTGCCTGTACATCGCCGACGGCCACCACCGCTCCGCCGCCGCCTCGCGCGTGGCCGCCGCGCGCAAGGCCGCCAATCCCAACCACAACGGCGAAGAACCCTATAACTACTTCCTGTCGGTGATCTTCCCTGACAATCAGATGCAAATCCTCGACTACAACCGCGTGATCAGGGACCTCGACGGCCAGACGCCGGACAGCTTCCTGGCCGCCGTGAGCAAGGCATTCACGGTGGAAAAGACCGGCGGACAGTGCAAACCGGCCCGGGCCGGCGAGTTCGGCATGTACCTGAAAGGCCAGTGGTATCGCCTGACCATCAAGCCGGAACTGGTCCCGCAGGATGACCCGGTGAAGCGCCTCGATGTCAGCCTGCTGCAGGACAACCTGATCGAACCGGTGCTGGGGATAGCCGACCCGCGCCGCGACAAGCGCATCGACTTCGTCGGCGGCATCCGCGGCCTCACCGAACTGGAGCGCCGCGTGAACAGCGGCGAGATGGCCGTGGCCTTCGCCCTCCACCCGACGTCGATGGCGCAGCTGATGGCCGTCGCCGATGCCGGCGAGGTGATGCCGCCCAAGTCCACCTGGTTCGAGCCCAAGCTCGCCGACGGCCTGGTATCGCACCTGCTCGACTAGGGAAGGTCTGAATAAGTCCATCCTGGACTTCTCAGGTCGCTCCCGCCCCTCCCTGGGCTGCGCGACATAAGTCCATCCGTGGACAAAACCACACATCCCTGTGCCGCGGAAGCTCTGAACTTATTCAGAGCTTCCCTAGCGCTGCTGGCGCCGCTTCGCCTCTTCCAGCTCGCGCGCCAGTTCGCGGATGTCGTCGGTGCTGCGGATGGTGAATTCGCGCTCGGGCAGCGGCACGTGGTCTGAAAGCCGCGCCGGCGGGGCCGCGGATGGACCCGGACGCAGCGGGGAGGGGGCGGCGCCGGGCGCCACCGGCGGTGTTGCCGCCGCAGGCGGTGGTGCGACGGGTACGGCGGCGGGAGCCGGTGCGTTCTCCCCCGGGACACCTGCGGCGGCAGGCTGCGCCGCCGCCTCTCCTGGCTCCGTGCGGGAGGCCTCCAGCATGCGCCGCACACTCCCCGCCACATCCAGTTCGGGGATCGCCACCCCCGCCGCGGGAATCTCCTCCTGCGCCACCGCTGCCCCGGCGGCGCACGCCACCCCACAGAACCACAGAATTTGCCAGATTTTTTTCACCACACACTCTCTGCCAGGACGGCGCACCAGCCCTTCCACTCCCCGGGCATGGCGTCCACAATGCAAACATGGACGCGCAGTATAAAGCAGACCTGAGACAGCTACTTGAGCATTTGCAGCCGCGCAGCGTGTTGTGCCTGGGAGCCCCCTGCGACAGCACCGTGCTGGAGTACGTCGCGGCCGCGCCCGGCCGTCTCGCCCAGCATCTCGCCGAACTCCCGCAGGCCCCGGGCCGTTTCGATCTGGTAATCGTGGCCGATCTGCTGGAACGGCTGGACAAGACCCGCGGCACTCGGCTGCTCGCCCGCCTGCGCGACCTGCACGGCGGCCGCTTTCTGCTCCTTCTTCCCAGCGGCCTGCAGGCGGAACGGTCCGGCCCGTGGGACAACAACGAACTACTCGCCCTCGGCCTGATCCTGGTGGGACGCTATCCCGCCGCAAACGGCGCGCATCACCTCTACCGCTTCGACCTCGACGACTACAAGACCACACCGGACTGGCTCAACTCCCGCTTCTGGGCCCATCCCGAGCGCTGGGACAAGGACTTCTGGTGACCGTCCATGGCTGCAAAACAGGACGCCATCGCGTACAGTGTTTGCACCACCGGCAAGACAACAACAACCCCATGCTTCGTCATTTCCTGCTGCTCGTCCTGCTGCTTCTCCCCTGGCCGGCCCTGGCCGCCTGCGATGACGCGCCGGCACCGGGCGTCATCTGGCGCGACTGCGACAAGAGCGGAGTGGATTTGCGTGGTGCCGACCTGCGCGGCGCGGTCCTCACCCGCAGCAAGTTCGGCGCTGCCGATCTGCGCGGGGCACGCCTGGACCGAGCCGACCTGAACTTTGCGGACCTGAGCGGCGCACACCTGGATCAGGCCCATCTGCCCGGTGCCCGCCTCACCGGCGCCAACCTGCGCCAGGCCACCCTGAGCGGCGCCCTGTTGCGCGGCGCCCGTTTCGATCGTGCAGAGATGAACGAGGCCAGCCTCAAGGGCGGCCAACTGGCCGGCGCCAGTTTCTACCAGGCCATTCTCGATAACGCCGACCTGAGCGGCGCCGATCTCAGCGGCGCCGAGCTGCGCCAGACCCGGTTGCAGCAGGCGAATCTGGAGCGTGCCAACCTGTACCGCGCCAACCTGCTGCAGGCCGATCTGGAACGGGCCAACCTGCAGGGCGCCCGATTGGAGCAGGCCCGTCTGGAGAAGAGCAATCTGCAATATGCGGATCTGCGCGCGGCCGACCTGACCCGCGCCTCGCTGGTGGACGCACGCCTGTTCGACACCCGCTTCGAACAGGCCAGTTTGGGCGGTGCCATGTGGGTGGACCGCAAGCGCTGCCGCCTGGACGCCATCGGCACCTGCCAGTAGCCGGTTTGTCACCCCCGAAATGCGAAACGGCCCTGACGGGCCGTTTCGTTTTTCCGGCAAGGGAATGACTCAGGCAGCCATCTTGCGCGCCATGAACTGCAGCCCCTCGCGCATCTGCAACACGGTGCCCAGGGCCGCCTCCGCCTGCTCCTCGGTCAGCCCCACGGCCGCCAGCAGCTCGGCGGACAGGTCGATGCCGGTGGCGTCGCCCATGCCGAAGCGCTTCAGCAGGCGGTTGGCGATGTGTACCAGGTTGGGATAGATGGCGTAGTCGCCACGGTAGTCGCCGTTGTGATGCTCGCGCACGGTTTCGACGATTTCCTTGGGCAGATTCCATGCATCCACCAGCCACAACCCCATCTCGGTGTGGGTCACGCCGACAATCTCCCGCTCCAGGTCGAGAATGGAACGATCCGGCTGCTCCGCCACCGCCTTGTTGAGGCGCTTGAACTGCTCGGGAAACAGATGTCCCAGCAGCAGGAAGCCGAAGTTGTGCAGCAGGCCGGCCATGTAGGCAATGCCGGGAGCGGGACGACGGCTGAACTCGATGGCATTGCACAACGTCTGCGTCAGTGCCGCCGTGTGCAGCGCGTCGCGCCAGAAGGCATCCAATCCCAGCGGGCCGTCCTTGGGATTGCGGAAGGACTTGCCGAGGGCGAGGCCCAGGGAGAAGTCCATCACGAAGTCCATACCCAGCACCCGCACGATGGCCTGCTCCACCGAGGTCAGCTTCCCCTGGTAGGCGTAGAACGGCGAGGCGGCATAGCGCAGCAACTGGGCGGTCAGGCTCGGATCCTGCTCGATGACCGCCGCCAGCTCGTTGGCGTTGGCGTAGGGGTTGTTGCGCAGACCGAGGATCTGGGTGGCGATGCCGGGCATCGCCGGCAGGGCATGCACCTTCTCCACCTTCTCCTTCATGCCCTCGCGCTTGCCCTCGGCCGGAGTCGCCGCCTTGCTGACCGGGTTGGAGATGCGATGGCCGCGCAGGGCCCCTTCGGTGAGGCGGGTGAAATCTTTCTGCTGGGCACGCACGAACAGGTGGCCGATGCCGGGGGTGAAGAACACCTCGTCCAGCTCGTCCACACTGCGGTCAACGATGACCTTGATACCGTAGGGCTCACCCAGCGGCGGCAGGGCCGCGACCTCGCTGTCGGCCAGCAGCGTCTTCAGTTCTTCGCTGCTGCAGGCCACGAAATTGCGACGGGAATTGCCGTTGAGCACGGTCAAATCGAGGCGATGGGTGGCCGGATAGACCGCCATCAGATAACTGGAACCATCCTTGAGCACGGCGCTGCGCACCAGCTTCTGCACCGGCACCCGCGCGGCACGCACCGCGTCGGCCAGCGACAGACCCGCTGTTGCGGCATGTACCTTGTACTGTCCGCCCTTGCGGGCGAGGTAATTACGCACAGTGGTCGGAATGTTCATTGCTCTGCTCCTTCGGGCTTTGTTGCACAGGGGAGCCCGACTTTTCTACGGACAAAGCGTAAGACACTGGCCTGGCCAGGGTTGCGATATCTATCACATATTGCAAAACAAGGAATTACCGCTGTTCAGGGCCGTTCTTGCCGGCCCCCACGCCACGCACGATACTGCCCCGGCCGTAACGCTCCGCCACCTGGTCCATCACGGCATCGAGGCGGCTCTGCCGCTCACGTCCCGCCACGGCAAACAGGTCGTCCTGGCCCGGGACGGCGGCAAAGCCGCTGACTCCGACACCGAGCAGGCGCAGCGGCGGCAGTGGGCGGGGCAGGCGCTGCTCGAACAGAGTCAATGCCACACGACGGATTTCGTCCGTGATATCCGTCGCCTGCGCCAGCGTCTGGGCCCGGGTGAGGGTGGAAAAATCCGCCAGCCGCACCTTCAGGTGCACAGTGCGCCCCTTGAGGCCATGGCGGCGCAAGCGCCACGCCACCTGGGCGGCAAGATCCTGCAGCCAGGCACGCAGCACGCCGGAGTCATCGATGTCGCGGGGAAAGGTGGTCTCCTGGGAGATGGACTTGGCCTCGCGCTCGCTCACCACTGGGCGCTCGTCCCGGCCGTGGGCCAGCTGCCACAACTGCCCGGCGGCATTGCCGAAATGTTGCCGCAGCAGGCGCGGGCTGTAGCAGCGCAACTGGCCGATGGTCGTGATACCCAGGCGCTCGAAGACCTTCGCCCCGACCTTGCCCACCCCCCATAACCGTCCTACCGGCAGGGGGTCCAGAAAGGACTGCACCTGCTCCGGGGCCACCACCACGAAACCATCCGGCTTGTCGATGTCGGAGGCGATCTTGGCGACGAACTTGCTGGGGGCCACCCCCACGGAGGCCACCAGCCCCAGCTCGGCGCGGATTTCCTCCTTGATGCGCCGGCCGATGGCCTCGCCCGGCCCGAACAGCCGCTCGCTGCCGCTGACGTCGAGAAAGGCCTCGTCCAGGGACAGGGGCTCCACCTGGGGGGTATAGCGCTCGAAAACGGCACGGATCTGCTGCGACACCTCGGCGTAGTGGTCATGCCGCGGCGGCAGCAGGACGGCCTGAGGACACAGGCGCAAGGCGGTGGCGGTCGGCATGGCGCTGTGGATGCCGTAACGGCGCGCCGCATAGCTGGCCGCCGCCACCACGCCGCGCCGCTCGGCGGCGCCACCGACGATCACCGGCTGCTGCGCCAGTTCCGGCCGCGCGCGGATCTCCACCGCCGCAAAGAAGGCGTCCATGTCCACATGGAGAATGGTGCGCTGCATGGCGATGTGACCGGATGATTCGGGCACACCAGTTTACGTCAGTCGACGAACAAGGTCTCCAGCCGCTCCAGGTCGTTCAGCACCCGCCAGGAGCCGCCGCCCGCCTCCACGCGCTGGCGCCACTGCGCCAGGCGGTCCATGTATTCGCGCGGGTCGATGTTGTCGGAGCGCAGCTTGCTGACGTTGAGCGCGATCACCTCGAAACCGTCCAGCTTGAGCGGAATGGCGTCGCGCACATAGCCGGCCGCCAGTTCCTCCTTCATGTCGGAGAAGATCAGCACCGTCTTGCGGCCGGGTGCCTTTTCATCCAGATACTCGATGGCCTGCAGCAGGCCGCCGGTGATGTCGGTGTAGGCGCTGGGCTTGACGTTGGCGATGAACTTGTCGATCGCCTCGCGGAACTGGCGTTTCTGCAGGTTGGCACGGCTGGGCTGGCCATCAAAGGTGACACGGGCAATGATGTCCTTTTCGCTGAAGCTGCCGGTCTTGATGCGCGCCACGGCGAAGGAATCGCCCGGCTGCAGCTTGGCCAGCACGAAGTTGATGATCTGCTGCGCCTTTTCCAGCTCCCTGGTATAGGTGCCGGAAGTGTCGAGCAGCATGTAGACACCGCGACTGTGAGAGGTTTCATCGCTGCAGGCGGTCAACAGCAACGCAAACGTCGCGGTCAGGACGAGAATCAGTCGCTTCATGATGCATCCTCCGCGATCTGCCCGGTCGGCGCCATCTGACGCCTTGCCAGAACCCTCTGCTCCACCCACAACGGCAGGAAGATCACCAGGTCATAGAGCCGAATCAGCATGTTGCCGCCGTGGCGGAACACATTGCCGATCAGGCGCAGCAGGAAGGACAATGCGCGCAGCAGCCCCTGCCCGAGGAGGCCGAGCACCGTGCGCGAGGAGTGCACGAAGGACTCCAGCGGAATGGCGACGAAGGTAAGTGCGAAGGGCAGGATGAAGCCCATGCCCATCTGCGCCGCGGTGGTGATCCAGACATTGGCGGCGATCGCATTCATCTCCCCCTGCCCGCCCACCAGCGAAGCCACCAGACTGGCGTCGTCCTGCGCCAGCTTCTCGCGCATGAAGGCCAGACCGGCCTCGATGCTGGCCAGCGCGAGCAGGAACAGGAAGGCCACCCAGATCATGCGCACACGCAGGCGGTCATCCAATGCCGCGATGATGGGGAACAGACGGGTGATGCGCAGCGACTCCATCAGGAACAGCCCCATCGCCACTTCCACCAGGATGATCACCAAAGCGGCGATGTTGGCGGCCTTGTACCCCATGATGTAGCTGCTGCCGCCCACCATCTCCTGCATCGGACGGGCGATGAGATGGAAGTTAATGATGGCGCCGCCGATGGCCACGGCCAGCACGGCACCGGCGATGAAGAACTGTGTCAATGACGACGACGACAGCATACGCTCGGCACGCGGGCTGCGATTGAGGATGTCCTCATAGGCCTCCATGTGTCGGTCTATGGCAGTGGAACGCTCCAGCAGCCGGTTGACGCGCTTGTCCATCTCGCCCAGCACCCGCGCCACCTTGCGCCACAGCGGCATCATGCGGCTCAGGATGCGGTGGCGCTTGCTGTTGTCGTTGCGGTACTGCTCGATGGCGGTGCGCTGGGCACGCACCATGGAATCATGGATGTCCTCCAGGATCTCGCCCACCACCGGCTCCTTGGGCGCAATCTTGGCCACGGCATCCACCACCTTGGCCCAGGCCGGCGGCTCCGGCGGCACCTCGGCACTGGCGTGATAATCCTGTTCGAGTCGCGTGATGGCCTCGCTCATCTGGCGCTGCAGGGCGGGATACTCCGCCAGGTCACGCTGCACGGAGGCATCGATACGCTCGAACTCGCGCTCGATGATGCGCTCGGCAGCCTCACGGCCGGCGGCCAGCAACACCTCGGTGTTGCGCAGCTTGAGGCGCTGCTCCGCCAGCAGCACCGAACGGGCCGCCAGCTTGCAGGCGTGGTGCAACAGGCGCGAGGCCGAAGCGATGGCCTGATGCGCGGCGGAGCGCGCCAGATATAGCAGGGCCACACCGACCACCAGCCAGATGACGCCTGACAGCAGCGGCGAACCCGGCACCAGGACAAACATTTCCCACGACATAGCCACCTCCCTAGCACGACAAGCCCTTGCAACGTTATAGGCTATCCAGGCAGTTGACTGCTATGGCAGTCACAGTTCCCAGGGCGTTCAGATTACGGGAACGGCCGTGGTCACAGGCGGCGGTACAGCTCCGCCAGACGACGCAGGCGCGGCGCCCGGTCCGCCGCCACCTGGTCCCAGCGGAAGCGCCATCGCCAGTTGCCCACGGTGGTGCCCGGAGTGTTCATGCGATGCTCACCGCCCAGTTCCAGCACGTCCTGCAACGGCACGATGGCCAGTCGCGCCACCGAGGCGTAGGCGGCTCGGATCAGCGGCCAGGGCATGGCCTCGGACGGCTGGCCCAGATACTCCAGCACGCTGTGACGCAAAGACTCGCTGCCGCTGTTCCACCAGCCCAGGGTGGTGTCATTGTCATGGGTGCCGGTATACACCACGCTGTTTTCCGTGTGGTTGTGCGGCAGATAGGGGTTGTCGGGGCCGCCCTCGAAGGCGAAGTGCAGGATGCGCATGCCAGGCAGGGCGTATTTATCGCGCAGCGCAGTGACCTCGGCGGTGATGGTGCCCAGATCCTCCGCCACCACCGGCAGCGGATCGAAACGTTCGGCCAAGGCCGCGAACAGCGCATCACCCGGTGCCTTCATCCAGCGACCGTTGATCGCCGTTTCCTCGTGGGCGGGGATCTCCCAGTAGGCCTCGAAGCCACGGAAGTGGTCGATGCGCACCAAGTCGAACAGGCGCAGTTGCCCCTCCAGGCGCTGGCGCCACCAGCCGAAACCGTCGCTCTCCATCCACTCCCAATCGTAGTGCGGGTTGCCCCAGCGCTGCCCGGTGGCGGAGAAGTAATCGGGGGGGACCCCGGCCACTACCGTGGGGCGGCCGCTTTCGTCGAGGTCGAAGCACTCACGCTGCGCCCAGACATCGGCGCTGTCGTGCGCGACGAAGATCGGCATGTCGCCGAAGATGGCGATACCCTTGCCATTGGCATGGCGCTTGAGTGCCTGCCACTGCTGGTCGAATACGAACTGTTCGAACTGCAATACTGCCAATTCGTCTGCGTATTGCTGACGCAAAGCGGCCAGCGCTGCCGGATCGCGATCACGCAGCGGCGCCGGCCACTCGGTCCAGCCGCGGCCATTTTCCAGGCGTTTGATGAGAGAAAACAGGATGTAATCATCCAGCCAGTGCGTGTTGTCTATGAATTGCTGCAGGTCCGTCCGGGCCGTCGCATCGGCCCGGGCCTGGAACCCCTGCCAGGCATGGGCCACGAGCGGTGCCTTGGCCTCACGGCGCGGATCGGGGATGACCGCCTCCAGCCATCCCTGTGCCTGCAAGGCTTCGATGCTGATCAACTGCGGATTGCCGGCGTGGGCCGACAGGCTTTGATAGGGCGACAGGTCCTCGTGGGTGGGTCCCAGCGGCAGGATCTGCCAGACCTGCTGCCCCGCCGCGGCGAGAAAATCGACGAAGTGCCATGCCTCTGCGCCGAGATCGCCGCAGTACCACGGCCCCGGCAGCGACGTTGGGTGCAACAGGACACCGGCCTGGCGTCGCTGCAGCGGGGTGTGGGCGATGTGTTGAGTCATGCAGACCTTGCTGGTGCTGTGGAGAAGCGAGAAGTCTTCATCCCTGTAATGTTCAGGTACGAGAGACAGGGTGCGAGATACGAGGGATGCATGTGCTGCGCGCACCGTCTCTCGTACCTTTCACTTCGAATCTCGTACCTATGTATTCTCCTGGCCGCGGCGCATCACACCGCCCATCTGTGGCGTACCGCCGCCGTGAAACAGAACGTGAGTGATGGACGCAGGTGGCTCCTCACCGATGAGGCGGTAGAGCTTGGCGAGTTGCATGCGAAACAGGCGATCGAAGTCGCGCACCGAATCGGCGGGATTGTAATCGCCGAACCACCAGAACCAGTCGGAACCTTCGCATACCCCCAATTGCAGCTCCGCCTCGCGCAGGCGTTCGCCGCTCAGCCGACCGGCTGCCACGGCTGCATCAAAGGCACGCTTGGCATCACCTAGCAGATCCCAGGCGTGATTTTTGTCCACCTCGCCGATCCAGGTAGAGAAGGTGCCGTAAACCCAGCTGCCGGCCACCAGTTGCGATAGCGGAGTGGGAACCAAGCCAGCATCGACACAATCGCCGAAGGTGGTGAGCTCCAGTCCGGGATGCGTGGCGAGCCGACGATACAACGCCGACAGGAAATGAAAGCCGTTTTCCGGATAATACTCCCAAGCGTTTTCACCGTCCATGATGATGGACACCACGCGGTTGGGCTCCTCGGCACAGGCGGCGGCGATGTTCTCCAGATGATGGACAAGATTGTTCACCGCATCGTCGGCATGCCAGTTGGCATAGGTAAAGCCGATCAGATCGGACAGACCGTCATCGCGGAAGAAGCAATACATGGCGGCACCGTCTACCTGATAGGGACGATGGATGCACTGGCTGCGCGGCACAGCGGCACGATGCAGGCTGTTGCGCAACACGCTTTCACCGCTCGCCGCCCAGACAAATCCCTCCTCGGCCAGCAGGCGTACGGTAGCGGTGCTGACACCGCCCTCGGAGGGCCAGCAGCCACGCGGCCGTGAACCAAAATGCTGCTCGAACACACGTATGCCCTCGCGCACATGCCAGCGCACGCGCGCCTCGCCGCCGGGATATTTTTCCAGCAGCGGCAAGCGTGCCTCAGGCATCGCCTCGCGCGCCGACTGGATATCGAGCAGCAGCGGCATGATCGGATGGGCATAGGGCGTCACCGACAGCTCGATGCGACCGTCTTGTGCCAGACGGCGGTAACGCGGCACCACGCTGTCGAGCAACTCGCCGATGAGTTGCAGCAGCAAACGGCGATCCGCCTGGGTGTAACCGGAACCACGCTCCATCAACTGCTGCACGCGACTGTCACCGCGGCGCACGGTTTCACCCATCCAGGCCAGGTGATACCAAACCAGCAGGTCGATAAGGTACTGCTCGTCGAGATAGCGCACCATGCGCGGCGCACCCTCCACGCAGCGAGCGATATCGGCCAGCAGACGGAACTGCGGGAAACGATCGATGAGACGGATCTCGTTGGCACGCAGACAGTTCTTGATCAGCAACAGGCGCTGCTCGGCATCTCCCGGCAGGGCCGGCGCCACCAGCGCCGCCAGCAACGGGTCGCGTAACGGCGCTCCCCGGTTCAGATAGTCACGCACCATCAGTGCATAGTCGTCGAGCTGTTCGAGCAGGGTGGGTGCAAAATTGATCACCGCGCGTGCGCCGGGCACCGCCTCGATGATCGCTGCCATGTCGACGTAATCCTTGATGGCGTGCAGATAGGTCCACGGCAGCTGATACTGGCCGCTTTCCAGATCGAAATACTGTGGCTGGTGCATGTGCCAGCACAGCACCACCTTGAGGCGTGGATTAGCGGACATGATGCAATTCTTGCCCCAGCATATCCGGACACACCAGCACCACACCGCCCTCGCTGACATGGAAGCGTTTGGCGTCCTGTTCCAGATTTTCGCCGATGATGGTGCCGTCAGGAATGATGCAACGCTTGTCGATCACCGCCTTGCGGATGCGGCAGCGCTCGCCGATGATGACATCCGGCAGGATCACGGAATCCTCCACTTGGCTGTAGGAGTTGACGCGCACGTTGGAGAACAGCAGCGAGTGACGCACGCTGCCGCCGGAGATGATGCAACCACCGGACACCATGGAATCCACCGCCTGGCCACGCCGATCATCGTCGTCGAACACGAACTTGGCCGGTGGCAACTGCTCCTGGTAGGTCCAGATAGGCCACTCGTTGTCGTACATGTTCAATTCCGGCGTCACGCCGATCAGCTCCATGTTGGCCGCCCAGTACGAGTCTACGGTACCCACATCACGCCAGTAGGCCTGACTGCCGGTGATGGGGTCGCGGAACGGATAGGCGTACACGCGATGGTTGTGGATCACGTTGGGGATGATGTTCTTGCCGAAATCGCGCTCGGAACCGACGCTCTCGGCATCGCGCACCAGCTGCTCGAACAGGAATTTGGTGTTGAACACATAAATGCCCATGGAGGCCAGTGCCTCCTTCGGCCGGCCGGGGATACACTCCGGCTGCGGCGGTTTCTCGGTGAAGCCGGTGACGCGCCATTCGCCATCCACTGCCATGACACCGAAGGCCTTGGCGGTTTCCAGCGGCACCTCGAAACAGCCGATGGTGAGGTCGGCCTCGTGCTCGACGTGATAGGCCAGCATCGGGCCATAGTCCATCTTGTAGATATGGTCGCCGGCGAGGATCAGCACATATTCCGGGTCGTGGGCGCGGATGATGTCCAGATTCTGGAACACCGCATCGGCGGTACCTGCATACCAGCTACCGCCGGTGCGCTGCTGGGCCGGCAGCAGTTCGACGAACTCACCCAGTTCGGTACGCTGGAAGCTCCAGCCACGCTGCACGTGACGGATCAAGGAATGGGCCTTGTACTGGGTGATCACACCAATGCGACGGATGCCGGAGTTGAAACAATTAGACAAGGGGAAATCAATGATGCGGAATTTACCGCCGAACGGCACCGCGGGCTTGGCGCGCCAATGCGTCAGCCCCTTCAGACGGGTGCCGCTGCCACCGGCAAGAATCAGCGCCAGAGTGTCGCGGGTGAGACGACTGACGAAACGCGGAGTACGGAACTCGGGCATGGGGCCTCCTTGAATTCGTTATAGTAATAGTTATGCGTCATCCTGCCGTTGCTCGACAAGTTCCCTGCGGAACGGAAACGGCAAATCATGCAGGGTGATTTTTCGCCACAACGCGGGAGAGGAACATCATGACGAAAAAACGGATGATTTACTGACTTCATACCCGATTGCCTCACCTGCCGCAAGAGCGAATCGCAATCGCGCAATAAATCGATACCACAGACCTGTCGCTGTGTTATTAATTAGCCTTTGAACAACTACTGCCGGATAAGCCGAATCTGTCATGAGCGAACTGCCCGACGCCCACCGCCGCATCCTCGAAGCACGCCATCACGACCCCTTCACCGTTCTGGGCCGGCACCAGGAAGGTGACAGCATGGTGATCCGTGCCCTGCTTCCCGGTACGGCAGAGGCAGCGGTGGAAGGCAATGACGGCCTGCTGCCGATGACGCGGCTGTACAACAGCGACCTGTTCGAGTGGCGCGGCGACGGCAACCGGGTTCCCCTGCGCTACCGCCTGCACTGGCGCGATGGCAGCGGCCATGCCCAGGCCCTGCACGACCCCTACTGTTTCCCTCCACAATTGGGTGACTTCGATCTCTATCTGTTCGGCGAGGGCCGCCACCATCACGCCTACCGCTTCCTCGGTGCCCATCCGCGCTGCATCGACGGCATCGACGGCGTGCAGTTCGCGGTCTGGGCCCCCAATGCGGAGCGCGTCAGCGTGGTCGGCGACTTCAACCGCTGGGACGGCCGCTGCCATCCCATGCGCACCCGCGGTGGCGGCGGTGTGTGGGAACTGTTCATTCCCGGCCTGCAGGCGGGTACCCTGTACAAGTTCGAACTGCGCCACCGCGATAGCGGCGCCGTGATGGTAAAGACCGACCCCTACGGCCGCCGCTTCGAGCTGCGCCCGGCCACCGCCGCCATTGTCGATGCCGAGAGCCGCTATCCCTGGCAGGACGGCGACTGGCTGCGCAACCGTGCCAACCGCGACTGGCTGCACACACCGATGACCATCTACGAGGTGCACCTGGGCTCCTGGCAGAAAGACGACAATTACCATTTCCTCAGCTACCGCGAACTGGCCCAGCGCCTGGTGGATTATGTCAAGCCCATGGGGTTCACCCACATCGAGCTGCTGCCCGTCACCGAACACCCGCTGGACGGCTCCTGGGGCTACCAGAGCACCGGCTACTACGCCGCGACCAGCCGCTTCGGCCACCCCGATGACCTGCGCTACCTCGTCGACCTGTGCCACCAGAACGGCATCGGCGTGATCCTCGACTGGGTGCCGGCCCATTTCCCGCGCGACGCCTTCGCCCTGGCCCGTTTCGATGGCAGCCCGCTGTACGAACACGAAGACCCGCGCCGCGGCGAACACCGCGACTGGGGCACATTGATCTTCAATTACGGCCGCAACGAGGTGAAGAACTTCCTCATCTCCAGCGCCGTGTACTGGTTGCAGGAGTTCCACATCGACGCCCTGCGCGTGGATGCCGTGGCCTCCATGCTCTATCTGGACTACTCGCGCCAGCCCGGCGACTGGCTGCCCAACGTCTACGGCGGGCGCGAAAACCTGGAGGCCATCGCCTTCCTGCAGGAACTGAACAGCGTGGTGCACGAGCAGTTCCCCGGCGCCCTCACCATGGCCGAGGAATCCACCGCCTGGCCCATGGTGTCGCGCCCGGTCAGCATGGGCGGCCTGGGTTTTTCGATGAAATGGAACATGGGCTGGATGAACGACACCCTGAACTACATGCACAAGGAGCCGGTGCACCGCGCCTACCACCACGACTTGCTCACCTTCGGCCTGCTCTACGCCTTCAGCGAGAACTTCATCCTGCCCTTCTCCCACGACGAGGTGGTGCACGGCAAACGCTCCATGCTGGACAAGATGCCGGGCGACGACTGGCAGCGCTTCGCCAACCTGCGCTTGCTCTACACCTACATGTACACCATGCCGGGCAAGAAGCTGCTGTTCATGGGCAACGAGTTCGGCCAGGGCAGGGAATGGGACGATGACCACGCCTTGGACTGGTATCTGCTGGAACGGCCGCAACACCAGGGCGTGCACCGCCTGGTCGGCGACCTCAACCGCCTGTACCGCGAGCAGCGCGCCCTGCACTACTACGACTTCGAGGGCCAGGGCTTCGAGTGGATCGATTGCCACGACGCTCGCGCCTCCCTGCTCAGCTACGTGCGCCGCGCCGGCGAGGAGTTGGTGGTGGTGGCGCTCAACTTCACCCCGGTGCCGCACCATCACTTCCGCCTCGGCGTACCGCGCCCCGGCAGCTACGAGGTGGTGTTCAACTCCGACTCCGGCTACTACGGCGGCAGCAACATCGGCAGCGCCGGCCCGCTCTCCAGCGAGGCCATACCGCACATGGGACGGCAGTGGTCGGTACAATTTCCGCTTCCGCCCCTGGCCGGCGTCGTACTAAGATTGAAGCCCTAGGTTTTTCCCGGCCATTACGGCCCCGCCGCCCCCGGGCGGATACCGCAGGGAAGCAGCATAACGAGATACAGGGTTCCCGTGCCGAACGGGAACCGGCAGCTACCGGACCATCGCCATGTACAATGCCCCCCGCCTGCGCCATTTCCTGTTCGGCGCCCTGCTCGCCCTCGGCAGCGCCCACGCCGACATCACCCTCGACGCCCAGATCGTCTCCGACGAGAAGGAACGCCTCATCGGCTATGTCACGGCCATCGCCGCCGGCGACAACGGCAGCTTCTATACCGCCGACAGCCGTGACGGTCTGCTGGTGCACTTCGCCGCGGAGGGACGCAGCGCCGTGGCCCTCGCCGGCAAGGAGCACGCCTTTTCCTCCAGCCGGGTGCGCGGCCTGGTGCGCCTCGGCCGCGACCGTTTCGCCGTGGCCAACGAGGGTGACGGCAAGGTCGCCATCATCGACGGCAAGGGCTCGGTAATCCAGAAATTCGGCGACAGCGGCAATGCCGAGGGCCGCCTCGGCGGCCCCGCGGGTCTGGCCTGGTCGCAGAATCGCCGCCTCTACGTGGCGGACAAGGGTGCCAACCGCATCAGCGTATTCGGCCCCGACGGCGTCTACATCCGTACCCTCGGCGGCCAGGAAGGGGCCCGGCTGGACACTCCGGAACAGGTCTATGTGGATCACCGCGAGCGGGTCTACGTCTTCGAGCGGCGCAACCGCGGCACCCTGAGCGTGTTCGCCCACGACGGCGCCCTGCTGCACCGCACCGATGGTGACACCCTCGGCAAGGCCGCCAAGGCCTCCCTGCGTCTGACCACCCTCGCGGTGGACCCGGTCACCGGCTATGTCTACCTGGGCGACAGCGAGAACGGACGTATCTACATGTACGACTGGGAGAGCGGCGCCCTGCAGTCCGGTTTCGGCACCAAAGGCCGCCAGCGCGGCCAGTTCGCCGACATTTCCGCCCTGGCACTGCTGACCGATGGCCGTCTGGCGGTGGCCGACAATGAAAACAAGAAGATAGAGATCTACCGCCTGCCGCCCAGCGACCGCACGCCGCTGCCACGGCTGCACCTGCCCACCATCACCCAGGCCGGCCACCTCACCCTGGAATGCGACCTCGCCTACCACGCCGCAGACGGCAAACACTGGTGCCTGAGCCGCCGTAGCGGCGGTGTCCTGCGCGACGGCGACGGTAACACCCTGCTCACCCTGCAGGACACCCTGGACAAACCCCGGGCCGCCAGCTTCGGCAGCGACCGCATCGCCCTCATCGACGACAGCAAACTGAAGATCTTCGCCCCGGACGGCAGCCTGCTGTTCACCTCCGGCGACAACCGCGCCCCGGCCAGCGACCCCTTCGGCACCGGCGGCGGCCAGTTCGACGCCTCCACCGACGGCAAATTCGATCGCCCCGCCGACGTCTACCTGCGCGGCGAGCGCATCTACGTCATCGACAGTTCCAACCGCCGTCTGCAAATCTTCTCCCACGACGGCCTGTACCTGGACAAGATCGCCAACCCCAAGTCGCGTCCCTGGCTGTTCGAGGAGCCGGTGACGGTGGCGGTGGACTCCCGCGGCACCCTCTATGTCGGCGATCAGGCACTCAAGCAGGTGCTGATCTTCGGCCGCAACAAGCAGCTCATCGGCCAGATCGACGGCGGTGAACTACCGGGCGAGAAGTTCAGCGAGATATTCGACCTGGAGGTCGACGCCGACGACAACCTGTATGTCCTGTGCGCCACGCCCAACAACGCATCAACCGTCCAGGTCTACCGCAACCGCCAGCTGGCCTTCACCTTCGGCGCCCGCTCCGCCGATGCCAGCGGCTTTGACGCCCCGGTCAACCTGACCCTGCCACCCAGCGCGCAGCGCGTCGTCTCCCTCTATGACCGCGCGCGCAAACAACTCATCGATTTCAACTACCAGCAGGTACCGCCGGCAGTGGCCGACATCGCCGTCAGCGGCGGCACCCAACACAGCGAGCTGCGCTGGGGCGCCCTACGCAGCAGCTACATCACCGCCTACCGCGTGTACGGCGCCGCCACCCAGGAAGGCCCCTATCGCCTGATCACCGAGGTGCAGGAACCGCGAGCCCAACTGGAACACAACGGCCACCCCCACAGCCTGTACTACCGCATTGCGGCCGTCAGCGGCTTCGGCGTGGAAGGCCCCGCCTCCGAGCCGGTGCTGGACCTGTTCCAGGCCGGCTACGGCCACTATCAGGCCAAGGCCTGGGCCGAGGCCGAGACCGCCTTCCGCCGCCAGCACGAGGAACATGCCAGCCACGCCGAAACCAACAAATACCTCGGTCTGACCCTGATGGAGCAGCAGCAGTACGCTGCCGCACGCCCGTACTTCGAGCTCCTCGCCCAGCAACCCGGCCACGAGGCCGAGGGTGCCCGTCTGTTGGTCGACGCCTGGCGCGCCGCCGGGGACGATGTCGCGGCCAAGGGCGTGATAGACCGCGTGCTGGCCCGCGGTACTGCCACCCCGGAACTGCGCCTGCTGTGCGGCGAGCTTAGTCTTGCTCTCAACGACGCCATCGGCGCGGTGCAATGCCTGGAAGAGGCACTCAAGCAGGACGGCAACAACGTCCAGGCCCGCCTGTTGATGGCCGATGCCTACATCCGCCTCGGCATCACCGAACAGGGGCAGGCCGAACTGGCCTTGGCACGGGAGCTGGCGCCGGAGAATCCGCTGGTCTGGCGCCGCAGCGCGCAGATCCAGCAGCGCCTCGGCTCCCACGCCGCAGCCATCGAGTTCTATACCAAGACCCTGGAGCTGGCGCCGGACGACCTGGACAGCCGCCTCGCCCTGGCGCGCAGCCACCGCGCCCTGGGCCAGCACGATCAGGTGCGCAACATCGCCCTCGCCCTCACCGGCCATGCCGAGACGGAAGGCGACGGTCACTACCTGCTCGGCACCCTCGCCCTGGAGGAGAAGAAATACGGTGAGGCCCTGCTGGCCCTGACCAAGGCCACCCGCGCCGCGCCGCACCACGCCGCCGCCTGGCTGGCCCTGGCCGACGCCTACGTTCCGATGAAGCAGGAGCAGATGATTCCTGCCGCACTGGAAAAGGCCATGCAGGCCGACGCCAACTCCTTCGATGCCGCCTGGCGCCTGGGCCAATACCAGCACCAGCACGGCCAGTACGCCGCCGCGGCCGCACCGCTGGCCCACGCCGTGGCCCTGCAACCCGACAATTACGACGCCAACTACCTGCTGGCCGATACCCTGCTGCGCCAAGGGGAACTGAAGGAAGCCTTCCAGCACGCCAGCGAGGCGGCGCGACTGTCCCCGGCCCGGGCCGAACCCCTGGCCCTGCTCGGTGCGATCTCGGCACGTCAGGGCAAGAATGGCGCCGCCATCAATTATCTCAAGCAGGCCCTCGCCAAACAGGCCAACGACCTCGACCTGCTGCTGCAACTCGGCGCCCTGTACGTGGACAACAACATGTTCGATCAGGCGCGCACCACCCTGGACAAGGCCGCCCTGGTCGATACCACCCGTGCCGAACCCCACGTCCTGCTTGGCAAGTTGTACATGAAGCGACGCCTGTTCGACGAGGCCATTGCAGCCCTGGACAAGGCCGTCACCCTCAATCCGTCCGACGACAACCGCCTGCTGCTCGACACCGCCTATGCCGAGAAGAACAAGGCGCTGGAGTTCAAATCCAACGCGCCGCAGATCGTGCTCAAGGACTTGCAGTTGCAGCCGGTGTTCACCGCCACCTACAAGCAGTACGCCAACGAACCCATCGGCACCATCCGCGTGCACAACACCAGCGGCATCGACTACGGCAACCTCAAGCTGACCTTCGACATCAAGGGCTACATGGACTTCCCCACCGCGAAGGATATCCCGGAGCTGAAGGCCAACAGCATCATCGACGTGCCGCTGCACGCCTCCTTCAACAACCGGGTGCTGGAGATCGACGAAGACACCGGCGTGCAGGTGGAGGTGGCGCTCAAGTTCGTGCGTGACGGCCGCGACGACGCCATCACCCTGACCCAGCCGATGACCCTGTACGGCAAGAATGCCATCCTGTGGGCGCGCAGCCACATGGCCGGCGCCTTCGTCACCCCGCGTGACGACACCCTGCGCGACTTCGTGCGCCAGGCCATCAACGAGAATCGTCCGGAGGCCGGGCCGCTGAATGCCCATCTGGTCACGGCGATGACCCTGTTCGACGTGCTCTCCGCCCACGGCATCAAGTACGTCACCGACCCCAACAGCCCCTATGCCAAGCTGGCGGCGGATCAGGTCGACTACGTGCAGTTTGCGCGCGAAACCCTCAAGCTGAAGAGCGGCGACTGCGACGATCTTTCCGTGCTGCTGGCCGCCGCGCTGGAAAACCTCGGTATCGAAACCGCCCTGCTCGATATCCCCGGCCACCTGCTGCTGATGTTCAACACCGGCCTGCCGGCGGAGGATGCGGACATTATCAGCCTGCAGGACGACCTGCTCGCCATCCGCGACGGCCAGGTGTGGATCCCCGTCGAGGCCACCATGATCGCCACCTCCTTCGCCGAGGCCTGGGCGGAAGGCGCTCGCAAGTACCGCGACAACCTCGCCGCCGGCAAGCTGAAGGTAATCCCGCTGCACCGCGCCTGGGAAGAATACGTCCCGGTCACCCTCAAGCAGGCCGATTACCGTATCGCCGTGCCGGCGCAGGAACGCGTCGCGCCGCTGGTACAGCGCGAATACAACCTGCTGCTGGAAAAGAGCCTCGACCGCCTGGTGCGCCCCTACCGCGCCATGCTCGCCACCAAGCCGGCCAACGAGCGCGCACTGACCCAGATCGCCATCATCTACGCCCGCAACGGCCTGTACGACAAGGCCTTCCAGGCATTCGACGAACTGCTGCGCAAAAATCCCGACAGCAGCGCCGCCTACAACAACCGTGGCAACATCTACTTTGCCCGCGGCGAATTCGACCGCGCGCTGCAAAGCTACAGCCAGGCCGAACTCATCGACGGCAGCGACGCCGGCATCAAGGTCAACCTGGCGATGACCCACTACAAGCTGGGCCGCCTCGATCAGGCCAAGGAAAAATATGCCGAGGCGCTGGCTTTGAACGGCGACATGAAAAACCGCTACGGCGAGTTCGCCCGCCTGCTGGCGAATTGATAGCCACCTACAAGTGAGGATGTGACATGAACAAGATCATCGCGATCATGCTGCTGGCGGTGCTGACGACGGCTATCGCCAGTGCCGAGACGCCCGCTCGGCCCGCCGCCGGCGAAACCAAGACCCAGCCGGAAAGCCGCTTTAAAGGTGCCGTATTCGATGCCCTGCGCAACCTGAGCGCCATGCTGCCGAAGCAGAACGGCCGCAACGCCGACCCGCGCCAGAGTGCCACCATGGGCATCCGCGGCGCCGAAACCACCACCACCCTGATCACGCCCTACTGGAAGGACGATCGCAGCGAAGACCCCGCCTTTCAGGCCGAGGTGCAGAGCTACGGTGCGGCGCAGCAGCTGCTCGAAGAGGGCAAGCTGAAGGAGGCCGAGGCCGCCTTCGGCAGCTTCATCCAGGCGCATGGCAACAGCGACCTGCTGCCCAATGCCCGCTTCGGCCAGGCCCTGGCCCTCGCCGCACTGGGTGACGGCAAAAAGAGCAAGGCGGCGATGGAGGCGTTCCTCAAGGATTACCCGCAGCATCCCCTCGCCGCCGATGCACAAAAGGTGGCCGCCGAGCTGAAGTGATCATGCGGCGCCGATCGGCGGCGGGCATCGCATGAAGCGCATGGCCGTCATTGTTCTGCTGTCCCTGCTGGCCAGCGATGTATTGGCTGAAACAGCCCCGCAGGCCGCCGTTGCCGGCCCATCAAAATCAGCGGGGCCCCGTTTCCAGGGTGTGCTGTTCGACGCCCTGCGCCACCTCAGCGCCCTGCTGCCGAAGCAGCACCGCAGCAGCGGCGATCCGACGCAGATCATGGCCCTGGGCATCCGCGAGCGACGCAGTCCCTCCAGCGAGCCCGGTCTTGGCGAAGATATGGCGGAAGACCTTGCCCGACAGCGTGTAATGCGGAACTACACCAGCGCACAGCGGCTGCTGGAAGAGGGCCAGCTGGAGGCAGCAGAGGCCGCCTTTGCCACCTTCGTGCAGAACCATGCGGACAGCGATCTCCTGCCCAACGCACGCTTTGGCCAGGCCCTGGCCATGGCCGCCCGGGGCGACGCCCAGCGCGGCAAGGCGGCGATGGAGGCCTTTGCCCACGACTACCCGCAACATCCGCTGGCAGGTGACGCCCGCAGGGTTGCCGCCGCGCTGCAGTAGTCTCCTGCCGGATGGTTTGCTTCCTCCTCCTGCGTGGGGTAACGTAGCCGCCCATCAACGGGGTACCGCACGTGGCCAAGAAGAGCACATCAAACAACGACACCTTCGATTTCGAGCAGGCACTGGCCGAGCTGGAGCAACTGGTCGAACGGATGGAGCAGGGCGATCTTTCCCTGGAACAGTCCCTCAAGGATTTCGAGCGCGGTATCGCGCTCACCCGCGCCTGCCAGACTGCGCTGAAGGAAGCGGAGCAAAAGGTGCAGATCCTCACCAGCCAGGGCGGCCAGGAGGAACTGGAGCCCTTCGCCGGCGACGAGTAAGCCCCGATGGACCTGCAACACTTGCTGCGGGCCCACGCCGCCCGCGCCGAGGCCGCGCTGCAACAACGCCTGCCGCCCGCTGACGAACTCCCTGCCCACCTGCATGCCGCCATGCGCTATGCCGCGCTGGATGGCGGCAAGCGCGTGCGCCCGGTGCTGGTCTACACCACCGGCGGGGTGCTCGGCGTCCCGCTGGAGCAACTGGACGGCCCGGCCTGTGCGGTGGAACTGATCCATGCCTACTCGCTGGTGCACGACGACCTGCCGGCCATGGACGACGACGACCTGCGCCGCGGCAAGCCCACCTGCCACAGGGCTTTTGATGAGGCCACCGCCATCCTCGCCGGCGACGCCCTGCAGACCCTCGCCTTCCAGGTGCTGGCGGAAGACCCGGCCATGACCGCCGAACCCGCCCAGCGCCTCGCCATGGTGCGCGAGCTGGCCCTCGCCTCCGGCTCGCGCGGCATGGCCGGCGGCCAGGCCATCGACATGGCCGCCACCGGCGGCGCGCTGACCCTGCCCGAACTGCAGCGGATGCACAGCCTCAAGACCGGCGCCCTGATCCGCGCTGCCGTGCGCCTTGGCGCCCTCAGCCGTCCCGGCCTCGCCCCGGCGCTGTTCGCCGCCCTGGACGACTACGCCGCCGCCATCGGCCTCGCCTTCCAGATCCGCGACGACATCCTCGACGTCGAGAGCAGCACCGAGCAGCTGGGCAAGCGCCAGGGCGCCGATCAGGCCCTGGCCAAGAGCACCTACGTCGCCCTGCTCGGCCTCGACGGCGCCAAGGCCAAGGCCCGTGAAGTTCATGCCGCCGCCCGCGCCGCGCTCGCCCCGCTGGGGCAGGACGCGGAGCCGCTGGCGACCATTGCCGACTTCATCGTCGAACGGGTCAGTTGACCCGCGGCGCCCGGCGTTCCATCATTAGCGGCTTTCCCGCCGCCCCAGGACCGTAATGCCCAGCTCGCGCGCCTATCCGCTGCTAGAACAGGTCGACACGCCGGAACAGCTCCGCCAGCTCGACCTCGCCCAGCTCAGACAGCTGGCGGACGAGTTGCGCGACTACATGATCCGCTCGGTCAGCCACACCGGCGGCCACCTGTCCGCCGGCCTCGGCACGGTGGAGCTGACCATTGCCCTGCATTACGTCTACGACACCCCCAACGACCGGCTGGTGTGGGACGTGGGCCACCAGAGTTATCCGCACAAAATCCTCACCGGCCGCCGCCGGCGTTTCCACACCCTGCGCCAGAAGAACGGTCTGTCCGGCTTCCCGCGCCGTGAGGAAAGCCCCTACGACACCTTCGGCGTCGGCCATTCCAGCACCTCCATCAGCGCCGCCCTCGGCATGGCCCTGGCCGCCCGGCGCGAGGCCGCCAACCGCAAGGTGGTGGCCGTCATCGGCGACGGCGCGATGACCGCCGGCATGGCCTTCGAGGCGCTGAACCATGCCGGCGACCTGGACGCCGACCTGCTGGTGGTGCTGAACGACAACGACATGTCCATCTCGCCCAACGTCGGCGGGCTGTCCAACTACCTCGGCCGCATCCTCTCCGGCAAGCTCTACTCCACCATGCGCGAGGGCTCCAAGAAGGTGCTCAAGACCATGCCCTCGCCGGTATGGGAACTGGCACGGCGCATGGAGGAGCACGCCAAGGGCATGGTGGTGCCCGGCACCCTGTTCGAGGAGCTGGGCTTCAACTACGCCGGCCCCATCGACGGCCACGACATCGAGCAGATGATCAAGGCCCTGCGGAACCTGCGCGCCCTGTCCGGCCCGCAGTTCCTGCACATCGTCACCCGCAAGGGCAAGGGCTTCGCCCCGGCGGAGGAGAACCCCTGCGCCTACCACGGCGTCACCGCCTTCGATCCCGCCACCGGTACCATGCGTGCCGCCAAACGCGCCACACCCACCTATACCGAGGTGTTCGGCCAGTGGCTGTGCGACATGGCCGGCCATGACGAGCGCCTCATCGGCATCACCCCGGCCATGCGCGAAGGCTCCGGCATGGTGGAGTTCTCGCAGCAGTTCCCGGACCGCTACTTCGACGTCGGCATCGCCGAGCAGCACGCCGTCACCCTGGCCGCCGGCCTGGCCTGCGAAGGCCTCAAGCCGGTAGTAGCCATTTACTCCACCTTTCTGCAGCGGGCCTACGACCAGCTCATCCACGACGTGGCCCTGCAGAACCTGCCGGTGCTGTTCGCCATCGACCGCGGCGGCTTGGTCGGCCCGGACGGCGCCACCCATGCCGGCAGCTTCGATCTCAGCTTCCTGCGCTGCATCCCCAACATGCTGCTGATGGCGCCGGGCGACGAGAACGAATGCCGCCAGATGCTCAGCACCGGCTTCCGCCACAACGGCCCGGCGGCCGTGCGCTACCCGCGCGGCGGCGGCCTCGGCACCGCCATCGACCCGGCGCTGACCACCCTGCCCATCGGCAAGGGCGAGCTGCGCCGCACGGGCAAGGACGTCGCCATCCTCGCCTTCGGCGCCCCGCTGGGCGCCGCCCTGACAGCGGCGGACATGCTGGACGCCACCGTGGCCAACATGCGCTTCATCCGCCCGCTGGACGCCGAACTGGTGCTGCAACTGGCCGCAAGCCACAAACTGCTGGTAACGGTGGAAGACAATGCCGTGCTGGGCGGTGCCGGCAGCGCGGTGAACGAATGCCTGGCGGCACACGGCATACAGGTGGCAGTGCTGAATCTGGGACTGCCCGATCGATTCCTGGAACAGGCCAGCCGCGAGGAACTGCTGGCGGATTGCGGGCTGGATGCCGATGGTATACTGCGGGCGATTCAGACGCGCCTGTCGGGAACGCTTGCCATCCCCCCCGCCGCTGATGTAAATTCTTAGAAAATCACTCAACTATTAAAAAGACCATGTATATCCTCAAGGTCGTCACCGACTTTGCCTCCGCCCATTCCCTGCGGGATTACCCCGGGGACTGCTGCCGGCTGCATGGTCATAACTGGAAGGTGGAAGTGGAAGTGCAGGCCAACGCCCTGGATGAGCTCGGCATGGTACTGGATTTCAAGACGATCCGTCAGGCCGCCCGCAAGGTGGGCGACGAGCTGGACCATCGTTACCTGAATGAAATCCCGCCCTTCGATCGCCTCAATCCGACGGCGGAAAACATCGCCGCGCATTTCTTCCGCCGCCTGACCGAAGAGCTCAACGACACCCGCGCCAAGGTTCACGCCGTCACCCTGTGGGAAACCGAACGCGCCTGTGTCCGCTACACAGAGGAAACCTGAGCATGACCCATGCCTGCGAGACCATCGCCGACGTCCAAAGCAGTGAGGATACGCGCCGCATTCCCATCAACAAGGTCGGCATCAAGGACATCCGCCACCCGATGCGCATCCAGGAACGCAGCGGTGGCGAACAGCACACCGTCGCCAACTTCAACATGTACGTGAACCTGCCGCACAACTTCAAGGGCACGCACATGTCCCGCTTCGTGGAGATACTGAACCGCCACGAGCGCGAGATATCGGTGAAGACCTTCAAGGAAATGCTCAAGGAGATGGTGCAGATCCTCGAGGCCGAGGCCGGCCATATCGAGATGTCCTTCCCCTACTTCGTCAACAAGGCCGCCCCGGTATCCGGCGTGCAGAGCCTGATGGACTACGAGGTCACCTTCATCGGCGAGATCAGCAACGGCGAGCCGGTGCTGACCCTCAAGGTCGTCGTGCCGGTCACCAGCCTGTGCCCCTGCTCCAAGAAGATTTCCGATCGTGGTGCCCACAACCAGCGCTCCCACGTCACCGTGGCGGCACGCCTGCGAGGCTTCATGTGGATTGAGGACATCATCGACCTGGTGGAAAAGCAGGCCTCCTGCGAACTGTACGGCCTGCTCAAGCGCCCGGACGAAAAGTTTGTCACCGAACGCGCCTACGACAATCCCAAGTTCGTGGAAGACATGGTGCGTGACGTGGCCGTGCAGCTGAACCGCGACGAGCGCATCGAGGCCTATGTGGTTGAATCGGAGAATTTCGAGTCCATCCACAACCACTCCGCCTACGCGCTGATCGAGAAGGACAAAACCAAGAAATAGTTCCCAGTTTGAGTTTCTTGTTTCAAAACCTGGAACTCGAAACTTATTTCAGTATTTCTCCCGCAGCACCATCGCCTCGTTCTCGCGCCGCATCTCCAGGCGGTTGAGGAAGGACTGGCCGAGCAACACATCCGACGGCTGCGTCCCCTCGAATACCACGGCAGTCACCTGGCGCAGGGTGATGCCGCCGAGCTGTACCCGGTCGAGGGTGACACGAAATACCGGCACCACATCCGAGGCGGTACTGGCCATGCCACGCTCACCGCGCACGCGGTAATCGATACCGAGACGACGCGCCTGCCTTGCATTCATGGCGATGTGGGTGGCTCCGGTGTCCACCAGAAAATCCACCGTCTGGCCGTTGATGCTGCCCGGCATGCGGTACATGCCGCGGGTGTCGGGCCAGACATGGACCTCGGCGCGCGGCGGCGCCTGATAGCTGCCGCTGATATGGCCGCCCAGGGCCATGCGCTGTTCCTTGCCGTCGATCTCCAGCAACGCGCTCTCGCTATCCGCCGCCAGCAGTTTCACCCCCTCCGGGCTGGTATCTCCGACCTTGAGCACCCGCCGCGCCCCGTCGATCTCCAGTACGGCGCGGCCGCTGAACAATCCGACCACCGACACCTGGTCCACCGCCAAGACAGGCAACGACAGCAGTAACAGCAACACCAGCAACGGGTATTTCATAACCGCCTCCCGCGACGACCCGACAGGATGGGCCTGCCTCACTTTGCCCATCCTACGCACTTGCCAACAGCGCCACACCCTGCAACACCAGCCAGGCCAGCGCACCGGCCAGGATATCGTCCAGCATGATGCCAAGACCGTCGTGCACATGACGATCGATCCAGCGTATCGGCCAGGGCTTGAGGATATCGAACAGGCGAAACAACACAAAACCGAGCAGCAGCCACTGCCAGCCGGAGGGCGCGGCGGTCATGGTGATGAAATAACCCACCACCTCGTCCCACACGATGGCCGGATGATCGTGTTCGCCCAGGGCCTCTGCCGTGTAGTCGCACAACCAGACGCCGAGGAAGGCGGCGGCCATCACCAGCGCCAGATACGGCGCCAGCGCCAGATCGCTGCACAGCCAGTACAGCGGCACCGCCGCCAGCGTGCCGAAGGTTCCCGGCGCCTTGGGCGCGAGTCCGCTGCCGAAACCGAAGGACAGCAGGTGGGCCAGGTTGCGCAGCATCTTTACGTTGGGACGCATGATGTCAGCCGAAGTGATCGAAGCCGTGGGGCAAGTCTTGCAGCAACGCACCGTCGGCCTGCACCAAACGCAGACCCGCTTCCGCTTCAATGCGGCCGATACAATGACAGCTGCATTCCAGTGTGGCGCACACCAGCTCCGCTGCATCACGCCGTGCCGGCGGCACGGTAAAACACAGCTCATAGTCGTCGCCGGACGCAAGCGCATAACGCCAGCGTTCCGCGGCCTCCGGCAGTACATGCTGCATCGCCGGCGAGCAAGGCAACTGCGCCAGTTCCAGCCTTGCGCCCACACCGCTGCGTTCAAGAATATGGCCGAGATCGGCGGCGAGGCCGTCGGAGATATCGATGGCGGCGGAGGCGATACCGCGCAACGCCAGTCCCGCCGCGACACGCGGCTCGGGACGGTCCAGCCGCGCACGCAAATAGTCGGCATGTGCCGCAGCAGTACTGCGTTGCCCCAAGGCGAGTTCAAGCCCGAGTCCGGCATCACCCGGCGTGCCGGTGACATAAATGAGATCGCCAGCCTTGGCGCCGTCACGACGCAGGGCCTGCCCTTGGGGAACGAAACCGTGCAACTGCAGGGAAATCACGCGCGGCCCGCGCACGGTATCGCCACCGACCAGTTGCACGCGAAAACGCCGCGCAAGGGAGAACAGGCCATCGGCGAAGCCCTGCAGCCACCCCTCATCGGCCTCGGGCAGACTGAGCGCCAGCGTCGCCCAGGCCGGCTCGGCCCCCATGGCGGCGAGATCACTCAGCCCCACGGCCAGCGCCTTGTGTCCCAACGCCGCCGCATCGGTGCCTTGGGGATAGTGGCGTCCTTCCACCAGCGCATCGATGGACACCGCCAGTTCCATGCCGGCAGGCACGCGCAGCAGGGCGCAGTCGTCGCCCACCCCGAGGACAACGTCATCGCGCCGCACGCCGCGTGCGGTGAAATAACGTTCGATGAGGTTGAACTCGGACAGGCTCATGGGAAAGTCCGGTGTATGGTGCGGCGGAACTCAGACACCTGCCACGGTGATGAATTGGTGGGCCGCTGCGCTTTGCCCACCTTACATCTAGCGCGCCTTGACTTCCACCGCGCGCACCTGGCGCGCCACCTTGTCCAGCACGCTGTTGACGTATTTGTGGCCCTGTTCGCCACCGAACATCTTGGCCAGTTCCACCGCCTCGTTGATGACCACACGGTAGGGCGTGTCGAGATGGAACTTCAGTTCATAGCAGCCCATGCGCAGGATGGCGCGCTCCACCGGGTCCACCTGCGGCAGCGGCCGATCGAGCAGCGGCGTAAGCAGGCCGTCGAGCTCGTCCAGACGGGCCGGCACCTCGTGCAGCAGCTCATGGAAAAACTCCAGATCGGCCTTGCCCATTTCGCGTTCTTCCAGGAACTGGGTTTCAATCTCGCCCAGATTCTGCGCGGTGAGCTGCCATTGATAGAGTGCCTGCACCGCCCGCTGGCGGGCACGGCTGCGCGCCTTGCTCATGGTTACTGCATCTGTCCCAGCAGGTTCACCATCTCGATGGCTGACAACGCCGCCTCGGCCCCCTTGTTGCCTGCCTTGGTGCCGGCGCGCTCGATGGCCTGATCGATGGTATCCACCGTGAGCACGCCGAAGGCCACCGGCACGCTGTGCTGCATCATCACCGCGGCCAGCCCCTTGGTGCATTCGCCGGCCACGTATTCGAAGTGCGGGGTACCGCCGCGGATCACCGCACCGAGGGCGATGATGGCGTCGTACTTGCCGGCCTGGGCCATGCGCTGCGCGGCCAGCGGGATTTCGAAGGCGCCGGGAACGCGGACGATCTCGATGTTCTTGTCCACCGCACCATGACGACGCAGGGTATCGAGCGCGCCTTCCAGCAGGCTTTCGACGATGAAACTGTTGAAGCGGCCCACCACGATGCCGAAGCGGGCATTGTTGATCACCATGCTGCCTTCGTAAGTCTTGATCTCGCTCATGATGCATTCCTTGTTGCTGGTTAATTATGTTCTTGTCTCGCCCCGCGCAGGGCTGGTCGTGTTCGCGGCAGGCAGCCCCTGGTCCGCGCCTACTCCTGCGCTATGTATTCCACCACTTCCAGCCCGAAGCCCGGCAGGCCATGCATGCGCTTGGGCGAACTCATCACCCGCATGCGGCGCACGCCGAGGTCGAGCAGGATCTGCGCGCCGATACCGTAGGTGCGCAGGTCCGCCCCCTTGCCCTCGCGCGGCAGGCTGACACCCTCGTCCTCCAACTGGTAGTCCTTGATGTGGCGCAGCAACTCGTCAGCGCTTTCCTGCTGCCGCAGCACGATGGCTATACCGCTGCCCTGCCTGGCAATGTACTCCAGGGCACTGTGCAAGGGCCAGCCACAGTCACTGCGCTGGTTGGCGAACAGGTCACACAGGGTGTTCTGCATGTGTACGCGCACCAGCGTCGGCTGTTCGGCAGAAATGTCACCCTTGACCAGGGCCAGGTGCATCTCGCGCTCGATGAGGTCGCGGTAGGCCACCAGCTTGAACTCGCCGAAGGCGGTAGGCAGTTTACACACCGCCACGCGCTCCACCGTCGGCTCGTTCTGCAGGCGGTACTGGATCAGATCGGCAATGGTACCCATCTTGAGACCGTGCTGCTGGGCGAAGATCTCCAGGTCGGGGCGGCGCGCCATGGTGCCGTCCTCATTGAGAATCTCGACGATCACCGCCGCCGGCTCCAGCCCGGCGAGGCGGGTCAGGTCGCAACCGGCCTCCGTGTGGCCGGCACGGGTCAGCACACCCCCCGGACGGGCCATCAGCGGGAAGATGTGCCCCGGCTGCACGATGTCCGCCGGCCCGGCATTGGGCGCCACTGCCGTGCGCACGGTGTGGGCCCGGTCATAGGCGGAGATACCAGTGGTCACACCATGCGCTGCCTCGATGGACAGCGTGAAGGCAGTACCGTGCTTTTCGTTGTTGTTGCTCACCATCAAGGGCAGGCGCAACTGCTCGCAGCGCTCCTTGGTGAGGGTAAGGCAGATCAGGCCGCGGCCGTAACGGGCCATGAAGTTGATGTCCTCGGGACGCACCAGCGAAGCAGCCATGATCAGATCGCCTTCGTTTTCGCGGTCCTCGTCGTCCATCAGGACCACCATCTTGCCGTGGCGGATATCCTCGATGATTTCTTCTGTCGTATTCAGTGCCATTGTCGTATTCAGTCCGGTGCTCGTTACTCAGATCGCGCTCTGCTGGCGCTGTTATTTCAGAAAGCCATACTGGGCGAGAAATTCCATGGTCATGCCGCGTGTCGGCGCTTCCGCTGCCCGCTCACCGAGCAGCAGACGCTCCAGATAACGGGCGATGACGTCCACTTCGAGATTCACGCGCCGCCCCGGCGCGAAATCGGCCAGGGTGGTTTCCTGCAAGGTGTGGGGCACGATATTCAGTTCGAACTCGGCGCCGTGCACAGCATTTACCGTCAGACTGACGCCGTCGATGGTGATGGACCCCTTGGCGGCGATGTAGCGGGCCAGTTCGGCCGGCGCCTTGAGACGAAAACGCACCGAACGGCCGTCGCTGCCGCGGCTCACCACCTCCCCCACACCGTCGACGTGGCCGCTCACCAGGTGGCCGCCGAGGCGCGAGGTCGGCAGCAGCGCCTTTTCCAGATTGACGCGACTGCCCACGCGCAATTCGGCAAAGCTGGTATGCGCCAGGGTCTCGCCGGAGACGTCGGCCCAGAAACCGTCGCCCGGCAGTTCCACCACCGTCAGGCAGACACCGTTGACGGCGATGCTGTCGCCGAGTTGCACATCGCCCAGGTCCAGCGCGCCGCTGCGGATGCGCAGGCGGTAATCGACACCCTGATGCTGCAGGGCGGCAACCTCGCCGATGGCCTGGATGATGCCGGTGAACATGATTTATGCGTTCGCCTTCTGCTCAATCTTGGCGGTGATACGCCAGTCCCGCCCCACCGCACGCAGGTCGGTGATGTTCAGTTCGATGCGCTGCGCCATACGCTCCATGCCGGGCAGACGGAACAGGCCGCGCGCGGCATCGCCCATCAAGAGCGGCGCCATATAGATGACCAGCTCATCGATGAGTCCCGCCTGCAGCATGGCGCCACTCAAGGTCGCACCGGTCTCCACCAGCACCTCATTTACTTGGCGCTCGGCCAGCAGACGCAGAGTTCCCTCCAGATCGACACGATCCAGGCCCTGGGGCAGGTACACCACCTCGGCACCGGCCCGTTCCAACCGCTGCCGCGCCGTCGTCTCGTTACAGGCCGTGATCACCAGCACACCGCCCGGCTGCTGCAACAGACGCGAACTCTCCGGCATGGACAGGCGCGGGTCCAGCACCACACGCAGCGGCTGCCGCTCACGCCCGCCCGGCAAGGGAAAGCGCACCGTCAGATTGGGATCATCGGCCAGCACGGTGCCGATACCGGTGATGATGGCACAGCTGCGTGCGCGCAGGCGCTGCACGTCTTCGCGTGCCTCACTGCCGGTAATCCATTTGCTCTCGCCCGAGGCCATCGCCGTGCGCCCGTCCAGGCTCATCGCCAGTTTGCAGCGCACATAGGGCCGCTCGTCACGCATGCGACGGATGAAGCCGGGATTGAGCGCCTCGGCCTGTACGTGCATCAGACCGGAGGCCACCGCGATACCAGCCTCGTGCAGACGCCGCAACCCGTTGCCGGCCACCAGCGGATTGGGATCCTCCATCGCCGCGACCACACGACTCACACCGGCGTTCAGCAGTGCATCGGCGCAGGGCGGCGTGCGGCCATGATGGCTGCACGGCTCCAGCGTCACGTAGGCGGTGGCGCCACGTGCGCGCTCGCCCGCCTCTGCCAGGGCATGCACCTCGGCATGAGGACCGCCGGCGAACTCGTGCCAGCCCTCACCCACCACCGTATCATCCTTGACGATGACACAGCCGACACGCGGATTCGGCGTGGTGGTATACAGGCCGCGCTCGGCCAGTTGCAGGGCACGGGCCATATAGGCGTGATCGGCAGCGGAAAACTCAGACATCCGGTTACCCTAAGAAAAACCGTTTAATCCGCAGATGAACGCCAATGGGCGCGAATCCAGGCATAGGAGCAGGGCCATCACATCGATCCGCCCGCCGGGCATGAACATTCGCGTATATTTGCGTTCATTCGCGGACTGATTAGGTTCTACTCCTTTTCGCCATCGAGCAGCGTGAGCTGGCTGCGCTTCACCTGTGCCGGCGGCTCGTTCTGCAGGCGCTCGATCTCTTCACGAAAGGCATTCACATCCTGGAAGCGGCGATACACCGAGGCAAAGCGCACGTAGGCCACCTCGTCCAGTTCGCGCAGCTCCTCCATCACCCACTCCCCTACCAGGCGCGTCGGCAGCTCGCGCTCGCCGCTGCTGCGCAGGCGGTGCAGGATGCGGCTGATGGCCGCCTCGATGGCCTCGGTGCCCACCGGACGCTTTTCCAACGCGCGCAGGAAGCCGGCACGCAGTTTGTCCTCGTTGAACGGCTCGCGTGCTCCGCTCTGCTTCACCATGCGCGGCATCACCAGCTCGGCGATCTCGAAGGTGGTGAAACGCTCGCCGCAGGTCAGGCATTCGCGCCGACGCCGCACGGCATCGCCGTCATTGGCCAGACGCGAGTCGATGACCTTGGTATCGGGGGCGTCGCAGAAGGGGCAGCGCATCGTTGAGTTCCAAGTGGCAAGTTACAAGTTGCAAGTTATTTTCTTGCCACTTGTCACTTGATACTTGTTACTTGCCGTATACAGGCAACCGCTTGCACACATCCAGCACCTTGGCCTTCACCTGTGCGATCACGGCGGCGTCGCCGCGCGCATCGATCACATCACAAATCCAGCCCGCCAGTTCGGTGGCCTCGGCTTCCTTGAAACCGCGGGTGGTGATCGCCGGGGTGCCGATGCGGATACCGCTGGTGACAAAGGGCGACTGCGGGTCATTGGGTACGGAATTCTTGTTCACGGTGATGTAGGCACTGCCCAGCCAGGCATCGACGTCCTTGCCGGTCAGGCCCTGCTTGATGAAGCTGACCAGGAACAGGTGGTTGTCGGTACCACCGGACACCACGTCGAAACCGCGCGCCAGAAAGACCTTGGCCATGGCGCGGGCGTTGACCACCACCTGCTGCTGGTAGGCCTTGAACTCCGGTTGCAGCGCCTCCTTGAAGGCCACCGCCTTGGCGGCGATGACGTGCATCAGCGGACCACCTTGGATACCGGGGAACACCAGCGAGTTGAGCTTCTTCTCCAGGTCCGGGTTGGACTTGGCCAGGATGATGCCGCCGCGCGGGCCGCGCAGGGTCTTGTGAGTGGTGGTGGTGGTGACGTCGGCGATCTGCACCGGGTTGGGATACACACCGGCGGCGACCAGTCCTGCCACATGCGCCATGTCCACGAACAGATAGGCACCCACCTTGTCGGCGATGGCGCGGAAGCGCTGCCAATCCACCACGCGGGAATAGGCGGAAAAGCCGGCAACGATCATCTTCGGCTTGTGCTCCAGGGCCAGGGCCCCGACCTGGTCGTAATCGATCTCGCCGGTCTTCTCGTTCAGCCCGTACTGCACGGAATGATAAATCTTGCCGGAGAAATTGACCTTGGCGCCGTGGGTCAGGTGGCCGCCGTGGGCCAGCGACATGCCCAGTACGGTGTCGCCCGGCTCCAGCAGCGCCATGTACACGGCGGCATTGGCCTGGGAACCGGAGTGGGGCTGCACGTTGGCGTAATCGGCGCCGAACAGCTGCTTGGCGCGGTCGATGGCCAGCTGCTCGGCCACGTCGACGTATTCACAGCCACCGTAGTAGCGCTTGCCGGGATAGCCTTCGGCGTACTTGTTGGTCAGGGAGGAGCCCTGGGCCTCCATCACGCGCGGGCTGGCATAGTTCTCGGAGGCGATGAGTTCGATGTGCTCTTCCTGACGCACCCGCTCCTGCTCCATCGCGTTCCACAGTTCGTCGTCAAACCCGGCAATGTGCATCTGCTTGGTAAACATCCGGCATCCCCTGGCAAAATCGGTAGAAGAATCAGAAATATGCACGCCGGCCCATGCACCGGCGGAAAGGGTACGCATATTACCCGATCCGGGCCGATATTGCATGGTATGCCCCGGAGAGGCGCCGCCGGCCACCCCGCCCCCGGAAATGAAAAAGCCCCGCCGAAGCGGGGCCTTGCAATGAATACCTGTCCGATGGTCAGCTTCCCTGGGCCCTGACGGGCTTCTCTTTCTCTCCTCCCCCCTTTCCGGGTTGTATTTGTCCGCCTACTCCGACGGATTGGGGAAGCTCTGAATAAGTTCAGAGCTTCCGCGGCACAGGAATGTGCCGCCATTTTCCAACGACGATAAGTCGTTGGAAAATGAAGCCAAGCGAAAATCACGCTTTTCGCTTGGCGTGGTCTGAGAAGTCCAGGATGGACTTATTCAGACCTTCCTTAGAACAGCGCCTCCTTGTAGGTATCATCCGCCACCTCGGTCAAGGCATTCTTGATCGCATCCGGGCTCTTCATGATGTTCATGAAGCTGTTGTCACCCATCATGGACAGGTCCGGGAAATTGATGGCGATACGGAAGCGGGCATACAGCGAGTACACCTTGCGATCGGAGACCAGGATTTCATAGGGCAGATGCGCGGTCGAGCGCAGCGGCTTGAAGTCGATTTCGCTCATGATGAAGGACTCGTCCATGTCCTTCTTCTTGTCATTGGGCGCCTTCATCGACACACCGAACACCACCTCGTCCTTGCCCGGGATATCGATACGGTACACCTGGGTCACGCCGGCCGTTCCCTTGGCCAGGCGCTCCGCGACCGCCTTCACCGCCTTCTCATGGCTCGGATACATGGCGTGGGTGGACGGTTCATCGAAATACTCCATGCCGAACATGTAGTGGTACTTGCGCAGCTGCTTCGGGGTCAGACCCTCGGCGGGACCGAACTCCTCCTGCTTGCCCAGCACCTGCGCCAACTGCGCGCTGACATCGGCCAGATCGCCTGCCATGCGATAGGCATGGGCCATGTAGGTGGGATTGGTATAGGCCACCTGCAATTCACCGTTGACGTCGGTCACCGATACGCGCTGCGCGGCACCATAACCACCGAACTCGGATTTGGCTGCCGTCTGCTTCAGCTGTTCATTGGTCACGGCGATGATGGTTGCAGTATCGTAGGGACGGTAGCTGCCCACCACCTCGAAACCGCCGGCGGTCAGCTTCTGCTGCACCTCGGCCGCCACCGCCGCCATGTCGCCCTTGGTCTTGTAGGCCAGAACGAACGGCTTCAGCTTGTCTTCCGCCTGCGCGGACACCGCCAGGGCCAGCAGCCCCAGCACGATTACCATCTGCTTGATGCTCTTCATGACTCCCTCTCCAATATTTTTATATTCGCTACAAAAAATACGGGGCAGCAAGTCGGTAAACCTGCTGCCCCGCAACCATCGTCCTAACTATGCAGTCCTCCAACCGGAAAAACAGCTTCCCGGATTAGAAGTTCATGCGCAGGGAAATGGTGTAGCTGGTCTGGGAGTGGGTAACTTTGTGAGTAGTACCATCCACCGGCATACCTGCAGGACCAAAACCACCCATGACAGAGGAAATGGTACCGGTATTTACCGTCTTGGTAATTTCGTCAGCAATCACCACAGCACCTTCCAGCATCATGTTCTTGCCGATGGCATAACCACCACCAAAGGTGATGTGATCTTCCACGATACCGGGGAACAGGTGATTGTTGAACATATTGACGGCTTGATTGCTGTAACCAGTCATGGTCTGCTCGCTCGGCAACACCTTGATCGGGTCTTCGCCATGGTTGTAGCCCACACCTACCCAGTAGCCATTGCCGGTGTATTTGGCACCCAGAGCGTAGACATTCTGGTCATCCCAGTTGAAGTCCTTGTAACCATCGGCAGAGCCCCACTTGATCTGCTTGTAGTCCGCCGTGAACATCCAGGCGTCCATGGCATAGGCCACACCTACCTTAATCTGGGCCGGCTGCTCCAACTTGTCAGAAGTGATGGTCTGCATGCCATTGGGGCCGATACCGAAACCATCTGCCGCCACGGTAAGCTGATCCTTATAGGTCATGCTGATGGCCGACTGGTAGGCCAAGGCCACGGTCAGCTGGCTGTTGACATCGTAGTACACACCGATGTTGTAGCCGGTGCCCAGGTCGGAGGACACGCCGTTGCCGATGGTATCGATATCACCATCACCATCAGCATCTGTCTTGTAGTTGATGTCCAGCGCACCGTACTGCAGCACCGGGGCGAAACCAAAACCGAAATTGTCCTTGTTGTAGGCCAGGGTCGGTGCAAACTTCATCAGTTGCAGGTTGGTGTAACCTTCGATGAGACCACCATTGCCGCGATAGTCCACGCCCATGCCGGCGGTGCCGTACATGCCGATGCCAAAGGTCAGGTTGTCGTTGATCCGGGTGGACATGGACACTTCCGGAATGACGCTCTGATCGGCATCGCTGGTCTTGCTAGCCAGTGCACCGGAGAAATTGGATTCAGCCTTCACATCCGGCATGAACACAGTACCGCCAAAGGCAAACTCGGTGCCCTTGGACTTGCCCAGCAGGGCGGGATTGGTCAGCGCGTTTTCAGAGCCAAAGAAAGCAGCGGTACCGGTACCACCCAGTGCGCGGGACTGGGCGCCCAGACCGATGAGCTCGTCGCCGTTGGTGGCGAAGGCCGCGACAGGAAGGGTGGAGCAGGCGGCGGCGATGGAAGCGGCGAGCAGACGCTTGGAATTCTTCATTCGGGATCTCCTTGGTTTAACTGTGGGAACGATGTTTGTTGTTTATTGTCTTGTTAGGTTTTTATGCGACGGGCACACGATATTGCCAGCGTTTATGGGGTGTCAAGAGAACGAAAGCATTTAAGCATCTGTGAATATTAATGTTTTCTTATCATCAAGATGTGACAATGAGTTAGTAACATTACATTCAATACGGTTTATTAATTTTTGCCAAAACTCAAAGTATCCATGATCAGTCCAGACAGTATGCATACAACAGCGGCCCTCCTTGCGCGCACAAAAAAACCCGCCGAAGCGGGTTTTTTTGTGGCTCGCTGCCGCAACGCTTACATGTACAGGCAGATGTCCGACTCACCGGCAAATTCAAAGAACTTGGCGGCACCGGCGTACTCCATCCCGTCGATGAAATCGCTGTGGTCGAAACCGAACAGCTCCACGGTCATCTGGCAGGCGGTAAAACGAACCTCTGCCTCCTGGCACAATTCACGCAGCTCTGCGATGGTGGCCACGCCATTGTTGGCGATGGTTTTCTTCATCAGCGCAGTGGCCAGTGACTCGAAACCGGGGATGTTGGCCTGGACGATGTTGGGGATGTTCCAGTTGATGTCGCGGAACCACTTCGGGCCGAACGGCATCTTCATCGGCATGCCGGGATTGCCCAGCGGGCTGACCTTGAGACCGCTCAGGTCCTTGCGCACCAGTTGCAGGCCGTAGAAGGTGAAGAATATCTCCACTTCATAGCCCAGGGCTGCCCCGGTGGAGGCTAGGATGAACGGCGGGTAGGCCCAGTCCAGGGTACCCTTGGTGGCGATGATCGCCAGTTTCTTCTGATCGGACATTGGGAGCCCCCTCCTCGTAAATGGATTTTTGTTTTATGCCTTCTTGATCAGGAATACGAACTTGCCGCCTTCTTCGCCGGAGGACAGCAGGGTGTTGCCGGTCTGCTTGGCAAAGGCTTCGAAATCCTTCACGGAACCCGGGTCGGTCGCCACAATCTTCAGCACCTGGCCGGAACCCATGCCACCCAGGGTCTTCTTGGCACGCAGGATGGGCAGCGGGCAGTTCAGGCCGGAAGCATCCAGTTCTTGATCGAAGTTCGCCATTGTTACTCTCCTCAGGACTTTGACGTCGGTTGAAAAAAGGGCCAAGACAGACCCAACTATAAGAATACAAGAGCGAACTTATATGACAAACCCTGGGGGTAACGCAAGTTCGGAAGCACCTACCCGAAAGGGGTAGAAGGAACCGGTGCGGAACAAAAAGCTTTGATAAATCCAGAGCTTACAGAAAAACCTGCCGCCCGGCGCCGGACGGCAGGTTCGGGGTCGGGGTTAGGCCACTGCCAGCCCGCCCTGCATCCAGGCCATAATGCCACCACGCAGATTGTAGACATTATCCTTGCCCAGGGAAGTCAAATAGGCACAGGCCTGGGCGGAACGGGCACCGGTGCGGCAGTAGATCACGATATCGGAGTCATGGGGGATCTTCTCCACACTCATGGGCAACAGGTGCAGAGGAATATTGGTGGCGCCGGGGATAATGCCGGAGGCGACCTCCATCGGGCTGCGCACATCGATGAGATGTACCCGTCGGCCCTCCCCCTCCAGCATGAGCTTGACGTCGAAGATTTCAATCTCGCGGAAATTGAACATGGTACGGTACAACCCCTAGTAAATTAGAAATTGCTTATATTCTAGGGACTCCATCCCGTGGTTTTCAATATCCCACCGAGGTAACGGGACGTTGCAGCGAACCTATTGCCCCGTCCGCCGGTCACAAAGCTGGTACGATCGCCCTTCCATCACGCGGTGCCTGACTCTTGAAATTCATTATCTATATATGCGCCTTGCTGCTGGTCTTCGCCCCGCCGGCCGGTGCCACACCGGACAGCCTGGCCCTGCCGGACATCGGCGACAGCTCCGCCACCGCCTTCACACCCGCCGACGAGGAACGTTTCGGGCGCGAAATGATGCGCGCCATCCGCCACTCCGGCCGGCTGCTCAGCGATCCAGAGGTGGAGGAATACATCCAGCAGTTGGGCTACCGTCTGGTTTCCACGAGTGCACAGTCCGCCGCCGGTTTCACTTTCTTTGTAGTCAGTGACCCCAGCATCAATGCCTTCGCCATGCCCGGCGGCTACATCGGCGTCCACACCGGCCTCATCACCGCCAGCCGCAGTGAAAGCGAACTGGCCGGAGTCATAGCCCATGAAATCGCCCATGTCACCCAACATCATCTGGCACGCAGCTTCGAGCGCGCCGGCGACATGAACCTGCCGATGACAGCCGCGGTCATTGCTGCCATTCTCCTCGGCGGCAGCAATCCCCAGATGGGTGAGGCGGCCCTCGCCGCCACCATGGCCGGCAGCGCCCAAATGCAGCTGGACTTCAGCCGCAGCAACGAGCGCGAGGCCGACCGCGTCGGTATCCAGATGCTGGCCCGCGCCGGCTTCGATCCCCAGGGCATGCCGGGATTCTTCGAACGGCTGCAGCAGGAATACCGTTACACCAGCACCGGCATACCAGAGTTTCTCAGCACCCATCCGGTCACCCTGGATCGCATTGCCGACGCCCGCAACCGCGCCGAGCAATATCCGGCGTTCTCCGCCTCCGACAACCTCAACTACCGCCTGGTGCAGACCAGGCTGCGCGTCCTCGCGGCGCGCAATCTCGACATATTGGCCCGGCAGTATCGCGACACCCTGGCGGCCAGCAACGGCAATGATGATGCTGCCGACCGTTACGGTTACGCTCTGATATTGGCCAAGCAGCATGACTATGCACAGAGCCGGAAACTGCTTGCCGCGCTACGCCGTGCCGACCCCGGCCGCATCGCCTACATGCTGGCGCTGGCACAAGTGGAAAGTGAAGACCACAGGCCGGCGGCAGCCGAACAGATCTACCGCACCGGCCTGCAACTGCATCCCAACAACAGCCTGCTGACCCTCGCCCTCGCCGAGCATCTGTTGCTGCAAGGCGCGCATGCGGAAACCACCGCCTTGTTGCGTGAACATACGCGCAACCGCAAAGTGGCGCCGCGGGCCTATGAACTCCTGGCGGAGGCGGAGACACGCAGCGGCAACAAGGGCATCGCCCACATCGCCCTGGCCGATTACTACCACAGCCTGGGCGAGACCCAGACCGCCATCGAGCAACTCAATCTGGCGCGCCGCAGTGGCGGACTGGATTTCTATTACCAGTCCCTGCTGGAAGCCAAACTGGCGCAACTGCAGGAAGAAGCCGCCGCCATGGCACGGCGCTGACGCCTGCGGTTCACTGCACAATCCCCTTAGCCTCAGCCTCCGAATTCCGCAATTTTTTCATCACGCCGGGAATAAAGCCGCGCGCTCTTTCCACTATGAGAAGTAGGCATACCGGGCATTTCCCCACGGCCACACCAGAAGCAATTCATTGTTTTCTAATATGCAGATGCTGAATTGTTTATATTTCCGGTCGGGGTTGTTCCAGGCTGCATAACGTTATATATGTAAAAAACAGCCCTGCCTGGGGCCATGAATACAACAACGCGCACCACGAGTGCATCGAAAACCAACGAGGAGGCAACAATGCGGAAGCCCGCCAAACTGATAACTGCCGCCAGTGCCGTTGCGGCAATGCTCGGTGCCCTGACCGTTTCGGCGCCGGTCCTGGCTGCCGATGCAGCGGTCATCGCCGAAGGCAAGAAGATCGTCGAGGACCGCCGTCTCGGCAATTGCCTGGCCTGCCACATGATCGAAGGCGCCGACATGCCCGGCACCATCGGTCCCCCGCTCGTCGCCATGAAGGCCCGCTTCCCGGACAAGGCCAAGCTGCGTGCACAGATTTGGGACGCCACCAAGGCCAATGCCAACTCCATGATGCCACCCTTCGGCAAGCATCGGATCCTGACCGAGGATCAGATCGACAAGGTGGTCGAATACATCTACACCCTCTAATTTCAGTGAGCGATAGGAGTCCGACAACGTGAACACCAAGCGCAGAATCTTTCTCAAGGGCACCCTGGCCGGCAGCGCCGTTGCCGTCGCCGTCGGCGCCGGCCTGCTCTCCCCCCGTCAGGTGCTGGCCGCCTGGCCCAAGGAGGCCTTCGAGGCCAAGGACATCGCTGCCAGCCTGAAGGGCGTCTACAACGCCGACATGACCACCCCCAGCAACGACATCGAGATCAAGGCCCCCGACATCGCCGAGAACGGCGCCGTGGTCCCGGTCACCGTCAATGCCAACATCAAGGGCATCGAGTCCATCAGCCTGTTCGTCGAGCAGAACGGCACTCCCCTCACCGCCGTCTTCAACCTGGCCCCCAATGCCCTCGGCACCGTCTCCACCCGCGTCAAGATGGGCAAGACCTCCAACGTGGTCGCCGTGGTCAAGGCCGGCGGCACCCTGTATGCCGGCCGCAAGGAAGTGAAGGTCACCATCGGCGGCTGCGGCGGTTAAGCCACGGCACACACTGACGAATTGATACAGAGGACTATCTAAATGGCAGATTCAATCAAGATCCGCGCCACCCTCAAGGGCGATGTCTGCACCGTCAAGGCGCTCATCAAGCATCCGATGGAGACCGGCCAGCGCAAGGACAAGAAGACCGGCCAGGTCATCCCGGCCCACTTCATCCAGGAAGTCGTCTGCACCCACAACGGCAAGAACGTGCTGACCTCCGCCTGGGGCGCCGCCATCTCCGCCAACCCCTATCTCTCCATCGAGTTCTCCGGCGCCAAGAAGGGGGACAAGATCGCCCTCGCCTGGGTCGACAACAAGGGCGAGAAGGACTCGGCTGAAACCGACATCGGCTGACGGGTGTCTCTCTATAAAAACCACTACATGCCAGATGTAAGAGGAGTCAGGACATGAAAGCATTGCTCACCACGGCAACCGCACTGGCCCTGCTGGCCGGCGTACCGCTGGCCGCCCAGGCCACGCCGCAGCAGGATCTGAAGGAGTTTCGCGAGTACTACATGAAGAAGTTCCCCGGTGTATCGCTGAACGAGTTCGGTAATGGCGTCTATGCCATCGACCCGGTATCGCGCGTCACCTGGGAAGCGCTGGAAGAAGACTTTCCGCCCTATGAGGATGACCTGAAAAAGGGCGAAAAACTGTTCAAGACGCCGTTCGCCAACGGCAAGACCTACGCCAGTTGCTTTCCCAACGGCGGCATCGGCATCAGCCAGAACTACCCCTACTTCGACGCCGCCAACAACACCGTGAAGACGCTGGAGCAGGAAGTTCAGGAGTGCCGCGTCAAGAACGGCGAAAAGCCGTTCGCTTCGGAAAAAGGTGATATCGCCGCCATCACCGCCTACATGGTGTACACCTCGCGGGGCAACAAGGTGAACGTGGTGGTACCGAACGATCCACGCGCCCTGGCTTGGTATGAGCGCGGCAAGCGCCACTTCTACATGAAGCGCGGCCAGCTCAACCTGTCCTGCGCCAACTGCCACAAGGACAGCGCCGGCCTGTATATCCGCGCGGAAATGCTCAGCCCGGCCCTCGGCCACACCACCCATTTCCCGGTGTTCCGCCAGACCTGGGGCAATCTGGGTACGCTGCATCGCCGCTATCAGGGCTGCAACGAACAGGTGCGTGCCAAGGGCTTTGGCAGCCAGAGCGACGAATACCGCGCACTGGAGTATTTCCATACCTACATGAGCAACGGTATCGAAGTGAACGGCCCCGGCAGCCGCAAGTAAGCACGGCCCGACCCAATAAAAAACCCGGCCTCGGCCGGGTTTTTTATTGGGCGGGAGCAATACTTGGCACCGACATCACCCCGCAACGTGGCCGGCACAATGGCACAGCAGGGGGGTTTTCAGTATCATGACCAACCGTCCGCGCCATACCGGCCCCCCGGCCCGCGCGAACACTATCGTTCCCGCATACTGCCTGTCCGTCCAGCGAACAGCGCGGCCCACCACTAAAACAGAAGGAGCAGGACGTTGGAAAATCTGACCCTCACCACGGAAATGATGTGGGTGATGGCGTTTCTTGCCTTTACCATTTATCTGTTCGTCTCGGAAATCGTGCGTGTCGACGTGGCCGCCGTGCTGGTGATGGTCCTGCTCGGCCTCACCACCGTCATACCCGACGCTATCGTGCCGTCGCTGGTGGACACCAAGCACCTGTTCGACGGCTTTGCCGCCAACGCGGTGATCTCCATCATCGCGGTGATGATCATCGGCGCCGGCCTGGACAAAACCGGTGTGATGACCAAGGTCGCCGCGTTCATCATGAAGATCGGCGGCTCCACCGAGCAGCGCATCATCCCGCTCATTTCCAGCACCGTGGGCTTCATTTCCAGCTTCATGCAGAACGTCGGCGCTGCCGCCCTGTTCCTGCCGGTGGTAAGCCGTATCTCCACGCGCACCGGCCTGCCCATGTCGCGCCTGCTGATGCCGATGGGCTTCTGCGCCATCCTCGGCGGCACCATGACGATGATCGGCTCCAGCCCGCTGATCCTGCTCAATGATCTGATCCTTACCTCCAACAGGTCGCTCACCGCACAAGGTTTGCCGGAGATGGAAACCTTCGAGCTGTTCGCGGTCACTCCCATCGGACTCGCCCTGGTCGCCACCGGCATCATCTACTTCGTGCTGGCCGGCCGCCTGGTACTGCCGTCCATCAAGAGTGAGGGCGGCGAAGGCATGAGCACCATGGAGTATTTCCGCAGCCAGTACGGTCTGGCCGGCGATATCTTCGAACTGGCGGTCGCGGCGGGTAGCCCCCTGGCCGACAAGACCATCGAGGAGATGGAAGCCGCTCTGGGGCACGATGTCTCCATCATCGCCCTGCGCATCGGCGATGACGTGCGCGTCGCTCCCTCGCGCGATGTGGCCGTTCCCGCCGGTGCTGTCCTGGCCCTGATGGGTACCAATGAGGCGGTGCAGCGCCAGGCCGACACCTATCGCCTGGAGCGCACCGGCGGCCTGAGCAATTTCGCCGACATGCTGACCCCGTCCCGCGCCGGCATCTCCGAGATCGTCATCCCGCCCAATTCGCGTCTGGTAGGCAAGTCGCTGCAGGATATCCGCCTGCGCAAGAGCTATGGTCTCAACGTACTGGCGGTATACCGTGGCAGTGAAGTCATTCGCGAAAATCTGCGCCAACTGGTATTGCAGTCCGGTGACACCCTGGTACAGCACAGCCGCTGGGACGATCTGGCCGCTGCCGAGAAGAACCGCCGCGACTTCCTGGTCATCACCACCGATTACCCGCATGAAGAACTGCGCCCGCACAAGGTCCAGTTTGCCCTCGGCTTCTTCCTCATCGCCCTGGGGCTGATCCTGTTCACCGACGTGCGCCTGTCCGTCGCGCTGCTGACCGGTGCGGTGGGCATGATCCTGAGCGGTGTGCTGACCATGGATGAGGCCTACGGCGCGGTAAGCTGGAAGAGCGTGTTCCTGCTCGCCAGCCTGATCCCGCTGGGGCAGGCCGTGGAATCCACCGGCACCGCCAACTGGATCGCGGTACAGACCCTACAGTTATTGGGCGGCGATGTTAACCACATCCTACTACAGGCGGTCATTGCCATCCTGGCCACCTTCTTCACCCTGGTGATGTCGAACGTGGGCGCTACCGTACTGTTGGTACCGCTGGCGGTGAACATCGCCATTCAGGCCGGCGCCAACCCGGCGGTATTCGCCCTCACCGTGGCCATCGCCACCTCCAACTCCTTCTTCCTGCCCACCCACCAGGTAAATGCCCTGCTGATGGGGCCCGGCGGCTATCGCGTCGCCGACTATATGCGCGCCGGCGGCATCATGACCGTGCTGTTCCTGATCGTGGCGCTGACCATGCTGAACGTCGTGTTCTGATGAGTCACGGAAAACGGGACGCGACAACGCGTCCCGTGCCCGGAAAAGGACAAAAAAGCCCGCTTGCGCGGGCTTTTTTGTGCTTGATTGGTGGGTCGTCAGAGATTCGAACTCTGGACCAACGGATTAAAAGTCCGCTGCTCTACCGACTGAGCTAACGACCCGGGGTAACCTTCAAGAATCCGCGAGACGAGCATTGCATCTCCTGGCGGACCATCCGGGTTGAAGAAGGCGCATATGCTACCGCACTCAGCAGAAATGGCAAGCAGCAAGCTGAACGGCGTTGCCACACAGGGCTGGTCTGGAAACTCGGCGTTGGCTACGGTGCAGAGCTTAAGGCTGCAACCGGTATGGACGGGAGCCCATACGGGCTCTCGTCACAGTCTTATACCGCCTCCAGCTTGCGCATGGAGGCCGGCAGCAGGCGCATGTCCACCAGGGCGGTGATCAGGGCCTTGCCGAAAGTGGCCTCTTCTTCGTACACCATCTTGTAGTACTGGATCTTCATGGTCAGCGCGCTGCCGAACACGATGGCGATGAAGGTGATGATGGAGCCCACTGCCAGAGTGGACACACCGGTGATCGCCTGGCCCACGGTACACCCCATGGCCAGCACACCGCCGAAGCCCATCAGCACGGCACCGATGAAGTGGTTGAGGAAGTCCTTGAAGCCGGCGAACCACTCGATACGGAAACCCTTGCTCAGCAGCGACCACAGCAGCGAACCGAGGATCACGCCGAATACCGACATGATGCCGAAGGTCAGCAGGCTGCTGTCGAAGCCCTGGGCGGCATAACCGACGGTCTGCCCCATGGGATTGATGAAGGTGAAGGACTGCGGGCTGAGCGGTGCGGCCACCGGCTTCTCCTCGATGCCCTCGTGGAAATCGGTGTACATGTCCCAGTAATCCGGGGTCACGGCATGGCGCAGGGCCACCGCCTCGTCCTCGATGTTGATGTAGAGATTGGAGGTGATATACCAGGCACCGACCACGCACAGGCCGACCACCACACCACCGAGGATGTTGTCGAAACTGGAACGGAACTCGGCCGATTTGAGGACGAATACCAGCAGGGCCAGCGCAATCACGCCGCCGATGACCAGGCGGGCCATCTCCGCGTTGTCACGGCTCACCAGGCTGCCCAGGTCCTGATAGGGACCGACATTTACCGCCAGCGGACGAATCCAGTCGATGAACAGAATGGACATCAGGGTCTGGTCGCTGCCCGGGAAGGGATTGACCATGAAGTAGGCGATGACGCCGATGATGAGCAGCACCATGATGGACTTGATGTTGCCGCCGCCGATGCGGATCAGGCACTTGTTGCCGCAGCCGCTGGCCAGGGTCATGCCGATACCGAAGATGAAGCCGCCGAGCAGGTTTTCCGCCCACACCAGTTGGCCCATGCGATAGGGCGGGAACGCGTCGTTGGCCGCCACCATGCCGGCCGCCTCCAGCACAATCACGCCGACCAGCGCCACCACGATGGCCAGCAGCCAGGCGCGCATGCGGCCCCAGTCCCCCATGTTGACGGCGTCGGATACCGCGCCCATGGTGCAGAAATTGGTCTTGTTCACCACCGCACCCATCACCAGGGCAATGGCGAAAGTGGACCACAGCAGCATGGATTGTGCTTCGGTAAAGCTGTCGAAAATCATGATGACTCCTCTGTTGTCGTCTATTGAAACCAAAAAACGTAACTGCTCGCCCTGTTGAGCCTGAAAATCTCAGTCGGTCCGCAAATGAACGCGAATGTACGCAAATAAGGCGCAGGATCGAGACATGAGGCGACTCCCCTTTTAGCTCGATGAGTATTTGCGCCCATTTGCGTTCATTCGCGGACTTCATAGCCGTTAGGTTGGCCTAAAGTCCGGCCGGGGCGAGTAGTTACCTTAAAACCGAAACTTGGGCTCGGCGCCCTCGGGGCGCCCTATTTAGCCCCCGCCCCCTCGACATACGGCACCTGCAGCCGCACCGTCTCAGGCGCCAGGCAGATGCGATCGCTGCAGGCCTGGAGGCGCAGTTCCAGCGGAGCGATGCCGCCCTCTTCCGTCTCGCCGCGCTCCAGCGGGACGTCGAGGCGCAGGCGGCCCTCGTAGACCGCCAGCGGCTCTTTTTGGAAACCGAGGCGGGTCACCTTGGGTTGCGGCCACGCGATGGGGCCAAGTCGCCAGGCCGATGCCGCGCCGGCCAGCGTCAGGCGGGTGCCGATCAGGTACTCCTGCAAGGGCTGGTGGGCGTTGATGTGCCAGCCGGGGGCGATCTCCAGTTCCAGGCGCAGCCGCTGGCCGTGGAGGCGGCTGCGCACGCGCACGGTGCCGCGGGCGGCATAGTGCACGGCACCGGCGTCGCCGTGGCGCAGGCGGTTCATGCCGATCAGCAACGAGGTGTACACCTCGGGCTGGCGCGCCGCCGCGCCGGAGAAGGCGGCGAGGATGGCGTCGGCGCGCTCCCGGTAGGTCTCCTCGCCGGTGCGCTGCCAGAGCGCCGCCAGCACGTGCAGGGCCACGGCATTACCGGCGGGCATGGCTCCGTCGGCCCCCTCGCGCGGCCGGGCCATCAGCGGCGCGGCGGTCTCCTCCCCGCCCATGTACAGGCTGCCGTCGGCGTGGGCAAAGCGTTCGAGCATGGCATCGGCCAGTTCCCTAGCCTGCGCCAGCCAGGCCGGGTCGCCGTCCAGGTCGTACAGCGCAATCACCCCCTCCGCCAACAGGGCGTAATCCTCCAGCAGCGCCGGCACCGCGCGGCGGCCGTCGACGCGGGAACGCCACAGCGCATCGCCGTTGCGGTTGTGCCGCCACAGCGAGCGCGCCGCCCGCGCGGCGGCGGCGGCGTAGCGCGGCTCATCCAGCGCCGTGGCGGCCTCGGCCAGGGCGGTGATCATCTGGCCGTTCCAGGCAGTGATCACCTTTTCGTCGCGGTGGGGATGGACACGCCGCTCTCGCGCCCGGTAGAGGAGGTCGTTGATGCGATCCAGGCGCTGCCACAGCGCCTGCTCGGTGAGGCCGAAGCGGGTGGCGAGGCGCTCAGGCGCCTCCGCCAGGTGCAGGATGGTGCGCCCCTGAAAATTGCCGCGGGCGGTAACGCCGTAGACGGTGGCGGCGAACCGCGCGTCGTCGGGCGGCAGCACGGCGCGGAGCTCATCCTCCGTCCAGAGGAAAAACCGCCCCTCCTCCCCCTCGCTCTCGGCGTCGGTGGCGGCGTAGAAGTCGCCCTCCGGGCCGGTCATGTCGCGCAGCACGTAGTCCAGGCTGCGGCGCGCCACGCGCGCGAAACCCGGCTCGCCGGTGAGGCGCCAGGCCATCACGTAGAGACGGGCCAGCTGCGCCTGGTTGTAGAGCATCTTCTCGAAATGGGGCACCAGCCAGTCGTTGTCGACGGCATAGCGGTGGAAGCCGCCGCCCACCTGATCATGGATGCCGCCGCGCGCCATGGCATCGAGGCTGAGCGCGGCCGCCTCACGCGCCCGTGCATCGTCCTGGCGCAGGGCGTGATCCAGGAGCAGGAACAGCCACGGCTCGCGCGGAAATTTGGGGGCGCTGCCGAAGCCGCCCTGCAGGTCGTCGTGGGCACCGAGCAGCCGCCCGACTGCCGCCGCCACGGTGCCGTCGTTCAGTTCGGCGCTGCGGCCCTCCATCGCCAGCCGCCGCTCCACGGCGCCGGCGACCCGCGCGGCCACGGTACGCACCGCCTCGGGTGACTCGCGCCAGTGCGCCAGCGCCTGTACCAGCCAGGCGCTGAAATCCGCCGGCCGGAAATAGGTGCCGCCGGCGAAGGTCCTGCCGTCCGGGGTGAGCAGGCTCGACATGGGCCAGCCGCCATGGCCGGTAATCAGCCGCACGGCGGTCATGTAGACGTGGTCGATGTCGGGGCGCTGCTCGCGGTCCAGCTTGATCGCCACGAAGTTTTCGTTGAGCAGGCGGGCGATGGCCTCGTCCTCGAAGCTCTCCCGCGCCATTACGTGGCACCAGTGGCAGGTGGAATAGCCGATGGAGAGAAAGATCGGTTTGTTCTCGCGCCGCGCCTTGGCGAATGCCTCCTCGCCCCAGGGGTACCAGTCGACCGGATTGTGGGCATGCTGCAGCAGGTAGGGCGAGTCCTCCAGGATGAGGCGGTTGGTGTAGCGCGGGCGGCCGTCGGGCGACAGGTGCCGGGTATGGGGGCGGTAATTGTTCCCGCGGGCGGCCAGTACCGCGTCCAGTTGCTCCTGCAATGCTGCCGGGCGCGTCGCGCCCACCGCTCCCGGCCCCACCGCGGCGACAGCGCCAATTGCGCACAGCAATCCCAGTGCAGCCCCGGCGACTACGAGGCGGAGGCCGGTATTCACCCAGCCGCTGTGCGTCAGCACTGGCCGCACGCCTCCACCGGCAGGCCGCGCCTGAGCCAGCCCGGCCCCGCCGCGCTGCCCGCCATTCCCTCCCTGACGTTGTAGACATGGGTGAAGCCGATACCCTGTAGATATCGCTGCGCCTGGGTGGTGCGATTGCCGGTGCGGCAGATGAGGGCGATGGGCGCGTCCCTGTCGCCCCCCACCTGTTGCAGGATGTAGTCGGTCAGCGACTGCGGTCCCCGGTAGAAGTCGACCCGGCCGGCGCCGGGGGCGACACCGGTCTGGCGCCACTCCTCCGGCGTGCGGATGTCGATCAGCCGCACCTCCCCCGCCCGCGCCTTGGCGTAGGCCTCCGGGGCGGACAGGTCGGGCACCGCCCGGACAGGGGTGGAAAACACGAGAGCCAGTGTCAGAAGGAAAAGTGCACGAATCATCAATATTGCTCCGGGTCAGCGTTGCGCGGTCTGGGCCAGGGCCTGTTCCAGCTGGGCGGCAGGGACATAGCCGCCGATGCGGGTGCCGTCGGACAGGAAAATGGTGGGCGTCCCGGTGATGCCGTAGCGGCGCCCCAAGGCCTGCAGTTCCTCCATCGGGGCGTCGCAGCGTGCCGCCGCCGGGGCCTTGCCGTCGAGGATCCACACCCGCCAGGCGCGGCTGCGGTCCTCGGCGCACCAGATGGCGCGTGCCTTGTCCACGGAGTCCTGCGAGAGGATCGGCAGCAGGAACGTATAGACCGTGATGTCGTCCATGGCCTCCAGTTCCTGCGCCAGCTTGCGGCAATAGGGACAGTTGGGATCCTCGAAGGTCGCGATCACCCGGCGTCCTTTGCCCTTGACCTGTTTCGCTGCCAGCGCCAAGGGCAGTGCGGCGAAGTCGATGCGCGACAGCTCGGACTTGCGCTCCTGGGTCAGGTTGCGCTGCGCCCTGAGATCGAGGATGTTGCCGGCAAAGACGTAGCGACCCGCTGGATCCATGTAGAACACCTCGCCCCCCGCCTGCACCTCGTACAGGCCGAGCACGCCCGCCTCGCGTATGGCGGTGACGGTCCCTTGATCGCCCATCCAGGACCGCAGCGCCGCGCGTATTTCGGCTTCGCCCGCCTGGACGGCGCTCGCAGCGACGAGGAGCAGGGCGGCGAGTGGCGCGCGCCGGCCGATCATCGCCGCGCCTCCGCCACCAGGGCGTCCAGCACCGTCATCATCCGCTCGCGTCCGGCGGTCAGGGTCGGGCTGGTGAGGAAGGTGCCGTTCACCACCACCGCGGGCACGCCGTCCAGTTGCAGCTGCTGGGTCAGCGCGCGCGCCTGACGCACCTTCGCGTCCACAGCAAAGGAATGGAACGCCGCTTGGAAACGCGCCGGCTCGACGCCGTGTTCGGCGAAGAAGGCGGTCAGTGCCTTTTCATCGTTGAGGCGCCGCCGTTCCCGGTGGATCGCGTCGAACAGGGCCGCGTGCATGCGCTCCGCCACCCCCAGGCCCTCGGCGGTGTAGTAAGCGCGGGCATGGATCGCCCAGCCCTCCCCCAATATGGCCGGCACGCGCCGCCAGGCAACGGCATCCCCCTGCCGGGCGCGCCAGTGCTCCAGCAGCGGCTGCAGATTGTAGCAGTGGGGACAGCCGTACCAGAATATCTCCATGACCTCGATTTTTTGTTTATTCCCCACGTTCAGCGTCTGCCCCAGCCTGCGGTACTCGATTCCCTCGTCGATACCGTCGACCGCCGCTGCGCCCCCCGGCAACGTCAAAACCAGTAACAATACTGCCCACCACGGTTTGTCCTTTTTCATTCCGCCCCGCCTCGTGTAAGGTTCAGATATTCTCGACGACCAACTGTTGGTCGCGCATCGGCGCATAGCCTTACACAACGACCATCGATAGATGAGGACGTTCCATGAATACGCTGCATTACCTGTTATTGCTGTCCGCACTGCTGTTGCCACTCCCCGGCGCCGCGCAGGACGACTCATCCGTCGTGGTCCTACCGGCCCAGGGCGACTACGAGTTCGTGGTGGACAGCGTCAAGGAGGCGATCATCAACCGCGGCATGACGGTAAGCGGCACGCTGCACGTCAGCGAGATGCTGGCGCGCACTGCACCGGACCTCGGCTACGACGGTACGCCCTACGCCCGGGCGGAGTCGATCGAGTTTTGCAGCGCGGTGTTGTCGCAGCGCATGGTGCGCGCCGACATCCGCAACCTGGTGATCTGCCCCTTCACCGTCGCCGTCTACACTCCCCGCGAGGCGCCGCAGCAGGTTTACGTCGCCTTCCGCCGCCACCGCCTCGCCGGCAACGACCCGGCGCTGGAACAAGCGGTGTTCGATCTGCTGTATGCCGTCGCCGGCGAGGCGGCGCAGTAACGGATCCGGGCCGAGGACGCACGAAGCCGTTCAACCCGATCCGGCGACCGCGCGCAATGCCCCGGTATCGCACAACTCCAGCTGCCGGCCGTGCAGGCGCACCAGCCCCTGCGCCTGCAATCACCCCATGACGCGGCTCACCGTCTCCGGCACCAGACCGAGGTAGTTGGCGACGTCGTGCCGCGACCGCGGCAGGCGGAACAACCGATCCGGCAGGCCGTGCGTGGCGAAACGGCGCGACCGGTACGCTCACCCTCCGGTGTGCGCCATGGCGCGCAACGGCCGACCCGCCGCGGCATCGAACCGATGGCGTAGCGGTTTGGCCTCCAGGGCCTGGTGAATCATCGATTCGAGCAGTTGATCATCATTGCCGTCCAGCGCCGGCCGCATTGACCGACTGGCGATATCGCCGAGACAGGGATACAACATGCCGTCAGCACCGACCCGCAAGCGGTTGCAGGTGTCGCAGAAGTGACGCGAAATCGGCGTGATGAAACCGACGCGGGTCTCGGAATCGGCCACACGCCAGTAGCGAGCCGGCCCGCCGCCGGGCATTACATCGGGCAGCAGATTGAACTCGCGCTCCAGGCGCTGGCGTACCTCATCCAGGTCCAGATATTGCGCAAACGCCGTCTGACCGCTTGCGCCCATGGGCATGGTTTCGATAAAGCGGATAGACAGGCCGCGCGCGACACAGTACTCCACCATGTCGGTCAGTTCGTCGTCGTTGAAACCGCGCATCACCACCGTATTGAGCTTGATCGGTGTCATGCCCGCGGCGGCGGCCGCGTCGATACCGGCCAGCACCGCATTCAATGCGTCTACACGAGCGCCGGTAATTGCGGCGAAGCGATCCGAACGCAGCGTATCGAGACTGACGTTGACCCGCATCACCCCTGCTAGGCGCAACGGGACGGCCAGCTCAGCCAACCGCGTTCCGTTGGTGGATAGTGAAAGGTCCTCGATACCGGGCAAGCGGGCCAAGCGCCGCGCGATATCGACGATGTCGTTCCGTACCAGCGGTTCGCCGCCGGTCAGGCGCAGATGGCTTACGCCCAGCCGCGCGAAGGCGGCACCGATGCGGACGATGTCGTCCGCCGACAGCAGATCGTCCCATCCGCAGAACCCCCGATAACCGGCCGGCATGCAATAGCGACAACGCAGATCGCAGCGATCGGTGACCGAAAGGCGTAGATAGTCGATACGGCGGCCGTGAGCATCGATCAGCATGATCCGTCCTCAACACCACACAGAATAAAGAAGGCGGACCGGAGGCACAGGCAAGTCCGCCAAACGGTTTACACGCCGGCGCGACGACCCGTCGCCCGGCATTCCGCAACACCTACTTCAGCTCAAGAATGTACTTCACCAGCGCCTTAACGTCGTCATCCTTCAGCGCCGGATTGGGCGGCATCGGGATCTCGCCCCACGCGCCCTTGCCGCCCGCCTTGATCTTGGTTGCCAGCTTGGCCGGCGCGGCGGTATCGCCGGAATACTTCTTCGCCACGTCTTTCCACCCCGGACCGACGATCTTGTTGTCGATGCCATGACAGGTCAAACAGTTGCTCTTCTTTGCCAGCGTCAGCGTCGCCTCGTCGGCCGCGGCAGCGCCGACCGCCAGCATTAATCCGATTGCCAAACTAAAAACGCGTTGCTTCATTTCGATTCTCGGTTGAAGGCGGCGCGGATCGCCCGCGCCGCCGTTTAGGGTTACGCGATATTGCGCGGCTTGAAGCTCATCAGGTTGAAGGCGTGCTTGTACTCCGACTCGCCCACTTTGCGCAGTACGCCGCGGCCCAGCTTGTAGCGGTAGTTGTTGGTCACCGGGTCGGGGACAGCGTGCACCACCGCGTTGCCTTGGGAGCGCGGGTCGTTGAAGCCGGCTTTGGCCACGCCCTCGCGGATCTCGTCGGAGACCAGCGCCACCGCCTTGAACTTGCCCACCGTGGTCTTGATGTGGCCGTTCTTCATCAGGGTGTCGAAGAACAGGTCGTCTTCCTGTACGCCGATGGGTTCGCCCACCTGCACATACACCGCGTCGTTGACGATCTCCACCCAGTCGCCCGACTCGATGCCGGCACGTTTGGCATCGTTGGGATGGATGATGATCGCCGGGAATGGCCAGCGTTGCGACAGGTAGGGCTTGCGATTGTCGTCGAAGCCCGACTGCCACATCTCGTTGAGGCGGCCGTTGGTGATCCAGATCTCGCCCTTCTCCTTGCGCGGCTGCACGGCGGCGTAGAACTGGCTCCAACCCTTGAAGCCCCACGGACTCTTGAGCAGGATCGCCTTGCCGCTGTGGGTATTGAAGGCATACAGCCAATTGCGCTTGACCTCGACGCTTTCGATGTCCTCCCAGTCGTTGGCCGGGTCGTGCAGGCGCTGGGTGCCGATCAGCTTGTTGTCTTTCATGCGGATCGGGGTCTGGATGCCGTCGGTGCCGTAGCTGCGCAGCAGCTCCTGGCCCTTGACGCCATCGGCCTTGGCCTTGACCACCAGCGGGTGGTAGTTGAGCACGCCGTTGCGGCCGAAGCGCGCCGCCTCCTCGAAGATGTCGTTGGAGTCCTTCCAGCCATAACTGCCGTCGGCATCGAAGCCCATCTTCTTGGCGAACTGCTGCACCGCCCACCAGTCCGGCTTGGCTTCGCCCGGTGCGTCGTAGAACTTGGAGTACAGGCGCAAACGCCGCTCCGAGTTGCAGCGGGTGAAGTTGTCCTCGCCCCAGGTCGCCGCCGGCAGCACGATATCGGCGAAGTCGGTGCCAACCGGGCGTACCGGGTAGATGTCCGAATCGACCATCACCATGCCGCCGTTGTCGACACGCTTCTTCAACGTCTCGAAGATCGCCTGGCGATCGAGGCTCCGGATCTGGTGCGGGTTACCGGAGGTGAGCTCCGCCATGCGCCGCTCCAGCTCGTTGGAGGCCATCATGGAGGAGGTCCAGGTGGTGCCGAACACCCAGGCGAACTTCACCTCGCCGTTCATCACCCAGCGGTCCAGGTTGAAGGACTTCTTGCGCCGCCCCGGATACTTCTCCGGCGAGAGCCAGCCGGAACCGCCGCCCGCGCCCATCATGCCGCGCTGGTGGCCGCCGCCGCGCGAGATCACGCGGCCCGGCCGGTTGCCCGCGCCGCAGATCAGGCCGAGACTGGCCAGCGAGGTGGTGTTCATGTAGTTGTTGGACCAGTAGTTGCCCTTCTCCAGCATGAACGATGTCTTGGGCCGGCTGCCGTCCGCCCTGGGCTTGGCGATCCACTCGGCCGCCTTTTGGATGTCCGCTGGATTGAGGCCGGTGATCTTCGCCGCCACATCCAGCTTGGATTCCTCCTGGGAGAGGATGAACTTCTTGTAGTCCTCCCAATCGGACTGCCAGGTACCCCAGGTGGTGCGCCACTGCCAGCCGGTGTTGCGTGTGCCGCGGCCGTAGCCGGAATCCACTTCCCAGGAGTTGGCGATCCACGTGTCGATGAACTCCTGGTCCTGCCAGCCGTTCTCGATGACGATGCGCGCCAGCGCCATGTGCAGCACGCTGTCGGTGCCGGGGATGATGCCCAGCCACAGGCCGCGCCCTTCCTTCTCGGCCCAGGCCGCGCCCATGGTCTTGTGCGGGGTGACGAAGATGAACTTCTTGTCGCCAGGCATCATCCAGGTGGTGAACAGCGTGGTCTTGGTTTCATACGGATCGACGCCGGAGAGGAAGGCTACTTCGCAATCCGCCCAATCCTTGTAGCTGGCGGCGAAGGAGTCGATGCCCACGTCGTCCAGGCCCGTCGCGTCGTTGGTGTTGGAACACTTGTCGTGCGGCGCGATGGCCGGCGTGCCGATCGAGGTCATGCCCAGCTTGGTGATGGCATAGGTATTCTCAAAGTACTGGTAGGAGTACATCTTGATCGCCCAGGCGTGCTCGCCGTGCTTCTTGATGACGTACTTGGAAATATCGGCCATCACGTCGGTGGCCAGGTCCCACGACACCGGCGTCAGCTTGCCGTTGACCCGGATCATCGGGTGCTGCAGACGTTCACGGGTACGGTTTTCCGGGTTGAAGCACTTTTGCGCGATGGTGCCGCCGCGGATGGAATGGTTGCCGCCCATGTTGACCGCCTTGGTGTCGAAGTCGGGGATGACGACGACGTGGTGCGGCTTGCCATTGTGGGACACGATGTTGTGCTGCGACGGGCTGGCCCACTTGCCCATCATCTGGCCGGTGGGGAAGTCGACGCCGTAGGCATTTTGCGACGCCTTCATGCCGCCATCCTTGCCGACCGGCCAGCGGTAGACCTTGTAGCCGCAGGCAATGGTGCAGTAGTCGCAGGCGGTGGTCAGCACATCTGCATTCTTAGGGGGAAGCGGTACCTGCTCCGCCGTGGCAACACCATAGGGATTGGATTTGTCATTTGTACTCATGTCGTTCTCCTCGCTCAGGCGCGACCGGCCAGGTTGTCGGCGTAGCCGTAGATCAGACCCAGGACGCCCACCGCGTAGATGTCGTCGCCCTTCACCTCCAGCAGGATCTGCGGCAGGCTCTCGGTGCCGTGGCCCGACACCACCATGCCGTGCTTGGTGAGATCGAAGGTGGTCAGGTGCAGCGGACAGGGTCCCAGCATCTGGTGCTGCGCCTTGTAGCTGGCCTGCAGCGGGCCGCCCATGTGGGTGCACTGCTGGTTGAAGGCCACCACGTCCTTGCCGGCGCCGACGCCGGCACCGGCCGGCGTGCCGAGCTTGACCAGAATGTTCTGCACATCCGGGAACGGGTAGGCGAACTCCACCGGCACCCCCTGTTTCAGCGCCGACAGCGAACCTACCTTCTGGCGCGGGTAGGACTTGACGGCGGCCGCCTGGGCCAGGCCCGGCACGCCGCCGATGGCGGCGACGGCCATCACCGCGCCGCCCGCCAGCAGGAACTGGCGCCGGCTCATGCAGGCGCGCCCGCCGTGGTCGTGATGCTCGGCGGTGTGTTCCGCCTTGATGACGATCTTCTCTTTCATGTCAGTCTCCTATTTCTTCACGGCCAGCGGCGCGTAGGGCGGCAGCTTGGGCGGGTCCATGAGCAGCGGTTCATCCATGCTCAGGCTTTCCAGGAACGCGACCAGATCCTGTTTCTCGGCATCGGTGAGCCCCAGCGGCTTGAGCAGCGGCGACTTGTTCGGCACAGCCTCGCCACCGCCCACGTTGTAGAAGTCCACCACTTCTTCCAGGGTGTAGAAGATGCCGTCATGCATGTACGGCGCGGTGTATTTCAGCTCGCGCAGGGAAGGCGTACGGAACTTGTGCTTGTCCTTCGGGTTCCTGGTCACGTTGTAGTAGCCGTAGTCGTAGTTCGCACCGCGGTAAACCTTCTCCGTCGTCCCCTTTTGGTAGTGTTCCCAGCGATGGGTGATCTGATACAGCGGCTCGGTCTGGAACACCTCGTTCTCCGGCACACCCAGGGCGTAGAACTTCTGGTCCGAAGCCAACGGGCCGTTGTGGCACTGGATGCAGCCGGCCTTGCCGTTGTACAGCTTCATGCCGCGCAGCTGCGAGGCGGAGAGCGCCTCCTTGTCGCCGTTCATGTAGCGGTCGAAGGGCACCTTCTTGGCATCGGAGACGATGGTGCGCTCGAAGGCGGCAATGGCGCCGTAGGCCTGGGTCATGCGCGGCCACTCGGCGCCGTACACCTTCTTGAAGCGCTCGACGTATTCCGGGATGAAGCGCAGCCGCATCTCCATCAGCGAAGGGTCACCGTTACCGGCGACGTTGCCTTCGGCGGCTGCGGGCGCCTGGGCTTCGAGGCTGGTGACGTTGCCTTCCCAGAACAGCTTGTTGTAGTAGGCGGAGTTGAGCACCGTCTGCGAATTGCGCCAGTGCTGGGTGCCGGGATAGCCGCGCGATATCTCGCCGCCGTCGCCCCAGCCCTTGGAGGGCTCGTGGCACACCACGCAGGGCGAGGAGGCGTCGCCACCCAGGCGGCTGTCCCAGAACAGCATCTTGCCCAGTTCGATCTTCTCCGGCGTCATCGGGTTGTCCGCCGGGATCGGTACCGGCGGCAGGGGTGCCAGCGGCGGAAACTTATCGCCTGCTACGGCGGTGCCGCCTACCATCAACAGTGCCACGGCGGAGGCGATTGTGTTGCGTGAAATTATCTTGTTCATGTTCACCTCTCCTCAGTTCTTGCCGAATTGCCGCGGCTGATAGGCGGGCAGGTCAGGCTTCGCCATCACCACCGCATCACCGGACAACGACAGCAGGAACGCCTTCAGATCGCTCTTCTCTGCCGCGCTCAGGCCCAGCGGCTTGAGTTCGCCGCCCTTGCCGCCGCCCCGGTTGTAGAACTCAAGGACGTCGTCCAATGTCGCCAACATGCCGTTGTGCATGTACGGTGCCGTGTACTTCAGCTCGCGCAACGATGGCGTAGCGAACTTTCCCTTGTCGGCCGGGTTCTTGGTGATGGCGTAACGGCCCACGTCTACATGGGTATTCATGTAGTTGGGCATGCCGTGGGTGGAGTAGTGGCGCGCCATGGTGATGTGGCGCAAAGGCTCGGCCGTCACTGCCGGATTTTCCGGCACGCCGAGGCGATGGAACGAGTTGTCCGTGAGCATCGGCCCGTTGTGGCAGGAGATGCACTGGGCCTTGCCCTTGAACAGCGCCAGACCGCGCTTGGCCTCGTCGGAAATGGCGCCCTGGTTCCCCTTCAGGTAATTGTCGAAGGGCACATTCTGCGAGGTAAGCGACTTGACGAATTCGCCGACCACGTTGAACACGCGCATGCCGTTGATGTCGTCCTTGCGAAACTTCTGCCACATGGCGTTGTATTCCGGCACCTGCTTCAAGCGCTCCTGCATCAGGCGCCCATCCATGTTCATCAGGTGCGCCTCGGTGATCTCGTTGCGCACTAGGGTGCCGAGGTCATTGCCGTCGAGCTGGCCATCCCACTTGAAGTACTTCTTGAAGCGGGCGTTGACCAGTCCCGGCGTATTGCGGAAGTGCTCCGATGCCGGATAACCCTTGCCGAGCGGTGCACCGTCGCCCCAGCCCTTGGCCGGGTCGTGGCAGGTGGCGCACGAGATGCCGGCGTCGCCGGACAGGCGCTCGTCAAAGAACAGGTACTTACCCATTGCCGCCATGTCGGCGTTGTATTTACTCTCGGGCAATGGTGCCAAATCCGGCACGGCCGCCTGTGTCTTGGTGTCTCCATTGGCCACGGCGCAACCCGCGAGGATGACGCCAGCGGCGAGGCCAAGGGCACCGAGCGCCCGTGACAACCTGGTCAGTCTGAATGTCGACATATATCCCCCTACTCAGTTGTGTTCCCGAACGGGAAACTCACTTGCTGAACTCAAACGCGGCAGTGGCGGCTGCACCACCCTTGATACTCACCCGCGCGCTCTTCTCCCCCAGTACCGGATGCCATGCCTTCACCTCGTAGTCGCCGTCAGGCAATCCATCGATCGTGAAGGAACCATCCGCCTTGCTGACTACCGCATACGGGTTCTCGGCTGCGAAGGCCCAGCCGTGCATGAAGTCGTGGGCGTCGCACTCGACTTTGATCACGTTGGCGCGCTTGACCTTGATCGGCTGCTTGAGCTCACCCTTGTCCGGCTGGCCGACGTTGAACATGGTGCGGCGCACCGTGCCGATGATTTCGTAGGTATGGATGTTGTGCAGCACCGGGTCGGAGTTGCGGACGGTGAGATCGGCACCCTTCTGCACCACCAGCACCTCGGGGGCGAAGGCGCAGCCCTTCTGGTCGAGTAACGGGGCAGCGAGTTCACCCCAGGGCTTGCCCTTCTCCGCCTTGGCGACGTAAACAACGGCACCGGCCAATTTGCCGTTGCTGGCATTGACCTCGACGATCTGGCGGTTGCCAGTACCGCATACAGCGTTGTCCTTGGTGATCGGCAGGGCCTTCGGCGCGGGCACCGCGCCCGCGAAACTCACACTGCCGGTCACCTTGCCACTGCCGGCGGCCGTGGCCTCGTAAGCGTGGGAAAGGGGCGCGAGCGCAAGTCCGCTCAGCGCAACGGCACAAATGGTCAACTTGTTCATGGGCATCTCCTGCTGGTTCGTAACGAAAGGTCATCAAGCCTTATTCACCACCAGAGCAATGGCTGTGCCAACGCCACAAATGGCGATCCATGCACCGAAAATCCCTTTTGTTATGCCGGATTATTGGAAATCGCATGGGCGCGCCCTCTCATCAGGCGGGCATTTTCTTACCGGCAGTGAATAAAAATTGACCGTCACTCGTCGGCCCGCCATGGCAGCAGGGCTGCACAGGCGGGCCGAACAGCGGCGATGTCCCGCGGCACGGCTTTTGCTGCACCTTTATGCATTGCAGAAATGTGTGGAGAACAGACATGCGTTGGGACAAAGACGTCGTCGTGGTCGGTGCGGGAATTTCCGGTCTTGCGGTGGCGCATACCCTGGCCGGACATGGGCGCGACGTAACGCTCATCGAGCGGGACACCAGGGTCGGCGGCCGCATGCACACGGAAGCGCGCGGTGGCTTCCTGCTGGAACACGGCCCCAACGCGCTGATCGCACCGGCTGCGGGAGCGGAGACGCTGATCGCGGCTGCGGGTCTGACCGAGCAGCGCATCATGCGCGGCGCGGAGGTGCGTCATCGCTATCTTGCACGCGATGGCCACCTTCATGCCCTGCCCATTGATCCGGCAGGATTTTTCCTGTCGTCCTTCTTCACCCTGCGCGGGCGCCTGCGGCTGCTGGCGGAACCCTTCATCACCGCCCGGCACGACGATGAATCCATCGCGGCCTTCATACGCCGACGCTTCGGCCGCGAATTGCTGGATTACGTCTTCGATCCGCTGGTGGGCGGCCTGTATGCCGGCGATCCGGAACGTTTGAGCATCGATGCCGTGTTTCCCCATCTGAAGGCGATGGAACGCAATCATGGCTCGGTATTGCGCGGCGTGCTGGCGCGGCACCGCCTCGGCCGCGCCTTCGATCCGCAGCGTCGCAGCCTGTTCTCCCTGCGCCATGGCCTCGGCTCCCTTCCAGCCGCCCTGGCTCAGGGACTGGGTCTGCGGGTGCTTACCGGCACCCGTTTGGACGCCATATCACCGTTGCCGGACGGCGGCTTCCGGCTGCGCCTGAGCGGCCAGGGCCGCGACACCACCCTGAGCGCCGCCCAAGTGGTGCTCGCCCTTCCCGCCTATGCCGCCGCGCGCGTGCTTGCGCCGCTGGATGACACGACCGCCGCACGCCTCGCGGGTATCGATCATCCGCCACTGGCGGTGGCCTTTCTCGGCTATCGGCGCGACACCATCGAGCATCCGCTGGACGGGCTGGGCGCGCTCATGCCCAAGGCGGAGAAACGCGACGTGCTGGGTATGCTTTTTTCGTCCACCCTGTTTAACGGGCGCGCCCCGCAGGGCCATGCCCTGCTTACCGCTTACGTGGGCGGCACGCGGCAACCGGACTTGGCCGGGCTACCGCGCGAAGAATTGCTGCAACGGGTGGAACACGAAGCACGCGATCTGCTGGGCGCACGTGCCGCACCGGTGCTGCGCCACGTGCGCTACTGGCAACGCTGTCTGCCGCAACCGGGAATGGACCACGCGCAGTGCATCGCCGCCGTGCGTGCACTGGAGCAGCAATGGCCTGGGCTGCATATCACCGGCAATTATCTGGGGGGGGTGTCGACGGTAGCCTGCATAGATGCCGCGATGACCACCGCAGAGCGCGTCATGGTACAAGGCATGCCGCGGCGTACGGACGGCATGGATGATGTCACGGCGGGTCGACCCTCGGTCGACGTCAGAGCCTCGTGAGGCTCGCGCGCAACTCGGCGGTATATTTCACTCGGCACCATTATTCCTGAATGACCACCACGGTTAACCACTGCGGTCCTGGCGTTTTATGCGGCGACGCAATTCATCACGGGAGCGACGTTCTCCGCGCCACAGCTCATCGGCTACACGGTGCTCCCCCTCCTGCTGGTGGCCATACTGGCTCAGCTTCCCCTCACGCTGACCGAGAGCGCGGCGCTGCAAGCCGGTATCGGCGCCACGGTCATCGCCCTCCATGCCATATTTGGCGCTGTCGGCGATCAAGGCGTGTTGGGGCTAATGTGGATATTGCTGCTGTTCGGTGCCTTCACGCTGGTTGCACAGGGCATCCAACTCCACTTGCTGTTGCTCGTCCATCGTCAAGCCACGCGCGACACACTGAACGTGTCTGCTCAACCGCAGCGCCTTGCTGCCACAAGCGAAGGAGATTGTCGGCAGGCCTGATGCATCCGGCTATGCCGTGCTTGAGGCACTGTGTGATGCCGAACGCCTGCGGGAGGCCATTGCCGTCAAAGCGGGCAATGAAAAGATAGCGGCGACCGCGGTCGCGTTCTGAGAGACGACACTACTGGTCAAAAGCGGAACCGAACCTTGTCAGGCATCAAAGCGCAGCAGTGCCCAGTTGCGTCGCGCCATTGTTCAATATCGGGTCTACGGGCGTTCCGTCCAACCACGCCCGGCGGCAAGACCTGCCAACGCTTGGCGATCCAGCAGATATACCAGGCGATCATCGACCTCGATCACGCGGTTTTGGGCCAGGCGGCCGAATACCCTGCTGACGGTTTCCGGGGTCAGGTTCAAGTGGCGGGCGATGTCGTTGCGCGGCATGGGCAAATCCAGCGGTGTAGTGCCGTCGTCTTGCGCTTGGCGCGTCGCCAGTTCCAGCAAAAGGGCGGCAACCCGTGCCTCGCTCGGTTTACCCAGACGCAAGGTGGCGGTACGCAGCCGCTTCAGCTCCTGCGAATACGCCGAAATCATGGTCAAGGCGAACCCACTGCGTTCGATGATGCGATTGCGCAACAGGGGATAAGGGACGCGGCACAGGCGGCTTTCCATCGTGGCTGTGGCCACGCCGGGTGCAGGAATGCCCCCGGCCAGTTCGCCCAAGCCGATGATCTCGCCGGGCAGATAGAACGCGACCCAGGGATGGCACACATTCCGTGCGGCGAGCTTGATACAGCCCGTCCTGACCACAAACACCGCGCCCGTCATCATCAACCGCTCACCCTCGCGCACCCGGCGTTCGCCGATGCACACCGTGCCGCAGCCGCCGTACGGGCAGGTGGCATCGAAGGGGCAAAGCTTTCGTGCGGGCTGAACGGCGTTTAATTGCGTCACCGGAATGATCTTACCCATGGGGACGGCCTCGCATGGCAAACGGCATGGACGGGCGGTTGGCCTGCATAAACGCCGCAGTCACTCGCGACAGGCCCGCCTGCGCCGCTTTCTCCTCTATACGGGCACGCACCCTTCCGCGCACGAAGGCGGGGATACGCTCCAGCCAAACCCTTGCATCGTCGTCCCAGCTGATCGTTGTCTGTGGCGCAACCGGTGCCGATTCCGGTGCCGCACCGAACGGTTTGACGTAGCGGCATTTGCCGTCTTCCGCCATGAGATCGCCGCCGGTCGCCAACGCCCGCGCACGGCAGCCACCGCAACTGTGGCGGTAATCGCAATCGCCGCATTTGCCCATCGGCAATTCGTTGCGCAGGCGGCCGAAGGCAGCGCCGTGCTGCCAGATATCCGCCAGGGGCCTGCTGCGCAGACTCCCCACGGTGGCGGGAATATAGGGACACGGGGTGACCTCGCCCTGCGGGGTGATGCGCAGATAGGTGCGCCCGGCTAGGCAGGCGCTGGACCAGCTCGCGTAACCGTCCACGGTTTCTCCGGCATGCAGGCCGAGCAGACGGCGCGCATAGGGCGCGCAACGGGCGCGGATAGTGAGATGGGAACGCCCCTGCTGCAACCGCAGGATGTCCGCCAGGGTAGCCTCATAGGTTTCGGGCGTAAGGTCGGTCTGCGTCACACCACGGCCGGTGCAGACCAGGAAGAACAAATTGAGGGCCATGGCGCCGAGATGCGCCGAGAAATCCGCCAGGGCTTCCAGTTCATGGCGGTTTTCCTCGAACAGCGTCGTCTGGACCAACACGCCGAGTCCCGCATCCTGGGCCGCACGCAGGCCGGCGACCGCCCGCGCCCAGGCGCCGGGCACGCCGCGCAACTGGTCGTGAAACTCGGGGGTCACCGAGTCCAGGCTGATGCCGACGCCCGCCGCCCCCGCCTCGCGCAAGGACTGCGCACGGGCGGCATCGAGCAGCGTGCCGTTGGTTCCGATCACCGGCATCAGGCCACCCTGCGCCGCCTGCGCAACCAGTTCATTCAGGTCGCGCCGCAGCAGCGGCTCGCCGCCGGTCAACACCAACATCGCCCCCGGTGCCACGGCCGCGATTTGCGCCATAACATCCAGCGCCTCGGCCGTGCTCAACTCATCCGGCGCCTCGATGCGGCGCTGCACCGCATCGAGATAGCAGTGGCTGCAAGCCAGGTTGCACACTCGGGTCAGGTTCCACGAGATAAGCTGGGGCTGCGGTGCTGCGTTGTCCATGCAGATCAGCCGCTCAGCATTTCCGTCACCGCACGGGTGGCGGCGTCCACCATCGCCTCGGTGACCACCGTCACCCCCTGGCCGCGCGCCATCTTCTCGATGCGCAACCGGGCGTGGTCGCGTACCGAGTCCGGCATCGGCTCCAGACGCGCCAAGGCCGCCGGTTCCCATGTCAGAGGCGGGAAAGCCTCTTTTCCCTGCTTCTTCGGCGGGCCGTTGCCGCTGAAGGGACACTTGCCGCCGGCTGCGGGCATGCCAGGCATGCGGGTGAGCACCGCGTCGATAACATCGGAAGTCACCACGGTATGGCCGCGCTCAATGGCATGTTTGATGATCGCCTTGCGCGCCATGCCCTGAACGAAGCCGGGCACGCGCGCCATGCGCGCCTCCGCCTCCTCGGTCCAGCTCATGGTGGTCTCGGCCACCTGCTCCATGGGCGGCTCGAAGCACTGCGCCGACAGCAGCAGATTGCAGGGCGCCCGGCGCAGCAGCAATTCAGTGGCGCTGCCCAGGTCCATGCCGGCCTCGGAATGGACGCCGATGCGGCCGAGCACCAGCAGCCAGGGCCGCGCCTCGCGTGCAAACTTCAGTATCTGATCCCCGGCCTTGCCGGCCAGCAGATGGGTAGCCAGTTCTATCCCCGCGTCGCCGGCTAGGCGTTTTGCCACATCGAGATGCCCCTGATAAATTTTAGCCAGGCCGGAATCGATGATGTCCTCGTGCAGCTTTTCCTGCTCCTCGAAGCGGAACACGCTCGCCGCCTCCGGCGACAACACCTTGGCGATGCTGTTGAAGGCGACGTAATGGAAGTGCGGATCGAATACCGCTACCGCCACCACCGGTCGCTGAAATATCTTCGCCAACTCGAAGGCGGTCATCAGCCCACCGTAGGACTGGGGACTGCCGTCCAGCGCGACCATGATGGCAGCATCGTCGCATGCCTCGATTTCACGCACCACCAGTACATCGCGGTCGATGCGCCGCGCCACCCGCTCGCACACGCTGCCCAGTTGGGATGACTCCACCGCGCCCAGTCCCAGCGCCCCCATCACCACCAGGTCGGCGTCACCCGCACCGATGTCCTGCACCAGCGCCTGCCAGTTCTTGCCCTCCAGCGACACGCCGCGGCCGGCAAGCCCTGCCGTCGCGCAGCGCGTATGGAATACGTCGAGATAGGAGTCGGAAATGACGCGCAGGCCGCGCGTGATGAGGTCGTCGTGGATGTCGCGCTGCTCGACGAGCTTTTCCTCCTTGCGATAGGGTTCGGGCAGACCGCCCTCCATCTGGCGAAAACGCCGGTCATGCAGTTTGGCGGCGTAGACATGGCTGCCAGTGAGTTGCGCACCGGTCGCCTTGGCCAACTCGATGGCCAGATCGACACCGCGCAGCGACAACGGCGAATTGTCCAGGGGCAGATAGATGGAACCGTACATGGCTGTAACCTCTCACTTCGCAAACAGGCCGCGCACCAGCGCAACGGCCTTGTCCCATGTCGTCTCGCGTGCCGCCGGTGTCGTTTTCTCGACCAGCAGTTCGCGCACCACCTTTACGATCTCGTCTGTGGGGGTAAACAGACCATGGAACTCCGAGCGCAGGTTGCCCTGTGGATCGATGACGATATAGACGGCGTTGTGCACCAAGTCGCCGGCCTGATCGGGGCGTACCACGATGCCGTAATCGGCGGCGGCCTGCGTAGCCTCCTGCACCGTGCCGGTGAGCAGGGTCCAGCGCTGCGGGTCGAGGCCGTGGTTCTGGATAAAGGCGCGCAGGCGCTCCGGCGTATCGCGGTTCGGATCGATACTGACGCCCAGGAAATGCGTCTGCACCCGCTCCTCCGCCGTCATCCACTTGTCCATGCGCGCCAGGATCTGCGGCATGGTGGGGCAGATGTCCTTGCACTCGGTGTACATGAAGATCATCACCAGCGCCTTGCCGCGGAAGTCGGTCAGGGACACCCGCCGGCCATCCTGATCGGTCAGGCTAAACACCGGCGCCGGCTCGTGGGCGTCGATGCGATCCCAGGGATTGTTGGCGGCCTGCACCGGCGCGCCCAGGAACATCAGCAGCGCGGCCAGCAGGGCGGCATAGGCCGCGGCGCGCCAGCGCAGTGCCGATGGCGTGCCCGCCCCCAGGCGCCGCCCCAGCCATTGCCCGGCGGCGGCGGTGGCGAACAACGACAGCGCCTCGGGCCAAGCCAGGGCAAAGACATGGCGCAGCGCCAGCAACAGCATCGCCGACGCGGCGAGCAGGCCGAAACGGCGGTGGGACAGGCGCCCGGCCCCGGCCCGCAAGCGGCCCAGGGGCAGGTTGAACCCCAGCGCCACCGGCGCCAGCAGCCACAGCGCACCGCCATGCGCCAGAAAAGTCATGCCGGCTTTCTCCGCAGCCGCCGTACCAGCCACCATTCGCCGAGCAGGGCCAGGAAAACGAGCGCCAGCGGCCAGAGATAGACGGTGAACGGTGTCTTGGGTTGCAGCAGCAGGTAATACCAGGTGGAGAGCGCCATCTTCATGCCCTCCTCGCCGTGCTCGCCGTCGCGCAGATGGAATGCGATGGGCACGAACTTGCCCGGCGCAAGGCCGATCTCGCCCGCATCGGCGGCGAGGGGGCGACGCAGGATCACGCGATACTGTCCGTCCCGGTATTCGCCCCGCGCGGCGAGCGCGCCGGCATCGCGCGGCTCCTGCCGGTCGTGGCCCTTGGCCGCAACGCGGGTGAGTGCGCCGCTGCCGCTCCAGCGCCAGTAATCCACCCCATGCTTGGCGTCGCCCAGGATGAAATACGGCTTGACGTTGCCGTTCGGCTCGGCGGCGGGCAATTGCACCGCCACTTCGTCCGCCGGCTTGCCGTCGCCACCGACGTTGTGCGTGCCGTCGTCCCACTCCAGCATCAGCGCGGCTTCCCGGTCGTTGTACAGGGCGCGCGCGGTGACCACGTCATGGGCCGGGGTGAACCAGCGCGGTTCGATGATGATCTGCCCGGCCAGGGGAAAGTCCACGTAGTCCGCCCCGTCCCAGGCCGGGTCGTAGGGGTCGCCCGGGAGATCGCCGTCGACGTAGCCGGCCACCAGCACCTGACCGTTCTTCTGCGGCCGCGACAGGCTCTTGACGTAGGCCGCCAGCGCCCAGCGGTCCGCCGCCTCCGGCACCGCGTTGACGAAGGACGGCATGGGCGTGCCGTTGAAGCCAGTGGTGAAGGTGCGATAGATGTCCTCCAGTCGATCGCCACCGCGGAAGCGCCAGCCCTTGGAGAAGTTCACCGGCCGGATCGGATGGCCCCATTCGTCCTTCATGCCGGCGGCGGATGGACCGTCGCCGCGGCCGAACTTGCCGTGGCACTGCCAGCACTTCTTCTGCTGATAGAGTTCCTCGCCCTTGGCGATCAGCTCCGGCGTCACCGCCGGCGGCGTATCGATCACCACCCGCTCCTTGGCCGGCTCCTCCTCGAACAGGCCCAGCATGTCGAAGGTCTTGACGTGGTGCACCAGCTGCCAGCGCTCCCCTTCGGTGAGGTACTTCTTCCACGCCGGCATCGACGTGCCCGGCAGGCCTTCGCTGATCACCTTGAACAGGTCGTGATCGGTAGGCAGTTGGCCGGACAGGGTGGTGCGCACCTTGAAGATGGCGGTGGTGAAATCGCGCGGCCGCGGATAGACGCGGTCTGCGGCCGGGCCGTCGCCCTTGCCTTCGTCACCGTGACACTGGCTGCAATAGCGTTGGTAAAGGGCCTTGCCCTGCTCCGGGTTGGCGGCGACCGGGGTCGGCGGCACCGGCTCGGTCTTCACCTCGGCGGCGAGCGCCGTGGCGGCAAACAGCAGTGCGCAGGCGTCGGCCATGAATGTGCGAACCATGCTCATTTATGCGTCTCCTCTTCCCAGGTACGCGGGGTCGAACCCGAACCGGCGTAGATGTAGAGGATGGCCTTCCATATCTCTTCCTCGGACAAAAAGTTCTGCCACACCGGCATCGCCGACAGCCACGGCGTCGCCCCCTTGGGTAGGCCGGGACCGCCGGTGGAGACGCGCCAGAACACGAAGGACTCCTGCAACATGGAGATGGTGCCGACGTCGCGAAAGTTGGCGGGGATCGGCGTGAAGGCGTGGGCGAAGTGGCCGTCACCGCCCAGCGCATCGCCATGACAGAAGAAGCAGTTCTGGTAGTAAATGACCTTGCCCTCCGCGGTGTACTGCGCCAGCTGCCCCGCGTCCGCCACCCGCAGGGGGTTTTTCAGGCCGGCGGTTTCGACCTTTTTGCCATGGAACGCGAAGCTGGACGGCGGTTCCGGGTGGATAACGCGCGGTTCGAAGGGCGCGTCGAAGCTGGGCGCCGTGCGCAGCCAGGCGGCCCAACCCAGCAGCAGGGGGAGGCCGGCCAGCACCAGCACCTGCAACAGGCGCGGCGCGCGACCGGCGAACACGGCGTGCAGCGGCGCGACGGCGTGTCTGAAGCGCGCCTCGTTGGCGGTGATGAACAGAATGATGCCCAACGTGGCCAGGGTCATGTAGATGGTCAGAACACTGGCCGGGATCGGCGGGCGGATGCCGAACTTCAGGCCGGCGAAAATGGCCAGCCACAGGACGATGGCGAGGTAGAGTGTCCAGCGGACCATCAGACGGCCTCCTTTCTCTCATGGCGCCGCGCCCAGGCGAGCGCCAGCAGCATCAAGACGTTGAACACGGCGATGACCAGGCCCAGGCGCACGCCTTCATGGGACCAGGGCGAGGCCGCGCCGGTAGGGCTGTATTCCTGGCCCGCTAGGCCGGCCAGGTAGGCGGCGATCTCCTGGCGGTCCCCTTCCGGGATGTGCGCACCCGGCGGCATCACGCCGGCGGGAAAGCCCTCCGCGGTCCAGCGCGCCGGGTCGGCGATCTTCAGCGCGATCTCGGCCGGGGCGTGCCGCGCGGCGACCTGGGTGAGGTCAGGACCGACCGCGCCGCCCTCACCTTCCACCGTGTGGCAACCGACACAGCCGTGGGTATTCATCAACTCACGCCCGCGATGCACCGGCCCCTTGGCGACCTCGGCCTTGACGTCTTCCGGCAACACCTTCAGCGTCGGCTCGCCGCCGGAGAGCGATTGCAGGTATCCGATCACCGCCTTCACCTCCGCTATGGACAGGTTGGCCGGCGGCGTCGTGGCCGCCGGCATCATCTTCGGATAGCCGGGGACCAGGAAGGCGTCCGGGTGCAGCAACGCTTCGAGCAGATACTCCTCAGTCCCCGTCCCCGGCTTGCGGGTCGGCGCCTTGGCCGCCGCTTGGCGCAGGTCGGGGCCGCGCTCGTTGCCGGTTTCCTGGTCCTTGTGGCAGATCAGGCAGCCGCCCTTGCCGCGCAGCAGTTCCTGGCCGATGGCGACCAGTTCGTCGGGCGGCGTATCCGGCGTGATGATGCGTTTCTTCGGTGGGAGCTCCTCGAACTGGGGCACCAGTTGCCCGACGTAGGCGTAGAGGGAAACCACCACCAGCATGAAGACGAATACCTTGAGGAAGGTGCGGATCATTGCGCGGCCTCCGCAGCGACGTGCTTGTCCTTCTGGCGCGTGGTGAGCGCGAACACCACCGAGACCATCAGGAAGAAGATGATGACGATGCCCGAGACGATCAGCGTGGCGTCGCCGTGGCTCATGGTGTAGGCGTTGCTGCTCTCATCGGCGATGCGGCCGTAGACATGCCAATACTGGCGGATGCCGGAGCGGATGTAGCCCATCAGCCCCATCAGCCAGGTGAAGCTGATGGCGAGGAAGAACAGGGCGTACTGGGCTCGCGCCGGGATATTGCCCCATTGGATCGGGCCGATTTCCTTCGCCCCCTTGAGCAGCGGGATGTCGATGGCCACGAACACCGCCATCGCCGTCAGCACCGCCCCTACCTGATACACGGAAAAGCCGATACGCGTGATGGACGGCACGAAATAGCTATACACGCCGTAGCCCACCACCACGCCCGCGGCGGCGGCCACCGCCAGCACCTGCAAGCCCTTGCCCAACGTGGCCCACGGCACGGAGGGGATACGATTGCCGCGCCGGTAGAGCATGAACGAGATGAAGGTGGTGAGGATCATCAGGTTTACCGCGGTGTTCTTCGCCGCCATCACGCCGAACAGGCCGAGGAAGGGGTGGTGCGAGCCGCCCATGGCCGCCATCTCGGCGCCGCTGGCGATGATTGAGCGCGGCGTGGCCCACACCAGAAAGCCGAGGGTCAGGATCAGCATCATCGGGATCTGGAACTTGGTGTAGCGATCGGCGCCGGGGATGCGCCCCATGCCGAGCCAGAGATAGAAATTGGCGGCGAAGAACAGCGAACCGATCAGGGTGGCCTGGATGATCCACAACCAGGCGAAGCTGCCGCCCATCATCGATACGCCCATCTGTTCGGAAAACTGGTAAATCTCGCGCCCGAGCCAGTAACCGGCGAAGGGCAGCGGGATGAACGAGCCGATGGCAATGAACGAACCGATGTAGCCCATCCAGTCGAAGCGCGCCCGCTCCTCGTCGCTCTTGGCGTTGAGGAAGCGCACCGCGGCGTAGGCCGCCGCGATGGCGCCGCCGAAGGCGACGTTGGCCAGCAGGCGGTGGATGTTGATGGGCATCCAGGTGAAGTTGGTGGCCGCCTCCCACACGCTGGTGAGGTTGTTGGCCGCATCGATGCCCGCCGGACTCATCATGAAGGTGACCCAGGCATCGGCGACGAACAGCAGCGCGGTACCCCACAGGTTCACCAGCAGGCCAAGCAGCACGTGCCACTTCTTGTGCCGCCCCTGCAACGAATCCCACGTGTACCAATAAAGGTAGGCGACGATCACCTCGCCGAAGATCAGCACGACGTAAATGATCCAGGTGGGCTTGAAGATGCCGCTCATGTAGGCGGTGAACTTCGGATAGAGCGTCATGAACAGCACCAGCAGGATCGCGCCGAGCACTGCGGTCAGCGTGTACGCCATGGACAGCAGCTTGGTGAACTCCCGCGCCAGTTCATCGTAACGCTTCTCTTTGGTGGTGACACCGATGATCTCGGTAATGAGGGCGAAGATGGGCACCCCCAGCACGAAGGCGGCGAACATCAGGTGCAGCTCGGCCACGATCCATACCGCAGTGCGGTTGCTGAAGCCGAACAGCGAACGATAGTCCGCCGGCGGCAGCCAGGACGTGAGCCATTGGGCGATCAGATAGGTCAGCGCCAGCATGACCGATATCTTGATCACCCCCTTATAAGTCCCCCACAACGCGCGGGTGGCCGACGGCGGGGTTGCTGTATCGAGATGGGCCAAAGTGTCCTCCTGTTCGCATATTCGAAGGCGATACCGTGCCCTAATGCAGGCAACGTGCCAGCGCCGCGAATCGTCGGCAAAACCTTGATGATGCTAGGGGAGAGGGAGGAAGACTCGAGGAATTACGCCGGCGAGACACCGGTCACTTTATAACCGCACCGGTCAATATATTACCGACGGAAGCGCTGCTCTTAGCGGATGCAGAGCGCCCATGAACTGCACGCCCACGCGGAACGCGGGAATGCACGCATGTTTCATGCCTTCGCTGCTTTTGCTTCGTATGTCATGCATCAGCCCTGTCCGGGAACTCATCAAAGCCGTACTCGGTAATCTTGTGGCGCAGGGTAAGACGGGTGATGCCGAGGATTTTGGCGGCGTGGGTCTTGTTGCCCTTGCAGGACTCCAGCACGCGGCGTATATGCTCCCGTTCCACGTCTTCCAGCGAAATCATTGCCCCCACCGACGGCACGTTCACACCGGCTCGGACCGTCCCGATACCGCCGGTCAGTTCCTTCGGCAAATGAGGTACTTGGATGGGGTCGTTGCCGGCCAGTATCAGCGCGCGCTCGATCACGTTGCGCAATTCACGGATGTTGCCCGGCCAGGCGTAATCCTCCAGCAACGGCTCCACCGACGGGTCGATACTCGGCTGGTGCAAACCCATGAGGCGCCCGGCATCGACGAGAAAATGCCTCGCCAGCGGCAGCACATCCTCGCGCCGTTCACGCAGCGGCGGCAGGTCGATACTGCCGACATTGAGGCGATAGTACAGGTCCTCACGGAAGGTGCCGGCACGTACCATCGCCTCCAGGTCGCGGTTGGTCGCCGCCACGAAGCGGACGTCGACCTGGATCTCACGGTTGCCGCCCAGCCGGCGGAAGGTCTGCGCCTCCAGCGCGCGCAGCAGTTTGGGTTGCAGCGTCAGCGACAGGTCGCCGATTTCATCGAGAAACAGGGTGCCGCCGTCGGCCAGCTCCAGCAGGCCCTGCTTGGCCTGCTTGGCGTCGGTGAACGCGCCTTTTTCATGGCCGAACATCTCCGCCTCCAGCAGATTTTCGGGCAAGGCAGCGCAGTTGATGGCGATCCATGGCCCCTCGGTGCGCGGCGACAGGCAGTGGATGGAGCGCGCCACCCGCTCCTTGCCGGTGCCCGACTCGCCACGGATCAGTACCGGCACTCGCCCCGCGGAGGCGATGCGCTGGACGATGTCCACCATCCGGCGGAACGCGGGGCTGCTGCCGATCAGCCCTTCCGGCTCGCAGCTCTGCCCCTGGGCGCGGCGCCATGCCAGCTCACGGCGCATGTGTTGGGTCTCCACCGCCCGATGCACCAGTTCCAGCAAGTCATCCAGATCGAAAGGCTTGTTGATGTAATCGTATGCACCTGCCTTCAGCGCCGCCACAGCCGTGCGCACCTCCGGAAAGGCCGTCATGATCACCACCAGGCCGTTGTCGTCCAATTGCTGCAGACGCCCGATCATCTCCAGGCCATCACCGTCCGGTAGCCGCAGGTCAAGTAGCGCCACCTGGTAACGGTGGACTGTGGCCAGAGCAAGTGCGGCCGCGGCGGTGCCCGCCAGATCCACCTCGAAGCCGCGCCGGGTCAGCAGTTCGCCAACGGTCAGGCGCAGGGTGTCATCGTCTTCGACTATGAGTATTCGATCAGCCATGGTCTTCCGGTTTCATTGCGGGCCAAAGCAAAGAAAAGCAAGTACCGTGCCCGATATCGCTCTCTACCTCAACACGCGCGCCATGGTCCTGTACGATCTTGCGCACGATGGCTAATCCCAGACCGGTACCATCGCTGCGCGTCGTATAAAAAGGATCGAAAATGCGGGGCAGGACATCGGCCGGAATGCCGCTGCCGGTATCCGAAATCTCTATACGCACCATGCCGTTGTCCGAGCTGGCCCGAATATCTACGGCGCCGCCTTCGGGCATGGCATGCACCGCATTGATCACCAGATTTAGCAATACCTGTTTGAGCTGGTGCGGGTCCGCCCGCAGCGGCGGCACTTGGCCCACATCGGTGGAAAAACGTATTCCCTTGCTGCCCGAATCCTTCTTGGTCCAGAACAGCACGTCACCCAGCACTGTGGAGAGATCGCAGGCCACTGGTGCGCCGGCACGAGGAGCGGCAAACCCATGGAAGGTCCGCAGAAACCCGGTCAGGCGGTCAATCTCGCTCTCCAGGCGCTTCAACACCTCCTGGAAATAAGCCGGGGTTTCATCGTCATAGCGCATGGTCTGCACCACCGCCTTCATCCCCGCCAGTGGATTGCCGATTTCATGGGCCAATCCCATGGCGAGTTCGCCCAGCGTGGTCATCTTCTCCATCTGGAACATCTGCCGATCGAGTTCGCGCCGCTCGTCCTGCAAGCGCCGCTCCTCGCTCACATCACGCACCACCACAACGAAGCCCGTCTCCTCCGTATCGCCGGTTCGGGTCACCGACAGGGCGAGCACCCGCCCGTCTTTCACGATCTCACAGCGGCATTCACCCGTGGCCAACGCCTTTGCCGCCAATTCGGGCCACTGCGGCAGGTGGGCCTCGATGGTCTGGCCACGCCATACGCCATCCAGCAGATCGAGCGCGGCACCGTTGACCAGGGCGCAGCGCCCCTGCGCGTCCACGGCCAGGATGCCGTCGCCGGTGTGCTGGATAACCGCCGCCAGGAAAGCACGTTCGTGATCGAGTTCGGCGGTGCGCGCCTGCACCTCATCCTCCAGCCGCTCGCGATGCTCGTGCAACTTGCCGATCAGCTCCTGCAGCCGGCCCGCCATAGTGTTGAACTTATCGCCCAAACCTGCGATCTCGTCATTGCCCTCAATTTGCACGCGCCGCGTGAAATCGCCGCCGGCAATGGCCTCGGTTTCGCGACTGAGGTCATCCAGCGGCCCCAGCAAGCGGCGTGACACCAGGTAACCGCCCGCCGCTGTCGCCGTGAGGCTGACGAACAGCACGATGTACAGCGCCGACAGATTGAGGACGGATAGAAACAGCCGGCTTTCCGGAAAGGATAGGGCCAGAGTCCAGCCACCTGAACTGGTGTGATAACGGAACGCATCCAGAAACTTCACCGGTTCGAAGGCGAGAATTCTTCCTTCCGTTGCCTCCAAACCACGCTCTCCAGCAAGGACCTTGCCAATGGCGGCGTGACCATATCCGCCTATCAATTCGGTTACCGGCTGCATGACAAATGCGTCGTCCTCTCCACCAGCGGTACGTGCCAGATAGTGACCGGAGCGGTCGAAAAGATAAGCTGTGCCCCCGCGCGTATCGGCCAGCTGCTGAATCTGATCAAGAAGGATATCTGCGTTCAAGTTGACTATCAGCAGGCCGGCGCCGTGATACGCTTGAAAAGTCACGGGTGTACCAAACCGGATCACCGGGCGTTCCGGCGATTCGACCTGCCCAAACTCAATATTCAAGTCTAGGGGAGAGACGTATATCTCGCCGGCAGCAAGGGTGATCGCCTCTTGAAAGTAATAACGGTCGGACTTGTCCTGCAAGCGATCTGTCGACACCACCACCACGGTGTCTTCTCCCTTGCGATCCACCCGGGCCACTTCCCAGCCATCGCTGGAGATATAGCGGACCTGATAGATATGCGGATAGTGGGAAGCAAAGCGGGCGAAGTCCCTTTCCAGCCGTTCCCGTGCCGCCCGCAGCGCCCCTGCATCGCCCGATGCCCTGGCCATGTGCAGTTCGCGCAAGGAGTCCGTTCCCGACAGATAGAGTAACTCCGACGACAACTGGGCAAAGAACTGCCCAATATGTTCCGTACGTATGTGGATTTCCTGCTCCAAGCTGCCGAGGGTTTCCTTCTTGAGAGTGTTGAGCGAATAGACGATGCCGATCAGGCCAGCAATGGCCGTCGGCACAGCCGCAGCCAGCAGGAACGCCAAATAAATGCGCCGAGATAGACCACCAAAACGCATACACAGCCCCAGAAAGTATCAGGGATAATGGCTTGGCGACCGCACGCTATGCAGTGGAACGGCCGTTATCGCTCCAGTCGCCCGCCCCAGATGTGCTACCAGCCTGCACGGCTTCGTACTCGTCACTCACTACGGTGGCGCACGTAGGCCAAGTATTTCTTGTCTGACAAACAATTACTTACGCTAGTTCTGCTCGACGTATTCAAAAAGGTCACTCACCTGGCATTTAAAGAGCGCACAGAGCTTGTCGATAGTCTCGAAGTCGACCCGTGTCGCTGTTTCTTTTTACAGCAAGGTGATGGTGTTGCGATGCAGGCCGGTTTCACGGGCCACATCGATCACCTTCATCTTTCGCTCCCCCATAAGCCTCGACAAATGACACCGAATCATACCATTCAGCCCCACTAGATAAAAAAATGTCACAAGCGTGTCCTGGTCCTCATCATGTCCCCCCGTGTCAAGCGTGTCCTGGTCCTCATCATGTCGCCACGGGACTTCCAAGTCGCCCTGGCAACATTCGGACTCAGGACAAACATGCGCTTCGCGCAGCCCCGGCACGTCCTGCGTCCCACGGACCTTCGGCCCTGGCCACAAATGACTCTACGCCGGCACGCCTTGGCTGCTACGCCCGCCAAGGCCCGGCTACCGGGGGCTCCTTCGCCGTCCGGGCTCAGTCAGCAGTATGAGCAAGAAGGGCGACTGCTACGACAACGCCGCCATGGAGAGCTGGAATCACAGCCTCAAGGTCGAGGCCATTCACGGTGAACGTTTCATCACGCGGCAGGCAGCCAAGGACCACGTGTTTGAATACATCGAAGTCTATTACAATCAGAAGCGCCTGCACTCGCGCCTCGGCTATCTTTCGCCCGAGGCTTTCGAGCTGAGGCATGTGGCTTAACTGAGTGTCCGTGAAATCGGGGCAAGATCAGGCATCGGGGAGTCCGCCATCGCGGACTCCCCGAGCGGATCACACGGCGTCCAGCTTGCGCAGGGAAGCCGGCAGCAGGCGCAGGTCCACCAGGGCGGTGATCAGTGCCTTGCCGAAGGTGGCCTCGTCTTCGTACACCATCTTGTAGTACTGGATCTTCATGGTCAGCGCGCTGCCGAACACGATGGCGATGAAGGTGATGATGGAGCCCACTGCCAGAGTGGACACACCGGTGATCGCCTGGCCCACGGTACACCCCATGGCCAGCACACCGCCGAAGCCCATCAGCACGGCACCGATGAAGTGGTTGAGGAAGTCCTTGAAGCCGGCGAACCACTCGATACGGAAACCCTTGCTCAGCAGCGACCACAGCAGCGAACCGAGGATCACGCCGAATACCGACATGATGCCGAAGGTCAGCAGGCTGCTGTCGAAGCCCTGGGCGGCATAACCGACGGTCTGCCCCATGGGATTGATGAAGGTGAAGGACTGCGGGCTGAGCGGTGCGGCCACCGGCTTCTCCTCGATGCCCTCGTGGAAATCGGTGTACATGTCCCAGTAATCCGGGGTCACGGCATGGCGCAGGGCCACCGCCTCGTCCTCGATGTTGATGTAGAGATTGGAGGTGATATACCAGGCACCGACCACGCACAGGCCGACCACCACACCACCGAGGATGTTGTCGAAACTGGAACGGAACTCGGCCGATTTGAGGACGAATACCAGCAGGGCCAGCGCAATCACGCCGCCGATGACCAGGCGGGCCATCTCCGCGTTGTCACGGCTCACCAGGCTGCCCAGGTCCTGATAGGGACCGACATTTACCGCCAGCGGACGAATCCAGTCGATGAACAGAATGGACATCAGGGTCTGGTCGCTGCCCGGGAAGGGATTGACCATGAAGTAGGCGATGACGCCGATGATGAGCAGCACCATGATGGACTTGATGTTGCCGCCGCCGATGCGGATCAGGCACTTGTTGCCGCAGCCGCTGGCCAGGGTCATGCCGATACCGAAGATGAAGCCGCCGAGCAGGTTTTCCGCCCACACCAGTTGGCCCATGCGATAGGGCGGGAACGCGTCGTTGGCCGCCACCATGCCGGCCGCCTCCAGCACAATCACGCCGACCAGCGCCACCACGATGGCCAGCAGCCAGGCGCGCATGCGGCCCCAGTCCCCCATGTTGACGGCGTCGGATACCGCGCCCATGGTGCAGAAATTGGTCTTGTTCACCACCGCACCCATCACCAGGGCAATGGCGAAAGTGGACCACAGCAGCATGGATTGTGCTTCGGTAAAGCTGTCGAAAATCATAGTGTCTCCTCACGACAAAAGTTCTGACCGCTGGCAGCCGGTGTGTCAGGTGGGTTCCGAAACGGCGGCAGCTCTTGATAGATGGCGTAGTGCGGCCGGTTATTCCCCGGAAATGAACCTGCCCAAAATACCCCACTGGGGCGGGGGATGCATTATCCCTATTGGTAGGGGGTCGGATCGGGCACGCCGGCAACGGCGAACCCGGCGGCACGCAGGCGGCAGGAGTCGCACACGCCGCAGGCGCGACCAGCGGCATCGGGGTTGTAACAGGAAAGGGTCTGGCCGTAATCCACACCCAGGGCGGCGCCGGTGCGGATGATCTCGGCCTTGCTCATGTGGATCAGCGGAGCATGGACGGTCAGGCGCCGCCCCTCCACTCCGGCACGGGTGGCCAGATTGGCCATCTGTTCGAAAGCAGCGATGAATTCGGGGCGGCAATCGGGATAGCCGGAGTAATCCACCGCATTGACGCCGATGAAGATATCCCCGGCCCCCAGCACCTCGGCCCAGGCCAGGGCCAGGGACAGGAATACGGTATTGCGTGCCGGCACGTAGGTGACGGGGATCCCCTCCCCCGGCGTCTCGGGAACGGCGATGGTGTCGTCGGTCAGCGCCGAGCCGCCGAACTGGCGCAGGTCCAGCGGGAAGGTACGGTGCTCCACCGCCCCCAGGCTGCGCGCGACGCGCCCCGCCGCCGCCAGTTCGCAGCGATGGCGCTGACCGTAGTCGAAACTGAGGGCATAACAGGTAAACCCTGCCGCCCGTGCCATGGCCAGGGCAGTGGCGGAATCCAGTCCACCGGAAACCAGCACCACTGCCCGCTTGTTCGTCATTTACCCCGCGCCTCGCCCCACAAAATCTTGTGTAACTGCAACTGGAAACGCACTTGCAGGCGATCACCCAGAATCCAGTCCGCCAGTCGTGCCGGCGCCAGCCGGCCATGGCAGGGCGACATCAGCACCTCGCAGCGCGCCGTCAGATCATGGCGCCGGATGATCTCCCGCGCCCAGTCGTAGTCGGCGCGATCGCACACCACCACCTTTACCTGATCATGTGCGGTAAGCGCCTCGATGTTTTCGTAGCGGTTCTTCCCCGCCTCGCCCGAGCCCGGCGTCTTCAGGTCCATTACTTTGCTCACCCGTGCATCCACCGCCGCCACATCAAGGGCACCGGAGGTTTCCAGCGATACCTCGTAGCCGGCATCACACAAGCGGCGCAGCAACTCCAGGCAGGCACGCTGCACCAACGGCTCGCCGCCGGTGACGCAGACGTGATGCGCACCATAGGACGCCACCTGCGCCAGTACCTGCTCCAACATCATCCACTCACCGCCGCTGAAGGCATATTCCGTATCGCAGTAATTGCAGCGCAGCGGACAACCGGTCAGGCGCACGAATACCGTGGGCCAACCGACACTGCGTGACTCGCCCTGCAGGGAGTGGAAGATTTCAGTGATGCGCAGACGGGCTTCGTCCATGGGAATACGAAACAGCGATAGGCGGCAAAGGCGCAAAAAGTTTTACGCCTTTGCCGCCAGAGAAGTTAATTTCCCTCACCGCGCATCTTCTGCAGGAAGGCGTTGGCCTGGCCGGCCTCGGTGGTATCGGGATAGAGACGAGCCAGTTCCGTGAGTATCTTGCGCGCCTCGGCCTTGTCACCGAGTTCGTATTGACTGTAGCCGATCTTCAACATCGCCTCGGCCAGCTTGGGACTTTTGGGATAACGCTGCAGCAGCGTACGGTAATCAACCACCGCCTGCTTGAAGTTGCGCTGCGCATAGTTTGCCTCGCCGATCCAGTACTGCGCGATATGGCCATAGCGCCCATCCGGATATTCCTTGAGAAAACTGCGGAAGGCCGCAATCGCCTGTTCATAACGCAAGTCACGCAACTGATCGAAGGCCTGCTGATAGGCCTCGCGCTCTTTGTCCGCATTGGCGTTATGAGTGGAGGCCGGAGCGGTGGCAACAGGGGCGGCGGCTGGCGCCGGGGCGGATGCTGCAACCGGCGCAACCGGAGGCGCGCTGGTGGGCGAGGCAGCGCTTACCGGCGCCGGCGGCACCACAGCAGCCTGCGGCGCCGTCATGCCACCCTCACGCTCCAGGCGCGACAGGCGGCGATCGATGTCGAGATACAGATCGCGCTGGCGCTGGCGCAATTCACCCAGCATATGGGTCTGCTCCTCCATCTGGCCACGCAGTTGCTGGATCTCCTGCTCCAGCCGATCCAGGCGCAGGGCCATGTCAATCAGTGCCTGACTTTCGAGCTGCCGCTCCAGACGTGCCACACGCTCCTCCAGCGGCTCAGCGGCAAGAACTGGCAGTGTCAGGACGGCCAGCAGCGTTACAGCAACAAGTTGGTATCTCGCCATATCAATATCCCGAATAAAGCAGCTCCACGCGGCGGTTCAGGCGCCAGGCCGATTCGTCATGACCGAAGGCCACTGGGCGCTCCTCGCCGAAACTGATCACCTGCACCTGGCGCGCACCGACGCCCTGCAAGGTCATCAGGCGCTCCACCGCCTTGGCGCGGCGTTCGCCCAGGGCCAGATTGTACTCCCGTGAGCCACGTTCGTCGGCATGACCCTCCAGCACCACGGAGATTTCGGGATTCTGCGCCAGATAGCGGGCGTGGGTAGCGATAAGTTCGCGCCCCTCCGGCGTCACCTCGCTGCTGTCGAAGGCAAAATAGATGACGCGCTTGGCCAGCGGGCTGGCCGGATCGGTCAGCGGCGAGGCACCGAATTCGCCACCCAGTTGCGCACTGCCGGTTTCGACGCCACCGCGGCCGTCGTCACGGCCGATGCTGCGCTCCTCCACCGGCACGTCTTCCGGCCGCTCCTCCAGGCTGCCGCACGCCGCCAGCAACAGACTGCTCAAACCGATGACCCACACTGCTTTGCTGTTCATATCTTGTACTCCTATTCGCCGAAGAAGGGAGACCAGGCCGGTTCGCGCACATCACCTTTTTTCAGGCCCAGCCGCTGCCGCGCCCGGCCGTCTGCCGAGACTGCTTCAAGTACGCCGCGATCCCCCACCTCGGTGGCATACAACACCATCGCGCCGTTGGGGGCGAAACTGGGCGATTCGTCGAGCCGGGTGTCGGTCAACACGCGCAACACGCCGCTCTCCAGGTCCAGCACCGCGATGCGGAAGCGGTTGCCGTCGCCATGCACCATCGCCAGCCGCTTGCCGTCGGGCGACAATGCCGGGCTGGCGTTGTAAATGCCTTCGAAGGTGACGCGCTGCGGCGCGTCCAGCGGACGCCCCTGGGGGTCGAGGCGCACGCGGTAGATCTGCGGCCGCCCGCCCCGATCGGAGGTGAAGTAGAGGCTGCGGCCGTCCGGCGCCCACACCGGCTCGGTATCGATGGCGAAGTGCTGGGTCACCCGCGTCAAGCGCTTGCTGCCCAGTTCCAGCACATAGATTTCGGGATTGCCGTCGCGCGACAGGGTCAAGGCCAGACGCTGGCCGTCGGGGGAAAAATCCGGCGCGCTATTGATGCCGGCGAATTCCGCCACCTTCTGCCGCGTACCGCTGGCAATGTCCTGGATGTAGATCATGGAACGGCCGTCCTCGAAGGACACATAGGCCAGGCGGCGTCCGTCCGGTGCCCAGGTCGGCGACATCAGAGGCTGGGTGGAGGTCAGGATCACCTGTTCGTTGTGGCCGTCCGCATCGGCCACCTCCAGACGGAAGCGGCGCTTGCCCGCCTCCAGATTTTCCACCGTGACATAGGCGATGTGGGTATCGAAGGCACCGCGCTGCCCAGTGAGGCGCTGATAGATGATATCGGCGATCTGATGCGCCACCCGGCGCAGCCGTGACACATCCGCCTGCATGGTGTAGCCGGCCAGTTGCACCCCACGCACGGTATCGAACAACTGGAACTGCACCTGATAGCGGCCGTCGCGCAGTTCCATCCGGCCGATGACCAGATTGTCGCTGCCGACGCCCCGCCACAGATTGAAATTGACGTCGCGCCCGTCCACCGGATGCTGCGGCAGGCGCGCCGCGTCCAGCGGCGCGAACTGGCCGCTGCGCGCCAGATCGGCGCTGATGATCGCCGCCATGTCCTGCGCCGGTACACCGGGACCGCTCCAGCCGAAGGGCACCACGGCAATGGGCATGGCGCCTTCCATACCCTGGGTGATCTCGATACTGAGGCGTGCCTGGGCGGTGGTGGTCCACAACAGACACATCAGCAGCAGAGCTTTCATCGCGTTCAAGGCATTACCTCGCTTCGAAGATGAATTCGATTTCACGTTCCCACAGTTCCGGTACCGGCGGCGGCGGCAAGGGCGTCGCCTTGTGCACGGCGATCTCCACCGAACGGTCGAACACGGCATCACCGCTGCCGCGCGTGATGCGTACGTTCACCACATCACCGGTGGGCAGTTGCTGCACCAGCACCGTGCAAGTCATGCCCGGCCGCGCCGTTGCCGGCCGCAGCCAGTTGCGCTCCACCTTGTTGCGGATATCGGCGATGTACTGCTGTACCAGCGTGGCATTCTGCCGCGCACGCTCCTGCGCCCGCTTCTGTGCCTCCGCCTCCATCTGGCGCTGCGCCTCGGCCATCTTGGCCTTCAAGTCTGCCTCCGCCGCCGCCTTCTTGCGCGCCTCTTCCTCCTGCTTGCGCCTGGCCTCCAGTTCCCTGGCCTTCTTCTCCTCGGCGATACGTTTCTTTTCCGCCTCTTCGGCGGCCTTCTGCAAGTCAGCCAGGCGTTTCTGCTCCGCGGCTTCCTTCGCCTTGCGTTCCTGCTCGGCGGCGGCGCGCTGCCTCTGTTCCTCTTCGGCCCGGCGCTTCACCTCCGCCGCCCGCTGTTCCTCGCGCTGGCGTACCTCGCGCGCGCGCTGCGCCTCGTCCCGCAACTGCTGGCGCCGCGCCTCTTCCTGCTGCTGCTGGCGGCGCGCCTCGTCGCGCAGGCGCTGCACCTCGGCCTGCACCTGCGCCTCATCCACCGCCCGCGCCTGGATCGGCTCCGCCTCCGCCTGTGCCGCCGCCGGCTGCGGTCGTGGTGCCGGGGCATGCAGACTCACCCCCAGCAGGGCGACCACCACCGCATGCAGCACCAGCGACCAGCCATAGGGGGCGAACCTACCGGACATGCTCGCTTATTCCGGCGACTCGGTGAGCAGGCCCACGCCCGGCACGCCGGACTGTTGCAGCACCGCCATCACCGCCACCACCTTACCGTAGGGCACATTGCGATCGCCGCGTACATACACCGGCGTCTGCGGTTGCAGGCGCAGTTCAGCGGCCACGCGCACAGCAAGCCTTTCGGCGTCCAGCTGGACCGAACGCTCGGCGCCCTTGGTGAAATGCAGATCACCGGCCGCGTCCACGGTGACCACCAGCGGCGGAATGGACGACGGTGCGACGGTTTCCGCCGGCGCCCGCGGCAGGTCCACCTTGACCCCCTGGGTCAGCAGCGGCGCGGTGATCATGAATATCACCAGCAGCACCAGCATGACATCGATATACGGCACGACGTTGATCTCGCCCATGGGCTTCTTGCGTTTGTGCCGGTACGCCACGCCGCCGCTCATTTGGCGTGGGCCTGGCGCTGCAACAGGGTGGAGAATTCTTCCGTGTAGGCCTCGTAGCGATTCACCAGACGCTCCACGTCGTTGGCATAACGGTTGTAGGCGATGACGGCGGGGATGGCCGCGAACAGGCCCATGGCCGTGGCGATGAGCGCCTCGGCGATACCGGGCGCCACCATGGCCAGCGTGGCCTGCTGCACCGAACCCAGGGCGCGGAAGGAATTCATGATGCCCCACACGGTACCGAACAGGCCGATGTAGGGGCTGGTGGAGCCGACGGTGGCGAGGAAGGACAGATTGGCTTCCAGGCGATCGATCTCGCGGCTCAGCGCCACGCGCATGGCGCGCTGTGATCCCTCCACCACCGCCATCGGTTCCACACCGCCCTGCTTGCGCAGGCGCGCGAACTCGCCGAAACCGGCCTCGAACAGTGCCGCCATGCCGGTGTTGTCATCGCGGGTCTTGGTCACCTGCTTGTACAGCTCGACCAGATCGATGCCGGACCAGAAGCGCTTCTCGAAGGTATTGGCATCGGCCACCGCCGCCTTGAGCAGGCGCCACTTGGCGATGATCTGTCCCCAGGAAACGATGGAGATGACCAGCAGGAGAAGCATGACCGCCTGTACCAGTAGGCTGGCTTCCACAAACAGAGTCAACAGGGAAATGTCGGTATTCATCCTTGGGCACTATCCATCGGCAGAGGGATACGGAGTTGCAACCTACGGTCCGGCAGCCGCCGTGTCTGCGAACTCCATTATTGTTTCTCGTTAAGTTGCTCCAGGGCGGCGACGATGGCCGCCGGTGCCGGTTTCGGCCGCAAAGTCTGCGCATCCAGACTGGCGATCTTCACCTTGCCCCGGCACAGCACTTCCTCGCCGCGGCACACCTCCTGACGGAAGGTGATGCTGGCGCCGCCGTTGTGCACTACCTCCGCCGTGACGGAAAGCGCATCGTTGAAACGCGCCGGCCGCAGATAATCCACCTCGATGGAGCGCACCGCAAAAATGATAGCGGCGTCACGAATCAATGCGTCCTGCTCGAAACCGAGACTGCGCAACCATTCGGTACGCGCCCGCTCCATGAACTTGAGGTAGTTGGCGTAATACACCACCCCACCGGAATCGGTATCCTCGTAATACACCCGCACCGGCCAGACAAACACTGCCACCTTAGTCACCCTTGCCGCCGTTTAGTTCCAGCGACTGCTGCAGGTTACGCGCTGCGGACTGCGGCGGCGTAAAGCCAAAATGCAGATAGGCACTGTTGGTGGCCGTGCGGCCGCGCGGCGTGCGCATCAGAAAGCCCTGCTGGATGAGGTAGGGCTCCAGCACGTCCTCGATGGTGCCACGTTCCTCGCCGATGGCAGCGGCCAGGCTGTCGACCCCCACCGGGCCGCCGTCGAACTTTTCGATCACCGCCAGCAACAGTTTGCGGTCCATCACGTCGAATCCATTGGCATCCACATCGAGCATGTCGAGGGCACGATCCGCCACCGCATCGGTGATACAGCCATCGGACTTGACCTCGGCATAGTCGCGCACACGACGCAGCAGGCGGTTGGCGATACGCGGCGTGCCGCGCGACCGGCGCGCGATCTCGTGCGCGCCCTGCGGCTCGATCTGCACGCCGAGGATGCGCGCCGAGCGCGTTACGATGGACTGCAATTCATCGACGCTGTAGAACTCGAGCCGCTGCACGATACCGAAACGATCACGCAGCGGCGAGGTAAGCAGGCCGGCGCGGGTGGTGGCGCCGACCAGGGTGAACGGCGGCAGGTCCAGCTTGATGGAGCGTGCGGCGGGCCCCTCGCCGATCATGATGTCGAGCTGGTAGTCCTCCATCGCCGGATAGAGTACTTCCTCCACCACCGGCGACAGACGATGGATCTCGTCGACGAACAGCACGTCGTGGGGTTCCAGGTTGGTGAGCAGTGCGGCGAGGTCGCCGGGACGCTCCAGCACCGGACCGGAGGTATGGCGCAGTTGCACGCCCATTTCCTCGGCGATGATGTGCGCCAGGGTGGTCTTGCCCAGCCCCGGGGGACCGAACAGCAGTACGTGATCGAGCGCCTCGTGGCGCTTCTTCGCCGCCTGGATGAAGATTTCCATCTGCTCGCGCACGGCGCGCTGGCCGACGTAGTCGGCGAGCTGGCGCGGCCGAATGGCACGATCCAGCGCCTCATCCTCACGGCTGGCGCCGGCGCTGATCAGGCGATCGGCTTCTATCATTTTTTCATCGCCCCCTTCAGCGCCTCACGGATAATCTCCTCCGAACTGCGTCCATCGGTGATCACGCCGCTCACCATGCGACTGGCCTCGGGCGGTTTGTAGCCGAGGGCGACGAGGGCGCTGACGGCATCCTTCACTTCGTCACGGGAAATTTCGGCGCTGGGCAACGCCATCACCACCGGCAGCACACCTGACTCCTGCCAGTCGGCCAGGCGATCGCGCATCTCCACAATCAAACGTTCGGCGGTCTTCTTGCCAATGCCGGGCAGGCGGGTGAGAGAGGCCGTGTCGTTTTCCTGGATGCAACGGGCGAAGGTATCGGCATTCATACCAGAGAGAATAGCAAGGGCCATCTTGGCTCCGACACCATTGACCTTGAGCAGGGCACGGAACAGGCTGCGCTCACGCTCACTGGCAAAACCGAACAGCAGATGTGCATCCTCACGCACTACCAGATGGGTATGCAGAATCACCTCACTGCCACTGGCCGGCAACTGGTAGAAGGTGCTCATCGGCGCCTCGACCTCATAACCGACGCCGCCCACCTCCAGCAACAGCTGCGGCGGCTTCTTGTCCAGCAGTTTGCCGCGTAAACGTCCAATCATCGCCGTCTTCTCGCCAGGGCCTGGGCTACCGTCAAATGCTGCAGCGTGTGCGCCGTGTGCACATGGCACAGTGCCACGGCCAGGGCATCGGCGGCATCGGCCTGCGGCGGCGCGGGCAGCTTGAGCAGGGCCTGCACCATGTGCTGCACCTGCGCCTTGCCGGCCCGCCCATTACCTACCATGGCCTGCTTGATCTCCGCCGGTGTGTACTCGCTCACCGTCAGTCCTTCCATCAACACCGCGCACAACGCTGCGCCGCGGGCCTGCCCCAACTTGAGGGCCGAGTCGGCATTGCGTGCCATGAACACCCGTTCGATGGCCACATGCCGCGGCCGGTAGACCGCCACCACCTCGCGCAACTCCTCGAATATCGATTTCAGGCGCCCGGTGAACTCGCCACCACCGACACGGATGCAGCCGCTGGCCACATACACGCTGCGCGGCCCGTCACGCTCGATGATGCCGAAGCCGGTGATGCGCGAGCCGGGATCGATCCCGAGAATGCGGGACATCAGAAACAAGTTCCAAGTGACAAGTGGCAGGTAACAAGAAAAGAGTTCGTGCGGCGGCACGCCGCACTCATCCCACTTGTAACTTGTAACTTGTATCTTGTCACTGAATCTGAGCCATTACTTCATCACTGAACTCGGCGTTGCTGTAGACGTTCTGCACATCGTCGAGGTCTTCCAGCATGTCCACCAGCTTCATCACCTTTTCGGCATCCTCCAACGGCAGCTCGACGGTGGTGGCGGGGCGTTCGGTAACCTCGGCCACTTCCGGGGTGAGGCCGGCGGCGATCATCGCCTCCTTCACCTCGACAAAATTCTCCTGCGCGGTGATGACATCGATGCTGCCGTCGTCGTTGCTGACCACATCATCGGCGCCAGCCTCCAAGGCCACCTCCATGATGCGGTCCTCGTCACTGCCGGCCGGATAGCTGAGCACACCGACACGGCTGAACAGGTAGGCTACCGAACCATCGGTGCCCAGATTGCCGCCGCATTTGGCAAAGGCATGACGCACCTCGGACACCGTGCGGTTGCGGTTATCGGTCAGGCAGTCGACCAATATTGCGACACCGCCGGCACCGTAACCCTCGTAGCGGATCTGCTCGTAGTTCTCGCCCTCGCCCGCACCGGTGCCGCGCTTGATGGCGCGTTCGATGGTGTCCTTGGGCATATTGGCATCGAGCGCCTTGTCGATGGCGGTGCGCAGACGCGGGTTACCGCCGGGATCGCCCCCGCCCATGCGGGCGGCGACGGTGATTTCACGAATCAATTTGGTGAAAATTTTGCCGCGTTTGGCGTCCTGGCGCCCCTTGCGGTGCTGGATATTGGCCCATTTGCTGTGTCCGGCCATGGTTACCTCGTCATAGGAATGCCGAAAAATGGCGGCATTTTACCATTAGCGGGGCAACGGCCGACAGCTTGCCGGCTTGGGATATCTCAAATTTCCCGATCAGGAAGCAGAATGGTGGTGCGATCCAGGCCGTGGCCGTCGTCGGTCTCGAAGGAAAATTCATAGTGGCCGATCCGGATCAGATCGCCCTGATGCAATACCTGGCGGGTCACCGGTTCGCCGTTGACCAGGGTGCCGTTGGTGCTCCCCAGGTCCTCCAGCACCACGTTGTGATAACCCTCCAGGTAAGGTGTCGACTCCAGGCGCAGCACCGCATGGTGGGTGCTCACCGCCTGGTCGTCGAGACGGATATCGCTGTCGCCATGCCGGCCGACGGTGGTGCGGTCCCGCACCAGCGGATAACTGCGGATGCCGACCCCCTCGTGCAGCAGCAACAGGCGCGCCATGGGTTCAGGAGACCTGTTGCTGGAACTCGAGGCGTACGCCAGCCACTTCCAGCACATCGCCGTTCTTCAGCGCCTGGCTGCTGGCACCGACAGGCTGATTGTTAAGGGTCGGCCCCCCCTGACTGTTGCCCACCGCCATCGGCACCAGGAAAAAGCCCTGTGCGCGCTTGGCCACCACGGCCACCTGTACCCCAGGCTTGCCCACGGTGTTGTAGGGCTTGTTCAGCTCCAGCATCTCGCCCGCCTTGGGGCCGTTGAGGATCTTCAGCTTGCCGACCATTTCCTTGGGACTTTTCAAGGACTCGCGCTGTGCCGAGGAAATGATGACGGTGGACTCCAGGGTCTGTGCCGCCTCATCGACGAATTTCAGCTCGTGCTGGCCTATGCGCAGCACGTCGCCGTGGCGCAGCTGGCGCCGGTGCACGCGCTGGCCGTTGACCAGGGTGCCGTTGGTGCTGTCGAGGTCCTCCACGAACACCTCCTTGCCGAGGACATGGAACACGGCATGCTTGCCGCTTACCGTACCGTCATCCAGGTGCACGTCGTTGGAGGGTGCCCGACCCAGTGTGATCTTGGGTTGATCGAGGGTCAATTCATTGAGGGTCACGCCATCCAGCATGATGATCAGTTTTGCCATGATGCTCACTCCTTCAGCGCCACTACCCGCACCAGGATTACCGAGATATTGTCGTTGCCGCCGCAGCGGTTCGCCTCGGCCACCAACGCATCGGCAGCCACATCCAGATTATCCCTGTTATCCATCAGCAATTTTGCGATGCTGTTATCAGTCACCATGTCGTTGAGGCCGTCGGAGCACAACAGGTAGATGTCCCCCGGCTCGATCTCGTGGTGATGCACCTCCACATCGACATTCGGCTCGATGCCGAGGGCGCGGGTAATCACATTTTTATTGACCGCATGGGCGGCCTCATCGGCCGTCATGAAACCGCTGGCGACCAGCTCCTGCAGCAGCGAGTGATCTGCAGTGAGCTGCGTCAGCTGCTCGCCACGCAAGCGATAGACACGCGAATCGCCGACATGGCCGATCATCACTCCCTTGCCGCGGAACAGTGCCAACGCCAACGTGGTGCCCATGCCGTTGAATATGACATCGCTGGCTGCCTTGTGCAGGATCTCCTTGTTGGCATCGGCGACGGCGTTCTGCATGCCCACCTCCTGCTCCAGCGTGTCGGCCGGCAGGTCACGCAGCAGCGGGTGCAGCACGGAGATCGCCAGGGCGCTGGCCACCTCACCGGCGTTATGCCCCCCCATGCCGTCGGCCAGCAGGGCCAGGCCCGCGCTGGCGTCCCAGGCGATCTGATCCTCGTTGTGCTCACGTGCGCAGCCCACGTCGGTACGCCCGCTCATCTGCAGTGTGGGTACACTATCCACCTCAGTGATCCTTGGTTATCTGCTGCTTGCAGCGACGCAGGGCATTGGCCAGATGATGGCCGCTCTGCACGCGTTTCTCGATATCTTTGTACAACGCCCGGTTGACGATGGTGCTGACACAGGCCGGCAGGTCCGGGCGCAGCACGCGCACGTCCACATGTTTCTCGTTGGCAATCTTGTACATCAGGCTGGCCAGTGAATCGGCCACGAAGGGCAGCTCACCGGTGAGCAGTTGGAAGAAGGTCACGCCGAGGGAGAACAGATCGGAGCGGCCATCCACCTTCTTGCCGGCCAGTTGTTCCGGCGACATGTAGGACGGGCTGCCCAGTACCGTGCCGGTCTTGGTCTTGCTGGAATCGACCAGGCAGGCAACACCGAAATCGGTCACCTTCACCGTGCCGGTCTTCTCGTCGTACATGATATTGGCCGGTTTGATGTCGCGGTGTACCACCTGCTGCTGGTGGGCATAATCCAGCGCCTCGGCCACCTTGATGATGATATCGAACACCTTCTCCGCCGGCAGCAGATTCTCCGGCCGGCACCAGGCCGACAGCGGTTTGCCCTGCAGGAAGTCCATGGCGATATAGGACAGGTCCTGCTCCTCGCCCACGTCATAGACCGTAACGATGTTGGGATGATTGAGCCGGCCTGCGGTCTCCGCCTCGCGGTAGAAGCGCGCCTTTACCTCGGCCAACTGCTCCTCGTCGAACTCCTGCGACAACGCCATGGTCTTGATGGCCACGGTGCGGCCGATACGGGGATCGCGCCCCAGGTACACCATGCCCATGGCGCCGCGGCCGATCTCGCGCTCCACCTGGTAGCGGCCCAGCATGGGCTTTTGCAGTTTGTCATAGCTGATGGCCAGGGTGCCGCCGCCGGTGTTGGCCGCGAAGCCCTTGCCGAGGGCGGTCATCTTCTCCATCTCCTGATTGAGACGGACGCGATCGCGGCTGTCGCGGAACGACGGCGCGTGCTCCAGGATGTAGTTGAACACACCCACGGCACGGTTGAACTGGCGCTTGCGCTCGAAATCGAGGCCGAGGTTGTAGAGCAGCTCCAGCAAACTCTCGTCCACCGCGCACTGGCGGAACTTCTCGAAGGCCGGATCGAACTGGCCCTGGGCCTGCAGCATCTGGCCCAGATTGCGGTTGGCGAGGTCGAGCTGACCACGCAACAGGTTGGAGCGCTCCTCCTGCAAGCGGCGCAATGCCAGAACCACGATACCTATCAGCAACGCCACCACCGGGACCATCAACGGCAGCCACAGCGACTGGGTCGCCACCAGCAGGAAATGGGTATTGAGCAACAGGAACAGCAACACCAGGCTCAGGGCCAGGCCGGTGCCGAGGCGGAAACGCGGCAAGACGAACATCAGATACAGCCCGACCAGCAGCAAGGCCGCCAACTGCGCCCACACCGCCCAAGCCGGCACACTGACCAGGTCGTTGTTGAGCAGGCTACTCACCACATGGGCACTGGCCACCACCGGCGCCATGGCCTCGCCGATGGGGGTATCCACCCGGTCCACCAGGGCGGGCACGGTGATGCCGACCAGCACGATCTTGCCGCGGAACTCCGCGTCATCCACCTCCTTGGCATACACAGCGGCAAAGGAATGGGTCTTGAACGGTGACCGATCGTCGCGGCCACGGTAATAGCGCGGATAGGCCTGCATGGCAGGATCGGTATGAAAGGTGGTGCCGTCCATGGTGACGCCGCGTCCGGGGGTGACAGTCAACGCACGATGATCCAGTTTCAGGCTATGGGCCGCCACCAGCAGGGAAAACGAGGGAAAGTAGCGTTCGCCGTACTGCAGAACCAGCGGCACCGCGCGCAGACTGTCGCCACCCAGGGGATAACCGTTGAGGTGACCGATGCCGGCCGCCCCGGCGGCAATGGCCGGCACCGGCGGGAACAGCCGGTCGGCCGCCGTGGTGCGGGTGGTCAGCGCGCTGGGAACGAAGTCGAACCACACCGGCCGGTTGGCCGCCACATCGCGCAGGGCAAAGGTATTTACCGTGTCATCCAGCCTCGGCAGTTGGGTGGGAGCCGCCGGGGCGAAGCGGTAGGGCATGCCGAAGACCACATTGCCCGCCTTGCGTGCACTGCGGCCGAAGGCGCCATCGGTATCGAGCCCCGCCTCGGCACGTCTGAGTACCTCCTGCACCGTGTCATCGGCGTATTCGTCACGCAAATGGCGCAGATACCCGAGGCCGTGCTGGTTCTCTGCGGTATCGAGCGGCAGGGCAAAACCGATGACTGCCGCCTTGGCGGCGTTGAGCTGATGGACCAGCTGGGCAAAACGATCACGCGGCCAGGGCCAGGGGCCGAGTCGCTCGAGGGAATCCTCGTCGATGGCGACGATCACCACATTGTCGTCGGCGGTACGGCTGCTGGTAAAACTCACCGCGAGATCGTAGGCCGCCCAGTCGAAGCGGGACAGGGGCTCGCTCCCCGCTGCCAGCAGGCACAGCAGGGTTACGGCGAAACCGGGAAACCAACGCGCTTTCCAGAAGGGTTTCTTCACTCTCTCCACCGCCACAGCCCAGTTATTGTTCTGATACAGACTGCACCGGGGCATTAAACCCTATACGGCGCGGCGGGGACAAGCCGGGTGGGGAAAACTGCCAAGGAATGTGACGGGAGGCACGGAACGGAGAACAGGCGGAATGGCGGCCCCATAGGACGGACTGAAGTCCGCCCTATGGGGCCGCCATTTTCCAACGACGATAAGTCGTTGGAAAATGAAGCCAAGCGAAAATCACACTTTGCGCTTGGCGTGGTTTTGTCCACGGATGGACTTATGTCGCGCAGCCCAGGGAGGGGCGGGAGCGACCTGGGAAGTCCAGGATGGACTTATTCAGACCTTCCCTAATATCACCGGGAACTGACCTCCAGCATGCGCTCCAGCGCCAGGCGCGCCAGCCGCGCCTCCTCCGGCGCCACCTTGATCTGGTTCACCACCTGACCGGCCACCAGATTGTCCAGGGTCCAGGCCAGATGCTGCGGATCGATGCGGAACATGGTGGAGCACATGCATACCGTGGGCGACATGAAGTGGACGTGCTTGTCCTGGTGCTTGAACTGTTCGTGCAGGCGGTTGACCAGGTTCAGCTCGGTCCCCACCAGCCAGCGCGTGCCGGGGGCGGACTCACGCACGGTCTGGATGATGAACTCGGTGGAGCCGACGTAATCGGACTTCTGGCACACTTCGAACGGTGCTTCCGGGTGGGCGATGATCTTGGCGTCCGGATATTTGTCCTTGAAGCGATCGATGTGTTCGGGACGGAACATCTGGTGCACCGAGCAGAACCCCTTCCACAGGATCATCTTCGCATCGCGGATCTGCTGCGCCGTCAGTCCCCCCATGGGCAGGTCGAACTCCCACACCACCATCTGCTCCAGCGGGATGCCCATGGTGTAGCCGGTGTTGCGGCCCAGATGCTGGTCGGGGAAGAACAGCACCTTCTCGCGCTGGGCGAAGGACCACTCCAGCACCTTGCGCGCGTTGGACGAGGTGCAGACGATGCCGCCGTGGCGGCCGCAGAAGGCCTTCAGGTCGGCGGCGGAATTGATGTAGGTGACCGGCGTGATGGTTTCATCCGGATCGAGCACCGTGGCCAGTTCGCGCCAGGCGCGCTCGACGTTGGCCAGGTTGGCCATGTCGGCCATGGAGCAGCCGGCGCCAAGGTCCGGCAGGATGGAAATCTGGTCGGGGCGCGACAGGATATCCGCCACCTCGGCCATGAAGTGCACGCCGCAGAACACGATGTATTCCGCCTTCGACTGCGCCGCCTCGCGCGACAGCTTGAGCGAGTCGCCGGAGAAATCGGCGTGACGGAACACCTCTTCGCGCTGGTAGTGATGCCCCAGGATCACCAGGCGCTCGCCCAGCGCTTCCTTGGCGGCGACGATGCGCGCCTCGCACTCTTCGTCGCTCAGACCGGCATACTTCTCGATGGGCAACACTTCAGTCATGCCATCCTCTCAAAAAGCTCAACTCATTACTCCTTGCCCTCGGCCTTCACCGGCTTGGCCACGCGCACGCCCAGCTCGACCAGCTGCTTGGGGTTCACCGTGGACGGGGCGCCGGTGAGCAGGCAGGCGGCGGACTGGGTCTTGGGGAAGGCCATCACGTCGCGGATCGACTTGGCGCCGGTCATCAGCATCACCAGGCGGTCCAGGCCGAAGGCCAGGCCGCCATGCGGTGGGCAGCCGTACTTGAGGGCATCGAGCAAGAAGCCGAACTTCTCCTCCGCCTCCAACTGATCGATGCCGAGCTGGTGGAACACCTCCTGCTGCACCTCCTTGCGGTAGATGCGCATGGAACCGCCGCCCACCTCGGTGCCGTTCAGCACCATGTCGTAGGCGCGCGACAGGCAGTTGCCCGGGTCGTGGGCCAGCTTGTCCAGGTGTTCTTCCTTGGGCGCGGTGAAGGGATGGTGCAGCGACACCCAGCGGTTTTCCTTGTCGTCGAACTCGAACATCGGGAAATCCACCACCCACAGCGGACGCCACTGGCCTTCCAACAGGCCGAGGTCGTGACCGATCTTGATGCGCAGCGCACCGAGGGCCTCGGTGACCACCTTGGCCTTGTCGGCGCCGAAGAAGATCAGATCGCCGTTCTCGGCGCCGGTGCGCTCGATGAGGCCGGCGAGCGCCGCGTCGTGGATGTTCTTGACGATGGGCGACTGCAGGCCGTCGCGGCCGGCGGCCTTGTCGTTGACCTTGATGTAGGCCAGACCCTTGGCGCCGTAGATGCCGACGAACTTGGTGTAGTCATCGATCTCCTTGCGCGACAGCTTCTCGCCGCCCTGCGGCACACGCAGCGCGGTGACGCGGCATTTGGCATCGTTGGCCGCACCGGCGAATACCTTGAACTCCACGTCGCGCATCAGGTCGGCGACATCGGTCAGCACCAGCGGATTGCGCAGGTCCGGCTTGTCGGAGCCATAGCGGCCGATGGCCTCGGCATAGGTCATGCGCGGGAACGGGTTGGGCAGCGCCACCTCCAGCACCTGGGCGAACAGGTGACGGATCATGCCCTCCATCATGGTCATGATCTGCTCCTCGTCCATGAACGAGGTCTCGATGTCGATCTGGGTGAACTCGGGCTGGCGGTCGGCGCGCAGGTCCTCGTCACGGAAGCAACGCACGATCTGATAGTAGCGGTCCAGGCCGGACACCATCAGCAGCTGCTTGAATATCTGCGGCGACTGCGGCAGGGCGAAGAAACTGCCCTGGTGGGTGCGGCTCGGCACCAGGTAGTCGCGTGCGCCCTCCGGCGTGGCCTTGGTCAACATCGGCGTCTCGATGTCGAGGAAACCGTTGTCGTCCAGGTATTCGCGGATGGCGCGGGTAATCCTGGAGCGGAACTTGAGGCGCTCCAGCATGACCGGCCGGCGCAGGTCGACGTAGCGGTAACGCAGGCGCAGCTCCTCGGAGATCTCGTCGTCGCCGTCGTCGAGCTGGAACGGCGGGGTCTCGGAACGGTTCAGGATGGTCAGGGTCTTGCCCAGCACTTCCACCTGGCCGGTAGGCAGGTTGGCGTTCTCGGTGCCGTCCGGACGGCGGCGCACACGGCCTTTCAGGTGCAGCACATATTCGTTGCGCACCGCCTCGGCAAGGGCAAAGGTCTCCGGGGTATCCGGGTCGAACACCACCTGGACCAAACCCTCGCGATCGCGCAGGTCGATGAAGATCACGCCGCCGTGGTCGCGTCGGCGGTGCACCCAGCCGGACAACTCAACTTCCTGATCGATAAGGGATTCGTTCAAATGGCCGCAATAGTGGCTGCGCATGGGGGAAAAGTCCTGTTACATCAAAAAGTAAAGGCGGGAATGGTACGGCCAGCGCCCCGCCAGCGCAAGGCGCTGGCGGGGCCGGGTACGAGGGACCAGGGGCGAGATACAAGGATGGAGTGTGCTGCACGCACGGCCCATTTATATGAGGCGCTCGGGAAGCGGGCTCATTCCCTCGTCCCTTGTACCTCGTCCCTCGTACCTTGTTTGCCTCCGTTGGGGACGACGACCCCCATGGAGATAATCATCTTCAGGCCGTCGTCCACGCTCATGTCCAGCTCCACCACGTCCTCCCGCGGCACCATCAGGAAGAAGCCGGAGGTGGGGTTGGGGGTGGTGGGGACATAGACATTGACCACCTCGCGGCCGGTCTTCTGCTGCGCCTCGCCCACCCCGGTGCCGGTCTGGAACGCCAGGGTCCACAGCCCCTTGCGCGGGTATTCGACGAGCAACACCTTGCGGAAGGACTGGCCGCCGCCGGAAAACATGGTCTCGGCCAGCTGCTTGACCGCCATATATATGGAGCGCACCAGGGGAATGCGCGACAGCAGGCGCTCCCACAGGGCCAGCAGGCGGCGGCCGAACAGGTTGGCCACCAGCATGCCCGTAAGCAGCACCACACTGACCGCCAGCACCAGCCCCAGGCCGGGGATGTGGAAACCGAACAGCGCGTCGGGACGCAGCCGCTCCGGCAGCAGCAACAGGGTCTGGTCCATGGTGCCGACCAGCAGCCGGACCACCAGCACAGTCACCCCCAACGGCAGCCAGAGCAGCAGGCCGGCGATCAGGTAACGCCGCAAATGGTGCATGCAGCGGCCTTACTTGGCCGCGCAGCCGCAACCGCCGGCGGCGCCGCAGGCGGGTGCAGGGGCGGAGCTGGACTCGGCCACGTTCTTCTTGGCGCCGGACTTGAAATCGGTCTCGTACCAGCCGCCGCCCTTGAGGCGGAAGCCGGCGGCGGAGATCAGCTTCTCCAGGTCCGGCTTGCCGCAGGCAGGACAGTCGCTGAGCGGGGCATCGCTCATCTTCTGCATGGCTTCCATCTCGTGGCCGCAGGACTTGCACGCGTATTCGTAAATGGGCATGGGATCACCTCGTGAAAGACTTGAGCGGGGATATTCCGCCGCAGAAATAGGGATAAAGGCTAAAAATTCAAGCCGGACGGCTACTCCAGGCCAAAGCGCTCGTGCTCGATGCCGCCGGTGCGCTCGATGGCCGCGCGGGCATCGCCGATGGCCTTTTTCAATTTCTGGTGCTCGGTAACCGACTGGCCGGAACGGTAGAACAGTTCCGCCGCTTCCAGCACCTTTTCCAGGGTCTTCACCCGGTAATTCAGATTGAGCAGGGCCTTGGCAATGTGATGGGGGTCGTCGCCCTGCTCGCGCATGCGGCTGGCCTCGGCCAGCGCCTGCTTCATCTCTTCTTCGGTCGGCATACCCATCGCGGTTTCTCCGGCTAACTGACTGATTTGCGGAGTATACCTGAAGAACACAGGTACGAGATACGAGGGACGAGGTACGAGGGACGAGGGATGTGGGGCGAGATACGAGGGACGAGGGGCGCGGGACGCAAGAGCGGCACGCGCAGCCAGCACACCCCGTATCGCGCCCCTCGTACCGGTGTTCTTCGTATAATGTCAAAAACCTGCGACCGACCCCCAATGCACATCCGCCATACCGAACCGCCAGCCCAGGCCCGCCGCGACTGGCAGACCATCCGCTTTCTGCTGCCCTATCTGTGGGCCTACCGCGGGCGGGCCGCACTGGCTTTGCTATTCCTGGTCCTGGCCAAGCTGGCCAACGTCGGCGTGCCGCTGGCGCTGAAGGAGATCGTCGACTACCTGGACAGCCCCGGCCTGCGCGAGCTGGCCCTGCCGGTCACCCTGCTGCTGGCCTACGGCGTGCTGCGCCTCGGCAGCTCCGCCTTCAACGAACTGCGCGACGTGGTGTTCGCCCGCGTGCGCCACGGCATCATGCGCCGGCTGTCACTCACCTTTCTGCAGCACCTGCACGCCCTATCCCTGCGCTTCCACCTGGAGCGCAAGACCGGCGCCATCACCCGCGACCTGGAGCGCGGCACCCGTTCCGCCTCCACCCTGCTCAACTACATGCTGTTCAACATCCTCCCCACCCTGGTGGAGGTGACGCTCATCGCCACGGTGCTGCTGGCGAAGTACGACCCCTGGTTCGCGGTGATCACCTTCGTCACGGTGGCGGTGTACGTGGCCTTCACCTTCGCCATCACCGACTGGCGCATGCGTTACCGTCACCAGATGAACGCGCTGGACTCGCAGGCCAATTCCCAGGCGGTGGACAGCCTGCTCAACTTCGAGACGGTGAAATACTTCAACAACGAAGGCTACGAGCACCGCCGCTACGACGAGACCCTCACCCGTTGGGAAGACATGGCGGTAAAGACACAGACCTCGCTCTCCAGCCTCAACGTCGGCCAGGGTGCCATCATCGCCGTGGGCGTCACCCTGATGATGCTGCTCGCCGCGCGCGGCGTCATTGACGGCAGCATGAGCCTGGGCGACCTGGTGCTGGTCAACGCCTTCATGCTGCAACTGTTCATCCCGCTCAACTTCCTCGGCGTGGTGTACAGCCAGCTCAAACATGCCCTGTCGGACATGGCGCAGATGTTCGACCTGCTGCACCGCCCGCCGGAGATCACCGATCGGCCTGACGCCAAGCCGTTGCAGGTAGGCGACGGTGCGGTGCGCTTCGAGCACGTCAGCTTCGCCTACAACGCCGATCGGCCGATCCTGTTCGATATCGACTTCACCATTCCCGCCGGCAGGAAGGTGGCGGTGGTCGGTCCCAGCGGCAGCGGCAAATCCACCCTGGCCCGCCTGCTGTTCCGTTTCTACGACGTCGGCTGCGGCCGTGTGCTGGTCAACGGCCAGGACGTGCGCGAGGTGACGCAGCACAGCCTGCGCGAGGCCATCGGCATCGTGCCGCAGGACACCGTGCTGTTCAACGACACGCTGTACTACAACATCGCCTATGCCCGCCCCGGTGCCAGCCGCGAGGAAATCGTCGAAGCGGCGCGGCTGGCGCAGATCCACGACTTCATCCAGTCGCTGCCGCAGGGCTACGACACCGTGGTGGGCGAGCGCGGCCTGAAGCTATCCGGTGGTGAGAAACAGCGCGTGGCCATCGCCCGCGCCCTGTTGAAGCGGCCGCGCATCCTGGTGTTCGACGAGGCCACCTCGTCCCTCGACTCGCGCTCGGAACAGGCCATCCTGGAGGCCCTGGCGCGGGCAGCGCGCGACCACACCACGCTGGTCATCGCCCACCGCCTGTCCACCATCGTCGACGCCGATGAAATACTGGTGCTGGAGGCCGGCCGTATCGTCGAGCGCGGCACGCACCGCGCCCTGCTGGAAAGCCAGGGCCGTTATGCCCGGCTGTGGGCGCTGCAACAGGAGGAGCGTGCCCGAGATGTCCTGCCCAGTCCCGCCGCGACCGCCCCGGCCCCCAATCATGAAACCTTGTGATATCGTTCAGCCATGAGCCAAAAACAAACGCCCCCCACCTCCGACACCCTGCAACTGCGCCGCGTCGCCATCGACACCTACCGTGAAAACGTGGCCTATATGCACCGCGAGTGCGAGATCTACCGCGCCGAGGGCTTCCAGGCCCTGACCAAGGTGGAGATCACCGCCAACGGCAAAAAGATCTTTGCCGTGCTCAACGTGGTGGATGACACCAACATCGTCGACCCCTGTGAACTGGGGCTGTCGGAGCAGGCCTTCGATCAGCTCAACCTGGAACCCGGCCATGCCGTAACCGTCGCCCAGGCCGAGCCACCGCCGTCCATGGATGCCGTGCGCCACAAGATTGCCGGCGGCCGCCTGCGGCTGCAAGACTTCCAGGCAATCACCACCGACATCGTCAACAACCGCTATTCCAAGATGGAGATGGCAGCCTTCCTGGTGGCCGCCGGCCAGAACAACCTGGACCGCGAGGAGATCCTGCACCTGACCCGCGCCATGACCGAGTCGGGTGAACGCATCGACTGGCATGAAAGCGTGGTCGCGGACAAGCACTGCATCGGCGGTCTGCCCGGCAACCGCACCTCCATGCTGGTGGTACCCATCGTCGCCGCCCACGGCATGCTGATGCCCAAGACATCGAGCCGTGCCATCACCTCGCCGGCCGGTACCGCCGACACCATGGAGGTGCTGTCCCGTGTCGACCTGTCGCCGAAGGAGTTGCGCGAAATCGTGCACACCCACCGTGCCTGTCTGGCCTGGGGCGGCACCGCGCGCCTGGCGCCGGCCGACGACATCCTGATCTCGGTGGAGCGCCCCCTCGGCATCGATTCGCAAGGCCAGATGATCGCCTCCATCCTGTCGAAGAAACTGGCTGCCGGCTCCACCCACCTGCTCATCGACATCCCCGTCGGCCCCACCGCCAAGGTGCGCCACATGCGCGAGGCGCTGCAACTGCGCAAGCTGTTCGAGTACACCGGCGACCGCATGGGCATCCACCTGGAGGTGATCATCACCGACGGCAGCCAGCCGGTGGGCCGCGGCATCGGCCCGGTGCTGGAGGCGCGCGACGTGATGCAGGTGTTGAACAACGCTCCGGAGGCGCCGTCCGATCTGCGGCAGAAGGCACTGCGCCTGGCCGGCCGCCTGCTGGAATTCGATCCGGACGTGCGCGGCGGTTACGGCTATGCCATCGCCCGCGACATCCTCGACTCGGGCCGCGCGCTGAAAAAGATGAACGAAATCATCGACGCGCAGGGCGCACAGACGGAAAAGTACCTCCCCGGCAAGCTCACCTACGAGGTGTGCGCACCGCAGGACGGCGTGGTCACCAGTATCGACAACTACGTGGTGGCCAAGGTGGCGCGCCTCGCCGGCGCCCCCATCGACAAGGGCGCCGGCGTCGACATCCTGAAAAAGCTTGGCGAACCGGTAAGCAAGGGCGAACCGCTGTACCGTGTCCACGCCGAGTACAAGGCCGATTACGCCTTTGCCAAGGCACTCACCGATCAGAACAGCGGCTACACCATCGGCACGCCCGAGGAAGTGGCCAAGACCTACATGGAGCTGTGAGCATGCTGCTGGGCTTTCACGATTATGAGGCACAGGGTCGCCGTCTGGCGGAAGCCCTCGGTCTGCCCTTCGCTCCGGTGGAGATCCATCGCTTCCCCGACGGCGAGAGCAAGGTAACGCTGCCGGCGGTGCTGCCCGAACAGCTCGTTATCTGCCGCAGCCTCGATCGCCCCAACGACAAACTGGTGGAGCTGATGCTGGTGACACGCACCGCACGCGAGCTGGGCGCCAGGCACATCACCCTCGTCGCCCCCTACCTGTGCTACATGCGCCAGGACATCGCCTTTCATCCCGGCGAGGCGGTGAGCCAGAAGATCATCGGCGGCTTCCTGGCCGAACTGTTCGATGCCGTGATCACCGTCGATCCGCACCTGCACCGCATCGAGCGCCTGGAGCAGGCCATCCCGCGCGGCCAGGCCGTGGCCCTCACCGCCGCCCCGGCGATGGCCGAGTTCCTGGTGCAGCATGTGCAGAACCCCATGCTCATCGGCCCCGATGCCGAATCGGAACAGTGGGTGCGTGCCATGGCCGAACCGGCCGGACTCGAATATGCCGTCGCCACCAAAGAGCGCCTCGGCGATCGCAGCGTGCGCACCAAGCTGCCGGAGGTTAACTATCAAGGCCGCACCATCGTACTGGTGGACGACATGGCCAGCACCGGCCGCACCCTCATCGCCGTCGCCAGCCAGCTCAAGTTCCGCGGCGCCGCCGCCATCCATTGCCTGGTCACCCACGCCCTGTTTGCCGACGACGCCACGCGCCAGTTGCATGAGGCGGGTATCGAGCAGATCTGGAGCGCCGACAGCATCAGCCATCCCAGCAACATCATTCATCTGGCGCCGCTGCTGGCACAGGCGGTGCGCGGCCTCCGTTCCTGAACATCCCGCGCCGAGACGGATGGATTCTGGCTGTGCGGGCGGAATAGACATGTCCCCCTTCCATTCGCCCCACAAACTGCTGCTGTTCATCCTCGCCACCGCCTTCCTGCTCGGCGTGCTGCAGGTCGGCCTGGTGAGCATCGCCTTCGACAAACTCGGGCTGTCGCAACAGGCCGCCTTTCTGCTGCTGTTCAGTTCCCTGGCAGGCAGCCTGATCAACCTACCGCTGTTCTCCGTGCGCGCCGAGCAGCCGCCGGAGCCGACGCAACTGCCCACCTTCTGGCCGGTGCAACTGCCGCCCTTCACCGGCCGCACCGTGGTGGCAGTCAATGCCGGCGGCTGCCTGATTCCGCTCACCTTCTCCCTCTACCTGCTGCTCAACAATCCGCTGCCGCTGTTCCATGCCCTGCTCGGCATCGGCGCCATCAGCGCCATCAGCTACCACATGAGCCGCCCCATTGCCGGACTCGGCATCGGCATGCCCCTGTTCGTCGCCCCCATCAGCGCCGCCCTGGTGGCCATCCTGCTCAATCCCGAGCAAAGCGCTCCGCTGGCCTACATCAGCGGCACCCTGGGCGTGCTCATCGGCGCCGACCTGCTGCGCCTGAAGGATATCCGCCACCTCGGCGCCCCGCTCGCCTCCATCGGCGGCGCCGGCACCTTCGACGGCATCTTCGTCACCGGCATCGTCGCGGTTTTGCTGGCCTGACACCGCAGGCGCTAGTATTGCCCCCGCCCGGCTGGTATAAATCCTGTAGGAAAAACATAACAAGAATATCGCGCCGCCCGGCCGTCCCCACCGCCGGAATACACCGGGTCGTGCACTACGCGCACAATGCAGGGGTATAGCTGTGCAGCAAACGATTTACTACCGCGACGACTCATTGGGCTTTCTCGATGAGAACCGGCCACTCGCCGACAAACTGGCCGCCCTGCACCAGACCGTGGCAGCGCGTTGCCCGTGCATCCACCGCATCGCCATCGCCCTGTACGACGCCCGCACCGACCTGCTGAAGACGTACATCTACAGCAGCGAGGGCGAATCGCCCCTGCGCCATTACCAGGCGCCGCTGGCCAGCAGCCACACGTTGAGCGAGATCGTCGCGCAGGGCAAACCACGCGTGGTCAATGATCTGACCATCTTTGCCGACAGCGCGCACGAGCACAGCCGCCGCCTGCTGGCCGGTGGCTTCGGTGCCAGCTACACCCTGCCCATGTACCAGAACGGCATGTTCCGCGGCTTCGTGTTCTTCAATTCCCGCGAGCGCGGCGTGCTCACCGAAGCCGTGCTGCACGAGCTCGACCTGTTCGGCCACCTGCTGGCGCTCACGGCGATCTACGAATTGCAGAAGATGCAGAACCTGGCCGACGCCATCAACACCGCACGCGACATCACCCGCCACCGCGACAACGAAACCGGCAGCCACCTGGATCGCATGTCGCGCTACAGCCGTCTCATCGCCCTGCATCTGGCCGAGAAGTACAACCTGGATGACAACTTCATCGAACATATTTTCATGTTTGCCCCGCTGCATGACATCGGCAAGATCGCCATCCCGGACAACATCCTGCTCAAGGAAGCCAAGCTCACCCCGGAGGAGTTCGAGGTGATGAAGACCCACACCCGCAAGGGACGCGAGGTCATCGACACCATGCTGGGACACTTCCGCCTGCACGACCTGGAACACGGACACATGCTGCGCAACATCGCCGAACTGCACCATGAGGCGCTGGACGGCAGCGGCTATCCCTACGGTCTGAAGAATGAAGACATACCCATCGAGGCCCGCATCGTCGCCGTGGCCGACATCTTCGACGCCCTCACCAGCCGCCGTCCCTACAAGGAGGCCTGGAGCAATGCCGAGGCGCTGGAGGCACTGCGCTGCATGAGCGGCCACATCCTCGACGCCGACTGCGTAGCCGCCCTGACCGACAACATCGAGCAGGTGGAACGCATCCAGGCCGAGTTCAAGGAAGACACCTTCGGCTAGCCGACTGGAGTAGAATGCGGACATCATGTCCACTTCGGCCCCTGCCCGCACCATCCTCATCACCGGCTGCTCCAGCGGCATCGGCCTGTGCGTAGCCCATGGCCTGAAGGCCCGCGGCTGGCGCGTCTTTGCCAGCGCCCGCAAGACCGCGGATGTCACCCGCTTGCAGCAGGACGGACTGGAAGCGCTGCAGCTCGACCTCGCCAATTCGCTGTCCATTCACGCCGCCATGGACGAAGTGCTGCACCGCAGCGGTGGCACGCTGGACGCCCTGTTCAACAACGGTGCCTACGGCCAGCCCGGCGCGGTGGAAGACCTCAGTCGCGCCACCCTGCGCGAGCAGTTCGAAACCAATCTATTCGGCACCCACGAACTCACCTGCCGCGCCATCGCGGTGATGCGTCGTCAGGGTCACGGCCGCATCATCCACAACAGCTCGGTCCTCGGCCTGGTGGCGCTGCCCTTCCGCGGGGCCTACAACGCCAGCAAGTTCGCCCTGGAGGGACTGACCGACACCCTGCGCCTGGAACTGCACGGCAGCAACATTCACGTCAGTCTGGTCGAGCCCGGCCCGATCCTCAGCCGCTTTCGCGCCAACGCCATGATCAAATACCGGCAGAACATCGACGCCGAAGCCAGCCACTTCCGCGCCACCTACAAGCGCATGGAGAACCGCCTCACCAAGGAAGGCCCGGCCGCGCCGTTCACCCTGCCGCCGGAGGCGGTGCTGGCCAGGGTGATCCACGCCCTGGAGTCGCCACGACCGCGGGCACGCTACTACGTCACCTTCCCCACCTATCTTTTCGGCGCGTTGAAGCGCCTGCTACCCACGCGTGGTCTGGACTGGGTACTGCGCCGCGTATCGCGCGGCGAAAACAAATAATCGACCATGTTCCGCAAGATCCGCATCGCCATCCTGCTGTTCATCCTGTTCATGGTAGCCGCCACCACCTGGCTGACACAGTGGCGCAGCACCGATTGGAGCCGCAGCCAGTGGCTGGTCGTCTACCCCATCAACGGCGACGGCCGCGCCAGTACCGCCGCCTACATCGATACACTCGGCGAGGACAGCTACGCTGCCATCGTCGAATTTCTCGCCCGCGAGGCCGAGCACTACGGACTCCCCGTGGCGCACATCGAGGTGCGTCTTGCACCGCAAGTACACAACCTGCCGCCCGCGCCGCCGCCGTCACGGCAACCGCTGGAGGTGGCGCTGTGGAGCCTGCAACTGCGCTGGTGGGCCTGGCGCAACGACAGCTACGACGGTCCCGGCAACCAGCGGATGTTCGTGGTCTACCACGACCCGGCCCATACCGAACGTGTCGAGCATTCCCTCGGCCTGCAGAAAGGCCTGATTGGCGTGGTACATGCCTACGCCAGTACGCAGCAAAGTGAGCAGAACAACCTCATCATCGCCCATGAACTGCTGCACCTGTTTGGTGCCACGGACAAATACGACTACGCCAACAACCAGCCGCTCTACCCCGTTGGCTACGCCGAGCCGGACAGGGAGCCGTTGCACCCGCAGCGGTTTGCCGAGATCATGGGCGGCCGCATCCCCCTGTCGGAACGCGAGGCCGAGATCCCGCGCCACCTGCGCGGCGTGGTAGTGGGTAAGCAGACCGCACGCGAGATCCGCTGGATTAAGGATTGATCGGTCAAAAACCTGCAACGCCTTTTTGAGATATCGAAATGACCGCCGACAGCTACGACGCCATCCCCTACGACAGCACGCCCTTTGCCGAGACCCACCCCGATCACCTGTGCGTGCTGGGCCGTCTGTTCGGCCTCGACGCACCGGCACCGGAAACCGCGCGTATCCTGGAGCTGGGCTGTGCCACCGGCGGCAACATCATCCCGCTGGCCTTCCACCTGCCACAGGCGCAGGTGCTCGGCATCGAACTTTCCGCCGGCCAGGTGGCGGTGGCGCAGGAGCTGATCGGCAAGCTGGGCCTGACCAATATCGAAGTGCGCCAGGGCGACATCATGGAGCTGGGCGCCGAACTGGGGCAGTTCGATTACATCATCGCCCACGGTGTGTACTCCTGGGTGCCGGACTTCGTGCGCGAGAAGATGCTGACGCTGTGCCGCGAACTGCTCAGCGACAACGGCATCGCCTACATCAGCTACAACACCCTGCCCGGCTGGCGCATGCGCGGCATGCTGCGCGACATGCTGCTCTATCACGCCCGCGACGCGAAAACACCACGCGAGCGCCTGGCCAAGGCCTACGAACTGTTCGACCTGATGGACAGCGCCACCCGCGGCCTCGATGCCCTCAGCGCCAAATACCTGCGCAGCGAGATCGCCGCCGTGCGCAAGGCACACCCCAGCTACATCTACCACGAGTACATGGAAGAGATTAACCAGCCCTTCCTGTTCAGCCAGTTCGCCGCCGACGCCGAACGCCACGGCCTGCAATACCTGTGCGACGTGGAACTGGGCACCGCCTTCCCCTCCACCCTGGGCGAGGCGGCCGAGGAGGCACTGGGGTTCGCCGGCGATGTGCTGGAACTGGAGCAGTACATGGACTTCGTGCGCAACCGCAACTTCCGCCGCTCCCTGCTCTGCCGCCAGGAACGTCCCATCACCCGCGACCTGGCCCTGGAGCAGTTCGAAAACTTCGCCTTCAGCGCCCAGCTCACCCCGCCGAAGAAAGTGGAACTGAGCCGGCCGCGCGAACAGAAGTTCACCTCCGCCGACAACCACGACTACACCGTCAGCCATCCGCTCACCAAGGCCGCGCTGCTGCACCTCGCCGCCGTCCACCCCGACGCCGTGCCCTTTGCCGAACTGGTTGCCACCGCGCAGCAGATCACCACCGGCAACGGCGGCCGCCAGCATGCCGATCAGGTCGACCACCTGTTCGGCGAACTCTTCAGCCTCTATGCCCACCAGGCCATCCGCATCAGCCCGCGCCCGCAGCATTTCGAGAAAGTAATCAGCGAACGCCCGCGCCTGCACGCCCTGGCCCAGGCCCAGGCGGCGATGAATCTCGGCCACCTCGCCACCGTGCGCCACACCACGGTGCAGCTGGATGCATTTTCATCCCACCTAGCCCGCCTGCTCGACGGTACGCGCACGGTGGATGAAGTGGTGCAGGAGATGACAGGTGCAATGGAGCGCGCCGAGATACTGGTGGCAGACGACGGCAAGAAGGCCGATGCAAAGAAGCTGGCGGCGACGGTGGCCGCCAATGTGCAGCGCTTACTGGAGGTATTTGCGCGGCAGGGGTTGCTGGTGTGAATTGCACTCCCGTCCCATAGGGACAGCGACAGGGATGGGGTCGGTCACGCCGGGAGCATGTGGCCCACGGATAGGGAGGGGCGGCCGCAGTCAGGACTCGTCCAGGTACCCAGGTAACAGTTGCGGCTTGTGCGCTGCACGCACCTCTTATCCCTCAGCATGTCCATTGGGGCAACACTACAAATCGAACCGCAGCGTCACGCCAGCCCCCCAGTCCGGGCTGGCATCGCTCAACCCCATCATCAGATGACCGGTGATGCGGGTTGCACGCTCCATCTGCTGCCCCAGATAAAAGGTCAGCTCACGCTTGCCATCGATGCCGGACAGTGCCTCCTGTTCGGCATACAACTCGACACCGCCATCGACCTCGCGGCCGACGGGAAAATCGACCCCGACGCCGCCATACCAGATGTTGTCATACTCGATGCCGGCCGGATCGCCCAACACCTTGTAGCCGACGTGGCCGTATACGGCCTGGCGCGCCAGCTCCAGTTGCAGCGCGTAGTCATTCTCGCCGGTGCCGAGACGACTGGCCTCGTCTGCCGTCCCGAACTTGACCTTGGCGGTCAGTGCCGCCCAGGGCCGGCGCGGCCCCTCCTCCCACAGGCGCAGGGTGGCCGAGGCGGTAATGTCGCCGACGCCGCTGTCGGTGCGTGAGGTGGTACGGGTATTGGTCGGGCTGAGCCGCCCCATGCCGCTGCCGCTCACCACCACATCGCCCGGACCGGAAACCCACAGATAGGGCACACCGATCGACCAGGCATAGCGCTCGTCGACATACTCCAGCTTCACCGGCAGCGACAACAGGCTGACGTTGCTGCCGGTACCATAATCGCCGCGCGTATATTCACCACCCACGCTGACACTGTAGCCGGAGTCGGCCTGCGCCAGCGGCGCCATGGCCAGCGCCAACAGCGCCACCAGCGTCTTTTTCCTGTTCAGTCCCGTCATCACTGATCCCTAATCCACGCAAAGATACGGGGCGCCCTGTCAGCGCCGCCCCCCCATACCACCACCAAAATCGCGCCGCTGCTCCATGCGGCTGCGCAGCGGGCGCTGCCGCTCCTGCAGCGTCTCCTCGCGGCGTTGCTGCAGTTCCTGCCGCTGCTCCGGCGTCATCGCCTCCCAACGCTGGCGCAACTCCTGCTGCCGCTCCGGCGGCAGTTCGCGGAACCACTGCTGCCGCTGACGGATGCGCTCCTGCTGCTGCGCCGGCAACTGGCGGAACTGTTCGTAACGTTCGCGCACCTGGGCCTGCTGCTGCGGTGTCAGACGCCGCCACTGCTCAAACCGCTGCTGCACCTGCGCGCGCTGCGTCGGCGTCATCGCCTGCCAGCGTTGCGCCCCTTTCTGCAGGCGGCTGCGCTGCTCGGCATCCAGGCCATCCCAACGGGAGGCGTAGGGTGCCAGCACCTTCTGTTCATCGGCGCTCAATTCATTCCAGGCCGGCGCGGCCTGCGCTGCCGTGACGGCAAGCAGCAGGGCGGCAGCCAGCGCATTGAACCATCGCTTGCTCATCATGTCTCGTCTCCTTCACGTGCGGCGGCATCCTGGTCCGGCACGGGCACATCCAACTGGGTCGGGTCCAGCCATTGCCCGTCGGCACTCTCGAAACTGCCAAGAAACTCCAGCAACTCCGGGCTCGGTGCCTCTTCCTCGGCCGCCAGCGGCGCGGCCAGCAGCAGCGCCAGCAATGCCAGTGGCTCAACCCGCATGGGGTTCCTCCTCTGCCAGCCAGTGATAAAAATCCAGTTCCTGGTACAGCTCCAGATCCTCGCTTGCCGTCAGCAACTCGAAATCCGTTGCACTGTCCACGGCAGTCCCCGGCAACAGCGCCGGCTGTCCCAGCCACAGCATGGCGGCGAACAGCGAGGCCAGCACGGCACCGCCCAGCGGCAGCCACCAGTACCGGCGCTGCCGCTGCGGCCTCTGGGCTCGGGCCCGCGCCTGCGCCAGGCGGGAGCGTGTAACCGCATCGAGATTGGCGACACTCTCGTCCAGGGCGGCACGGACCTGCGCGATCAACCTCCGCTCGTCATCTTGCATGGCCTTGCTCCTCCAGTTCGCCGCGCAACGCCAGCAATGCGCGTGAATAATGCGTCTTCACACTGCCTTCCGCGATGCCCATGGCGGCTGCCGTTTGTGCCGTATCCAGCCCCTCCCAGGCGCGCAGCAGGAAGACCTGCTGCTGACGCAGGGGCAGACGACGCACGGCACGTTCGATGGCATTCAGGGTCTGCTGGCCGACGAGCCGCTGCTCGGGTTCGTCGCGCGCCGCCGCGGGCACAGCCTCCAGCCTCTCTCCCTCCTCATCCCGACTGCCGCCAAACCAGGCAAACAGCCGCGAACGCACCCTGCTACGCCGGTACCAGTCACGGATCCGGCTTTGCAGAATGGTATGGAACAGCGGCGGCCATTCCACCGCCGGGCGCTCCGCGTAGCGCTGCACCAGGGCCAGCATCGCCTCCTGCACCAGCTCCAGCGCATCGTCGCGGCTGCCGGTGGCAAACCAGGCGATACGGAAGGCGCGCCCCTCGATCCCGGCGAGGAACCGGTTCAACTCCGCATTGAATTCCAGGACGCCCTCCTTCCCCGGCAATCCCGGCAACGCAAGTCGCGCTGCCGGTCCAACCGCACAACTCAGTAACGGCCCTTGCCACCACCGGCACCACCACCGCCCATGCGGCTGCCGCCCATGCCGCCACCACCCATCTGGCCACCGCCCTTGCCCATGCCGCCCTGGGCGCCGGCACCATCATCATTCAACTGCTTTTCCAGGCGCTTCTGGTTTTCCGCCCGCTTGGCCTCCTCCACATCCGCCTGATGAACGCGTTCCTGGGCACGGGTACGGGTCTGCTCCTGCACCTGGGTCTGCGTCTGGGTGCGGGTCTGGGATTGAGTCTGGGTTTGCGTCTGGGTGGCGGCCTCCTCGGCCCATGCCGGGGCGCCCAGCAGTGAGACCACCAGGCCGGCGGACAGCAGTGAGTAACGAATGGTATTCATGATGTTCATCTCCTTCGAGGCGTGGAAAACGTTGTCACTACACCAGCCAACAACGCGGCAGCGCGCCCGCGGTTGACACGCAGGAGAAACGGTTTCACAACCGCAGCACGCTACGGGCATTGGCGGTGGTGGCCGCGGCAAGCACAGCGGCCTCCTCGCCACGCACCGCGGCCAGCGCCGCCAGCACCTCCGGCAGGTATTCCGGGCTGTTGCGCTCGCCGCGGTGGGCCGCAGTGACGATATCCGGGGCGTCGGTCTCCAGCACGATGGCTTCCAGCGGCAGATCGGCGGCCAGGGCGCGGATGCGACTGGAACGCTCGTAGGTGAGGGTACCGCCAAAGCCCAGCTTGAAGCCCAGGTCCAGATACTGTTCCGCCTGCTGGGCGCTGCCGGAAAAGGCGTGGGCGATGCCGCCCTGGCTGAACTTCAGCCGGCGCAGGGTGGCGAGCACCTGGTCGTGGGCCTTGCGTACATGCAGCAATACCGGCAGGGCGAACTCCTCGGCGAGGCGCAGCTGCGCCTCGAACAGGGCCTGCTGCGCCGCGCGATCCAGCCCCTCGATGAAATAGTCCAGCCCGATCTCGCCCACGGCCAGCGGCCGTTCCTCGGCCAGCAGCGCGCGCAATTCCACCAGATGCTCCGGCCGGTGAACATCGAGATAGATGGGATGCATCCCGAAGGCCGGCAGCAGGTCCGCCTCCCAGCGGCACAGGGCGCGCAGGAACTCCCAGCCCGGCTGGTGGATGGCCGGCACCACCTGCCGCACCACCCCGGCGGCGCGGGCGCGCGCCAGTACCTGCGCGCGATCGGCGGCAAAGTCCTCAACGTCTATATGGCAATGGGTATCGATGAGTTCCATGGTGTCATTAAAGCAGGATCGCGCGGCGGCGTGTGTGGCGGCCGCCAGGCCGCCCACAGGCTTTCCTTGTATACTGGCGCCCCTGGCCCTACCTAATTAATTCCATTGCTCAGCGTGCAGGAACCCGATGAATCAGCCGACCACCCATTCCGCCTTCGCGTGGCTGCGCAGCAGCCGCATTCCTTCGCTCAATGTGGAGGTGCAGGAGTTCCGCCACAAGGTGACCGGCGCGCCGCACATCCATATCGCCGCCGACGATGACCAGAACGCCTTCCTGGTGGGCTTCCGCACCGTGCCGCAGGACTCCACCGGCGTGGCCCATATCCTGGAGCACACCACCCTGTGCGGCAGCCGCCGCTACCCGGTGCGCGACCCGTTTTTCATGATGACGCGGCGCTCGCTCAACACCTTCATGAACGCCTTCACCGCCAGCGACTGGACCGCCTATCCCTTCGCCAGCTGCAACCGCAAGGATTTCTACAATCTGCTGCAGGTGTACCTGGATGCGGTGTTCTTCCCCACCCTGGACCCGCTGGACTTCGCCCAGGAAGGCCACCGCGTCGAGTTCGCCGAACCGACCAACCCGGACAGCCCGCTGGTATTCAAGGGCGTGGTGTTCAACGAGATGAAGGGCGCCATGAGCGCCCCCACCTCGGCGCTGTACCAATACCTCACCAAACACCTGTTCCCCACCATCACCTATCACCACAACCCGGGGGGTGACCCGGAGCATATCCCGGATCTCACCTACGACCAGCTGAAGAACTTTCACGCGCGCCACTACCACCCGTCCAACGCGCTGTTCATGACCTACGGCGACATACCGGCGCACGAACACCAACTGTACTTCGAGGAATATGCCCTCAAGGAATTCAATCGCCTGGACGTGAATATCCAGGTCCCCGACGAGCGGCGCTACGACGCACCGCGCACGGCCACGGAGCGCTATGCGCTGGATGGCGAGGAAGACACCGCCGACAAGACCCACATCGTGCTCGGCTGGCTGCTCGGCAACGGCACCGACCCGGAAACCCTGCTCACCGCCCACCTGCTGTCCGACGTGCTGCTGGACAACAGCGCCTCGCCGCTGCGCCAGGTGCTGGAGACATCGGACCTCGGCAGCGCGCCGTCGCCGCTGTGCGGCCTGTCCGACTCCACCCGCGAGATGTTCTTCGCCGCCGGCCTGGAGGGCAGCAATCCGGAACACGCCGCCGCCGTGGAGCAATTGATCCTCGACACCCTGCGCCGCGTCGCCGACGAAGGCGTGCCGCAGGAGCAGGTGGAGGCCATGCTGCACCAACTGGAGCTGTCGCAGCGCGAGGTGAGCGGCGACGGTTTCCCCTACGGCCTGCAACTGATGGTGCATGCCCTGGCGCCGGCACTGCACGGCGCCGATCCGGTGGCGGTACTCGACATCGACCCGATCCTCAACCGCCTGCGCGAGCGCATCGCCGACCCGGATTTCATCAAGGCCGAGGTGCGCAAGCTGCTGACCAATCCGCACCGCGTCTGCCTGATCATGCGCCCGGACACCAACCTCTCCGCCGAACGCGCCGCCCGGGAGACGGCCCGCCTCGCCGCCCTGAAGGAAAAGCTCGGCAGCGCGGAGAAACAGCGCATCGTCGAACAGGCAGCGGCCCTGGCCGCACGCCAGGCCCAGCAAGACGATCCGGAAGTGCTGCCCAAGGTCAGCCTGGACGATGTGCCCACCGATCTGCACGTGCCACAGGGCGAGACCGCCCCCGTCGCCGCCATGCCCGCCACCTGGTACACCCGCGGCACCAACGGCCTCGTCTACCAGGAACTGGTGGTGGATCTGCCGGAACTGGAGCCGGACCTGGCCAACCTGCTGCCGATGTTCTGCAACATCGTCACCGAGGTGGGCAGCGGCGGCCGCGACTATCTCGCCACCCAGGAACTGCAGGCGGCGGTCACCGGCGGCCTGTCCGCGCGCGCCACGGTGCGCGGTTCCATCGACGACGCCAACCAGGGCCGCGGCGTGTTCGTGTTGTCCGGCAAGGCGCTGGCGCGCAACCACGCGGCCCTCAGCGATCTGCTGCGCGAGACCTTCGACAGTGCCCGCTTCGATGAACTGGAGCGGCTGCGCGAACTGGTGGCGCAGGAGCGCCTGCAACAGGAGCAGAGCGTCACCGGCAGCGGCCACGGCCTCGCCATGATGGCCGCCGCCGCCGGCCTCTCCCCCAGCGCCGCCCTGAGCCACCGCTGGTATGGCCTCGCCGGCATCAAGGCGCTGAAGCATCTCGACGACGCCCTGGACGACCCCGTCGCCCTGCAGGCCTTCGCCGATCGCCTGCAACGGCTGCGTAATGCCCTCCTCGCCGCACCGCGCCAGTTCCTGCTCATCGGCGAGGAGGAACAGCGCAGCGGCTACACCGCGGCCCTGGCCGCACGCTGGGCCGATGCCGCAGCGGTACAAGACACCACTCGTTTCGCCCTGCCGGCGAGCAACGAAGCGCGCAACCAGGGCTGGACCACCTCCACCCAGGTGAATTTCTGCGCCAAGGCCTACGCGGCGGTGCCGATGGAACACGACGACGGCGCCGCGCTGATGGTGCTGGGCGGCTTCCTGCGCAACAACTACCTGCACCGCGCCATCCGCGAACAGGGCGGCGCCTACGGCGGCGGCGCCGGCTACGACCCGGACAGCGCCGCCTTCCGCTTCTACTCCTACCGCGATCCGCGCCTGGCCGAAACCCTGGCCGACTTCGATGCCTCGATCAGGTGGCTGCTGGACAACGACCATGCATGGCGTCTGGTGGAAGAGGCGATCCTCGGCGTCATCGCCTCCATCGACAAACCGGGTTCACCGGCCGGTGAGGTGAAAAAGACCTTCCACGCCGCCCTGCACGGCCGCACGCCGGAACAGCGCCGCCGTTTCCGCGCCCGTGTGCTGGGCGTGACCCAGGACGACCTCAAGCGCGTCGCCGCCACCTATCTGAAACCGGAGACCGCCAGCACCGCCGTGATCAGCAACCCGGCCACCCTGAAACAGGCCGGCCTGGGACTGGAAGTGATCGCGCTTTGAACTACGGAATGAAAACGGCGTTAAACGCAAAGACGCAAAGGGGATTGACGCGCATGCTGTTTTCTCTGTGGTGGCGGACGCCGGCGTCTTGTCAGGCGCCGCAATCGCCCAATCAATCGGGCTCCCACAAAGGAATACTTTGCGGCCGTGGCATCCTTTGTGTCTTTGTATTTAAGCCTGTGACTTTTGCATGACCCACGCACTGGACATCAGCGGCCTGCGCAAGACCTACCGCGGCGGCCACGAGGCCTTGCAAGGCATCGACCTGCACGTGGCGCAGGGCGATTTCTTCGCCCTGCTCGGCCCCAACGGCGCCGGCAAATCTACCACCATCGGCATCGTCACCGCACTGGTGAAAAAGTCCGCAGGCTCGGTGCAGGTCTTCGGCCACGACATCGACCGTGAGCCGATGATGGCGCGGCGCTGCATCGGCCTGGTGCCGCAGGAATTCAACTTCAACCAGTTCGAGCCGGTGATCGAGATCGTGGTCAACCAGGCGGGCTATTACGGCGTGCCCAAGGCGCAGGCGCTGCAACGGGCGGAAACCTATCTGAAACAGCTCGGCCTGTGGAACAAGCGGCGTGAACTGGCGCGCAATCTGTCCGGCGGCATGAAGCGGCGCCTGATGATCGCCCGCGCCCTGGCCCATGAACCGAAGCTGCTGATCCTCGACGAACCCACCGCCGGTGTCGACATCGAACTGCGCCGCTCGATGTGGAAGTTCCTGCGCGAGGTGAATGCGCGCGGCACCACCATCATCCTCACCACCCACTATCTGGAGGAGGCGGAGAATCTCTGCCGCAATGTAGCCATCATCGATGCCGGTCGCATTGTCGCCAACACCAGTATCAGAACCCTGCTCCACCAACTCAACAGCGAAACCGTGGTGCTGGATCTCAAAGAACCGTTGGCCCACACGCCGCATCTGGACGGCTATGGCAGTTGCCTCGCCGACGCCTGCACCCTGGAAGTGGATATCCCGCGCGCCGAGGGCATCAACCGCCTGTTCCAATTGCTCTCGGCCCAGGGCATCGAGGTGGTGAGCCTGCGCAACAAGACCAACCGCCTGGAAGAACTGTTCCTGCGGCTGGTGGAAAACGGCGGGAGTCAACCATGACCGGTAGCATCGCCTTCCGCACTATTCTGATGAAGGAGATCCGCCGCTTCCTGCGCATCTGGATCCAGACCATCCTGCCGCCGATGATCACCACGGCGCTGTACTTCATCATCTTCGGCCAGCTCATCGGCAGCCAGATCGGTGCCATCGCCGGCCACAGCTACATGGACTACATCGTACCCGGACTGATCCTGATGGCGGTGATCACCAACGCCTACGGCAACGTGGTGTCATCGTTCTACGGCGCCAAGTTCTCCCACTATGTAGAGGAACTGCTCATCGCCCCCGTTCCCAACAGCCTGATCCTGGCCGGTTATGTCGCCGGCGGACTGGCGCGTGGCCTGACGGTGGGCGCGGTGGTGACGCTGGTGGCGCTGCTCTTCACCGACCTGCAGGTGCACAATCTGGCGGTTGCGCTGAGCGTGGTGGTGCTGACTGCAGTGCTGTTCTCTCTCGGCGGTTTCATCAACGCCATCTATGCCAAGAGCTTCGACGACATCTCGCTCATTCCCACCTTCGTGCTCACCCCGCTCACCTATCTGGGCGGTATCTTCTATTCCATCGACATGTTGCCGCCCTTCTGGCGCGAGGTATCGCTGCTCAACCCCATCCTGTACATGATCAACGCCTTCCGCTACGGCCTCCTCGGCGTCACGGACATCCCCCTCGGCACCGCCTTCGGCGTCACACTGCTGTTCATCCTGGCGCTGGCCGCCTATGCCCTGTTCCTGCTGCACCGCGGTGTCGGGCTGAAAAACTAACGTCATACGCGCTATCCTTATCCTTGTATCCTTTTTCAGGCTGCCGCCATGCCCCCCGAACCCGTGCAATGGAATCCCAGCTTTGAAACCGGCCTGCAGTTCATCGACCAGGAACATGCCGCCCTGCTGGAACAATTGAATGTCCTCATCGATCTCCTGGTGCGCGAGGAGCCGACCAGCCAATGGCTGCCAGAACTGGACCGGCTCATTGCGGCGGTCGGCGAACATTTCGCCCACGAAGAGCGCATCATGGACAACATCGGCTATCCCGGCTATCACACCCACCACCAGCAACACCTGCATCTGTTGCAGGAGATAGCCGAGTTCCGTGCCAGCCTTGCCGATGCCGCCCCGGAAGAAACTCTCGCCACGGTGCGCTTTGTCAAGTTCTGGGTGCTCAAGCACATGGTGCAGGAAGACAGCAAGATCGGGCAGCACATCCACCGCGGCCTGAAGGAATTCCCCTAAACCCGACACACGGAGGTCAGCAATGAAAAACCGTCCCCTATCCTGGTTTGCCCTGCTCAGCGTCCTGCTTCTCGCCGGCACGGCGTTCGCCGCAGGCACACAGTTCTCCGCCGACATGGTGCAAAAGGCGGGCGGCCAGACCCAGACCATGCGCTACTACCAGGGCGATCGAAAAGTGCGTACCGAGATGAAAACCCCGGATGGCCAGCAGGCGATCAGCATCCTGGACCTGCAAGCACGCAAGATGTTCACCCTGATGCCGGCGGAAAAGATGTACATGGAGATTCCGCTCGGCGCCGATACCGCCGCCTGGGCCGCCGATGACAAGACGCGCGAGGAGTATTACGAGGTAAAGAAGGTGGGCACGGAAAAGGTAAACGGCTACCTCTGCGACAGGTACGAACTGATCCCGAAGAAACAGGGACTGGAAAAGAGCACCACCTGGATCGCGCAGAAGCTCGGCTATCCGATCAGGACGGTGGGTAGAAACTTCGCCATGGAACTGACCAACATCGAGGAAGGCACCCAACCGGCCTCCCTGTTTGCCGTGCCCAAGGGGTACCAGAAGATGCCCGGCATGGACGCGTATTACCGCGGCATGATGCAGCAGAACGGCGACGCGACTCCACGTTCCGACCAGCGTGCGGCGGAGGAAGAGGATGCCGGCAGCGATGCCATGCCGGAAGCGCTGCGCAAGGGACTGCGTGGCCTGTTCGGCAAGGATTGAGTCAAGACCCCTGCCAGTTGCAGGATTGCCATCGCACCATGCGCCCTTGCATGGTGCGGTGTTGGCAAACGGTTTCCCCGCTGCAACGCCTCTGATGCGCCGTAATGGTGCATGCGGTGCGCATCACCTCCGGGCTCTCCCACCGCCCTGACAGCAAGGACGTAACCCTGTATGCTGATATGCCATGTAAAAAATCAGTTATAACGACTCGTGAAGCTGCTCGACATCATCCATAACATCGCGCTTCTGGTTGCCCTCGCCGCACTGTATCAGGTGGTCATTTCGCGTCTGCTGTTCCGCAGTGTCGGCGGCCAGATCGTCTTTGGTCTGCTGTTCGGTACGGTGGCGATCCTCGGCATGCTGGCGCCGGTCAGCTTCACGCCGGGCATCATCTTCGATGGCCGCTCCATCATCCTCGCCGTCGCCGGCCTCATCGGCGGTCCGTTGGTCGCCCTGGTCAGCGCAGTGGTTGCTGGAAGCTTCCGCCTGTGGCTGGGAGGCGGTGGCGCCGCCGTCGGTGCGAGCGTCATCGCCATGGCCGCCGGCATCGGAACGGCGTTCCACTACTACCGCCGCCGCCTCGGTGGTCATCTTTCTCCCCTGCAGCTGCTCGGCTTCGGTCTGCTGGTGCACGTCATCATGCTGGCGCTGTTCCTGTTGTTGCCGCATGGTCATGGCCTGCGCATCATCGAGGAACTGGGAGCGGTGATTCTGGTTGTTTATCCCTTGGCCACCATGCTGATCAGTATGTTGTTCCAGGACTATGAGGAGCAGGAGACCACCAGGGCCCACCTGCACCAGCTCGCCTATTACGACAGCCTCACCGGCCTGCCCAACCGCGCCCTGCTTATCCAGCGTCTGGAGCGGCTGCTCGCCGACAGGCCGGAGAAGCCGGGCGACGGTGTGCTGATGTTTTTCAACCTCGACCGCTTCAAGACGCTCAACGATGCCCGCGGCCATGCCACCGGCGACAGCCTGCTGCGTGAAGTCGCTGCCCGCACCAAGCCGTTGCTGCACTCCGGCGATACCCTGGCGCGGGTCGGCGCAGACGAATTTGCCCTGCTGCTACACCGTCCCGGCGAACACGCCACCACCTTCCGCCTGACCATTACCGAGCTGGCCGGGCGGCTGCACGAAACGCTGCGCCAACCGTTGCACATAGGCTCCGATGAAATCTCCATCACCTTCAGCCTGGGTATCGTCATCTTCACCCCCGGCAGCGGTGAAAGCGCCAGCGATACCATGCGCTGTGCCGACACCGCCTTGCATCAGGCAAAACAGCGCGGCGGCAACCAGACCGTGTTCTTCGAGCAGACCATGTCCAAGACGGTGGAACACCGTTTCCGCATCGAACGCGAACTGCGTCGCGCCATCCAGAATGGCGAACTGCGGCTGTTCTTGCAGTCACAGGTCGACGCGGCGGGCGAGATCGTCGGCGCCGAATCCCTGATTCGCTGGCAACATCCGGAACGCGGCCTGATCACCCCGGCCGCCTTCATCCCCATCGCCGAGGAAACCGATCTCATCATCGATGTCGATACCTGGGTGTTCACCGAGGCCTGCACCCTGCTGACCCGCGTCGAGCTGGCCGATCGGCCGCTGCGTCTGTCGGTCAACATCAGTCCGCGCCATTTCCGCCAGCCCAGTTTCGTCGCCTGGGTCAAGGAAACCCTGCGTGCGACCGGTGCCAACCCGCGCCAGCTCACCCTGGAGATCACCGAAGGCCTGCTCATCGACAATCTCAACGACATCATCGCCAAGATGAATGAGCTGACCGCCCTTGGCATCCGCTTCTCGGTGGATGACTTTGGTACCGGCTATTCCTCGCTCACCTACCTCAAGCGCCTGCCGATCCACGAGATCAAGATCGACAAGTCCTTCGTGCAGGATGCCCCCAGTGATCCCAACGATGCCACCCTGGTGGATACCATCCTCGCCGTCGCCGAACGCATGGAACTCGATGTCGTTGCCGAGGGTGTGGAAACCAGCGAGCAGGCCGCCTTCCTCAACGCCCGCGGCAGGATCCTGCATCAGGGCTATCTGTACAGCCGGCCGGAACCGGCGGAAATCTGGCTGGAACGCCTGCGCTGAGGTTCCAGGACACGTCAGCCATTAGCGCGGCCTCATTCCTGCCAAGCCTCCAAGGCGACCTCCTCCGGCCACAACCGCAGCAATACCGCTGCCATCCGTTGCGGATCACCACTGGTAAGAAAACGCACCTCGCCCCGTCCGCACTCCTGCAACGTTCCGGCAGCAAGCAGACGACGGCGCAGTTCGGCCGCCACGGCGGGGCCGGTTTCCAGCACCTCCACCGCCGCACCGGCGATCTCTTCGATAAGGCCGCGCAGAAAGGGGTAGTGGGTACAGCCGAGCACAATCTGATCGGCCCCGGCCGCTAGCAGCGGCGCGAGATATCCCTGCAACAGGCGGCGGGTCTCGGCCCCCTCCCAGTCCCCCTGCTCGACCCGCTCCACCAGGCCCGGGCAGGCCTGCGCCACTACCCGGGCGCGATCACCGTAGCGGGCCAACAGCGCGGCATAACGCGGGCTGGCGAGGGTGGCACTGGTGGCGAGTACGCCGACGGTACCGCTGCTGGTGCGATGCACGGCCGGCTTCACCGCCGGTTCGATGGCGACGATGGGCAGGGAATAGAGCGTGCGCAAGTGCTCCACCGCAACGGCGGTGGCGGTGTTGCAGGCCACCACCACCGCCTTGGCGCCGTGCTCCACCAGATACCGGGTGATGCGCTCGGAACGTTCGCGGATACGCTCGGGGGTCAGGTCGCCGTAGGGGGCGTGGGCCGAGTCGGCGATATACAGCAGGTTTTCCGCCGGCAGCAATTCGCGGATGGCGCGCAACACGGATAGGCCGCCCACACCGGAATCGAACACGCCGATGAATCCCGCCTGCACAGTTCCCTCCATTCAGCGAAAACAAACCCGTTAAACGCAAAGACGCCAAGGCCGCCACGCACGCAAGGAGTGGTGATGTCCATTGTGGAAGCCCGATTTATCAGGCACCCGCCCAGCAGAGCTGGGCACCCACAAAAACCGGGCAAGTACCTTAGGCGCTGGAAAACTTTGCGCTCTTGGCGGCCTTGGCGTCTTTGCGTTGAAAGCCTCTTACTTCTCCCGCGTATCGAAGAAGCGCACCTCCGGCCAACGCTCCTGGGTCAGATTCAGATTGACGCGGGTGGGCGCCAGGTAGGTGAGCAGGCCGGAGCCGTCGATGGCGAGGTTGTCGTGGGCCTTCACCTTGAACTCCTCCAGCTTCTTGGCGTCGTCACATTCCACCCAACGTGCCGTATTGATGGTCACCGGCTCGAAGATGCAGTCGACGTTGTACTCGTCCTTCAAACGATAGGCCACCACATCGAACTGCAGCACGCCGACCGCGCCGAGGATCAGGTCGTTGTTCTTGAGCGGACGGAACAACTGGGTGGCGCCCTCCTCCGACAGCTGTTCCAGTCCCTTCTGCAACGCCTTCATGCGCAGCGGATCCTTCAGCACGGCGCGGCGGAACAGCTCCGGTGCGAAATGCGGGATACCGGTGAACTTGAGGTCCTCGCCCTCGGTGAAGGTGTCGCCGATCTGGATGGTGCCGTGGTTGTGCAGGCCAATGATGTCGCCGGGCCAGGCATCCGCCACCTGCTCGCGCTCCTGCGCCATGAAGGTGATGGCCTGCGCGATCTTCACGTCGCGGCCGATGCGCACGTGTTTTACCTTCATGCCCTGACTGTAGCGGCCGGAGCAGACACGCAGGAAAGCGACGCGGTCGCGGTGCGCCGGGTCCATATTGGCCTGAATCTTGAACACAAAGCCGCTGAACTTCTCCTCGGTGGGCTGCACGGTGCGCGTCGTGGTGGCGCGCGGCAGCGGCATCGGCGCATAGTCCACCAAGGCGTCGAGCACCTCGCGCACACCGAAGTTATTGATGCCGGAACCGAAGAACACCGGAGTCATTTCACCCTGGCGGAACGCCGCCAGATCGAACTCGTGGCTGGCGCCGCGCACCAGTTCGATCTCGTCGCGCAGTTCCTGCGCCAGGCTGCCGAACAGTTCGTCCAGGCGCGGATTGTCCAGGCCCTGCACGATCTCCGCCTCGGCGATCCTGCCGCCGTGCTGGGCCGAGAACAGATAGATGGCGTCGTTGTAGAGGTGGAACACACCCTTGAAACCCTTACCCATGCCGATGGGCCAGGTGATGGGGGCGCACTTGATCTTCAGCACCTGCTCCACTTCATCCAGCAGGTCGATGGGCGGCCGGCTCTCGCGGTCCATCTTGTTGACGAAGGTGATGATCGGCGTATCGCGCAGGCGGCAGACGTCCATCAGCTTGATGGTGCGCTCCTCGACGCCCTTGGCACCGTCGATGACCATCAGTGCCGAGTCCACCGCCGTGAGCACGCGGTAGGTGTCCTCGGAGAAGTCCTCGTGGCCCGGGGTATCGAGCAGGTTGATGACATGATCGCGGTAGGGAAACTGCATCACCGAGGAGGTGACCGAGATGCCGCGCTGCTTTTCCAGCTCCATCCAGTCGGAGGTGGCGTGGCGCGCGGCCTTGCGCCCCTTCACCGTGCCGGCCAGCTGGATCGCCCCACCGAACAGCAGCAGTTTTTCCGTCAGCGTGGTCTTGCCGGCGTCCGGGTGGGAGATGATGGCGAAGGTGCGGCGGCGCGCCGCCTCTTTCTCGAAGATGCTCATGGGTATCGTGATAGCCGCAAAAGGTCGTCATTTTACCTGATCCCGGGCCCGCCGTGGGCTAGCAGCCTGTCGGACTTGGGACTGCTCTACTGCACTGGCGGGAGAACGGTCCAAATTTCCCCGCTTTTTCCCTACATGGAACCACCATGCGCGTCAGAATCGTGAAAATTAACCTCGTTCTCCCACCATGCGCGCTACGATCGCCCAACTCCGACAGGCTGCTAGCGCAGATAACCCCAGCTCTTCAGGCGCTGGGCGGAATACTTGGCGGCATCCCCCTGTTGCGTGATCCCCAGGTAGGCGCGGTAGTGCTGTGCCGCCCCCTTCTTGTCGCCCGCACCCTCCAGCGCCACGCCCATAAGGAAGGTGACGCCCGGATCCCCGGGCAACAACTGATCGAAACGCTGCAGGGATTCGTAGGCGGCATCGGGCTGGCGCATGCTCAGCGACAATACGCCGAGCAGTTTGTGCGCCTGCGCCTCCTGCGGGTACACATCCTTGGCCTTACTGGCGTATTCGCGCGCCTCCTTGTTCTTCTTCTGCGCCTGCAGGCATTGCGCCATACGCAGGTTGGCGGCGTAATCGTCCGGTGTCAGCTTGAGTGCGGCCTGGAAATGTTCCTCCGCCTTTTTATATTCCTTGGCGGCCAGTGCGGTCTCGCCGCGTTTGCATTCGTCGATGGTGGACTTGAGCTTGCGCAGGCTGGCGGTGCTGTCCATGAAGCGTTCGCGCTGCGGATCGGCCTTCTTGCTCGCCGCATAGCGCGTATCGGCCAGTTCGCGTGCCGTATTGCGCCGCTCGGTGCTCATCGGGTGGGACGAAAACATGGTTTCCAACAGGCTGGGCTCGTGCTTTTCCTGGTCTACCAGGAGCTGATGCAGACGCACCATGCCGGTAGCGGGATAGCCGCCACGCACCATGTACTCCTGCCCCAGCGCATCGGCCTCGCGCTCGTTGTCACGCGAGTAGCTGGCCAGCAGCGCACTGGCGCCGATGGTGCTGCCGATGCCCGCCACCGTACCCCATTCCGAATCAGCAGTCGCCACGGCGACACTGGCTATCGCCACCTGGGCCAGCAGCGCCTTGCCCTGGCGTTGTGCCGCATGGCGTGCATTGACATGGCCGATCTCGTGCCCCAGCAGTGCCGCCAGTTCCGCCTCGTCATCCAATTCGGTGAGGATGCCGCGCGTCACGCCCATGGCGCCGCCGGGGAAGGTATAGGCGTTGATATAGTTGGCGTTCAGCACGCGAAAGGAATACGGCATCTGCGGACGGTGGCTGCGCTGGGCCAGGCTGCGGCCGACACCGCTGACGTAGTCGTTCACCGCGCCATCCTGAATGGCGCCCAGATCGGCGGAAAACTGGTGCGGCGACACTTGTGCATCGACCGCACGTTCCTGTGCCTCGCTCATGCCGACCAGGATGCTCTTGCCGGTCACCGGCGAGGTGGCGCATCCCTGTAGCGAGATACCGGCCGCACCCAGCGTACCGGCCCCGAGCAGCCATAGCGCCTGGCGCCGGGTAATGCGGTTGAGTTGCAGACTCCTGGCCAGTTCATCACCGAAACTCATCATGCTTCCTCCCTGCAGTTCAAAGTGCCAGCGCCATGATCAGCGCGTCCTCACGGCCACGTGCCGCCGGATAATAATCGCGCCGCAGGCCGGCCTGGTTAAAACCGATGGATTCATAAAGATGCACCGCTACCCGATTGGACGGGCGGACCTCGAGAAACGCGGTGTCGGCACCGTGACCGCGCGCCAGATCGAGCAGATGGTTCAGCAACTTGCGTCCCAGGCCGCGGCCCTGATGATCGGGATGTACCGAGATGTTGAGGATATGCGCCTCGCCGGCGCCGACCGACAGGATGCCATAGCCGATGATACTGTCAGCCGCCTCGTATACCCAGCAACTGTAATTGGCGCGCAGGCAATCGCGCATGATGCCTTCGGTCCAGGGATAAGGGTAATTGAGCAGTTCGATCACCATTACACCGGGCACATCCTCCTCATGCATCGGACGCAGACGCGGCGCTGCATTGTGCAGTGACGCACTCATGACGCACGCTGCTGTTGCATGACAGTCAGCGCCAGACGCAGGTCAGCCCAGGCCTTGCGCTTCTCCCCCGGCGAACGCAGCAGATAGGCCGGATGATAGGTGACCACCAGGGGGATGTCGCCATAGCGGTGAACCTGGCCGCGCAACTTACCGATGGGCGTATCGGTCTTGAGCAGGTGCTGCGCCGCGATGCGCCCGACCACCAGGATCAGGCGCGGTTCGATTAGCGCGATCTGCCGTTGCAGATAAGGTTCACAGTTGGCCGCCTCGTCGGGACGGGGATCACGATTGCCGGGCGGACGGCACTTGAGCACGTTGGCAATGTACACCTGCCCGCGCTGAAGGCCGATGGCATGCAGCATGGCGTTGAGCAGCTGGCCGGCACGGCCGACGAAGGGTTCACCCTGGGCATCTTCCTCGGCCCCCGGTGCCTCGCCGATCACCAGCCACTGGGCCTGGCGATCGCCGACGCCGAACACGGTCTGGGTGCGCGACGCGGTAAGCTCGGCGCACAGGGTGCAGTTCTTCACCCGCTGTTGCAGTGCCTCCCAGTCCAGCGACGCGATGTCATCCTTAGCATCGCCCTGGGACGAGGAACGAGGTACGAGGGGCGAGGGAATGTTTTCCTCGGGACTCGTATCGCTTACCTCATCCCTCCCGGGTGCGCTGCTGTCGCGTCGTACCCAGGTCTGGATGTCCATGGCATCGAGATACTGCAGGCGCCGCGTGTCCATCGCACTCAGACGGTCGGTACCTGCGGATGGGCCCGCTCCGACGGCGCCATGATCTTGTTGAGCGCGTTGAGGTAGGCCTTGGCCGAGGCGATGACGATGTCGGTATCGGCGCCCTGGCCGTTGACGATGCGACCGCCCTTCTCCAGGCGCACGGTGACCTCGCCCTGGGCGTCGGTGCCGCTGGTGATGTTGTTGACCGAATACAGTTGCAGGGTGGTGCCGCTGTCGATCACGCTCTCGATGGCCTTGAAGGTGGCATCCACCGGACCGCCGCCCTGGGCACACAGCTTCTGCTCCTCACCATCCACCGCCAGCGTGACGCAGGCCTCCGGCGTCTCGCCGGTTTCGCAGCAGACATGCAGATACACCAGCTTGATGCGCTCGTTGACGTCGCTCTCGATAGCGGTCTCGGTCACCAGGGCCTGCAGATCCTCGTCGAAGATTTCATGCTTCTTGTCGGCCAGGTCCTTGAAGCGGGCAAAGGCGGCATTGAGGGCCTCGTCCGATTCGAACTCGATACCCAACTCGCTGAGGCGGCTCTTGAAGGCATTGCGGCCGGAGTGCTTGCCCAGCACCATGCGATTGGCGCTCCAGCCCACGTCTTCGGCGCGCATGATTTCGTAGGTCTCACGGTGTTTGAGCACGCCGTCCTGGTGGATGCCCGACTCGTGGGCGAAGGCATTGGCGCCGACGATGGCCTTGTTGGGCTGCACGGCGAAGCCGGTGATGCTGGCGACGAGGCGCGAGGTGGGCACGATCTGGGTGGTGTCGATGTGTTCCACCTGACAGGGGAACACGTCCTGACGCGTGCGCACCGCCATCACGATCTCCTCCAGCGCGGCGTTGCCGGCGCGCTCGCCCAAGCCGTTGATGGTGCACTCCACCTGGCGCGCGCCGCTCATCACCGCGGCCAGCGAATTGGCCACGGCGAGACCGAGGTCGTTGTGACAGTGTACCGAGAACACCGCCTGGTCGGCGTTGGGCGTGCCCTCGATGGCCTTGCGCACCAGTTCGCCGAACTGGTGCGGCACGTTGTAGCCGACGGTGTCCGGGATGTTGATGGTGCGCGCGCCGGCCTTGATCACTGCCTCGAAGATACGGTTCAGAAAGGCGATGTCGGAACGGCCGGCATCTTCGGCGGAAAACTCCACGTCATCGGTGTAGTGGCGCGCACGCTTCACCGCCTGCACCGCCTGCTCCACCACCTGGTCCGGCGTCATGCGCAGCTTGCGCTCCATGTGGATCGGTGAGGTGGCGATGAAGGTGTGGATGCGGCCGGAGGCCGCCTCCTTCAGCGCCTCGCCGGCGCGGTCGATGTCCTTGTCCAGGGCACGCGCCAGGGAACACACCGTGCTGTCCTTCACCGCACGCGCCACCGCCTGCACCGACTCGAAATCGCCCTGGCTGGCGATGGCGAAACCGGCCTCGATGACGTTGACGCCCATGCGCTCCAGCGCCTTGGCGATGCGCACCTTCTCATCGCGCGTCATGGAGGCGCCGGGACTCTGTTCGCCGTCACGCAGGGTGGTGTCGAAAATAATCAGGGAGTCTTTCATCTAAAACCTCAATCGGTCCGCGAATGAACGCCAATGTACGCAAATAAACACCCGCCGGAAACTACCGCCTCATATCCGGTTCACTGGCGCTGTTTGCGTCCATTCGCGTTCATTTGCGGACCCCATTGTTGAAGGGTTAAATGTCGGCGGGCGGCGTACCAGTATCGTCGGAGTCGTGATGACGCTCGCGGCGCTTGCGCTGGCGCAGGTACACGGTCATCACCGGACCGGACAGGGCATAGAGCAGAAACACACCGAACAGCACCTTGGGCGGATCGATGGTGATGGTGACATAGACCAGCACCACGATGAGGATGGCGACGAAAGGCACCTTGCCGCGCAGGTCCAGCCCCTTGAAGCTGTGGTAGCGGATGTTGCTCACCATCAACAGCCCGGCGGCCAGGGTCAGTACGAAGGCCACCCAGCGCATGGTCTCGCCTTCCAGACCAAGGTCATGGCTGACCCATACCAGACCGGCGACGATGGCGGCGGCGGACGGACTGGCCAGCCCCTGGAAGAAACGCTTGTCGGCGACATGCACCTGGGTATTGAAACGGGCCAGGCGCAGGGCAGCGGCGGCGGCATAGATGAAGGCGGCGAGCCAGCCCACCTTGCCCAGGCTCTCCAGTGCCCAGGAATAGACCACCAGGGCCGGCGCCAGGCCGAAGGAGACCATGTCGGACAGGCTGTCGTATTCGGCGCCGAAGGCGCTCTGGGTATTGGTCAGGCGGGCGACGCGGCCATCGATGCCGTCCAGCACCATGGCGATGTAGATGGCCACCGGTGCCGCGACATATTGCCCGTTCATCGCCGCCACGATGGCGTAGAAACCGGCAAACAGGGCAGCGGTGGTAAACAGGTTGGGCAGCAGGTAGATGCCGCGCGGGCGCTTGGGGGTAATGTCGTCGGTCATGATGGTCCTCGCAGGACTGACAGTTTAACCCGAACACCCGGCAAATGCGCGCCGGGTCCCGTCACGAAATCGTCACGCCGGCCATGCCCAGAAATCAAAACGGCCGGCCCCCCTGGGGGAGCCGGCCGTCCGTGCAACGGAAGGTCCGGAACCTTAGTTCTTGGACTTGTCCACCAGCTTGTTGGCGGCGATCCACGGCATCATGGAACGCAGCTTCTCGCCCACCACCTCGATCTGGTGCGCGGCGTTGTTGCGGCGCCAGGCGGTCATCTCGGGATAGTTGCTCATACCTTCCAGGATGAAGCGCTTGGCGTAAGTGCCGTTCTGGATGTTCTCCAGCGCCTCGCGCATGGCCCGGCGCGACTCCTCGTTGATCACCTTGGGACCGGTGACATACTCGCCGTACTCCGCGTTGTTGGAGATGGAGTAGTTCATGTTGGCGATGCCGCCTTCGTACATCAGGTCGACGATCAGCTTGAGCTCGTGCAGACACTCGAAGTAGGCCATCTCCGGCGCGTAGCCGGCCTCGACCAGGGTCTCGAAACCGGCCTTGACCAGCTCGACGGCGCCGCCGCACAGCACGGCCTGCTCGCCGAACAGGTCGGTCTCGGTCTCGTCCTTGAAGGTGGTCTCGATGATGCCGGTGCGGCCGCCGCCGATGGCGGAGGCGTAGGACAGCGCGGTGGCCTTGGCCTTGCCGGAGGCGTCCTGGAACACGGCGATCAGGTCGGGGATGCCGCCGCCCTTGACGAACTCGGAGCGCACGGTGTGGCCCGGTGCCTTGGGGGCGATCATGATCACGTCCAGATCCTTGCGCGGCACGATCTGGTTGTAGTGGATGGAGAAACCGTGGGCGAAGGCCAGGGTGGCGCCCTGCTTCAGGTTCGGCTCCAGGTCTTCGCGGTACAGCTTGGACTGGAACTCGTCCGGGGTCAGGATCATCACCAGGTCGGCTTCCTTCACCGCCTCGGGAACGGACTTCACCTTGAGGCCCGCATTCTCCGCCTTCTTGGCGGAGGAGGAACCGGGGCGCAGGGCGACGGTGACGTCGACGCCGGAGTCCTTCAGGTTGTTGGCGTGGGCGTGGCCCTGGGAGCCGTAGCCGACGATGACCACCTTCTTGCCCTTGATGATGGAGATATCACAGTCTTTGTCGTAGAAAATGTTCACAGCTCTGTTCCTTTCAGATAGTTGCAAGTTACAAGTTTCAAGTTGCAAGTAAAAAGCGGTTCCTCTTGTTACCTGTCACTTGCCACTTGGGACTGGTTGTCAAATCCTCAGCGCCTTTTCGCCACGCGAAATACCCATCACGCCGGAGCGCACGGTTTCCAGGATCAGGCCCTTGTCCAGCGCCTGGATGAAGCCGTCCAGCTTGGCACTGTCGCCGGTCACCTCGATGGTGTAGGTGCTGTCGGTGACGTCGATGATGCGGCCGCGGAAGATGTCGGCCATGCGCTTCACCTCGTCGCGCTGGTCACCGCCCACGGCGCGCACCTTGATCAGCATCATCTCGCGCTCGATGTGCGGCCCCTCGGTGAGGTCCATCAGCTTGACCACGTCGATGAGCTTGTTCAGCTGCTTGGTGATCTGCTCGATGATGTCGTCGGAACCGCGCGTCACCAGGGTCATGCGCGACAGCGAAGGATCCTCGGTGGGTGCCACGGTGAGCGATTCGATATTGTAGCCGCGCGCGGAGAACAGCCCGGCCACGCGCGACAGCGCGCCGGCCTCGTTTTCAATCAGGATGGAGATGATGTGCCGCATCGCTTACACCAGAATCATTTCGTCCAGGCCGGCACCGGCCGGAACCATGGGATAGACATTCTCCGTCTGGTCGGTGAGGAAGTTCATGAACACCAGACGGTTCTTGTACTTGGTGAAGGCCTCCTTCAGCGCCGCCTCCACGTCCGCCGGCTTGTCGATCTGCATGCCGACATGGCCGTAGGCCTCGGCCAGCTTCACGAAGTCGGGCAGCGACTCCATATAGGAATGCGAATAGCGCCGGTCGTAGAAGAACTCCTGCCACTGCCGCACCATGCCGAGGAAGCGATTGTTGAGGCAGATGATCTTGATGGGCAGACCGTACTGCAGGCAGGTGGACAGCTCCTGGATGTTCATCTGAATGGAGCCTTCGCCGGTGACGCACACCACAGTGGCCTTGGGGTGGGCGAACTGCACGCCCATCGCCGCCGGCAGGCCGAAGCCCATGGTGCCGAGGCCGCCGGAGTTGATCCAGCGGCGCGGCTTGTCGAAGCGGTAGAACTGCGCGGTCCACATCTGGTGCTGCCCCACGTCGGAGCAGACGAAGGCATCGCCCTTGGTGATCTTGTGCAGGGTCTCCAGCACGTACTGCGGCTTGATCAGCTCGGAACTCTTGTCGTACTTGAGACAATCCTTGGCGCGCCACTCGTCGATCTGCTTCCACCACTTGGCCAGCGCGTCGCCGTCGGGCGTCTCGCCGGACTCCTTGATCAGCTTGAGCATGTCCTTCAGCACCTGCTCGACGCTGCCGACGATGGGGACGTCCACCTTCACGTTCTTGGAGATGGAAGACGGATCGATGTCGATGTGGATGATCTTGGCGTGCGGGCAGAACTTCTGCACGTTGCCGGTGACGCGGTCGTCGAAACGGGCGCCGATGGCCACCAGCACATCGCAGTGCGACATCGCCATGTTGGCCTCGTAGGTGCCGTGCATGCCCAGCATGCCGACGAACTGCTTGTCGCTGGCCGGATAGCCGCCCAGGCCCATGGAGGTGTTGGTCACCGGATAGCCGAGCAGGCGCGCGAATTCGATCAGCTGTTTGGAGGCATCATTCAGCACCACGCCACCGCCGGTGTACAGCATCGGCCGCTTGGCACCGAGGATCATGCCCACCGCACGCTTGATCTGGCCGGTGTGGCCCTTCACCACCGGATTGTAGGAACGCATGCTCACCGTCTTGGGGAACACGTACTTGGTGCGGTTGGCGGTGACGTCCTTGGGGATGTCCACCACCACCGGACCGGGGCGGCCGGTCTGGGCGATGTAGAAGGCCTTCTTGAGGGTGATGGCCAGATCCTTGACGTCCTTCACCAGGAAGTTGTGCTTGACGCAGGGGCGGGTAATGCCCACGGAGTCCACCTCCTGGAAGGCGTCGTTACCGATCAGGCTGGTAGGCACCTGGCCGGTCAGCACCACCATGGGGATGGAATCCATATAGGCGGTGGCGATGCCGGTGACGGCATTGGTGGCGCCGGGGCCGGAGGTTACCAGGACGACACCGGACTTGCCGGTGGAGCGGGCATAACCGTCGGCGGCGTGGGTCGCGGCCTGCTCGTGCCGCACCAGGATGTGCTTGACGGCATCCTGCTTGTACAGGGCGTCGTAGATATGCAGCACGGCACCACCCGGGTAACCGAACAGATATTCGACGCCCTCGTCTTGCAGAAAACGGACGACGATTTCGGCACCGGTCAGCTCCACCTCAGGAATCCCCCAGAAAAAAAGCCCGCAGAAACGGGCAGGTTACGAAAAGATTGCGGTCAGAAGGTGGGAAGCTACTGAGATTCGCCGCCGAGGTCAAGTGCGTGCGGGCTTTTGCGACGCTTTCCCCTTGTCCGTCGCCGGGAAAAAACCATAATAAGTGCCATGGTGCCGATCCAGGCACCCCCAACAGGACAAGATAGCCATGAACAAGGGAAACTCATTCCGGGGACTCATGCTCGCTGCCGCTCTGCTGGCCGCCTCAGCGGGCAGCCTCGCCACCACCATGTACAAGTGGACCGACAGTGAGGGCAATGTTCAGTACACGCAAACCCCGCCGCCCAAGGGCAGTTTCCAGAAGATGACCCCGCCGCCGGCCCCCGCCTCGGAACCCACGCCGACACAAGCAACAGAACCCGCCGCGGAACAACCCGCCGCAGAGACCGGGCAGGAAGAGGCGGAACGTAAGCGGCTGGAGGCTGCCGTGGCCAAGCACAACTGCGAAACCGCGCGCAAGAACCTGGATATCTACACCGCCTTCCGCCGCGTCATGAACGACAAGGGCGAGATCGTCACCCTGGACGACGATGAACGGGCAGCCAAGATCAAGGAAGCCAACGAGATGATTCAGAAGTACTGCCGCTGATGCCTTACCTGCTTATCAAGACCAATCTGACACCTGCGGCCGACGCCGTCCCGGCGCTGCTGCGCAACGTATCGCAGCAGATGGCCCAGGCCCTCGGAAAACCCGAGGACTATGTCATGGTGGCGCTGGAACACTCCTGCCCCATGCTGTTCGCGGGCAGTGACGCCCCCCTCGCCTACCTGGAATTGAAGAGCATCGGCCTGCCCCAGGCGCGCACGGCCGAACTTTCCGCCCTGCTCGCCGACCTGCTCCACCGGGAACTGGGCATCAGTCCCGCCCGCATCTACATCGAGTTCGCCGATGCCGCCGCCCCGCTGTGGGGCTGGAACGGCGCGACGTTTTAATCTTTTACCCCCGCTCGATTATCATAGGCACCCGGCGCCGCGTTCGCGGCGCATACCGCATTGTCATCCACGGAGAAACAGCTTCCCATGCGCGCATCCCGCACCCTGATCGCCACCGTCAAGGAAACCCCGGCGGACGCCGAAGTCATCAGCCACCAGCTCATGCTGCGCGCCGGCCTGATCCGCAAACTGGCCGCCGGCCTCTACACCTGGCTGCCGCTCGGCCTGCGCGTGCTGCGCAACGTCGAGGCCATCGTGCGCGAGGAGATGAACCGCGCCGGCGCCCAGGAGGTGCTGATGCCGGCAGTGCAGCCGGCCGAGCTGTGGCAGGAGTCCGGGCGCTGGGACCAGATGGGCGAGGAGATGCTGCGCCTGAAGGACCGCCACCAGCGCGACTTCTGTTTCGGCCCGACCCATGAGGAGATCATCACCGACCTGTGCCGCAACGAGCTGCGCTCCTACAAGCAGCTGCCGGCCAACTTCTACCAGATCCAGACCAAGTTCCGCGACGAGCGCCGGCCGCGCTTCGGCGTGATGCGGGCGCGGGAATTCCTGATGAAGGATGCCTACTCCTTCCACATCAATGAGGAGTCGCTGAAGGAAACCTATCAGGTGATGCACGACACCTACTGCCGCATCTTCGACCGCCTCGGCCTGCAATACCGCCCGGTGCTGGCCGACACCGGCGCCATCGGCGGCACCGGCTCGCACGAGTTCCACGTCCTGGCCGACTCCGGCGAGGATGCCATCGCCTTCTCCGACCAGAGCGATTACGCCGCCAACGTGGAGATGGCCGAGGCCCTGGCACCGGCCGGCCCCCGCCCGGCACCGGGCGAGGACCTGCGCCTGGTCGACACCCCCACGGCGAAGACCATCGCCGAGCTGGTGGAACAGTTCCAGCAACCCATCGAACGCACGGTGAAAACCTTGGTGGTGCGCGGCCGTGAGGGCGGACTGGTGGCCCTGCTGGTGCGCGGCGACCACGAGCTGAACGCCATCAAGGCGGCCAAGCTGCCGCAGGTGGCGAGCCCGCTGCAGATGGCCACCGAAGCGGAGATCCGCGCCGTCGTGAATGCCGGTCCCGGCTCACTCGGCCCCATCAAACTGCCGCTCCCCCTCATCGCCGATCGCACGGTGGCGCAGATGGCCGACTTCGCAGCCGGCGCCAACGTCGACGGCAAGCACTACTTCGGCATCAACTGGGAGCGAGACCTGCCGCTGCCCGAAGTCGCCGACATCCGCAACGTGGTGGAAGGCGACCCCAGCCCGGACGGCCAGGGTACGCTGCACATCAAGCGCGGCATCGAGGTCGGCCACATCTTCCAGCTGGGCAAGAAATATTCCGAGGCGATGAAGGCGGCGGTGCTGGACGAGAGCGGCAAGGCGGTCACCCTGACCATGGGCTGCTACGGCATCGGCGTGTCACGCGTGGTGGCCGCCGCCATCGAGCAGAACCACGACGAGCGCGGCATCATCTGGCCGGACGCCATCGCCCCCTTCCACCTGGCCCTGGTGCCCATCGGCATGCACAAGTCCGAGCGCCTGGCGGCGGCGGCCGAACAGCTGTACGCGGAACTGCAGGCCGCCGGCTACAGCGTACTGTTCGACGACCGCAAGGAGCGCCCCGGCGTGATCTTCGCCGACCTCGACCTGCTCGGCATCCCGCACCGTCTGGTGCTTTCCGAGCGTGGTCTCGACGCCGGTAGCATCGAATACAAGGGACGCCGCGACGCCGAGGCTCAGGACGTTGCCCTGGCCGGGCTGACCGGATTCCTCGCCGGCAAGGTCAAACGCTGATGGGAAACCGGCGCACCCTCGCTCTGGGCCTGCTGCTGGCAGCGGCGACAGTCCACGGTGCGCCGCAGCAGCTGGATGAGGATCTGCGTCAGCGGCTGGCGCTGGCCCTGGCGGAAGATGGCAGCGCGCAGGATCGCTTCGAGGCCGAGGTCTGGCTCACCGACATGGCAACCCGGCTTACGCCGCGCCTGCCTGACCCGCAGGAGCGGCTGAACCTGTTGCGCCAGGTCTATCGGGAGGCAAAACGTGCCGACCTGCCGCCGGAACTGGTGCTTGCCGTGATCCAGGTGGAAAGTAATTTCGATCGCTTCGCCATCTCGGTGGCCGGCGCGCAGGGACTGATGCAAATCATGCCGTTCTGGCTCGATGAAATCGGCCACCCCGACGACAACCTGTTCCACATCCACACCAATCTGCGCATGGGCTGCACCATTCTGCGCTACTACCTGGACAAGGAAGGCGGCGATCTCACCCGCGCCCTGGCCCGCTACAACGGCAGTCCCGGCAGCGCCAGATACCCGCAGCGCATCTACACCGCGCTGCGCACACACTGGTACAAATAGAGGGATTGAACTCTGAGGAAGCTCTGCATAAGTTCAGAGCTAGAAAGTAGCAAAACCGTCGGCGGCGGCCTCCGCCGCCGACTCGCACTGCACATCGCTTACCACGGCGGCGGGCGGTCCCTGCCAGAGCCAGTCCTGCAGTTGCCGCAATGCCGCCTCATCGCCACAGGCCAATACCTCGACGCGGCCATCGGGCAGGTTGCGGGCATAACCGGTGAGCCCCAGTGCCAGCGCCTGGCGCTGGGTGGCGGCCCGATACCAGACCCCCTGCACCTTGCCGGCGACCAGGCAACGGCAACAGCTCATCAGGGCAACACGACAACTGCGCTCTGCCCGGCGCGCAGACGCTCGGTGCGGGGATATTCAAACAGGACATCGACTTCGTAGCGGGCCACGCCGCCGGCGGCAATCACCGGCTCCATACCCACCCGCTGCACCTTGCCCTGAAAGACCTTGTTGCCGGCACGCACCTGCACATCCAAGCCTGTGCGCAACGCCGCCAGTTCCTGCTCGCTCACCTCGACCCGTGCCAGCATGCGGCCAGTCTCGGCTAACACCAGCAACGGCACACTCTGCATACGTGTCACCACCGTCTGACCCACCTCGGCACGGCGCTCCAGGATCACACCGTCGAAGGGTGCCGTTACCCGGCTGTACTCCAGTTCCAGTCGCGCCAACGTGCGTTCAGCCTCGGCTGCTTGCAACTCCGCCTCGGCATTGCTCAGCGCTATCTTGGCCAACTGCAATTCGTGATCCGACAGCAAAGTGCGGTCATACATCTCGCTCGTCCGCTCCAGTTCACGCTTGGCTTCGTCCCGCGCCTCCCGCGCACTCAGCACCCGGGACTCCGCCTTCCTCACCAGGGCATTGAAACCGCGCGGATCAAGATTGAGCAGCAGCTGTCCCTGCTGCACCTCGTCGCCATTATTGACCGCTACCTGGCTGATCACCCCGGAGGCTGGCGTGCTCAGCTCCACGCGACGCAGCCATTGCAGGCTCCCGGTCACCTCTCCCGCCGGCAGCGCTGTGGAGGCCAGCAGACCGCACAACACCAATATCCCACGCGTCATCTTCATCGTAGCTTCTACCTTATTGTCGTACTGCGGCTGCCTCCGGCGGCAAGGCACCGCCAGTCAGGGCATCCATACGCTCCCAGGCCAGTGCCATGGCAAAACGCACATTAAGCTCATCCAGCTGGGCCTCGGTGAGGCGTACCATGGCATCCCCCAGATCAGCCTGTACCTCCATTTCGTAGAGTGCACGGCTGCGGTCCAGATACAGATCGCGGAAATTGCGCTGCGCAATGACACGCTCATGCTCAACACGCAGATTTTTCAATTCAGTCCACAGTTCCAGGACAGCTTGGCGCAAGGAACGCTCGCCTTCTGTCAGCTCGGCCTGGACCCGGTACAACTCCGCCTGCTGACGCGCTACCGCTGACTGGGTGGAACCGCCATCATACAGTGGTACTTCCACATAGATGCTGGCGCGCATCTTGTCGTTGGAGCCCATGGAGCGGGAATACTCGGAGGCTTCCAGTTCACCGCTGATACGCGGGCGGCGGCCGGCGTAAGCCCCCTCCAGCCGCTGCCGTGCCGCCTCCACACGTTTGCGCAATGCCTGCAGGCGCGGGTTTTCCGCCATAGCCTTGCCCAGCAACTGTTCATATTCCGGCAAGCTGCGCTGCAGCTGCGGCAGCTCCGGACGTACCAGAGTGGAAGGCAACATGCCGGGGCGATTGAGCACAATGGCCAACTGCGCACGCGCCACACGCATGCGATTCTCGCTGGCGGTACGATTGCGCCGCGTCTGTTCGTACTCGTTTTCCATAGTGAGTATTTCGAGATCGGAAACCTCCCCCAACTCATGGCGGTTGCGCAAGCGATCCAGCGTGACGTAAGCCACCGCCATGGCCTCATCGTCACGGGCAAATTCCATATCGGCGCGCAGCACATCGAAAAACCGGCGCATGACCTCCAGTTTGCGTTGCCGTGCGCTGTCGAGGTAGATCAGCTCACTGCCGTCCAGTTCCGCCACAGCGGCGGCCTGCTGCGCACTGCTGCGCCCGAAGTCGTACAGATTCTTGCGCGCCAGCAGGCTCGCCTTGTGATCATCACGGGAATCGTCTGCCGTGTTGTCTGCCGGCTCTATCCAGCGGGCGCGTCCCTCCAGCCAGACATTGACGCCGTCACGGGCCTCGGCTTCCAGCACGCCGGCACGAGCCAGATCTACCGCCGCCTGAGCCTGTTGCATGGCCGGATCCAGTTCTTCCGCAAGGGTCAAAGCCTGCTCCAGCGTCAGCGGATCCGGCAACGGCTCGCCTGCGTCCTGCGCAACGACGGATTTGCACAGCAACGACAGGCAGAGTGCCGCATACAAAGCGGTACGTTCGAACATCGACATGGAGAGGCGTCTGCTTATTTTTTCATGTATTCGCGCTTGTACACGGTGAACTTCTGGTTCTTGTACATGCCGTCCGCGACAAACCTGCCCATCAGCAGAAATTCATCTACCCCGGAAGTCCGGCCGGTATGCCGAAAGATTTCCTTGCCATCCAGGTCATAAAAGGCGATGACCGGCGTGGCACGTACCCGGGCAACCTTGGCGAAATCTTTCTGCGTGGTGGTTTTACCGGCAAAATCCACAATCTCGATATCGCCTTCGATATCGACGATGAAATTGAGGAAGTGCTCGCGATAATACTCCTGCACATTGGGCTGGTTGAGCACGTTCTGCTTCATGAAGTGGCAGAAGGGGCATTCATCCATTTCGTAGAAGACCAATACACCTTTCTTGCCCTGATCGCGCGCCTGCTCCAACTCTTCGGCGAAATTGCCGAAGGTTTCGTTGAAGAAATGCACCAGCGGGTCACGCCCGGCCGCTGCCGTCGCTGCGCTGAAGGGCAACAAAGACAACAAACAGGCAACCATCAACATACGCCGCATAGCCTTCTCCTCCTCAGCCTCGATGAAACTGTTATTTGCTGTTATTGATTATTGATGAAGCTCTCGATACCTGCAGCAGTAACCCCGCCTACCTGTCGCGCCACCAGGCGGCCGTCAGGTGCTATCAGATAAGTGGTGGGCAAACCTCGCACCGGACCTACGGTAGCCATGTCAGAAGAGCCAGGCAAGATCGGATAGGAAACAAAATTCTCTTCCACAAACTGACGCAGCTTGTCTATCGTCACCTGCTCCATGTTTACCCCGAGTACCACCGCATCATGATCCTTGTGCCGCTCGTGGAACTCCACTAACTCAGGAATTTCCTCCCGGCAGGGCGGGCACCAGGTTGCCCAGTAGTTGACCACCACCCATTTGCCGCGATAATCGGACAGGCGGTGTTGCTTGCCGTCGATATCCTGCAGCGTGAAATCGGGATTGGCCACAGCAACTGCCGCGACCGACAACAAGGCAAACAGCAAACCTGTACGCAACACTTAATCTCTCCTTACTGTATGTAGGTTGCAGCAGCGGGTACGGTTATTCCCGTACACAATACGTAACAGCACCCATGTAGACCACCGGAACAGTGACACCGTTCCCGCTGCGCGGTATGTCAGTTTTCAGTCCACAAATGCAAAGAGCCCCTTGCGGGGCTCTCGGCAATCTGCAACAACACGGGATTACTTGGCGAGATACGCCTTGTCAGACTCTTCGACCACACCCAGTGACCAGGCACCACGGGTCTTGGCATGGTTGACGGCAGCGGCCACATCGGCGCTGGAGGCGGCACGGTCGATGGCAAGCATCTGGCCCGGGTAAATCAGATCGGCGTCCTTGATCTTGTCGCGGTTGGCCTTGTAGATCAGCGGCCACTGGTAGGGGTTACCGTAGATCTCGCTCTTGCCGGAGATGCGCCACAGGCTGTCACCGCGCACGACTTCGTAACTGGAGGAGGCACTGCCGGCAGCACCCATCTTGGCCATTTCAGCCTCATGCTGAGCCAGGGCGGCTTCAGCCTGACGGCGCGCCTCTTCGGCCAGTGCAATGGCCTTGGCATAGTCGCCGGCCTTCATCGCCTCTTCAGCCTGCTTGATCAGGCCATCGGTGTCGCGCCAGGCGGCACCCGCAGCCTGGGCCTTCTCGGCAGCCAGCTTGGCTTCGTTGATGGCATTTTGTGCTTCCATGCTGGAGGCTGCGGTTTCCTGGGTAGCGGTAGACTCAGCGGCCTCTTCCTTCGGGGCACTGGCACAGCCGACCGCGACCGTCAGCACCAGCGCGGCAAGACCGGAATACTTCAGCATGTTCTTGATTTTCATGTTCATGGCTCCATGCGTCGTTGAATTTTGCTTCCCACGGAGGAAAGGCGGCATACTTCGTACAAACTAACACCCTATGAAAAAGAGTGTCAAGTAAAGCGTTCCTGTATTATCAGTCACTTCCGGCGCGTAGATTGTTAGTGGAATCACAGAATCGGCCGCTGCACACACATGGTCGGCCGCGGCAACTGCCGCTAAAATGCCACCCTCCGACGTACAACAGGCTGCCGCGCCATGACCATCACCATCTACCACAACCCCCGCTGCTCCAAATCGCGCCAGGCGCTGCAACTGATCGGCGAGCACGGCCAGCAGGCCCGGGTCATCAACTATCTCGACACGCCGCCCAGCCACGCCGAACTGGAGCATATCCTCCAACTGCTCGGCCTGGAACCGCGTGAACTGATGCGCAGGAAGGAGGCGGAGTACGCGGAACTGGGGCTGGACAATCCGGCACTGAGCCGCGCCGCCCTCATCGATGCGATGGTGCGGCACCCGCGCCTCATCGAGCGCCCCATCGTGATCAGCGGCCAGCGTGCCGTCATCGGCCGGCCGCCGGAAAAGGTATTGGAACTGCTCTAAGCCATGAACGAGATACTGGTGCTCTACTACAGCCGCCACGGTGCCGTGGCGGACATGGCGCGGCATATCGCCCGCGGCATCGAGGAGGTTGCGGGCATGGCAGCGCGCCTGCGTACGGTACCCGCCGTATCCCCGGAGTGCGCGGCGGTGGCCCCCGAAATACCCGCAGAGGGCGCGCCCTACGCCGAACTGTGCGACCTGGAGGAATGTGTCGGCCTCGCCCTGGGCAGTCCGACCCATTTCGGCAACATGGCGGCACCGCTCAAATACTTTCTCGACCGCACCAGCCCGCTCTGGCTTTCGGGCAGCCTCATAGGTAAACCGGCGGCTGTGTTCACCTCCACCGCCAGCCTGCATGGCGGCCAGGAAAGCACCCTGCTCACCATGATGCTGCCCCTGCTGCACCACGGCATGGTGCTGCTCGGCCTCCCCTACAGCGAGACCGAACTGCTGCATACCCGCAGCGGCGGCACGCCCTATGGCCCCTCCCACCACGCCGGGGCCGATGGCGGCCTGCCGCTGAGCGAGGAGGAAAAGCACCTGTGCCAAGCCCTCGGCCGGCGCCTGGCACTCACCGCCCGCGCCCAACTGGAGGCCGGCAACATCCCGGCGCTGCGCCGATGAATCGTTTACTGCTCGCCCGCACCGCCACCCTCGCCGGTTACTTCGGCCTCATCGCCCTGTTGCTGGCCTGGCAGCTCTGGCTGTCGCCATCCACCCTGCCCACCGGACTGGTCCTGCTGGTGCTGGTCGGACCGCTGCTGTTGCCGCTGCGCGGCCTGTTGCAGGCCCGCCCCAAGAGTCACTTCTGGGCCAGCCTGCTGGCCCTGCTGTATCTGCTGCACGGGGCCGGCGAGGCCTTTGCCACGCCCGGGGATCGGCCGCTGGCGGTGGTGGAGATTGCGCTGGCACTGTGCCTGTACATCGGCGCACTGTCCTATGTCCGCCTCATGGGCGGGGTGATCCCGCGGCGGCCACGCGGCGAGCGGGGTTAAGGAAGCTCTGAACTTATTCAGAACTTCCTTAACTGATCAGTTCGCGCACGAAGGGAATGGTGAGGCGGCGCTGCGCCGCCAGGGAGGCCTGATCCAGCCGCTCCAGCAATTCGAACAGGGCCTGCATGTCGCGCGGGCAGCGCCGCAACAGGTAAGTGCCCACTTCCTCGCTCAAATCCATGCCACGGGCCCGGGCCCGCAACTGCAACGCCGCAAGCTTGCCGGCGTCATCCAGGGGCTGAAGTTGGAACACCGGTCCCCAGGCCAACCGTGAACGCAGATCCGCCAACTGAATGCCGAGGGTGACGGGACTGGCATCGGCCGCCGCCAGCAGACGCCCGCCGGCATCGCGCACCCGGTTGTAGAGATGGAACAGCGCCTCCTCCCAAGCCGCGTTGCCAGCCACCGCCTGCAGGTCATCCAGGCACACCAGGGACATTTGCTCCAGGCCATCGAGCATGGCCACCCCGGTATCGGCCAACCCGGCCAAGGGCAGGTAGGCGGGACTGCCTCCGCCGGCAGTCACGGCATGACAGGCGGCCTGGAGCAGATGGCTGCGACCGCTGCCCCCAGCGCCCCACAGATAGATGAAAGGTTCGCCGCCCTGCTGCAGCAGGTGCAGTGCCGCGGCGTTGTCGCCGGGGAGGAAATTGGCAAAGGTGGCGCTGTCGCGCAGCCCGATGCGCAGGGTCAGTTGCCGTTCCACGTCAGCCCCGGTTGGCGGCGGAATAGAGCCGGCTGTCGAGATAACGCCGGTGGGCATAGCGCAACAGCACCAGCACCATCGCCGCCACCGGCAGGGCCAGCAGGATGCCAAGGAAGCCGAACAGCTGGCCGCCGGCCATCACCGCAAAAATCACGGCGACCGGGTGCAGACCGATGCGCTCGCCCAGCAGCCAGGGCGTCAGCACCATACCCTCCAGCAGTTGGGCCACACCGAATACCGCCAGCACGTAGAGCAGGGGCAACAGTTCATGGAACTGCAGCAGGGCGGCGATGCCGGCGGCGAACACGCCGACGATGAGACCGAGGTAGGGAACAAAGCTGACCAGGCCGGCCAGCATGCCGATGAGCAGGGCCAGGTCCAGACCGATCAGCCACAGGCCAAAGGTGTAGATAAGCCCCAATGCCAGCATCACCAGCAGCTGACCACGGAAGAAGGCCCCCAGCACTTCATCCACCGCGCGCACCAGTTTCACCACCTCGGGTTCGACGCGCCGCGGCAACAGTTCCTGCAGCCAGTCCAGCAGCCTTTGCCAGTCGCGCAACAGATAGAAGGCCACTACCGGCACCAGCAGCAGGTTGGCCAGCCAGCCGAGCAGGGCCAGGCCGGAGCGGGACATCGAGGCCAGCATCTTCGCGGCCAACCCGCCGGCCGACTGCCACTGCTCCACCACATACCTTTTGAGGGCGCCGAGGTCAGGGGCTTCTGCCAGGCCAAGACGGGTCTGCAACCAGGGCAGGGCCTGTTGCTGCAGCCAGTCGAGCAACGCCGGCAACTTGCCGGCGAGCAACACCAACTGGCGCTCCAGCATGGGCACCAACACCAGCACCAGCAAAACTCCCAGCAGGGCCAGGGCGAGAAACACCACCGCCACCGCCACGGTGCGCGACAGGCGCCAGCGTGCCAGCGACTCCACCAGGGGATTGCCGATATAGGCCAGGATTGCGGCGGTCGCGAAGGGGGCCAATACCGGGGCCAACAGGTACAGCAGCACTCCGGCCAGAATCAGCACCGCCAGCGCCAGCCATTTCTGTGATTCCGTCATCCTTTGCCTTCCTCTCCCAGGGCGCGCCGGCTCCATATCCATACATAGGCCATGCCGCTGAACAGGGTAAATGCCCCCACCAGCCACACCAATCCATCCAACACTGCCGATGGTACATCCCCCTGCCACAGCGCCAGCAGGACGACGAACACCAGCGTGATCTGCAATACGGTATTGAGCTTGCTGACCCGCAGGGGCTCCATTTCATAGGCGCCGAACAGACGGTAATAGGCCAGCGCCCCGGCAACGATGATGCCATCGCGCAGCAACACCATCCCCACCAGCCACCACGGCAGCGCCCCCAGCCAGCCCAACGCGAGGTAGGCGCACAACATCAACAGCTTGTCCGCCAGCGGGTCCAGCACTGCACCGAGGCGGCTGCGCCAGCCATAGTGTTTGGCCAGAAAACCGTCCAGGCCATCGGAGAGTCCGGCCAGCACGAAAAGTGCCAGGGCGCTGCCATGATTGCCCTGCAACAACTGCCACAGAAACGGAGGGATCAGCAGGATGCGCAGGCCGGTGATGAGATTGGGCAGAAAAGACAACATGTCCCGCCGTCAGGGGAGCAGGCGGTACTGCCGCTCCAGGCTCAGGGGCTCTGCCATTCCGGGCAGCGCTGCCAGGGTCGTCCCCAGCCCGATGGTACGCGCCACGGCATCCGGCCCCACCTCCAGGGTCAACCGACAACTCACCGTCCCGCCCTGCACAGCGGTGACCTGGACTGCGCTGACGCCGCTGAGTGAGCTCAGGTAACGGAGCAGGCGGGCATAGTCGGCCAGTGAATTGACGTCGCTGATGTGCAGGCTGAGCTGCGTGCCGCCACCCACGGCACCCACCTGGGCGAAGCGCGCCGCCAGGGCATCGGCACTGCTCTCCACGCCGGCGGTCAGTACCTCATCCGGCACCGCCCCGGTATTGTCCCAGTGCAGCACTTCCTCGCCGATCCGCAGGGTCCAGCGCGCATGCCAGCCCCCCTGACGATCGTGGTACAGACGGCCAAGCAGGATCGCCTGTGGCTGGTAGCGGGCAGAGGCAGTCACGACCGTTTCCTGAAATCCGCCCCACACATCGGCCGCGGTCACCCGGGCCTGATCCTCCAGATCGAGCAGGGGCAGACGCAGGGGCAGACCACGCCGGCGCGCCGCCGTTTCCAGCGCTGGCCAGGCGACGCTTTCCGCCGCAGACACCAGACGCCGTTCGCTGCCGGTCTCCAGCGCCAACCACACCAGCAGCAGGGGGCGTGCACTGCCCCACACCGGCTGGCCGCGCTCACGCAGGGACTGGTTGATGGCCTTGGCGTCGAAAGACATCCACAGCGCCAGCGTGGCCGGCGTGGTGTCCGTCGCCCGCACCGTGCGGTAACGGTACTGCTGCACATAGCGGGGGGCGTTGTCGAGCAGATCGGCCAGCCCTGGATCCTGTGCCGTGGCGCCATAGCCGGTGGCGCGCACCAGCACCTCGGCCAGCCCGTCACGCATGGCCTGCTGGCGCGCCTCCGCCTGCTGGTCGGCCACCACGACCTCGGCCTCGTAGAGATCGCGCACCTCCGCCGCCGTCGCCGCACCCGCGACCAGCCCGATGAGCAGCAGTATCCAGAGAAGAGAAGGGAGTCGCTTCATGCCCGCGCACGCTATGTCACTGCCTGCCGCAAGTCAAGCCGCGGCAGACGGCGCCGGATGTTCAAGGTACAATAGCGCACTTTCCGTACCGTGGGCCCGGCCCACGCATCACCAGCCTCGACGGGGACTACACGTGAGCAACGACAAGCAGCACAGCGCCGGCCTCAGCTACCGCGACGCCGGGGTCGACATCGACGCAGGCGACGCCCTGGTCGAACGCATCAAACCCTACGCCAAACGCACCCAGCGCCCCGAAGTGATCGGCGGCCTGGGTGGCTTCGGCGCCCTGTTCCAGGTGCCGCTGGATCGCTACAAGGAGCCGGTCCTGGTATCCGGCACCGACGGCGTCGGCACCAAGCTCAAGCTGGCGATGCAGCTGCACAAGCACGACACCATCGGCATCGATCTGGTCGCCATGTGCGTCAACGACCTGGTGGTACAGGGCGCCGAGCCGCTGTTCTTCCTCGACTACTACGCCACCGGCCACCTCGATGTGGACACCGCCGCCGACGTGATCAAGGGCATCGCGGAAGGCTGTGAACAGGCCGGCTGCGCCCTCATCGGCGGCGAGACCGCCGAGATGCCGGGCATGTACCACGGCGGCGACTACGACCTGGCCGGCTTCGCCGTCGGCGTGGTGGAAAAGAGCAAGATCATCGACGGCAGCAAGGTGCGCCCGGGTGACGCCCTGATCGGCCTCGCCTCCTCCGGCCCGCACTCCAACGGCTATTCCCTGGTGCGCAAGGTCATCGAGGTGAGCAACGCCTACCTGGGCGAGGAGTTCCACGGCAAGACCCTGGGCGAGACCCTGCTCGCTCCCACCCGCATCTACATCAAGCCGCTGCTCAAGCTGTTCGCCGCGGTGGACGTGCATGCCCTCGCCCACATCACCGGCGGCGGCCTCATCGAGAACATCCCGCGCGTGCTGCCGGAGAACTGCCGCGCCGTCATCGACGGCAAGAGTTGGCAGCGTCCGCCGGTCTTCGACTGGCTGCAGCAGAAGGGCAACATCGCCGAGCGCGAGATGCACCGCGTGTTCAACTGCGGCGTCGGCATGGTGATCGCGGTAGCCCAGGAAGACCTGGCCCGCAGTCTGGAGCTGCTGCGCGGCGCCGGCGAGAACGCCTGGCACCTGGGTGCCATCGATACGGTGGCCGCGGACGGTGCACAGGTCGTGATCAATAACTGATGAGTGCGACCGGCCCGCGCAAACTGCCCATCGTCGTCCTCATCTCCGGCAGCGGCAGCAACCTGCAGGCCATCATCGACGCCGCGCAGGCCGGTCTGCCGGTGGAGATCCGCGCGGTGATCAGCAACAAGGCCGAGGCCTACGGTCTGGAGCGTGCGCGCCAGGCCGGCATCACCACCCGCGTGCTGAACCACAAGGACTATCCCGATCGGGAAAGCTACGACGCCGCGCTGGCCGCGGTCATCGACGACTGCGGTGCGGAACTGGTGGTGCTGGCCGGCTTCATGCGCATCCTCAGCGACGGTTTCGTGCGCCGCTACGAAGGTCGCATGCTCAACATCCACCCCTCGCTGCTGCCGCGCCACCGCGGTCTCGACACCCATGCCCGCGCCCTCGCCGCCGGTGACGCCGTACACGGCGCCACCGTACACTTCGTCAGCCCGGAACTGGATGCCGGCCCGATCATCCTCCAGGCCCGTGTGCCGGTGCAGCCCAACGACAGCCCCGAGTCCCTCGCCGCCCGCGTGCTGCGCGAGGAGCACCGCATCTATCCCGAGGCCATACGCTGGTTCGCCGAAGGTCGCCTCAAGCTGGACCAGGGACGCGCCCTGCTCGACGGCAAACCGATCAGCCCCTGAAAAACATGCAGCCCAGGAGATACGCCATGCGCCACCGTTTCACCGCCGCCCTGTTCTGTCTCTTCTGCTCCACCTTCGCCCGTGCCGGCTTCGAGGAGGGCATGGCGGCCTATGAACAAGGCAACTACACCGCCGCCTACGCCGAATTCCTGCAGGCGGCCCGGCAGGGCGATATGCGCGCCCAGGGCAAACTGGGCGGGCTGTATCTGTATGGCGTGGGCGTGGAGAAAAACTACATCGAGGCCTATGCCTGGCTCGACCTCGCTGCCGGCCAGGGTGACACCTCGGCAGAAAAATTCCGCGATGCCATCGCCGACCAACTCACCATCAAACAGATGCGCGAGGCGGCCGTGCTGGCAGAGGACTATTACGACAAATACGTCGCGCCGTTCAGGAAATAAAACACCTGTCCTGCACCGTACACTAGCGCATGCCTGAAAAAGGAAACCCGCCGTATGGCGGGTTTCTCAATTCAGCGTTACCGCTGCAAGTTGCTTAGGCGGGAACCACGTTCCGGGCCTGCAGGCCTTTCTGTCCCTTTTCCGTTTCGAAAGTCACAGCCTGACCTTCACGCAGGGTGCGGAAGCCGCTGCCCTGAATGGCGGAGAAGTGCACAAACACATCTTCGCTGCCATCGGACGGTGCAATGAAACCAAAGCCCTTGGATTCGTTAAACCACTTCACGGTACCTGTAGCCATGCAAATCACCTCAAAATGAATTTCTGATGCATCCCAACCACAGCTGTTGAAGATGAGCTGCCTGTTCTCCGGCGGATAAGCAGAAAGACACGTTTCAACCTGCAGCGCGACCAAGTATAGCCCTGTTTTTTGACGCAAGCCATCATCCGCCAGACAGTGTGACGGCGTCGTCAAAACAGTGTTTCACGATAGCGCTCCACACCGTTTATTAGCAAAGCCTGAATTGCTCCATCACCCAAACGAGCCACGGCGACACCGGACATGTCCACTTCATCCGCTGCCGAACGTTCCAGCTTGCGCCCTTTCCCGGCGGGAACAAAATAATCCTCGCTACCGTAACGCACGCCGACGTGGTGCAGCGCCTCGGTCTTCCCGGTATCCGGGTTCCACCACGGCTCACCCGCATACTGAAACCGGCCACCCACCTGCCCGGCGGCAACTCATGGAACACCGCATGCGGCCATCCATAGGGCGCACCGGGTTCCAGCATCACATCGATGGTGTCATGGCGTTGCAACAGCCACCGTCCAGCCCTGTTCCATCCAATGCAGCAGGCGGTGCTCCAGTTGTTTCTTGAACGACACGTCCACTCCCTGACGACAACCGCGCGGTTGTGGTGATATCACCCCGGCAGCAGCAGACCGGCCACCAGCCAGGCACCGGCCCCCGCCACCAGGGCGCCGCCGCCGCGCAGCAGCCGGGGACGCTGCCGGAGCGCATGGCCGATGCCGAAGCCGGTCAGGTGCAGCGCGCCGCTGGCCAGGACCATGCCGGCAACATACAGATAACCCACCGCGGCCACCGGCACCTCGGCGCCGTGGGCATGGCCGTGGAACAGAGCAAACAGTCCGACCAGGGCGATGCCCGCGCCGGCCGGCACGCGCCAGGCCAGGGTCACCGCCAGTCCCAGCACCAGCACCGAGGCGGCGATGAAGGACTCCACCAGAGGCCAATGTGTTCCGCTCAAGCCCAGCACCGCGCCGGTGACCAGCATGACGATAAAGGCCATCGGCACCTTCCAGGCAGCGCTGCCGCCCAGGGTGGCGGCCCACAGGCCGACGGTAAGCATGGCCAGCAGATGATCGACACCGCTGAAGGGATGGAGCAGGCCGGCTCCGAATCCGCCGGTGCCGAGACCGGTGTGGGCGGCGGCGATGCCGGGCAGGGCCATGAGGCCGATGATGCTAACGATATGACGCAATTTCATTGGGCTGTCCTCCTTGATTAACGGCGATACAAGTTTCAAGTGACAAGTGACAAGTGACAAGTGACAAGTGACAAGTGACAAGTGACAAGTGACAAGTGACAAGTGACAAGTGACAAGTGACAAGTTGCGCAGGTGTGCGCTGCGCGCACGGTTGTTTGAATTCAAATACAGTACGAGCGCAGCGAGTTCATTCACTTGTAACTTGTCACTTGCAGCTTGTAACTGGTTTCAACGAACCGTCACCTTCACCAGCTCTTCACCGTCCGGGTCGGTGACGTGCACCGCGCAGGCGATGCAGGGGTCGAAGCTGTGGATGGTACGCAGGATCTCGATGGGCTGCTTGGGGTCGTGCAGCGGCTGGCCCTTGAGGGCGGCCTCGTAGGGACCGTCCTGTCCCTGCGCATCGCGCGGCCCGGCGTTCCAGGTGGACGGCACCACCGCCTGGTAGTTGTCGATGGTACCATTCTTGATGACGATCCAGTGACCCAGCGCGCCGCGCGGCGCCTCCATGTAGCCGACGCCGCGGGCGGTCTGCGGCCAGGTGGCGGGCTCCCACAGGGTTTCGTTGAAGGTGCGCAGGTCGCCGGCCTTGATGTTGGCGATGAGCTGGTTGTACCAGCCGGCCATGGCATCGACGATGATCTTCGTCTCCAGCGTGCGCGCCGCCGTGCGCCCCAGGGTGGAGAACAGCGCCTGCACCGGCACGTCCAGGGTGCGCAGCGTCATGTTCACCAGTTCCTGCGTCTGCGCATGACCACGGGCATGCAGCATCAGCACGCGCGCCAGCGGCCCCACCTCCATCGGCTTGCCCTTCCAGCGCGGCGACTTGAGCCAGGAGTAGCTCTTGTCGACCTCAAGGTGCTCGTAGGGCGGTGTGGGGCCGGTGTAGTTGAGGTTGGTTTCGCCGTCGTAGGGATGCAGTCCCTTTTCCTTGCCCACGCTGTAGTCGTACCAGGAGTGGGATACGTATTCCTGGATGTGATCGGCGGCGTTCATGTCCAGCTCATGCACGGTGGAGAGATCGCGGTTGAGGATCACGCCGGAGGGGATCAGGAAGCTGGACGGGTCGTCCATGCCATTGGCCGGGAAGTCGCCGTAGGTCATGAAGTTGCCCACGCCCTCGCCGTATTGCGCCCAGTCCTTGTAGAACGAGGCGATGGCCAGGGTGTCCGGCACGTACACCTGATCGACGAAGTCGCGCATCTGGCCGATGATGTCCTTCACCTTCTGCAGGCCGGTGAGGTCCACCGCCGTGGCGCCGGCACCGCCACGGAAGTGCGGTCCCTTGCCGCGGCCCGGGTGGTCCGGATGCACGCTGATGGCGCAGGGCACGCCGCCGACCAGGAAGTTGGGGTGCGGATTCTTGCCGCCGAAGATGGCGTGCAGCTTGGCCACCTCGCGCTGCCAGGACAAGGCCTCCAGATAATGCGCCACCGCCATCAGGTTGGCCTCCGGCGGCAGCTTGTAGGCCGGATGGCCCCAGTAGCCGTTGGCGAAGATGCCGAGCTGACCGCCCTCGACGAAATCCTTCAGCTTCTTCTGCATGTCGGCGAAATAGCCGGGCGAGGATTTGGAATAGTGGCTGATCGACTGCGCCAGTTCCGAGGTGGCCTTGGGATCGGCCTTCAGTGCCGATACCACATCCACCCAGTCCAGTGCATGCAGGTGGTAGAAGTGCATCACATGGTCATGCACGTACTGCGCGGCGATCATCAGATTGCGAATCAGCTGGGCGTTGGGCGGAATCGGATAGTTGAGCGCATTCTCCACCGCGCGCACCGAGGCGATGCCGTGCACCAGGGTGCACACACCGCAGATGCGCTGGGCGTAGGCCCAGGCATCACGCGGGTCACGGCCGCGCAGGATGATCTCGATGCCACGCACCATGGTGCCGGAACTGGAGGCCTGGGTGATGACGCCGCCCTCGGTCTCCGCCTCGATGCGCAGATGACCCTCGATGCGGGTAATGGGATCGACTACCACACGCTGGTTCATAAAGAAATCCTCAGTCAGTCCGCCAATGGACGCAAATAAACGCGAATAGCTATTGAGCTAGCCACCATGACATGGCTCATCCGGTGGGCGGCAGCACCGCTATCTCGGGCCCATGAACCTGCTCCTTGATTTGCGTACATTCGCGTTCATTTGCGGACCCGACAAGATATCTGACGTTCATTTACCGGCCTCCTGTTCCACCAGATGCTCGGCCACCAGTTCGGTCAGGCCGACCACCTTGACGTTCATGTTGTAGTGCTCCAAGCCTTCCTCCAAGACGATGCGGCAGTTGGCGCAGGCGGTCACCATGGTGTCCACGCCCAGCGCATCGAGCTGGGCCTTCTTGCGCTTGAAGGCCTGCAGGCGCAACGCCTCGGCACGGTCATTGGCACTGACGCCGCCACCACCGCCGCAACACCAGTTCATCACGCCGTGGTCCGGCATCTCGCGGAAATCGCTCGCCACCTCGCCCAGCAGCACCCGCGGCGGCTGCACCACACCACCGCGGCGCACGATCTGGCAGGGGTCGTGGAAGGTCAGCGCCGCATCCTCCTTGCCGGAGGTCTTGAGACGCCCGCTGCGGCGCAACTCATCGAGCAGTTCGAGGATATGCACCACCTGGAACTGGTAGGGCCGGCCGATGAGATTGGGACCTTCCCAGCGCAACGCGGTGAAGGCATGGCCGCATTCCGGGCTGATCACGTTCTTCACCTGCAATTTTTCCGCCGCGGTGACGATGCGCGCGACAATCTCCCGGGCAATGTCAGAGGCGCCGATTTGGATGCCGCTGTTGGTGGCCTCGAAGGCCTCCGATGAAAGCGTCCAGCTCACGCCGGCCTGATGGAAGATGCGCGCCAGGGCACCGAGGTATTCCGGGAAGTTGATGATCTCCATGGACGACAGCAGCGCCATGTAGTCGGCACCCTGCACGTCAATCGGAATGCTTAGCCCGGTCTCCGCCTCCTGGGCGCGGATCTGCGCCTGCAGGGCCTGCAATTTCACACCCATCGGGCTGCCCAGCTCGATGGTGCGCTTGGTGGCACCGATGACGCCCTCCGGTGCATGGCCGGCGACGGCCATGCCTTCGCGCATCTTGCGCACCATGTAGGTGATGTCGTTGCCCACCGGGCAGACCATGGAGCAGCGGCCGCACAGGGTGCAGCTGTCGTACACCAGCTCGCTCCAGCTTTTCAGTTCCTCGTCGCTCACCGGCTTGCTCAGGCCGAGCAGGCGTCCGACACGCCCGGTCAGGGTGTACTCCTGCTGCCACAGGCGGCGCAACGGCTCCAGCTTGTGGATGGGCGTGTATTTTGGGTCACCGGTCTCGGTATAGAACAGGCAGGCATCGGCGCACATGCCGCAATGCACGCAACTGGAGAAGAAGCTGGCGATGGGGGCATCCATCACCTCGCGGAAGGCATTCAAGCCTTTCTCAAGTGTCGCACTCATGACGCCACCTCCGTTTCAAACTGCGTTTTTAGGGTGTGCAAAGGAGCGTTAGCGATGTGCCCACCCTCGGCGCCCAGGGTGGGCACGCTGCGCTTTGCCCACCCTACACATTTGCGCATCCCCGCTACGCGGGGCCCCTGCTTACTGCTCATGACGCCACCTCCGCGCCAACCTGCCGGCGACTTGCTCCGTGCCTGTCGGTGGCCGGCGTCATTCGCGGACGTGCGCATCCCCGCTACGCGGGGCCCCTGCTTACTGCTCATGACGCCACCTCCGCTCCAACCTGCCGGCGACTTGCTCCGCGCCTGTCGGTGGCCGGCGTCATTCGCGGACGTGCGCATCCCCGCTACGCGGGGCCCCTGCTTACTGCTCATGACGCCACCCCCTTGCGCGCGGCGATGTCGCCGTTGTACCAGCGGGCGATGAACAGGGTGAAGGTGTGGGTGAGCTTGGTGAAGGGGAATACCACCAGCAGCAGTTCGACGGACAGGATGTGCAGCGCCAGCAGCAGGGTGTAGTCGAGCAGCAGGTGATGGTAGGCCATGTACCCGGTGAGCAGCGGCAGGAAGGTCACGGTCCAGGCCAGATAGTCGCCGAAGCCGGACAGAAACCGCTTCACCGGGTCCATCAGCCGGTGCACCAGGGCGACGATGAGGGCGATCAGGGTGATCACCGTCACCAGGTCGACCAGCGGTGTCGGCAGCGCCGGCCAGCTCAGGCCGGTGAGCGAGCGGATCAGCTCGATGTGCGGCAGCAGGAACAGCAGCACGACGAACAGGCCGATGTGGAACACGAAGCCGGCGACGATGGTGAGCCCGGAGCGGCGCCAGGTATCGGCATGGGGCAATGAGCGGGTAACGATGGTACGCCAGCCCGATCCCGGCGTCGGGCTGCGCGGCACAGCCAGATCGCGCTTGCGCCCCAGGCTGTAGACCTCGATGAGGCGCAGCGTCATGCCGAACAGGAAGATGACGGCGGCAATGACCAGCCCCGGCCCGCGCGCCCATAGCAGCAACTCCATGGCACTCATCTCACTTCTCCAGGTCTGCGATGGTGACGGTCTGGTGTCCGGCCCGGGCGCGCGCCTTGCGCTGGCGGTTGGCCAGGCCGATGGCAATGCCGGCCGCCGCGCCTGCGGCCACCGCCGCCGTGGCGGCACCGCTGACGGAGTTCACCGGCGTGGAGAGTGCCTTGTAGAAACCACCGGCATCCCAGAAGTCCGGCTCGGAACAACCGATGCAGCCGTGGCCGGACTGCACCGGCCAGCTGGTGCCGCCGTTCCACTTGGTGGTGGCGCAGGCGTTGTGGGTGGTCGGTCCCTTGCAGCCCAGTTCGAACAGACACCAGCCGTCGCGCGCCCCCGCATCGTCGAAGGTCTTGGCGAACTTGCCCTGGTCGTAGAACGGCCGGCGATAGCAGCGATCGTGGATGGACTCGCCATAGAAGGCGCGCGGCCGCCCCAGATCATCGAGGTCGGGCAGCGTGCCGAAGGTAAGGTAGTGGGCCAGCACCCCCACCATCACCGCTGGCACCGGCGGGCAGCCGGGAACATTGATGATCGGCTTGTCCTTGACGATGTCGGACACCGCCACCGCGCCGGTGGGATTGGGCTGGGCGTGGGGCAGGCCGCCGTAGGCGGCACAGGTGCCGATGGCGACGATGGCGGCGGCGCCGGCCGCCGCCTCCTGCAGCATGGCAAGATTGCTGATGCCGGCGATGGTGGAATACACGCCGCCGTCCTTGAGCGGGATGGAGCCGTCGACGATGAGCAGATAGTTGCCCCAGTCCGCCTTCATGGAGTGCTCGCGCGCCTCCTCCGCGGCATGGCCGGAGGCCGCCTGCAGGGTGTGGTGATAGTCGAGGGAGATGGCATCGAAGATCAGGCTCTCGATACTGGGGGAATGGGCGCGGGTCAGCGACTCGGTGCAACCGGTGCACTCCTGGAACGACAGCCAGATCACCGCCGGACGTCGCACCCTGCCTAGGGATTCGGCCACCGCCGCCGCCATGGACGGCGGCAGGGCGAGCAGCGAGGTGGTCGCCGCACAGAATTTCAGGAAACCGCGCCGGCTGACGCCGCGCCGCTTCAAAATATCGAGCATGGTTTCATCCGCCATGACCACCCTCCTGATTCAATTCGAACAGACGGGCACGCAAGGCCTCCAGCCCGTCCTTCACGTCATCCTCCGGCGCCAGCAGTATCTCGGGGCACCAGGCCACCTCGATGAACTCGGCCAGCACCTCGTCCTCGTCGTTGTAATGGGTCACCCACCACACACCGGGGATGCCGGTTTCGTGGATGCGCGTCGGCCCCAGACTGTGCACCTCGGCCACCACCTCGCCCTCGCCCAGGGTTTCCTCCAGCAGGTCATAATCCTCCGGCGTCAACGGCAGGCCGGACAGATCGATGCTGCTCTCCTCGCCCTCCTCCACCAGCTTCTGCAGCAGGTTTTCCACTTCGCGCAGCACCGCTCTGGCATTGCCGTTGCCGCCCACATGCACCACATGCACGCCGATATTTTTCAGACTGTTCATTGTCGCCATTTCCGGATGAGATCGAGGGCCATGGTGCAGGCCCGGGGGATCGCCGCCGCGACCACCGGGCTGGGCGTATCCCCCCAGCCCAGCTCCTGTGGCTGGATACCGATGAGGGCACGGCGCGCCGGCAGGGAGTCGGTGAGATGGGCGATGGCCAGCAGGTCGAGCAGGCTGACCTCATGCACGCTGCGGCGCTTGCCGCGCCCCAGATAGTCGTCCATCGCAGCCTCCTCAAACAGGGTGACGGTGCCGGGAACCGCCTTCAGTTCGGCGGCATCGATGATGATGAGTTCGTCGGCCTCGGCCATGGGGCCGGCCAGGGTGAAACTGAGGGTGCCGCCATCGAGATATTCGACGGCATCGAGAGCGGGATGATCGCGGCGCAGACGCTCCACCACATGCACCCCTACCCCCTCGTCGGTAAGCAGGGTGTTGCCCACGCCCAGCACGACTGTGGTCATGATCTCCTCGGAATTGTTTTAGTTATTGGTGTTGTCCGCTAACTATAGACACAGTTTGTGACATTTGGCGAGTGTGTTGGGTTGTCCCGGTGATATGGCTATACTCGCGGGGACTTGGCCAGCGGATTTCCCACCATGTGTCTCGGCATTCCCATGCAGATCATCGGCATAAGCGGCTACAACGCACGCGCCAGCGCCAAGGGCGTGGAGCGCGACATCAGCCTGTTCATGCTGCAGGACGAGCTGCCCGCCGTGGGCGATTTCGTCATCGTGCACGTGGGCTACGCCATCCAGAAGATCAGTGAGGAAGACGCGCGCCAGTCCTGGGAACTGTTCGACCAGATCCTGGCGGAAAGCGATGCATGAATTGTCGGTGTGCCAGGCGCTGCTGGCCCAGGTGGAACAGGTGGCAAGGGAGAACGCCGCGCACAGCGTAGAGAAAGTCGTGTTGCGCATCGGTCCGCTATCCGGCGTCGAGCCGCGTCTGTTGCAGGATGCCTTCCCCATCGCCCGCGCCGGCACCGTGGCCGCCAGCGCCGAACTGGTGATCGAGGAACTGCCGCTCACCGTGCGCTGCCAAAATTGCGGTGCCGAGACCGCCGCAGCGCCCAACCGCCTCATCTGCGGTGCCTGCGGCGACTGGCACACACAGCTCATCAGCGGCGATGAACTGTTATTGGCAAGTATTGAGCTGACGAAGTCTTGAAGTTCTTATACTTGTAACTTTCCACTTGTAACTTGTATCTGCCCCTATGTGCGACACCTGCGGCTGCAACATCACTCCCGGCAACAAGCACCTCATCGAGGCCGGCGGCAAACTGTCACACAGCGCTGACGGCAAGGCGGCGGTGGAGGTGCTGCACGGCCTGCTGGGCGAAAACGACCAGCAGGCGGCGCACAACCGCGAGCATCTGGAGAAACACGGCGTGCTCGCCATCAACCTGATGTCGTCCCCCGGCGCGGGCAAGACCGCATTGCTGGAGGCGACCATCGCGGCAATGAAGGATGAACTCCGCATCGCCGTCATCGAGGGCGATCTGGAGACCGAGAACGACGCCGAACGCATTCGCGCCCAGGGCGTGCCGGCGATCCAGATCACCACCGGCAGCGCCTGCCATCTGGACGCCCACATGGTGCACGATGCCCTGCACCACCTCGACCTCGCAAAAATCGACCTGCTGTTCATCGAGAACGTCGGCAACCTGGTCTGCCCCGCCAGCTTCGACCTCGGCCAGCACCGCAACGTGGTGTTGCTCTCCACCACCGAGGGCGACGACAAGCCGGCGAAATACCCGGTGATGTTCCGCGCCGCCGATCTGCTGCTGCTCACCAAGTCCGACCTGCTGGCCGTGCTGGACGACTTCGACCCGGCGCGGGCCGAACAGCATCTGCGCCAGCTGGCCAACGCCGCCCCGGTGCTGCAACTGTCCGCCCGCAAGGGCGCCGGCATGGACGCCTGGTTTGGCTGGCTGCGCGCAGAGACTGCGGCACGCCGCGCGGCCGCGCGCAAGCTGCGGCCAGCGGAAAGATTCAACGGTGTATTCCGTGTATGAACGTCAAAAGACTTCAACGCAAAGACGCAAAGGACGCGAAGAGCGCAAGGGTAATGGGGGCAAAAAGCCCCTGGATGAACATCGCTGGTGCAGTGTGGTCTTGTGCGGACTCAGGTGCAGCGACGCGTAGGGTGCGCGGTGTGCACCCTACGGAAAAATTATTCTTTGCGCCCCTTTGCGTCTTTGCGTTGGATTTTCGCGGTTTCCCGATATGACGCGTAGCGCCCGCGACTGGCTCGACCTGATCCGCGCCCTGCCGCTGACGGAGCCGGTGCGCATCATGAACGTCTGCGGCGGTCATGAACGCTCCATCACCACGGCCGGCCTGCGTGGTGTCCTGCCCCGCAACATCGAACTGATTCCCGGGCCCGGCTGCCCCGTATGCGTATGCCCGGAAGAGGCCATCTACGCGGCCATCCAGCACGGCCTGCGCGAGGAGGCCATCGTAGTGGCTTACGGCGACATGCTGCGCGTGCCGGTGAATGTGCCGAAGGACGAGGCGCGCTCGCTGGAACAGGCGCGCGCCCTCGGCGCCGATATCCGCCCCATCGCCTCGCCGCTCGAGGCGGCACGGATCGCCCACGACAATCCCGCTCGCCAGGTGGTATTTCTTGCCGCCGGCTTCGAAACCACCACCGCACCGCTCGCCGCCCTGCTGCAGGAGGGCGCGCCGGAGAATCTCCTGCTGGTGATGGCCGGCCGCCTCACCTGGCCGGCGGTGGCGATGCTGCTGGATTCCGAACAACCCGGCTTCGATGCCCTCATCGCCCCCGGCCATGTATCGGCGGTGATGGGTTCCGACGAATGGCTGTTCGTGCCGGAAAAACATGGCCTGCCGGCGGCGGTGGCCGGTTTCAGCCCGGAGAGCCTGCTCGCCGCCTTTTACGCCGTAATCCGGCAGAAACTGGACGGCAAGGCCGGCCTGGCCAATTGCTATCCGGAGGTGGTCAGACCACAAGGCAATGTCGCCGCACGGCGCCTGCTGGCGGCCAGCTTCGACATCGGCGCCGCCCCCTGGCGCGGCATCGGCAACATCCCCGCCTCCGGCTACCACCTCAAGGGCGCGCTGCGCCGCCACGACGCCCGCGAACACCTGCCCGATCACGGCGCCGCACTGCGCCGCCGCGCCGGCGAGATGCCGCCCGGCTGCGACTGTGCCCGCGTGGTGCTGGGCAGGATCCCCCCCACCGCCTGCAAGCTGTACGGCCAGCCCTGCACCCCGCGCAGTCCCATCGGCCCCTGCATGGTGTCCGACGAGGGTGCCTGCCGCATCTGGTGGTCCGCGGGAACGGGCTCTGCATCTTGATCCAAATCAAATACACGCACACATCGAACGGCTATTGATCTCCCTCCACACGACACAACTCAGGAGGAGAGACCATGTTCGACTTTTTCAAAAAGAAGGGGGAGAGCAAACAGGACGCGCCTGCGGCGGCGACGCCGCAATACAACACCGCCCCCGGCACCGAGATCCGCTATCACCCCGAGCTGATAGACCAGCTGAAGTCCGACCATCAGGCCCTGCTCGGCCTCTATGGCGAAATCAAGGCCGCCTTCGATGAAGGCGACTACGCCGCGGTGTCGCAGAAACTCGACGCCTTCCGCAGCGGATTGCAGAGCCACCTGCTCACCGAGAACGTGCGCCTGTACATCTATCTGGACCGCTGTCTGGCCAACGACGAAACCAATTCCGAACTGATCCGCGGTTTCCGCCGCGAGATGGACGGCATCGCCAAGGTAGCGATGAACTTCCTGAAGAAATACGAGGCCATCGGTGTGGACAAGGAACTGGCCGGGGCCTTCGCCAAGGACTTCGCCACCATCGGCCAGGTGCTGGGACAACGCATCCAGAAGGAAGAGCAGGTGCTGTATCCGCTGTACATGCCGCAGTACTGAGCAGGTACGGGAGGCGGGATACGCGGGACGAAATACCAAACGGTCTGGTGTCTGAGCGCGAAACAGGGCGCACGAACCAAAACCGTTGTGCCTATCTCGTACCTCGTATCCCGTCCCTAACCCCTCGCCCGCAGGGCCTTCCACACCCAGCCGGCGGGGCGCTCCTCACCGCTGAGGACGTAGCGCAGCACGTTGTCGTTGAGTGTGGTGCGGGCCATGCGCTCCGCCACACCGCTGCGGCCGCAGAACAGCAGGCGATCGCCGCTGCGCAACACGACATCCCCCGTCGGCATCAAGCGTGTCTCCCGCCCGCGCTGCAATAACAGCGCGATGGCGGGCAGCGCTTCGTCGCGCGCACGCGGATCGCGCATGATCTCGCCCAGGCGCACATCGCCGGCCGCCAGTGCCCGCAGCAGGGCAGGCGCCTCATTGCCGTCCAGCGTCAGCGTCCACACCGCGGGAACCACCTCGCCGGTCACCGCGCTGATGCGGCTCACCACCTCGTTGGCCCAGTCGTTGCTCTGCGCGCGCGCCTGCTGCAGGAATACCGGCAACAAGGGGGTGGTGAGCTGGGCCAGGATGTCCTCGGCGATGATCTCGCTGCGGTGCATCACCAGATCGAGCCTGGCGGCCTTGAAGATGGCGTCGTTGTCATGCCGGTTCTGCCGCGCCACCATGAACAACTTGGGATTGAGTTCCGCTGCCGTCATCACGATGGACAGATTGTTGGCATCGTTGTCGGTGCCGGCGACGATGCCCACCGCCTCGTCGATTCCGGCGGCCTGCAGCGTTATCGCCTCCGTGCCGCGGCCGATGATGCAGCGATCGGCGCAGCCGGTGCGCTGCGGGTCGGCCTCGACGATCACGACCTCGACTCCTTCACCCACCAGACTTTCGTGCACCGCCTTGCCGAAGCGGCCGTAACCACACAACACCCACTTGCCGTGCGGCGGATACAGCGGCTCCGACAGCGGCATATTGGGTACCGAGGTCAACCATTCATAGAGCAGATGGGTCCCCGGCGAGTGCAGCGCCAGCCCCAGCCGATCGCCGAAGGTATCGAAGGGGTTGATAATGTAATCGGTGCCGAAGGACGCCATGTTGTTCTGCACATCGCGCGTCTCGGCGCGGCAGATCACCGGCAGCGGCCGGTTGAGCAGTTTGCTGGTGATGGCGATCTTCAGGTTGGCCTCGTCGTCGTCGGTGAGCGCCACCACGCCGCGGCAGTGATGGTGGAGCAGGCCCGCCATGGTGAGGTAGGACGACAGGCTGGCGTCGGCACACAGGCCAGGCACATACATGCCCATATCCTCCAGCTCCAGGTCATCGATGCGGTCAGGATTGCGGTCGATGACCACGGCGCGGATGTTGCGCTGCGCCAGGGCACGCACCAGCAGGCTGCCGGTGTCACCATAACCACAGATGATATAGAACGGCTCGCGCAGGCGGCGGATGCTGCGTGCAAACGCCTGCTCGATCACCGCGCGCTTGAAGGCCGGCTCCTGCAACAGGGTGAGGATCTTGCCGATGGCATACAGCCAGGCGATTACAGACAGATAGATGGAGACGATGGTCCACATGCGCTGCGCATCGGTGAAGGCATGGGGCACTTCACCGAAACCGATGGTCGTCGCCGTATAGCTGATGACATAGAAGGCATGGAAAAAGCCCATATGCCAGGGCCGGCCCTGATCGTCCACACCGGGGATCAGCACCAGGCCCAGCACGGCGATGGTGTAGGCGGCGATCAGCACCAGCAGCGGCGCACGCATGCGCCGCAGGAACAGGAAGATGACCTTGTCCATCAGCGCCGCAGGTTGGTGGTTTCGATGATCAGCAGCACCACCGAAACGATGTTGGCCAGCATGGCGCCGCCGGCGAGGGAAACGATGCTGCCCATCACCATCGAATCCAGGCCGGTGCCGCTGACATGCTGGGCATAGCCCCAGACGACTGCCGCCGCCAACAACTGCAGGTCGGCCACCAGCGACGAGGCCAGCAGCAGCGCGCCCATCTGCGTGCGATCGCCGAACTTGAGCACCGTGGCGATCAGGTTGACCACGATCACCGCAAACAGCTCATAGACGTTATGGTGATCGGGGTTGTCGAATTCGCCGATGAAGAAGCCGAAGTTCAGGGTCAGCGCCAGAATGATGAAGAAACCGAAGACGACCTTTTCCAGGTTCATGAATTATTCTCTCCCGTTGGCAATGGCACTGATTGTAGGCACGAATCCGCGCCGTCGACAAACTGTGCCACCGAGGCCAGATGATGGGCCTGGCGCGTGGTCTCCGGCAAACGATAGCGCCCGGTGCAGGCCAGGGTGTAGTACACGGCGGTGGGCAGGCTGATGCGGTGTCCGGGCGAGACGAACAGCGGCTTCACGCCGCGCCGCGTGCGCAGCACGGCACCGATGATTTCCCCACCGTCACGTAGCGGCACCCAGGCACCGCGCTGATCGGGCAACTGGCCGAAGGTACCCAGCAGCCGGCTCTTCGCCACGCCGATGGCCGGCACGTCGCACAACACGCCGAGATGGGCGGCGATGCCGAAGCGGCGCGGGTGGGCGATACCCTGGCCGTCGCACAGCAGCAGATCTGGCCGCCCGCGCAGTCGCGCCAGCGCCTCCAGCACGGCCGGAATCTCGCGGAAGGACAGCAGGCCCGGTACGTAGGGGAAACCGGTGGGACGGCGCGCGATGGCGTATTCCATGAGTTCCAGCTCGGGATAGGACAACAGCGCCACCGCGGCGCGCGTGATGGTGTTGTCCTGCTCGAAACCGACGTCGACACCGGCCACACAGCGCACCTCGCCCAACCGGTCGCGCAGCACCACCCTGCCGCGCAGCGACTCCTGCAAAGCCCGCGCCGCCGCTGGCGTCACGTCCCAGGCATGATTGAGCAGCGGCGTCAGGCCCATGGCCGGCGCCGGTTGCAAAGCAGGCAGGGGATGCGCAGAATGGCGCGCTGCACGTTTTCACCCCGAACTGGCGAATAATCATGACTGGACATAATCCGTACATCTTCGATGTGATGCAGGAGGACTTCAAGGACAAGGTGCTGGAGGCTTCGCACCGGCAGCCGATCCTGCTCGACATCTGGGCCGAGTGGTGCTCCCCCTGCCTGGCCCTGGCGCCGGTGCTGGACAAGGTGTTGCGTGAATACGCGGGCAAGGTGCTGCTCGCCAAACTGGATGCCGACGAAGGCGAGAACATGAAGATCGCCGGCCACTACAAGGCGCGCGGCTTCCCCACCGTGATCCTGTTCAAGAACGGCGCCGAGGTGGATCGCTTCACCTCCGCGCGGCCGGCACCCTTCGTGCGCGAGTTTCTCGATCGCCACATCGCCTAGGGAAGCTCTGAATAAGTTCAGAGCTTCCGCGGCACAGGGATGTGCCGCCATTTTTCAACGACGATAAGCCGTTGAAAAATGAAGCCGAGCGAAAATCACACTTTTCGCTGGCGTGGTCTGAGAAGTCCAGGATGGACTTATTCAGACCTTCCCTAGTTCCGGGTTTCGCCCGGGACGACGGGAGGCTTGCAACCCGCGGCCCGAAACTCGAAACTCGGCACATGCCTTCCCTGCGCCTGATCATCGGCGGCCACGTCCAGGGCGTCGGCTTCCGCCCCTTCGTCTACCGCCTCGCCCGCAGCCACGGCATCGGCGGCTGGGTGCGCAATCGCAGCGGTGTGGTGGAAATCCTGGCACAGGGCGAACCGGCCGTACTCGATGCCTTCATCGCAGCGCTCATCGATCAGGCGCCGCCGCTGGCACAGCCCGCACTCCTCCACCGTATGGAGGCCGCCGACGCATCGCCACACAGCGGCTTTGCCATCCTGCCCAGCGATGCCGGTGACCCGCCGCAGATCCATGTGCCGCCCGATTACTTCGCCTGCGCCGACTGCCTGGGCGAGATGCGCGACCCGCAGGACCGCCGTTACCGCTACCCCTTCATCAACTGCACCCAGTGCGGCCCGCGTTACACCCTCATCGCGCGCCTGCCCTACGACCGCCCCAACACCTCGATGGCGGGATTCCCGCTCTGCCCGGCCTGTCGCGCCGAATACGAAAACCCCGCCGACCGCCGCTTCCATGCCGAACCGATCGCCTGCCCGCAGTGCGGGCCACAGCTGGAGTTCGTGCACGAGGCGGACACCATTACCGACAACGAAGCCGCCCTGCGCGCCACGGTGAGCGCGCTGCGCGCCGGCGCCATCGTCGCGGTAAAGGGCGTCGGCGGCTATCACCTGCTGTGCGACGCGAGCAGTGATGCGGCGGTGCAGCGCCTGCGTTCGCGCAAGCAGCGGCCGCACAAGCCGCTGGCGGTGATGTTTCCGCAGCAGGGCAGGGACGGCCTCGACCTGCTGCGCACGCAACTGGAGCCAACCGCAGACGAGGCCGCCCTGCTGGGCTCGCCGCAGCGCCCCATCGTGCTGTGCCGCCGCCGCGCCGACAGCACCCTGGCCCCCGCCCTCGCCCCTGGCCTCGACGAAATCGGCGCCCTGCTGCCCTACGCGCCGCTGCATCACCTGCTGCTGGACGATTTCGGCGGCCCGCTGGTGGCCACCTCGGGCAACATCAGCGGCGAGCCGGTGCTGACCGACAATGGCGAGGCCGCCCGCCGTCTGGCCGGGATCGCCGACGCCTTCCTGCACCACGACCGCCCGATCCTGCGTCCCGCCGATGACCCGGTCTGGCGCAGCAGCCGCGGGACACCTCGCCCGCTGCGCCTCGGCCGCGGCAATGCCCCTCTGGAATTGCCGCTGCCATTGCGCCTCGACGCGCCGCTGCTCGCCGTGGGCGGCCACATGAAAAACAGCCTCGCCCTGGCCTGGGAGGATCGCATCGTGATCTCGCCACACATCGGCGACCTGGACGCCCCCCGCGCCCTCGCCGTATTCGCCCAGGTGGCCGCCGATCTGCAACAGCTGTACGGCGTGCAGGCACAGCGCCTCGTCTGCGATACCCATCCGGGCTACGCCAGCAGCCGGTGGGCCCGGCAAAGTGGCCTGCCCGTGCAGGCGGTGCAGCACCACCACGCCCATGCCGGCGCCCTCTACGGCGAACATGCAGGCCGCGGCGACTGGCTGGTGTTCACCTGGGACGGCACCGGCCTGGGCAGCGACGGTACGCTGTGGGGCGGCGAGGCCCTGTGCGGCCGCCCCGGCCACTGGCAGCGCGTCGGCAGCCTGCGCCCCTTTCATCTGCCCGGCGGCGACCGGGCCGGCCGCGAGCCCTGGCGCGCCGCCCTGGCCCTGCTGTGGGAGTGCGGCAAGGAGGCGCCGGACTTTCATCCCGACCAGGCCCTGCTGCAACACGCCTGGCAGCAGCGCCTCAACACACCGCAAAGCTCCGCCGCCGGCCGTCTGTTCGACGCCGCCGCGGCCCTCACCGGCCTGTGCCGCCAGGCCAGCTTCGAGGGCCAGGGACCGATGCTGCTGGAGGCCATCGCGCCGGGGGATGCCACACCCGTCACCCTGCCGCTGTACGACGACAGCGGGGTACTGCGCATCGACTGGACGCCGCTGCTGCCCATGCTGCGCGACGATGCGTTGCCCACCGCTGTGCGTGCCGGCATCTTCCACGCCAGCCTGGCCGCCGCCATCGCCGCCCAGGCGCAGGCCCTGCGCCGGAGCCATGACTTCACCACCGTCGCCCTCGGCGGCGGCGTGTTCCAGAACCGTCTGCTCACCGAGCTGGCCGCCGCCGCCCTGGAGGCCGTCGGCTTCACCGTGCGCCTCGCCACCCGACTCCCCTGCAACGACGGCGGACTGTGCTACGGCCAGGTCATCGAGGCCGCCGCCCACGACCAAGGACTCACAGCATGACCGACACCCTCGACTACGCCGCCCTGCTCGCCCCCGCCCTGGAAGAGGCCCGCCTCGGCTTTGCCGAGGGCGGCGTGCCGGTGGGCGCCGCCCTGTTCGACGCACAGGGCACCCTGCTCGGCCGCGGCCGCAACCGCCGCGTGCAGGACAACGACCCCTCGGTGCATGGCGAGACCGACGCCTTCCGCAAGGCCGGGAGACAAACCAATTACCGCGACAAGATCCTGGTCACCACCCTGGCCCCCTGCTGGTACTGCTCGGGCCTCATCCGCCAGTTCCACATCGGCACCGTGGTGGTGGGCGAGGCGGAGAATTTCAGCGGTCATCTGGACTGGCTGCGCGCGGCCGGGGTGAAGGTGGTGGTACTGCACAACGCCGAATGCATCGACCTGATGCGCCGTTTCATCCGCCAGTCGCCGGAGATCTGGAACGAGGACATCGGCGAGTGCGACTGCGACGGCCACTGACACTCGCCACGACACCCAAATAACCGACCTGACTGCCTTGACATGGCCGCGCCCCTGAAAGATAGTAATCGAATACTATCTTCCCCAGGCGCGCCATGGAAGCCCATCCCAAACACCTGCCGGCGGACGAGCGCCGCGCCGCCACCGTCGAGGCGGTCGTCGAGCTGGCGGCCCGGCAGAACCCCAGCGAGATCACCACCGCCGCCATCGCCAAACACATGCAGCTCACCCAGGGTGCCCTGTTCCGCCACTTCCCCAGCAAGGAGGCCATCTGGCAGGCGGTGATGGAGTGGGTGACCGAGCGCCTGCTGGCGCGGCTGGAGCGGGCGGCACAGTCCGCCGCAACCCCGCTGGCACGCCTGGAGGCCATGTTCATGGCCCACATCGACTTCGTCGCCGAACATCCCGGCGTGCCGCGCATGCTGTTCGGCGAGCTACAGCGCGCCGGCACCTCCCCGGCCAAGCAGATGGCGCAAACGCTGGTGCGCCGCTACGGCGAGCGCCTCGCCGCCGTCCTCGCGGAAGGCAAGGCACAGGGTGAACTGGACCCGGACCTGGACACCGCCGCCGCCGCCACCCTGTTCATCGGCACCATCCAGGGCCTGGTGATGCAGTCGCTGCTCGCCGGCGACGTGGAGCGCATCCACGCCGACGCCCTGGGCGCCTTCGCCATCTACCGCCGCGGCATCGGGAGATAAGCCATGAAAAGACGCCTGTCCATGAATGGCCGCCGCCTGGCGCTGCTGGCGGTGTTGTTGCCCCTGGCGGGACTGTTCGTCTGGGTGGTGACCCGTGCCGGTCCCCTGGCACCGGTGCCGGTAGTGGCAGCCACCGTCGAGGAGCGTGCGCTCACCCCGGCCCTGTTCGGCATCGGCACGGTGGCCGCACGCTACACCTACCGCATCGGTCCCACCGCCGCCGGCCGCGTGCGGCAGGTCAATGTGGAGGTGGGCCAGCATGTGCGTGCCGGCCAGGTGCTGGGCGAAATGGACCCGGTGGACCTGGATGAGCGCATCGCCGCGCAGCGCGCGGCGCAGCTGCGCGCCAAAGCCAACGTCGCCGCCGCCGAGGCGCAGGTGGCGGATGTCAGCGCGCGGCGCGCCTACGCCGCGGCCCAGGCCGAGCGCTATGAGCAACTGCTGCGCGCCAATACCGTCAGCGCCGACGCGGCGGAGGCGAAGCGGCAGGAATTGCAGGTGGCCGAGGCCGGCCTCGCCGCCGCCCGCGCCAACCTGGAGGCAACACGGCAGGAGCTGGGCCGGGTGCAGGCGGAACATGATGCCCTGGTACAGCAGCGCGCCAATCTGCGCCTGCTGGCGCCGGTGGACGGGCTGGTCACCGCCCGTGCCGCCGACCCCGGCACCACGCTCATTGCCGGCCAGCCGGTGGTCGAGCTGGTGGACCCGGCCAGCCTGTGGGTCAACGTGCGCTTCGATCAGCTGCGTGCCGCCGGCCTGCGCGCCGGGCTGCCGGCGCAGGTAGTGCTGCGCTCGCAGGCCATGCAACCGCTGGCCGGCAGGGTACTGCGCATCGAGCCGCTGGCCGATGCGGTCACCGAGGAGTTTCTCGCCAAGGTGGTGTTCGACATCCTGCCGGACTCCCTGCCGCCCATCGGCGAACTGGCCGAAGTGACGGTGGCACAGACGGCCCTGCCGCCGCTGCCGGTGGTGCCGGCGGCCGCCGTGCAGCGCGTCGACGGCCGCCTCGGCGTGTGGCGCATCAGTGACGCGACACTGGTATTCACACCGGTCGAACTGGGCGCCGGCGATCTCGACGGCTGGGTGCAGGTGCGCAGCGGACTGCGTGCCGGCGAGCGCGTGGTGGTCTACAGCCAGCGCGCCCTCGCCGCCCATCACCGCATCGAGCTGGTGGATCGCCTGCCCGGGGTGCGTACGTGATCAGCCTGGCCGGCCGCGACATCCTGCATGCCTGGGGCAAGTTCGTCTTCACCGGCATCGGTCTCGGCCTGCTCATCGGCGTCACCCTCACCATGGCCGGCGTCTACCGCGGCATGGTGGACGACGCCCGGGTGCTGCTCGACAACAGCGGCGCCGATCTGTGGGTGGTGCAGCAGGGCACCCTCGGCCCCTACGCCGAATCCTCCAGCCTGTACGATGACACCTGGCGCGGCATCCTCGGCATGGATGGCGTGGTGCGCGCCGCCAACGTCACCTACCTCACCATGCAGGTGCGCCACGGTGAGCGCGACGTGCGCGCCATGGTGGTGGGCGTGGTGGCCGGCACCGGCCAGCCCGGGCAGCCCGGCTTTCTCGTCGCCGGCCGCCACCTGACCCGCGGCCACTACGAGGCGGTGGCCGACGTGGCCACAGGCCTGCAGCTCGGCGAGCGCATCCAGATCCGCCGCAACCACTACACCGTGGTCGGCCTGACCCGGCGCATGGTGTCGTCCAGCGGCGACCCGATGATCTTCATCCCGCTGAAGGACGCCCAGGCGGCGCAATTCCTCAAGGATAACGACGCCATCGTGCGCAACCGCGCGCGCACCGCCGCCAACCCGGCCTTCGCCGCATCCGGCGTGCTCGATGCCGTACTCGCCGCACAGGGCAGCAACCCCTACGTCAACGCCGTGCTGGTGCAGATCGCGCCGGGCCGCGACCCCGAAGAAGTGGCCGAGCCGATCCGCCGCTGGAAACGCCTCACCGTCTACACCCGCGCGCAGATGGAACAGATCCTCATCGGCAAGCTGATCGCCACCTCGGCAAAACAGATCGGCATGTTCCTGGTGATCCTCGCCATCGTCAGTGCGGCCATCGTCGCCTTCATCATCTACACCCTCACCCTGGGCAAGATCCGCGAGATCGCCGTACTGAAACTCATCGGCACGCGCAACCGCACCATCGCCGGCATGATCATGCAGCAGGCCGTCGGCCTCGGCCTGATCGGCTTCGTGGTGGGCAAGGTAGCCGCCACCTTCTGGGCACCGTTCTTCCCCAAATACGTGCTGCTGGAAAGCGGCGACGCCCTGCGCGGTTTCATCGCCGTGGTGGTGATCTGCATCCTCGCCAGCGTGCTCGCCATCCGTGCCGCACTGAAAGTCGATCCCGCGGAGGCCATCGGTGGCTGAGATGGAAAAAACCGGTATCCGCATCACTGGCCTGCGCAAGCGTTACGGCGAAGGCGACACCGCGGTGGACGCGCTGAAGGGCGTGGACATGCAGGTGGCGCCAGGCGAGGTGGTCGGCCTCATCGGCCCCTCCGGTTCCGGCAAGAGCACCCTGCTCAAATGCCTCGGTGCGGTGATCGAGCCGACCGCCGGGCGCATGACCCTCGGCAGCGAAGTGATCTACGACGACCGCTGGAACATCCCCGACCTGCGCGCCCTGCGCCGCGACAAGATCGGCTTCGTGTTCCAGGCGCCCTATCTGATCCCGTTTCTCGACGTCACCGACAACGTGGCCCTGCTGCCCATGCTGGCCGGTGTGCCCAACGGCGAGGCGCGCAAGCGCGCGCTGGAACTGCTGGCGGCGCTGGACGTGGCGCACCGCGCCCGCGCCATGCCGGCACAACTGTCCGGCGGCGAGCAGCAGCGCGTCGCCATCGCCCGCGCCCTGGTCAACCGCCCGCCGGTGATCCTCGCCGACGAACCCACCGCCCCGCTGGACAGCGAACGCGCCCTCGCCGTGATCCGCATCCTCAACCAGATGGCACGGCAGTTCGACACCGCCATCATCGTCGTCACCCACGACGAGAAGATCATTCCCACCTTCCGGCGCATCTACCACATCCGTGACGGCCGCACCCACGAGGAGGCCGGTGCAGCAGCGCCACTGGAGTGATCAAACCTGCCAATAGCTGCGGATGTTCGAGCGCAGCGTGCGCAACCTGAGGGTGATGGCAATCTCCTCCAGCGCGGCATAGGCACACACCGCTGTCGCCAGGCGCAGTGGCCAACCGAGATCGAACAACAGCAGGCCGATGACGCCCGCCGCAGTCACCACCGCCGCCACCTTCACCGCCCGGGTGTGGTAGCTGGGCAACTGGCGGAATTTGATGAATCCGATCAGCGCAGGGAGCAGATAACTGGTGATGATGGCCACGATGGCGACGCCTTCCCCGCGCAGGCGCTCCGGCCACAACCACCAGGCGCCGAGGCTGAGTGCGGTATAGAAAGCGAGATCGCCCCAGCTGTCCAGGCGCGCGCCCAACGCGGTGCACTGGTTCAGGCGCCGCGCCAGCCAGCCGTCCAGGGCATCGGTGGCCCAGGCGCCGAGCATCAGCAGCAGAAAGGCATCGTGCAGTCCATGCCAGGCGAACCACAACATCAGCGGCGTTGCCAGCAGGCGCAGCAGACTCAACAGGTTGGGAAGATTCATCGCCGTCGCATCCATAACACGCCGTACATCAGCACCGTGATCACTATCACCCCGCCGCCCATGGCGATCTATATGGACGCCTCCCGTTTGCCAAGGGCGATTTTGGTGTGTTGGGACAGATAGGCTGCAGTTCTATATCCGGCCTGTTGTGCAGGAATAGACCTGCTGGCCCTGATGGAATCCGCTGACCCGCGCCTCATTCTCCTGAAGGACTCGAAGTCCTTACCGCCATACAGGTTTGGCGGGTCACGGTCTGACCTGTTTGCCATCACACTTTATCGACCTTGCGCAACCTTTACGGCGGCCACTCCTTTCTTCAAAGTGGTTGATACACTCGTCAGGCACCTATGCCGGCTGACTGACGAATCCCTTTTGGTACGTCCGTTCATGGGCGAGCATCGCCCAGATCGTTCGCGCCATCTTGTTGGCCAGGGCCACGACCGCGACATTCAGCGGCCGGCGCTGGCGTAATTTCGTGACCCACGGGCCGGGGTCTTTGGCGTGGGTCAGCACGGATCGCGCACCGTGAATCAGCAAGGTGCGCAGGTAGGTGTCACCGCGCTTGCTGATGCCGAGCAGTTTGATGCGCCCACCAGTGCCCACCTGTCGCGGCACCAGGCCGGCGAAGGCGGCGAACTCTCGCCCCGACTTGAAGGCTTTGGCGTCGCCCATGATGGCGACCGCCGCCGTGGCGGTCAGCGGCCCGACACCAGGAATTTCAGCGATTCGCTTGCAAGCTTCGTCTTGCTTGAGCCACAGCTGGATGCGCTGCTCGATGGCGGCGATTTCCCCATCCAGCTTCTCGATGCGCGCCCATTGCTCGCGCAACGTATCGATCACCATTGCCGGCAGCCGGTCTTCCAGTCTGGCCAAAGCCGCAGCAATTCCCTTCCTGACCCCCGCTTTGCCCTGCGGCATCACTTCACCGTATTCGGCGAGCAACCCCCGCAGGCCGTTAATCTGCGCGGTGCGGAACTTGACCAACTGGCTCCTCATGCGGTGCAGCGCCAGGATGGCCTGCTGTTCTTCCGTCTTGATCGCCACCGCCTTGACGTGCGGCTGCTGCACCGCTGTCCAGATCGCCCGCGCGTCCTGCCGGTCGTTCTTGTTGCCGGTGACGAACGGCTTCACCGCCTTGCCTGGCAGGAGCTTGACCTGGTGGCCCAGCGCCGTGAGTTTCCTCGCCCAGTGCTGCGCACCGCCGCAGGCTTCCATCCCAATGAGGCATGGTTGCCGGTTAGCGAAGTGTTCGAGGAACTTCTCGCGCTTGAGCTGCAGGCTCACGATCTCTCCGGTCTCCATGTCGATCCAGTGCAACTGAAATACCCGCTTGGCGATATCCACGCCAACGACCGTTTTGCTACCATTCATTTCGGACCCCCGGTTTGCCTGTGAAGACCTTCAGTATCTTCCACCTTGGGCACTTCGATGCCGTCGGCCCGTGAGGGTCCACCTTCATCCCACCCACACCGCAAAGCTATCCACGGCGCCGGGCGCCGCAGGTCCCTCCATACCGAAGACGGCCAGCGCGCCGGATAACTCGTGTTCAGCGCTCACGGGGTGGGAGGCGTCCATTCAATTCTGCATGGTCCGGGTCAGTCCCTCCGGGTAGATGAACGACAACAGATAGTGCTGGATGAAGCCGGTGTCATAGCCCTGCTGACCGGCCAACCGGCGCCAGTGATTTTCCAGCGGCGTCAGCGGGCAGTACCAGCCGAACAGCGCGATCATCGTGCCCCAGGCCGCCGCCGGCAGTTGCACCCACGCCAGCCGTGGCCAGCGCCATACCAGCAGGCCGCCCAGCACCACGAACAGGATGAAGGCGGCGTGCACTAGCAGAACAAGATCGGCCAACAACTCATAGACCATGCGTGGTACTTTCCCGCAACAGGCTTCCGGGTTAGCCTACACCAAACTCCTGCGACGCATAGCCATCATGAGCGAACACATCACCCTGGCCCACGGCAACGGCGGGCGCCACATGCGCGAACTGATCGAGGGCGTGTTCGCCCGCCACCTCGCCGACCCGGCGCTGGATGTCCAGGTCGATGCGGCACACATCGCCGTGCCGCCCGGCGACCTGTTCATCACCACCGACGGCTTCACCGTCAAGCCGCTGGAGTTTCCCGGCGGCGACATCGGCGCCCTGGCGGTGCACGGCACGGTCAATGACCTGGCAGTGGCCGGCGCCATCCCGCTGTATCTCACCGTCAATGCCTTCATCGAGGAAGGCCTGCCTTTCACCACCCTGGAACGGCTGGTGGCCTCGCTGGCCCGGGCCGCGCGCGAGGCCAGGGTGCGCGTGGTGGCGGGCGACACCAAGGTGGTGCCGCGCGGCGAAGGCAGCGGCCTGTATCTCGCCACCAGCGGTGTCGGCGTGCGCCGCCCCGAACTGCAATTGGGCCTGGCACACATCCGCGCCGGTGACGTGCTGCTGGTCAGCGGCCCGGTGGGGGATCACGGCACGGCGGTGATGCTGGCGCGCGAGCAGTTCGGCCTGCGCGGCGACCTGCAATCGGATGCCGCCTGTGTCTACCCGCTCACCGCGGCGCTGCACGATCTGCCCGGCCTGCGCTTCATGCGTGACCCCACCCGCGGCGGCCTCGCCACCGTGGCGCACGAAATCGCCCGCGCCTGCCAGCTCGGTGTGCGTCTGTACGAAGAGGCGATCCCGGTACGCGATCCGGTGCGCGCGGTATGCGACATGCTGGGCTACGACCCCTATTACCTGGCCTGCGAGGGCCGCGTCGTGGCGGTGGTCGAGGCCGCGGCGGCGGAAGTGGCGCTGCAGCGCTGGCGCATGTTGCCGCAGGGCAATGCAGCAGCGATCATCGGTACGCTGGAAACAGGGCACCGTCACGTGGTTCTGCAAACGCTGCTGGGCGGCGAACGCCTGCTGGAAGAGCTGGAGGATGATCCGCTGCCGCGTATCTGCTGAACGCAGCCCATACAGCCGAGACCATGACCGACGCCATCCCCACTATCCGTCGCTATCTGCAAACCCTGCACCCGCTCGATCAATTCGGTGCTGCCGAACTGGACGAGTTGGCCAAGAAAACACAGATCGAGGAATTGCATCCGGGCCGCCGCCTGTTCCTGCGCGGCCACAGCGATCCATGGACCTTCTATCTGCTGGACGGCACCGTGCAACTGGACTGGCCCGACAGCCGTCGTGAACTGCTGCGCGGCGACAGCATTGCCGCGCGACAGCCGCTCAACAACGTGCAGCCGCACACCGCCACCGCCACTGCGGTCGATCACGTACACTACATCCGTTTCAACACCACGCTGCTGGAAGTATTGTCGCGTGCCGCCACGCCCGACAGTTATCGGCTGGAGGAGATCAGCGCCGACTCGGAAGAACCGCGCCAACGCCTGTTTCATACCATTTTCCTTGATTACCTCGCCGACGCCCTGCAGATGCCCCATCTGCCCGATGTCGCGGTGCGCGTGCGCGAGGCGGTGCAGGACCCCGACTGCGATGCCAATGAGGTCGCGCATCTGATTCAGGCCGATCCGGTCCTGGCCGCGCGCCTGGTACAGGCCGCCAACAGTCCGCTGTACGGCGTGCAGACCCCCATCAATACCTGCAAGGGCGCGGTGATGTTCCTCGGCCTCGGCACCACCCGCGATCTGGTGCTGGCCTACACCCTGCGCGAACTGTTCCACACCACCTCATCCCTGCTGCAACAACGCATGCGCTCACTGTGGCAGCACAGCGTACTGGTCGGCGCCATCAGCTATGTGCTGGCCGGCATGACACCGGGGCTGGACAAGGACCGCGCCCTGCTCGCCGGCCTGCTGCACGACATCGGCGCCCTGCCGGTGATCAATTACGCCGCTCATGAGCCGGCCCTGGCACGGGATGCCGGCATGCTGGATGACGCCATTGCCGCCCTGCGCGGCCAGGTCGGCGCGATGGTGCTGCGGCAGTGGAAGTTCGGCAACGAGACCGTTGCCATCGCCCTGGAGGCGGAGGACTGGCAACGCGACCCGGTGCCGCAGGCCGAGTACACCGATGTCATCGTCATCGCCCAGCAACTGCTGCTGGGCGAGGAACACCCGGAGCGGCTGGAGCACACCATGCAGCTGCCGGCCTGGCACAAGCTGGCCCGCGGCAGGCTGGATGGAGAGATCGCAGCGCAGGTGCTGCACGAAGCGCGCAACGACGTTGCCGACGTGTTGCAGCTGCTGGGTTGAACCCGGAAAGGGATTTGTCCGCAGGAGCGCCATACCGAGCCGTATTGCCGACTGAGGAACATTCCTTGTGGATTCGAGGACCGAGCGAGGGCGCGGCGCGCCAGCATCCTACGGCAGCTGTCGCACCGTCACCGGCTCAGCCAGATGCAGCACGCGCTGCGGATAGGGAATGTCGATGCCGTTGGCATCGAAGGCCTGCTTGATCTCCTGCTGAATGGTGTTGCGTAATTCGAGAAAATTTTCCCGCACCGCCCACACCGAGAATTGCAGATTCATCGCCGAGTCACCGAAGCCGGTGAAGATGAACAGCGGCGCCGGTTCCGTCAGGCAAAGCGGGTTGCGTTCCGCCACCTCCTGTAGCACGCGCTGCACCTTGCCCATGTCCTCCTTGTAGTTGACACCGAGCAGCAGGTCGAGACGGCGCACGGGGAACCGTGTGAGATTGGTGATCTCCGCCTTGATCATCGTCTCGTTGGGTACGCGCACAAACAGGTTATCCGGCGTGCGCAGCTTCACCGACAGCAGGTCGATGGACAGCACCTCGCCGGTGGTATTGCCCACCTTGATGGTGTCGCCCACTACGAAGGCGCGCTCGCCGATGAGAAACAATCCACTGATCAGGTTGGAGGCGGAGGTCTGCGAGGCGAAGCCCACGGCCACGGTGAGTATGCCGGCGGCGCCGAGCAGCACACCGAGATTGAAGCCCATCTGCTGCAGTGCGGTAACCACGCTGAGCGCCAGCACGCCATAAAACACGATGCGCTGCACCAGCATGGTCTCCTGGGCTGCGGTATAGCGTCGCGCCGCGCGCCCCGCCGCCAGACTGGCGACCTTGGCCAGCCCCCAGCCCACCAGCAGGATGATGCCGGCGCGCAGCGCCGCCAGCCAGTCGAAGCCTTCAATCCATTCCATCGTCACTCCCTCCGCGACCGAACAGGGTGCCGAAGGCCTTGCTCAGCAGGCCGCGATCGGCACGACGGCGCGGTTCACTCAGCAACACACTGCCCCCGGCCTCCACCGGAGCCTCACTGCCCATGCGCTCCAGTTCCAGCACCTCATCGCCGCTGCGCGTCAGCTCCACCGCCTGGGTCCACAGGGTGCCGTCGACCGCCTGATACAGCGACAGGAACGGCACGGGCAGATAGAGGCGCTCCACCGCCGCCATGTCGGTACCCCGGTTGGTGATGCGCAGTGGTGTCACCGCCCGCCATGCACTGTAGGGAAAGTCGTCCAGGCTGGTGCGCGCCATGGTGGAGGCGGCATAGGCCAGCCCCCCCGGCCGCGTCGTGGGACCGGACCAGGTATCGGAGGGACGCACCACCGCCTGCTCCTGCAACAACTCACCCTGTGCGCGCACCTGCACCCACAGCGGTGTACTGACGTAAAGCTGGATGGACTGCGCCGGCGGGATGAACAGGTTCACATCGGGGCGTGAGATCACCGGTCGATCGGCCAGCAACGGCCGCAACGACAACTGCGCCGCCGGTACCTGGAAACTGTAACGGCTGAGCCGCGCCTGGGCGGGCATTTGCCCCAGGGGAAGTCCCAACTGCACGGCACTGGCCTCTGCCGTCTCATCCAGCAGATAGCCGATACGCCATTCGTGTGGCCGATGTTCGACATACAGCCGGGCCGGTCCGATGGTCCAGCATCCCGCCGTCCCTTCCGCCAGCTCGAAGTCGCCCCACCAGGGTTTTATGTGTTGCATGGTCTATTTCATTCGCAGGAACCCGCTCCGCGGGCGAAGATGTACCAGCGCATTGTGGCACAGCTCCCGCGGAATCGGGCTCCGCCATCAACCCTTGGCAAAACTCATCTGTCCGTCCTGCACGTCGACCCGGATGGTATCGCCGGGCATGAAACGGCCGGACAGAATCGCCTGGGCCAGCGGATTTTCGATCTGCTGCTGGATGGCGCGCTTCAGCGGCCGCGCGCCGTACACCGGGTCGAAACCGGCCTCGCCCAGCTTGTCCAGCGCGGCCTCGGTAAGCTCGAGCCGCATCTCGCGCTCGGCGAGGCGCTTGCGCAGATAGCCGATCTGGATGTTGGCGATGCTGTGGATCTGCTCGCGGGCCAGCGGATGGAACACCACCACCTCGTCGACGCGGTTGATGAACTCGGGACGGAAGTGCTTGCCCACCACCTCCATCACCGCCGCCTTCATCTCCTGATAGTGCTCTTCGCCGGCCATCTCCTGGATCAGTTGCGAACCGAGATTGGAGGTCATCACGATCACCGTGTTGCGGAAGTCCACGGTGCGCCCCTGGCCGTCGGTGAGGCGGCCGTCGTCCAGCACCTGCAACAGCACGTTGAAGACGTCGGGGTGCGCCTTCTCCACCTCGTCCATCAGCACCACGGAATACGGTTTGCGCCGCACGTGCTCGGTGAGATAGCCGCCCTCTTCATAGCCGACATAGCCCGGCGGCGCACCGATGAGCCGCGCCACGGAGTGCTTCTCCATGAACTCGGACATGTCGATGCGCACCATGGCCTCTTCGGTGTCGAACAGGAAGGAGGCCAGCGCCTTGCACAGCTCGGTCTTGCCCACGCCGGTGGGGCCGAGGAACAGGAAGGAACCGTTGGGACGATTGGGATCGGACAGGCCGGCGCGGGAGCGGCGGATGGCATCGGAGACGGCCTTCACCGCCTCGTCCTGACCGACGACGCGCTGGTGCAACGCCTCTTCCATACGCAACAGCTTGTCGCGCTCGCCCTCCAGCATCTTCGAAACCGGGATGCCGGTCCACTTGGACACCACCTCGGCGATCTCCTCGTCGGTGACCTTGTTGCGCAGCAGCTTGGTCTCCTGCAGCTCGGCCTGCTGGGCCATCTGCAGCGATTTCTCCAGATCGGGGATGCGGCCGTACTGCAACTCGGACATGCGGCCGAGGTCGCCGGCGCGGCGTGCCGTCTCCAGCTCCATGCGCGCGCGGTCCAGCTCCTCCTTGATGTGCTGGGCACCCTGCACCGCCAGCTTCTCCGACTTCCAGATTTCTTCCAGGTCGGCGTACTCCTTTTCCAGCTTGCCGATCTCGTGTTCCAGATCGGCCAGGCGCTTGCGCGAGGCCTCGTCGCTTTCCTTCTTCAGCGCCTCGCGTTCGATCTTGAGCTGGATCAGGCGACGGTCCAGGCGGTCCATGGCTTCCGGCTTGGAGTCGATCTCCATGCGGATGCGCGAGGCCGCCTCGTCCACCAGGTCGATGGCCTTGTCCGGCAGCTGGCGATCGGTGATGTAGCGGTGCGACAGGGTGGCGGCGGCGACGATGGCCGGGTCGGTGATCTCCACGCCGTGGTGCACCTCGTATTTTTCCTTCAGGCCGCGCAGGATGGCGATGGTGTCCTCCACCGAAGGCTCGTCCACCAGCACCTTCTGGAAGCGGCGCTCCAGGGCGGCGTCCTTCTCGATGTACTTGCGGTATTCGTCCAGGGTGGTGGCGCCGATGCAGTGCAGCTCGCCGCGTGCCAGCGCCGGCTTCAGCATGTTGCCGGCATCCATGGCGCCCTCCGCCTTGCCGGCGCCGACCATGGTGTGCAGCTCGTCGATGAACAGGATGATCTGCCCTTCCTGCTTGGCGAGGTCGTTGAGTACCGCCTTGAGGCGCTCCTCGAATTCGCCGCGGAACTTGGCGCCGGCGATGAGCGCGCCCATGTCCAGCGACAGCAGGCGCTTGCCCTTGATGCCCTCGGGCACCTCGCCGTTGACGATGCGCAGGGCGAGACCCTCGACGATGGCGGTCTTGCCCACGCCGGGCTCGCCGATGAGCACCGGATTGTTCTTGGTGCGGCGCTGCAGGATCTGCACGGTGCGGCGGATTTCGTCATCGCGGCCGATCACCGGATCGAGCTTGCCCTGCTCGGCGCGCTCGGTGAGATCGATGGTGTACTTCTCCAGCGCCTGGCGCTGCTCCTCGGCATTGGGATCGTCCACCTTCTGGCCGCCGCGCATCTTGTCGATGGCCTGCTCCAGCGCGCCCTTGCTGGCGCCGTGCTTGCGCAGCAGGTTGCCCAGTTCGCCCTGGTCCTCCAGCGCGGCCAGCACGAACAGTTCGGAGGAGATGTAGGCATCCTTGCGCTGTTGCGCCAGCTTGTCGGTGAGGTTGAGCAGCTTCACCAGCGCATTGGACACCTGCACGTCCCCCCCCGCGCCTTCCACCGCGGGCAGGCGGTCCAGCGCCTCACCCAGGGCCGAGCGCAGCGGATTGACGTTGACGCCGGCCTGGCCGAGCAGCTGGCGCACCGTGCCGCCCTGCTGATCGAGCAGCGCGGTCATCAGGTGCAGCGGTTCGATGAACTGGTGGTCGCGGCCCACCGCCAGGCTCTGCGCGTCCTGCAGGGCGGTCTGGAACTTGGTGGTCAGTTTGTCCATGCGCATGGGAAGGAACCTCTATTCGGTTGCAAGTGGCGATTGGCTCCAGAGATGGGGCCGGTACACCTACCCTTCAAGAGGGAATCGGGTGACGATGCGGCTCGATGTAGGCGGAAATGTAACGCAGGCAGTCGTCGTCGCCGAGCTGGTGGCAGTCGATCGGGGCGTGGCTGGTCAGGCGCGGCCGGCCGCGGCGGAAGACGGCCAGCACCACCTGCCCCTCGCCCCGGATGCCCTCCAGCCGCACCGGATAGACCGGGCAATCGGCCAGTTGCGCCAGCCGCGCCACGCCGCGCTTGAGTGGCTTGGGAGGTTCGCTGTCGAGATGGATGGCGCCATGGGGAAACAAGGCCACCACCTCGCCGGCGGCCAGTGCCTTGAGCGCCTCGCGGAAGGCACGCTCGGGCCGGCCGCTGCGATCCACCGGGATGCAGCCGGCGGCGCGGAACAGCCAGTGCAGGCCGAAACGGTGATATTGCTCGGTGGCGATGATGAAACGCAGCGGACGGCGGCTGGCGGCGCACAACAGCAGGGGGTCCAGGCCGGAGACGTGATTGGCCACCACCAGTGCCGGACCGGTGTCGGGCAAGGGAAGGCAGTCGGCGGACAGACGATGGAAGCGGTGACAGAACAGGCGGTTGAAACCGTCGATGCGGTTCACCCAGCGCCCGCCCCAGTCGGCGATGTGCGCGCGATCCAGGGCGCGGAGGGTGCGGTGCCCAAGCCAGGCCAGCAGGAGCGCGGAGAGTGCGAGTACGGCCAGGCCCCAGGGGTTCATGCGCAGGGACGAGATACGGGGGACAAGGGACGAGGGCAGACGGTCGTTTCACAAAGCAACGGTGAGCGCAGCGCACTCATTCCTCGTCCCTCGCCCCTCGCCTCTCGTACCTGTCTCATTGGTAGACCTTGCGCCGGAAAAGATCGTTGCGCCGGCTCACCAGGCGGTCGAGGAACAGCAGGCCGTCGAGGTGATCGATTTCGTGCTGGATGGCGCGCGCCTCGTAACCCTCGGCATCGAGCTGCTGCGGCGTGCCCTGAGGGTCGTAGTAATGCAGCGAGATCTTCTCGGCGCGGATCACGTTGCCGGTGTAGTCCGGCACCGACATGCAGCCCTCACGGCCGCTGGCCATGCCCTCCCAGGCGGTGATCTCCGGATTGATGATGAACAGCCGGCCGTGGTTGGGCACCGGCTTGCGCGTGCGCGAACAGTCGACGATGACGATGCGCTGGAAGCGGCCCACCTGCGGCGCGGCGATGCCGACGCCGCCGGGCCCGGCCAGCATGGTCTGCTCCAGATCGGCGAGGAATGCACGCAGTTCGTCGTCGAAGTTCTCGACCGGCTGCGACTCCTGCTTCAGGCGCGCGTCGGGATAGGTGAGGATTTCAAGTATGGCCATGGAGCACCGTTCAGCCGATCAGTGTGTCGATCGGTTCCAGATGGGCCTCCACGCCGTCCTGGCGGATCACGTCCACCGCCGCCTGCAGGGACTCGATGCCCTCGGCCGCGATCCCCTCGATCTGCATCACGTAAATGGGCTTGTCCTCGCTGCCGCCCACCATCGACTCCAGGTCGGTGATATTGAGGCCGGCCTCGGCCAGGGCGCCGGTCACCCGGGCGACGATGCCGGCACGATCGGCACCATAGACGGTGATGCGCACGTCCGGTTCGACATGCTGGTGCAGCCGGCCCTCGATGCGATCCAGGTGCAGGTGCAGGTCCAGCGACTCGGCCACCGGGCCGATGAGATCGGTGAGCGCCTTGCTGGAGCGCTCGAAGTCCACCATCAGCATGATGGTGAAGTTGCCGCCCAGGCGCATCATCGACGCCTCACCCAGGTTGCAGCCGCCGTCATACAGCGCCGCCGTCACCTTGGCCACGATACCGGGCCGGTCCTTGCCCACCAGGGTCAGCATGTACCAGTGATTCATGGTGTCGCTCCGCGTTTCAGTGCAGGGTGGAATGGGCGATGAAGATCACCGCCACACCGGCGCCGATGAGGGCCAGCTGCTGGGCCGTCGCCTCGATGTGCAGGCGGCGGTGCAGCCCGGGGATCAGATCGGCTACGGCAATGTAGATAAAACTGGCGGCGGCGATGGCCAAAATAAAGGGCACCACATGCTCCATGCCGCTCAGGCTGAAGTAGCCCAGCAGGGCGCCCGCCACGGTGGTCAGACTGGACAGCAAATTGAACGCCAGGGCACGGGCGCGGCTGAAGCCGCTGTGCAGCAGGATGGCGAAGTCGCCCACCTCCTGCGGGATTTCGTGCGCGGCCACCGCCAGGGCGGTGACCACGCCGAGATGGATGTCGGTGAGAAAGGCGGCGGCGATGAGTACGCCGTCGACGAAGTTGTGGATGCCGTCGCCGATGAGGATCAGGTGGCCGGCGGCGGCGTGGCGATCATGGGCGTGTTCGATGCCGTGCGCCTCGCAATGGCCGCTGTGGCAGTGGCGCCACAGCACCATCTTCTCCAACAGGAAGAAACCGAGGATACCGAACAGCACCGTCATGGTGATGTGGTGCACGTCGGTCACGCCCTCGCCCTCGATGGCGTGGGGCAGCAGGGCGAGAAAGGCCGCGCCGAGCAGGGCGCCGATGGCGAAGCTCACCGCATGGGGCAAGAGGCGCGTCCGCTGCTGCTCGGGGATGAGCAGGAACAACCCCGCCGCCGTCACGCTCAGTGCACCGCCGATGAGGGAGAAAACGATGATCCAGACCAATAGCGTCATGCTGCCGCTTCACTCCTGTAAGGGGAGAGGCATCATACCGCAAGCCAGATCAGGCTCGCCATGCGCCCGGTGACACCGTCGCGGCGATAGGAGTAGAAACGCGCGGCATCACTGAAGGTACACAGTTCTCCGCCATAGACGGCAGTTACGCCGCAGCGCGCCAGACGCAGGCGCGCCAAGGCATAGATATCCGCCAGCCAGCGTCCGCCCGGCGAGGGGCGGAACGCCGTTGTTGCCGCCGCATCCTCCGTCATGAATGCCGTGCGCACCTCCTCACCCACCTCGAAGGCATCTGGCCCGATGGCCGGCCCCAGCCACACCAGCAATTCCGCGGCAGGTACGCCCAGACGCGTCACCGCTGCCTCGATCACACCGGCCAGCAGGCCGCGCCAACCGGCATGCACCGCCGCCACCCGCGTACCGGCACGGTCGCACAGCAGCAGCGGCAGACAGTCGGCGGTCATCACCGTGCACACCGTTCCCGGCGCGAAGGCCACGCTGGCATCGGCACAGCCGCCCCGTTCCTCGGCCACGGCGATACCGTGCACCTGGGTCAGCCACAACGGCTCCGCCGGCAGTTGCAGTTCATTGCGCAGACGAGTGCGGTTCTCGGCCACGCAGGCCGGGTCGTCGCCCACATGGTCACCCAGATTGAGGCTGGCATAGGGGCCCGTACTCACCCCGCCCAGACGCGTGGTGGTGCAGGCACGAACCTGGGACGGGGCGGGCCAGTCGGGCAGGATCAGTTGCATGGCCTGGGGTGCCAACACCCTCAGGCGTTGGCGGCATCCTCGCGCAGCACCGCGATCAGTGCCTGCATGTCGTCCGGTGCCGGTACGCTCCATTCCATGTATTCGCCGCTGGACGGATGCGCCAGCCCCAGGCGCATGGCGTGCAGGGCCTGGCGCTTGAAGCCGTGCAGGGCGGTGCGCAGCGCCTCGCTGCAGCCGGCCGGGAAACGCAGGCGACCGCCGTACACCGGGTCGCCGACGATGGGGTGGTGGATGTGAGCCATGTGCACGCGGATCTGGTGGGTACGGCCGGTCTCCAGCCGCACCGCCAGGCGGGTGTGGGCGCGAAAGCGTTCCACCAGGCGGTAATGGGTCACCGCCGGCTTGCCTGCGGTGGTGATGGCCTGGCGCTTGCGGTCCACCGGATGGCGGCCGATGGGGGCGTCCACCGTGCCGCCGCCGGTCATCTCGCCCACCACCACCGTGTCGTATTCGCGGGTGAACTCGCGCGCCTGCAACGCCTGCACCAGGGCGTTCTGCGCCTCCAGGGTGCGCGCCACCACCAACAGTCCCGAGGTGTCCTTGTCGAGGCGGTGCACGATACCGGCACGGGGCACCTGGGCCAGCTCGGGGGCATGATGCAGCAGGGCGTTGAGCAGGGTGCCGGCGGGATTGCCCGCCGCCGGATGCACCACCAGGCCGGCGGGCTTGTTGAGCACGATGAGGACCGCGTCCTCGTAGACGATGTCCAGCGGGATGTCCTCTCCCTGGTGGCGTTCGTCCGCCTCCACCAACGCCTCCAGGGCGATGCGCTCGCCGCCCACCACCTTGTCCTTGGGCTTGCACACCCGGCCGTCCACCAGCGCCTTGCCCTCCTTCACCCACTGGCTGAGACGGGCGCGGGAAAAATCGGGCAACAGCGCCGCCAGGGCCTGATCCAGCCGCTGGCCCGCCATCTCGGGTGGCACTTCCACCACATAATGCTTGCTAGTCATGTCTTGCCTTCGTGCCGGGGCCCATTCGGGATATACTGCGCGGCACATGCCGTTTCAGGAATCGACAGTAATGAGTTTTGCCTGCCGTCTGCTAGTTCTGCTGCTGTTCGTGCTCACCGGCACGGGTTGCTCCATCTTTCAGGAATACGATGAAACCGCCGGCTGGGATGCCAGTCAGTTGTACACTGCCGGCAAGGAGGCCCTCGACGAGGGCGACTACCAGAAGGCCATCCAGCTCTACACCAAGCTGGAGGCGCGCTTCCCCTACGGCCGCTACACCCAGCAGGCCCAGTTGGAAACCGCCTATGTCCACTACAAGGACGGCGAGCCGCAGGCCGCCATCGCCGCGGCGGACCGCTTCATCAAGCTGCACCCGCGCCATCCGAACGTGGATTATGCCTACTACATGCGCGGGCTGGCCAGTTTCGACCCCGGCCGCAGCTTCTTGGATCGCTTTTTTCCCCAGGACAGCGCCCAGCGCGACCCCACCACGGCGCGCGAATCGTTCCGCTATTTCAGCGAACTGGTGCAGCGCTTCCCCACCAGCCGCTACAGCCAGGACGCCATCCAGCGCATGACCTACCTGCGCAACAATCTGGCACGCCACGAAATCCAGGTGGCCGACTACTACCTGCGCCGCGGCGCCCCCCTGGCGGCCGCCAACCGCGGCAAATACGTGCTGGAGCATTACCAACGTACACCCTCGGTGCCCGACGCCCTGGAGATCATGGTGCGCGCCTACCGGGAAATGGGCATGGACGATCTGGCCGCCGACGCCCTGAAGGTGCTGGCGCAGAACCATCCGGAACGAGCGGCACAACTCGTACCCTGAACGGCCGGTTCGAACGTCGGGGCGAGTCTCGCGACCCAAACCACCTGTCTGGGAACAACAACAAAGAGGAGGCAACAGCGATGTGGGACTTCTTCGAAACCGTGCGCCACCGCCATTCGGTGCGCAAATACCGCAGCGACATGGCCGTGGAACCGGAAAAACTGCACGCCATCCTGGAGATGGCCTGCGCGGCGCCCTCCGCCGGCGACCTGCAGTCCTACCACATCGCCGTGGTCACCGACCCGGCCCTGCGCCAGGGACTGGTGGAGGCCGCCGCCGGCCAGAACTTCATCGCCGAGGCACCGGTGACCCTGGTGTTCAGCAGCCACGCCGAACGCGCCGGCGCCAAGTACGGCGAACGTGGCCGCCAGCTCTACGCCCTGCAGGACGCCACCATCGCCGCCACCTACGCCCAGCTCGCCGTGGCCGCCGCCGGCCTCGGCTCCACCTGGGTGGGACAATTCGATGAGGCCGCCGTCTCCCGCCTGCTCAAGCTCGACCCGGGGCTGCAGCCCATCGCCCTGCTCACCGTCGGCTACCCGGCGGAACTGCCGGAGCTGACCCCGCGGCGGCCGCTCACCGAGGTGGTCAGCTATCGCTGACCACCTCGGTGCAGGGACGAGGGATGAGGTGCGGGATACGAGAGGATGTGCGCGCAGCGCACACTTCCCTCGCACCTTTCACCTCGTATCTCGTACCTGAGGTTCACACCGCGTCCGGCCCTTCCTCGCCGGTGCGGATGCGCACCACGCGCTCGACGCTGGTGACGAAGATCTTGCCGTCGCCGATCTTGCCGGTGCGCGCCGCCTTGGTGATGGCCTCGATGCACGGCTCCACCTGATCGTCATTGACCACCAGTTCGATCTTCACCTTGGGCAGGAAATCCACCACGTACTCGGCGCCGCGATACAGTTCGGTATGGCCCTTCTGCCGGCCGAAGCCCTTCACCTCGGTGGCGGTCATGCCGGCCACACCGATGTCGGACAGGGCCTCACGCACGTCGTCCAGCTTGAACGGCTTGATGATCGCTTCAACTTTCTTCATGTCTTCCTCCGGAAGAAGTTCCAAGTTACAAGTGGCAAGTTACAAGCAAACCAGCGGCATTTTTCTTGTAACTTGCCACTTGTAACTTGCAACTTGATCCTCATTTGCCAAACCCCGAGGTGATCGGATAGCGCCGATCGCGCCCGAATGCCCGCCGCGTGATGCGCACCCCCGGCGCCGCCTGACGCCGCTTGTACTCATTGCGATCCACCAGGCGGATGACGCGGCGCACGGTGTCCGCATCGTAACCCGCCGCGACGATCTCCTCCAGACATTGATCCAGTTCGACATAACGCTCCAGGATCGCATCGAGGATGTCATAGGGCGGCAGGGAATCGGTGTCCTTCTGGTCCGGCGCCAGCTCCGCCGAGGGCGGCCGGTCGATGACACGCCGCGGGATCACCGGAGCGAGGGAATTGCGGTACTCCGCCAGACGGAACACCAGCGTCTTGGGCACGTCCTTCAGCACATCGAAACCGCCGGCCATGTCGCCGTACAAGGTGGCATAGCCCACCGCCATTTCGCTCTTGTTGCCGGTGGTGAGCACGATCTTGCGCTTCTTGTTGGAGATCGCCATCAGCAGCACGCCGCGGCAGCGCGCCTGCAGGTTTTCTTCGGTGGTGTCCGGTGTCGTGCCGGCGAACTCTTCGCGCAGACTGTCGAGAAAGGCATTGAACAGTGGCTCGATGGTGATGACGCGATAATCGACGCCGAGAATGCGCGCCTCTTCCGCTGCATCCTCCACGCTCATGCCGGCGGTATAGCGCGAGGGCATCATCACCGCCTCCACCCGCGCGGCACCGATGGCATCCACCGCCACCGCCAGGGTCAGCGCCGAGTCGATGCCGCCGGACAGGCCGAGCACGACGCCGCGGAAACCGTTCTTCTCGATGTAGTCGCGCACACCGCACACCAGCGCATCGTACACGCTCGCCTCCAGCGACTGCAGCGGAGCGACTGCGCCGGGCAGGGCACGCACCGCTTCCTCGCTCACCTCGAATACGGCCAGCCACAGTCCTTCCTGCCAGGCCGGCGCGCGTAGCACCACCTCACCCATCTCGTCCATCACGAAGGACTCGCCGTCGAACACCAGTTCGTCCTGGCCGCCCACCTGATTGACGTAGACCAGCGGCACGCCATTTTCCTTGATGCGCGCGCGCACCACCTCCTCCCGTTCGCGTCCCTTGTTGATGTGGAACGGCGAGGCGTTGAGATTGAGGATCAGCCGCGCCCCGGCAGCCACCGCCTGGGCCACCGGCCCCGGATGCCAGACATCCTCGCAGATGGTGATGCCGACATTCACGCCATTGAGGGCCACCACGCACGGCTCGCTGCCGGCGGCGAAGTAACGCTTCTCGTCGAACACGGAGTAATTGGGCAGGTGCTGCTTGTGATAGCTGCCGAGCAGCTGGCCGTCACGCAGCACCACCGCGGCATTGAACAAACCGCCCGCCGCCTGCTGCGGCAGGCCGATGATCAGGGTGATGCCGGCCACGCGCCGCTTCACCTCCTCCAGCGCGCGCAGCACGCGCACATGCAGGCCGGGGCGCAACAGCAGGTCTTCCGGCGGATAGCCGGTCAGGCACAGCTCGGGAAACAGCACCGCGTCGGCCCTGAACTCATCGCGCGCCCGCTCCGCCGCCGCGATGATGCGCGCGGCGTTGCCGTCGATGTCGCCGACCAGCGGATTGATCTGTGCCAGGGCGATGCGGAGGGTTTGCATACAGCGCTACTTCAGCACCGCCGCCATGCGCGCGCCCATCTCGGCCGGTGAACGCACCACATGCACGCCCGCCGCCTCCAGCGCGGCGAACTTCTCCTCCGCCGTGCCCTTGCCGCCGGCGATGATGGCGCCGGCATGGCCCATGCGCTTGCCCTTGGGCGCGGTGACACCGGCGATGTAGGCCACCACCGGTTTGCTGATGTGCTTCTTGATGAAGGCCGCCGCCTCTTCCTCCGCCGTGCCGCCGATCTCACCCACCATGATGATGCCCTCGGTCTGTGGATCCTGCTCGAACAGGCACAGCACGTCGATGAAGTTCATGCCGTGGATCGGATCGCCGCCGATGCCGACGCAGGTGGACTGGCCGAGGCCGGCATGGGTGGTCTGGTGCACCGCCTCGTAGGTCAGGGTTCCGGAGCGCGACACGATGCCGATCCTGCCCTTCTTGTGAATCGCGCCGGGCATGATGCCGATCTTGCACTCACCCGGAGTGATGAGGCCCGGGCAGTTGGGGCCGATGAGGCGCGCGTCGGTATTCTTCAGCGCCGCTTTTACTTTCAGCATGTCCAGCACCGGAATGCCCTCGGTGATGCAGGCGATCACCTCGATGCCTGCGTCGGCGGCCTCCAGGATGGCGTCGGCGGCGAAGGGCGCCGGCACGTAGATCATGGTGGCGTTGGCGCCGGTCGCGCGCACCGCGTCGTGCACCGTGTTGAACACCGGCCGGTCCAGGTGCTTGCTGCCGCCCTTGCCCGGGGTCACGCCGCCCACCAGGTTGGTGCCGTAGGCGATGGCCTGTTCGGAATGGAAGGTGCCCTGCTTGCCGGTGTAGCCCTGGCAGATCACCCGGGTGTCCTTGTCGATCAGAATGGCCATTACGCACCTCGCACCGCGGCGACGACCTTCTGCGCCGCGCCGGTCAAATCATCGGCCGCCGTGATGGCCAGCCCGCTCTCGGCCAGCATCTTGCGGCCCAGTTCCACGTTGGTCCCTTCCAGGCGCACCACCACCGGGATGTGGATGCCCACCTCGCGCACCGCCTTGATGATGCCCTCGGCAATGAGGTCGCAGCGCACGATGCCGCCGAAGATGTTCACCAGGATCGCCTTCACCTTGGCATCGGACAGGATCAGCTTGAAGGCCTCCGCCACCTTGTCGGCATTGGTGCCGCCGCCCACGTCGAGGAAATTGGCCGGCTCGCCGCCGTGCAGCTTGATCAGGTCCATGGTGGCCATGGCAAGGCCCGCGCCGTTCACCATGCAGCCGATGCTGCCGTCGAGGCGCACATAGTTGAGGCCGTGCTGCTGGGCGCGGTACTCACGCTCGTCCTCCTGCGAAGCGTCGCGCAGCTCGCACAGCGCCGGCTGGCGGTAGAGGGCGTTTTCGTCGAGATTGAGCTTGGCGTCCAGCGCCATCAGGCGGCCGTCGCCGGTCACCACCAGCGGATTGATCTCCAAAAGCGAGGCATCGCATTCAGTAAACAGACGGTACAGGCCGGCCATGATGGCACCGAGCTGCTTGATCTGCTCGCCCTCCAGGCCGAGGCCGAAGGCCACCTGGCGGCACTGATAGGGCTGCAGACCGGCCACCGGCTCCACCGCCACGGTGAGGATATTCTCCGGCGTCCTGGCCGCCACCTCCTCGATGTCCATGCCGCCGGCGCTGGAGGCCATGAACACCACGCGCTGGCGGGCGCGATCGACCACCATGCCGAGATACAGCTCGCGGGCGATGTCGCAGGTGGGTTCGATCAGCACCTGGTTCACCGGCTGGCCGTCCGGCCCGCTCTGGGGGGTCACCAGGCGCGTACCGATCAGGGCATCCACGGCCTGCTGCAGGGCCTCGCTCCCCTCCACCAGCTTGACGCCGCCGGCCTTGCCGCGGCCGCCGGCATGCACCTGGGCCTTCACCACCCAGCGCTTGCCGCCCACCGCCTGCATGGCGCGCTCCGCCTCGCTGACACTGGCCACCACCCGCCCCTGCGGCACCGCGATGCCGTAGCGGGCAAACAATTCTTTTGCCTGGTATTCGTGCAGATTCATTCTCTGGATATCCCGTCAGACTGGGAAAGGTGGCTATTGTGGAGGAATGCGTCCGGCTTGGAAACCGGCCGGCTAGCGATTTGGCGGTGAAATATGCAAAACGGCCGGCGACCAGACCACACCACCCGGGCGGCGTAATCTTGCTAAGATCGCACCACCGTCATTTCCGGTGTCCACGCCATGAACCTGTTCCGCATCCTCGTCATCGCCGCCGTCGTCTGGCTGGCCTATGTGCTGTTCAAGCGCTGGTTGGCGGAAAAGCAGCCGCCGCGCCCGAAAGGTGCACAACGGCAACAGGAACGCATGGTCAAGTGTGCCTATTGCGGCGTACACGTGCCCGAATCGCTGGCGCTCCGCAGCGGCAACCAAAGCTACTGCAGCCCGGAGCACCGCGACGCCCATCATCCCTGACCGATGGCGCAGTCACCCATCACCCCGCCAGCCAGCGGCGACCACGAACCGCCGCGGCTGCACGACAGCGAACACTGGACGCCGCTGGGCTACTTCGCCATCTACCGCCTGCTGCTGACCGGACTCCTGCTGGTCCTGCACCTGTTGGGCCAGACCCCGCCCCCCTTCGGCAGTCTGGCCCCCTCCTTATACGTTGGCGTCATCTACATCTATCTCGCCGCCGCCTTCCTGGCCGGTGTGGCGGTACGCACCCGCATGCTGCCGTTCAACCACCTGGTCGACCTGCACACCTTTACCGACATCGTCTGCATCACCCTGCTGATGCACGCCAGCGGCGGTCTCAGCAGCGGCCTGGGCATGCTGCTGGTGGTGAGCGTCGCCGCCGCGGGCATGCTCAGCGTGGGGCGCACCGCCATCCTGTTCGCCGCCCTCGCCTCCCTCGCCATCCTGGTGGAACAGAGCTTTCTACTGCTCAATGCGCCGGCCCACATCGCACGCGAGGCCATCAACTATCCCCAGGCCGGCATGCTGGGCGCCACCCTGTTCGCCACCGCCGCCCTGGCCCACACCCTGGCACGACGCATCCGCGCCAGCGAGAAACTGGCGCGCCAGCGCGGCGTGGATCTGGCCAACATGGCCCAGCTCACCGACTACGTCATCCAGCACATGCAGACCGGCGTGCTGGTCACCGACGCCGCCGATCAGATCCGCCTCATCAACACCACCGCCCGCCAGTTGCTGGGACTCGGCTCCCAGCCCGTGGTCGGCGAATCGCTGGAACGGGTCGTGCCGGCGCTGCACAAGCAACTGCAATCCTGGCGCCGGGGCGAGCGGCAGAAGGCGGACCTGCTGGAAATCCCGCCCGGCGGCCAGAAAGTGCTACCCCATTTCATGCCCATCGGCAGCGGTGCGGACAGCCTGGTTTTCCTGGAGGACGCCAGCGACGCCAGCCAGCAGGTCCAGCAGCTCAAGCTGGCCGCCCTGGGCCGGCTCACCGCCAGCATCGCCCATGAGATCCGCAATCCGCTGGGGGCCATCAGCCACGCCGGCGAACTGCTGGAGGAGTCGCCGGCACTGGAACCCGCCGACAAGCGCCTGCTGCGCATCATCCTGGAGCAGTCCAAGCGCATCAACGCCATCATCGAAAGCGTGCTGCACCTGGGCCGGCGCGCGCGCGCCCGTCCGGAGCGGATCGAACTGGTGCCGTGGCTGCAACGCTTCGTGGAGGAGTTCCAGCGCCACGCCACCTGCCAGCCGGGGGACATTAGCCTCACCGTCGCGGATGAGAACCTCGCCGTGCAGTTCGACCCCGTGCAACTGCATCAGGTGGTATGGAACCTGTGCCTCAACGGCCTGCGCCACGCCGCCGCCGCCCCGGCGCCGAAGGTGGAACTGCACGCCGGCCGCAGCGGCGGCGACGCCTGGCTCGATGTGCGCGACCACGGCCCCGGCATCCCGCCGGAGGTGGCCGAACACCTGTTCGAACCCTTCTTCACCACCGAGGGCAAGGGTACCGGCCTCGGCCTGTATCTGGCGCGGGAACTGGCCGAGAGCAACCGCGCCCGCCTGCTCTGCCTGCCGCCCCCTGACGGCGGCGCCCGCTTCCGGCTAGTATTTGCCCGATGACCGCCGACACCAAACCCAGCGCCCTCGTCGTCGACGACGAACCGGACATCCGTGAGCTGCTCGACCTGACCCTCGCCCGCATGGGCGTGGAGGCCTGCACCGCCGCCACCCTGGCGGAGGCGAAACGCCTGCTCGGCCAGCGCCCGTTCCAGTTCTGCCTCACCGACATGCGCCTGCCCGACGGCGACGGCATCGACCTGGTACGCCACATCCAGCGCCACCATCCCGCCCTGCCGGTGGCCGTGATCACCGCCCACGGCAGCATGCCCACGGCCATCGAGGCGCTCAAGGCCGGCGCCTTCGACTTCGTCACCAAGCCGGTGGAGCTGCAGGTGCTGCGCGAACTGGTGCACACCGCCCTGCGCGTCTCCGCCCAGGCCACCCCGCAGGACAACGGCTCGGCCCGACTGGAGTTGCTGGGCGACTCACCGCCGATGCAGGCGGTACGCGCCACCATCGCCAAGCTGGCGCGCAGCCAGGCCCCGGTCTATATCAGCGGCGAGTCGGGCACCGGCAAGGAACTCGCGGCACGCCTGATCCACGCCCAGGGACCGCGCGCCGAGGCCCCCTTCGTCCCGGTCAACTGCGGCGCCATCCCCACCGAGCTGATGGAAAGCGAGCTGTTCGGCCACAAAAAGGGCAGCTTCACCGGCGCCGTCAGCGACAAGGAAGGCCTGTTCCAGGCCGCCCATGGCGGCACCCTGTTCCTCGACGAGGTCGCCGACCTGCCACTGCACATGCAGGTCAAGCTGCTGCGCGCCATCCAGGAAAAGTCCGTGCGCCCGGTGGGTGCCCAGCAGGAAACCCACATCGACGTGCGCATCCTCTCGGCCACCCACAAGGACCTCGGCGCCCTGGTGCGCGAAGGACGTTTCCGCGAAGACCTCTACTACCGCATCAATGTCATCGAGCTGCGCCTGCCGGCCCTGCGCGAACGGCCCGAGGACATCCCCCAACTGGTGGAACGCATGCTGCAGCGCCTCGCCGCCACCTGGAACTGCCCCCTGCCCAGCCTGGAGCCGGACGCCCTGCAAGCCCTCCAGCGCTACCCCTTCCCCGGCAACGTGCGCGAGCTGGAAAACATCCTGGAACGGGCCATGACCCTCTGCGAAGGCGACACCATCCGCATCCCGGATCTGCGCCTGCCTGACGCCCGTCCCCCGGGGGCAGTGCCTGGCACCCCCCCCGGCATCTCGCCCCAACCCCTCGACCCGCTGCTGGATGCCATTGAAAAAGAGGCCATCCTCAAGGCCTTGGAACAAACCCGCTACAACAAGACCGCCGCCGCCAAACTGCTCGGCATCTCCTTCCGTGTCCTGCGCTACCGCCTGCAGAAGCTGGGGCTGGATTGACTCCGTTCCTCCACGTGATAACTATCCCTCCTCACTTGTGCTATAAATATAAAAACCGTAGCACATAGAGGAAAATACCATGCATGAACTGAGCATAAGGGAAATGCGTGCCGCGTTAGGGAATCTGGATCGGTTGGCCGATGAGTCCGGCGAACTAATAGTGACACGCCACGGCCAGGCCATCGCCCGTATTCTGCCCATCAAGTCACGCAAACTCCGCCCGAGCCACGCCGACCTGCGCAACCGCACCCCGCGTCTTGCCGCCTCCTCCGCAGACTTGATACGCAGCGAACGCGATGAACGCTGACGGGGTCGTCTACATCGATACCAGTGCGCTGGCAAAGTGGTACCTGAACGAGGAGGGTTCGGATACGTTCAGTGCCTACATCCAGACACTGGACAGCGCCATCATCAGCACGCTGACCCGTACCGAGATACGCTCCCTGCTCGCACGTCGCAGGCGCATGGGTGATTTGGATGTCGGCCTGGAACCCGTTCTCTATGCCGCCTTTCAGGATGACATTTCCTCCGGCCACCTCCAGCTCTACACCGTGGCAAACGAACGTTTCGACGAAGCGGCCAATTTGCTCGCACTCTATCCGGAGCAACCACTACGCACCCTGGATGCCCTGCACCTCGCCGTGGCAAAACACTACGGCATCGGCGCCATCGCCACTGCCGATACCGTGATGGCCAATGCGGCGGCAGCAATGGGATTCGCCGTGCGGACCTTCTAACCCTACCCGCCGGGGCTCCAAACGCCCCACAGCGGCCACGTGCTACCATGCGAGCCCCCACTTACACGCGTCCTGAGCTACCGCCTGCAGAAGCTGGGGCGGGATTGACGGTGCCGAATGCCGCCAAAGCCGGCGGCAGAGACGCTTGTTGAGTGCCCCCCCTCTTATCCCCGGCCGCAATGTGACAATTTTTGTCACATTCTGACAAATAGTGACCGCCAGACACCGGGGCGGTGACGCCAAACAAGGAAAAACCCCGGCCAACTTGCGCATCCGGTCACACTTTCCCGGCTTGTGACCCTGGCACGCCGAATGCTTAAATAACAGCGGAGTTATTCACCCCATCCCATCCGGGACGTTGTTCCACAAAAGGAGAGCATCATGAAGAAGCAAGCCGGCTTTACCCTTATCGAACTGATGATCGTGGTTGCCATCATCGGCATCCTGGCCGCCATCGCCATTCCGCAGTACCAGGACTACATTGCCCGTACCCAGGTCAACCGCGCCTACGGTGAGGTTTCTGCCCTGCGCACTGCGGTGGAAGAGAACCTGATGCGCGGCAACGCCGGCTTCGCTGCCGCTGACCTTGGCTATGTCGCCTCCAACATCACTACCGGTGCACTGACCATCAACTTCGCGGCCACCGGCGCGGGCTCCCTGGCCGTCACGCTGGGCGGCAATGCCGCCGCGGCCGTCGCCGGTACGACCATCACCCTGAACCGCGCCGTTGATGGCACCTGGACCTGTGATGTGGACGAGAGCGGCGCCGGTAGCTGGAAGGCCAGCTACATGCCCGCCGGTTGTTCCTGATCTTAAGGAGCAATGCCGCCTGACGGCGGCACGGCTGCCAGGAGAAAAGGCGCGGATTTCGCGCCTTTTCTTTTTGTGGCGCGGTAAATGCATCGGCTACGCAAGCCGAATGGAAGGGAGAGGGGTTTCATGACGCGCAACCGCGGTTTTACCCTGATCGAGTTGATGATCGTGGTGGCCATCATCGGCATCCTGGCGGCCATCGCCATTCCCCAATATCAGGACTATACCGCCCGCAGTCAGGTCAATCGGGTATATCATGAGCTGTCCCAGCTACGCACCCCGGCGGAAGAAAGCCTGTCGCGCGGCGACATCGCTTTTACCGCCGCCGACATCGGCTATGTCGCCTCCAATCTCAGTACCGGCCCCTTGGCCATCGACTTCATGGCGGGTGATGGCGCCGGCTCCCTCTCGCTCACCCTGGGCGGTAACGCCACCACCGCCGTGGCCGGTGCGGTGATTACCCTGAACCGCGACAGCCTGGGCAACTGGGTCTGTACTATTGATGCCTCCGCCGCCACTGGCTGGAAACCCGGTTATATGCCAGCCGGTTGCAGCTAACCCGTCATATCTGATAAGCCGTTGTTTTCTCATGCACATCGCAATTCCAGCCTACCGCTGGCATAGCGCCGGCATCTGGTAAATAATGTCCCTTGCCTTCCGGTTTCTGCGGTGATTCCGTTTTTCTGCCCGGGCGGCCTGTTATAGTTTGCAAAATCCAAAGGATTCGAACGACCTATGGCGACATCAGGATTGCGTGTACAACTGAGCGGACTGGCTCGCCGCTTAATTCGGGACGGACTCCTGAGCGAGGCCGATGCGGAGAAGGCCACCGAACAGGCCAACAAAAAGCGCACTCCGTTGGTCAGCTATCTGGTGGAGCAAAAGCTGGTCGAAGCCCGTGCCATCGCCATGGCGACGGCCCATGAATTCGGCGTCCCCCTGCTCGACATCACCGTATTCGACCTCGATCCGGAACTCATCAAGCAGGTCGATGAAAAGCTGATTCGCAATCACCACGCCCTGCCCATCTTCAAGCGCGGCAGCCGCCTGTTCGTTGCCCTGTCCGATCCGACCAACATCGCTGCACTCGACGAATTCAAATTTCACGTCGGCGCCAATACCGAAGCCATCCTCGTCGAGGAGGACAAGCTCACCAAGGTCATCGAGAAAGCGCTGGAAAGCAAGGAAAGCGCACTGTCGGATATTGCCGACACCGACCTCGATGACCTGGAGATCAGCGCTGAGGACGAGGAGGGCGGCGGCCCCGAGGTTACCGCCTCCGATGCCGATGACACGCCGGTGGTACGCTTCATCAACAAGGTATTGCTCGATGCCGTCAACAAGGGCGCCTCGGATATCCACTTCGAGCCATACGAAAAGATGTACCGTGTCCGCTTCCGCCAGGATGGCATCCTGCGCGAGGTGGCCAACCCGCCGACCGCGTTGAGCGCCAAGATAGCCGCCCGTATCAAGGTCATGTCGCGCCTGGACATCTCCGAGCGCCGCGTGCCCCAGGACGGCCGTATCAAGATGACACTGTCGAAGAACCGCGCCATCGACTTCCGTGTCAGCACCTGTCCCACCCTGTGGGGCGAAAAGATCGTGTTGCGTATCCTCGATCCCTCCAGCGCCAAGCTGGGCATCGACGTGCTGGGTTACGAGCCGGAACAGAAAGAGCTCTATTTGAGCGCCCTGGCCAAGCCCTACGGCATGATCCTGGTTACCGGCCCGACCGGTTCCGGTAAAACCGTATCGCTGTATACCGGCCTCAACATCCTCAATACACCGGATCGCAATATCTCCACCGCGGAAGACCCGGCGGAAATCAATCTACCCGGCATCAATCAGGTCAATGTCAATCCCAAGGTCGGACTCACCTTCGCCGCCGCCCTGAAGGCCTTCCTGCGTCAGGATCCCGACGTCATCATGGTGGGTGAAATTCGTGACCTGGAAACGGCGGAAATCGCCATCAAGGCCGCCCAGACCGGTCACCTGGTACTGTCCACCCTGCACACCAATGACGCCCCGCAGACGCTGGCGCGACTGATGAACATCGGTGTGGCTCCCTACAACATTGCTGCCGCGGTCAACCTCATCATCGCGCAGCGCCTGGCTCGACGTCTGTGCAACCACTGCAAGAAACCGGAGGATGTACCCAAGGAAGCGCTGATTGCCGAGGGCTTCACCGAGGCGCAGCTCGCCGGCCTCACCATCTACAAACCGGTCGGCTGTGATCAGTGCAATGGCGGCTACAAGGGACGCGTCGGTATCTATCAGGTCATGCCAGTATCGGAAGAAATGGGCCGCATCATCATGAAAGGCGGCACGGCGATGGACCTTGCCGACCAGGCCAAGCGCGAGGGCATCGCCGATCTGCGTGAATCGGCCATCAAGAAACTGCGCGCCGGCGTCATCGGACTGGAAGAACTCAACCGTGTAACCAAGGACTAATCATGGCGGAAAAAGCTCCAGCACAAGCCACATTCCTGTGGGAAGGGACGGACAAGCGCGGCGCCCGCGCCAAGGGCGAGATCCAGTCCAGCAACGCTGCCCAGGCCAAGGCCGAGCTGCGGCGGCAAGGCATCAATCCCCTCAAGGTGAAGGCCAAGCCAAAACCCCTGTTCGGCGGCCGCGGCAAGGCGATCACCCCGAAGGACATCGCCATCTTCACCCGCCAGCTGGCCACCATGCTGTCCTCCGGTGTACCTCTGGTACAGGCCTTCGATATTATCGGCCGCGGCCATGAAAAGGCATCCATGCGCGACCTTGTCCTGGCCATCAAGGCAGATGTCGAAGGCGGTATCGCCCTGGCCGAAGCATTGCGCAAACACCCAGCTTACTTCGATTCCCTCACCTGCAACCTGGTTCATGCCGGTGAACAGGCCGGTATCCTCGACTCGCTGCTGGACAAAATCGCTACGTACAAGGAAAAGACCGAGGCCATCAAAGGCAAGATCAAGAAGGCGATGTTTTATCCCACCGCGGTCATCATCGCGGCGTTTATCATTACCGCCATCCTGCTGATTTTCGTCATCCCGCAGTTCAAGGAAATGTTTACCAGTTTTGGCGCGGAACTCCCCGCCCTGACCCTGATGGTCATGGCGATGTCTGATTATTTCGTGTCGTATTGGTGGGCTATCTTCGGCGGATTGGGCGCCTTCATTTACGGCTTCAGCCAGTTGAAAAAACGTTCCAAGGTATTTTCTGAAGCACTACAGCGGCTGTCACTCACGTTTCCCGTCATTGGCGCCATCCTGACCAAGGCCTCCATTGCCCGTTTCGCGCGCACCCTGTCTACGATGTTTGCGGCCGGTGTGCCGCTCGTCGAGGCCATGGACTCTGTCGCTGGTGCCGTAGGCAATGTGGTGTACAGTACCGCCGTCACCAAAATGCGTGATGAGGTTTCCACTGGCCAATCCCTGCAGGCCGCCATGACCCAGTCCGGCGTGTTTCCCAATATGGTGTGCCAGATGGTGGCGATCGGTGAGGAGGCTGGTTCCATCGACACCATGCTGGCCAAGGTGGCCGACTTTTATGAGGAGGAGGTCGACAATGCCGTGGATGGCCTGAGCAGCCTGCTGGAACCGCTGATCATGGCCTTCCTGGGCGCGGTCATTGGCGGCCTGGTAATTGCGATGTATCTGCCCATCTTCAAGATGGGTCAGGTCGTCTAAACGGCCCAACAACATGAGCGATCCGACGGCACTCATGCTGGCCGATCCGCTGTTCATCACCCTGGTCGCCGCAATATTCGGCCTGGTAATGGGCAGCTTTCTGAATGTGGTCATCTACCGGCTACCCATCATCATGGAGCGGAACTGGCGGCGTGACTGCGCCGAGCTGGCCGGCGAGGCGCCTGCGCCTCAGGAGCGTTTCGATCTGGTGATGCCCCGCTCACGTTGTCCGCATTGCGGGCAGATGGTCACGGCACGCGACAACATTCCTGTGCTCAGTTATCTGTTGCTGCGGGGCCGCTGCCGGGCCTGTGGGGCACGCCTCTCTCTCCGTTATCCGCTGGTCGAGCTGCTGACCGCTGCGCTGACGGTGGTAACGGCCCTGCATTTTGGCCTGAACATGCAGGGGCTATTCGCCGTCCTGCTGACCTGGTCGCTCATCGCCCTCGGCTTCATCGATTTCGACAAGCAGCTGTTGCCCGACAGCATCACCCTGCCCATGCTCTGGCTGGGTTTGCTGCTCAGCCTGTTTGGCATCTATACCGACAGTCAGGCCAGTATCATTGGTGCCGCCGCCGGTTATCTGTCGCTCTGGTCCATCTACCATCTGTTCCGTCTGCTCACCGGCAAGGAGGGCATGGGTTATGGCGACTTCAAGCTGTTCGCCTTGTTCGGTGCCTGGCTCGGCTGGCAAAGCCTGCCACTGATCATCCTGCTATCCTCCGCCGTCGGCGCCGTACTCGGTCTCACCCTGATCGTCTTCCGCGGCCGCAACCGCCACATCCCCCTTCCCTTCGGTCCCTTTCTGGCCATCGCCGGCTGGATTGCCCTGCTCTGGGGTGAACAGTTGAACGCTTGGTACCTGAAAACCGCCCTTCCGGCCTAAGGCATGTTGCGCATCGGCCTCACCGGCGGAATCGGCAGCGGCAAAAGCACGGTAAGTGAATTGTTTGCCGGACTCGGTGTACCAATCATCGATACGGATCGTATTGCCCATGAACTGACCGCCCCCGGCACGACAGTGGTCGAGCGCATAGCTGAATTGTTCGGCACTGAGGTGCTGGCAAGTGATAACTCCCTGGACCGTCCCCGCTTGCGCCAGCTCATCTTTGCAGATGCCTCTAGGCGCGAACAGTTGGAAGGCTTGCTTCATCCCCTCATCCAAGAGCGGGTGTTACAGCAGATGACGCAGCTAACCGGACCATACTGCATCCTTGTGGTACCCCTGCTGCTCGAAAAAGGCTGGCAGTCCCTGGTGGACCGTATCCTGGTGGTGGATGCACCGCCTGAACTCCAGTTCGCCCGGACCCTGCAGCGCGATGACCGTCCCGCCGCGGAGGTCCATGCTATAATTGCAGCGCAGATTTCCCGGGAGCAACGCTTGGCAGCCGCCGATGATGTGGTGATCAATGATGCGGATCGGCTGGAGTTGGCTGCCCAAGTGGAGGCGCTGCACAAAAAATATCTCCAGCTCGCCACGCTGTCGTAAGCGGATACGACGCCAAGCTGACAAACCACCGTGCAGAAATACATCATATACGAACATCCTCTCAACGAGCGAGTACGCACCCTGTTGCGCCTGGAGTTTCTGTTTCGCCAGATAAAACATTTCATGTCCGGCAACACGGTATGGGACTCACGTGCGGTCCTCAGCAATGTAATGGACATTCTGACGGTGTTTAGCCGCGGCGATCTCAAAACTGAACTCATCAAGGAACTGGAACGCAATGCCGTCAATCTTGGACGCCTGACCGAGAAAAGCGGCGTCGATCACACCCAGCTGAAAAATATCCTGCACTGGCTCAACAAACTACGTGGGGTGTTGCACGGCATGGAGGGACAGCTCGGCCAGGAACTGCGCGACAACGAGTTTCTCAATGCCATCCGTCAGCGCAGCAGTATTCCTGGTGGCACCTGTGATTTTGACCTGCCGCTCTACCATCAATGGCTACATTTACCACACGAGCAACGCCAAGCAGATATGGAACGCTGGCTCGCAACGCTGGACACTGTGCGGCAATCGGTCGAGTTGATTCTGAAGCTGATTCGTAACAGTGCCGAGCCCACTACGGCGGTAGCCGAATCCGGTGTCTATCAACATGCTCTCGACCCGGCGATCCCATTTCAACTGGTACGTATCGGCATCGCCGCGGAGCTGCCGTACTACGCGGAGGTCAGCGGCGGTAAACACCGTTTCGCCGTGCGCTTCCTGCGGCCGGTGGCCAATGCCCGTCCCCAGCAGGCTACCGAAGACATCGCCTTTCGCCTCACCTGCTGTGCACTATGAGTCAGGTCACAGTCAAATGCCCAACCTGCGGCAAGCCGGTGCGCTGGTCGGCGACGGAACGCTGGCGGCCATTCTGCAGCGAACGCTGCCGTTTGATCGATCTGGGAGCCTGGGCCGACGGCAGTCATGCCATACCGGGTGAACCCGCCGGGCTGCCTCCGGGCCGCACCGAACAAGATAGTGACATCACGCACTGAACCGCCGCTACTCACCAGAGTCCGTTGATCGCCGCGATCCCCTGCCCCCCATGCTGCCAGGCCGTTGGGATATCCACCACACGCATCCCCCCCAGGGCATAGACCGGAATAGTAGTTGCTGCGACCAGGCGCGCAAAGACATCCCATCCAAGAGCAGGAACACCGGGATGGCTGGCGGTAGGTTGCACGGGCGATAACAGCGCAAAATCCGCGTCCATCTTGCAGGCATGGGCCAGTTCTTCTGCCGTGTGACACGATACGCCCACCAGCCATCTCTTCCCGGCAACGGGCCGCTGCACACAATCCTTGGCACACTCACTGTTGAGATGCACACCGTCCATATCCAACTCTGCAGCCAGACTGGGAGCCGCGTTAAGCAACAGGCGCGCGCGATATCTTCGACACAGAGCCAACACCTGTGGCGCCAGGAGCTGTAGTCCTGCCTGATCAAGCTGCCTGGCGCGCAACTGCACCAGCGAAGTACCCCGCTGTAACGCCTGTTCCAGGTGCGCGAGAAAGATGGGCCAGTCCTTTATCTGTCCGGGCTCCGGGGTGATCAGATAGCGATCCGGCAATTGCAGCGCAGTAATAATCGGCCGGTTCGGTGGCGGGAAACTGAATTCGGCAAGTTGGTCGAGGCCAACCCAACGGATATCCTGCCCCGCTTGTCCGCGGGCATCGCCTGCAAAGGCATCCACGCGCCAGACATCAAGCAATATTCGACGATCGGGATAGCTGTAGGGAATACTGATCAGCGGCCGTGCCCGCAGCACATCGATACCGAGTTCCTCATGCAATTCCCGAGCAAGCGCCGTCAACACATCCTCGCCGTGTTCGAGTTTTCCTCCTGGAAATTCCCACAGCCCCCCTTGATGCGTGTGCAGCGGACGACGGGCTATGAGGACACGGCCGGCCGCGTCAATGATGGCTGCAGCAGCGACATGGATAACGGGAGTCAGGAGCGGTACTCGGCGTTGATGCGGATGTAATCATAGGAAAAATCGCAGGTCCACACCCGCGCTTGCGCGCTGCCGCGCACAAGATCGACACGAATATTGATCTCGGCCTGCGCCATGACAGCAGCACCACGCTCTTCCGTATAGTCTGCCGCGCGCCCACCATCACGGACAATGCACACATCCCCCAGATGAATGGTAATGGCATCCAAATCCAATTGTGGCACTCCGGCGCGACCAACCGCGGCCAGAATACGTCCCCAGTTGGGATCCGAGGCGAAAAATGCTGTTTTTACCAGGGGAGAATGAGCAATGGTAAATGCAACCTGTTCACACTCCCGCTCATCACGCCCATTGATTACATCAATGGTAATCAGCTTGGTAGCACCTTCACCATCGCGCACGATGGCCTGAGCCAGGAATTCACATACCTCAGTCACTGCCGCACTAAAGCGCACAAAGTCCGTTGAATCGGCTGCCACAGAGACGCCCGAATAACCGGTTGCTACCAGCATGCAGGCATCATTGGTCGAGGTGTCACCATCTACAGTGATGCGGTTGAAGGAACGACCTACAGCACCATCCAGCGCCTGCTGCAATAACGCCTGCTCAACCTTGGCATCGGTTGCAATATAGGCAAGCATCGTCGCCATATCGGGACGAATCATACCTGCCCCCTTGGCAATACCTGTGATGATGACTTCACCGCCGGATAGGACTACCCGACGGGAACAGCCCTTAGGCACCGTATCCGTCGTCATGATGCCATACGCAGCATCAGCCCAGTTATCTTCCCCCAGCCCAGTCAGGGCCTGGGGCAATACAGCCGTGATCTTGGCCAAGGGTAACGGCTCACCAATCACACCTGTGGAAAACGGCAACACCTCGTGCTCCTTGCATCCAGCCAACTGTCCCAGCGATATACAGCTTTGACGGGCATCTGCCAGCCCCTGCTTGCCAGTACCGGCATTGGCGTTGCCGGTATTGATCAGAAAATAGCGTGGGGCAGTAACGGACAAATGTTCCTTCGCAACGATCACAGGTGCGGCACAAAATGCGTTGCGGGTGAACATGCCGGCACAGGTCGCCCCAGCAGCAAGCTCCATCACCACCACATCACGCCGCCCCGGCTTCTTGATGCCAGCCGAGGCTATGCCGATACGAAATCCAGGTACAGGTAACAGCTGAGCCAACCCTGCGAAACCTACTGCCATGATTGCGTTTCCTGCCTATTCCATACGCCCGTGACACTGTTTGTACTTCTTTCCCGAACCACAGGGACAAGGTTCATTGCGTCCCACCTTGCGGCCGTCACGCACAAAAGTCTTTGTTGCTTCATTACCGATAGCGGTATCCGCCTCCCCCTGTAATGCAGAGACCTCGGCATGCTGATACTCCATCGGCACCTGAGTACGACGCAGCTGCTCGACCGCTGCCACATCCTCTTCGGCACGCACCTGCACCTTGCATAGCACGGCCACAACTTCGTGCTTGATACGTTCCAGCATTTGATTGAATAGCACGAAAGCTTCCCGCTTGTATTCCTGCTTGGGATTTTTCTGCGCATAGCCACGCAAATGAATGCCTTGGCGCAGATAATCCATTGCGGCCAAATGCTCTTTCCAGTGGCTATCCAGCGTCTGCAACATCACAGCCTTTTCGAAGTGCCGCAATACGCTGGCGCCGACCTGTTCTTCCTTGGCCTTATAAAGTGCTTCCGTTTCGTCGATGATACGCTGGCGCAGAGTCTCTTCATGCAACGAATCATCAGCCTCCAGCCAGCCGGCAATATCGAATGTCAGACCGAATTCATGTGCAAGAGCGGCCTGCAAACCTGGCACATCCCACATTTCATCCAGACTCTGTGGCGGAATATAAGTGCTGATGGTTTCGTTCAATACATCTCTGCGAATCATGCTGATTGTGCCTGAAATATCGTCTGCAGCCATCAGCTCATTGCGCTGTTCGTAGATTACCTTACGCTGGTCATTGGCGACATCGTCATATTCCAGCAACTGCTTGCGGATATCGAAGTTATGACCTTCTACTTTGCGTTGCGCATTCTCGATTGCCTTGCTTACCCAGGGGTGCTCGATGGCCTCTCCCTGCTTCATGCCAAGTCGCTGCATCAGAGCACCAACACGATCCGATGCGAAGATTCGCATCAAATTGTCCTGTAAGGACAAATAGAAGCGGGTTGAGCCCGGGTCTCCCTGCCGCCCGGAGCGGCCACGCAATTGATTATCGATACGACGGGACTCGTGACGCTCAGTACCTATGATATGCAGCCCGCCAGAGGCGATAACCGCATCATGACGCGCCTGCCACTCGGCACGGGCCTGCTGCCGTGCAGCATCATCGGGCAGTGACTCCAGTTCGCTTTGCAGATTGCCACCCAGCACGATATCGGTGCCACGACCTGCCATATTAGTGGCAATTGTCACGGCACCGGGACGACCGGCCTGCGCAACGATTTCCGCTTCACGCTCGTGCTGCTTGGCATTCAGCACCTCGTGTCTGATACCCTCTTTTTTAAGTTGCCGCGACAACAGCTCAGAGGCCTCAATGGAGGTAGTGCCGACCAGGATTGGTTGGCCCGCGGCATGGCGCTCGCGAATGTCCTGAATGATGGCAGCAAATTTTTCCTCGGCGGTGAGAAAAATGAGATCGCCAAAGTCCTGACGAATCATTGGCCGATGGGTAGGTATAACCACAACCTCAAGACCGTAGATCTGCTGGAACTCATAGGCTTCCGTATCGGCCGTACCGGTCATACCGGACAGCTTGTTGTATAGACGAAAGTAGTTCTGGAAGGTGATGGAGGCGAGCGTCTGGTTCTCGTTCTGAATCTGCACCCCCTCCTTGGCTTCAACCGCCTGGTGCAAGCCATCGGACCAACGCCGCCCCGGCATGGTACGGCCGGTGAATTCATCAACGATAATTATTTGGCCATCTTTTACGATGTAGTCGACGTCACGTTGATAGAGTGCATGGGCACGCAGGGCCGCATTGAGGTGATGCATCAGACCTATATTGGCCGCATCGTAAAGACTCTCACCCTCGGCCAACAAGCCGTTGGCAAGCATCAACTCTTCAACATGCTGATGCCCTTCCTCGGTGAGATAAACCTGGCGCGCCTTTTCGTCGACACTGTAATCGCCAGCTCCATCCTCCTCCTGCTGGCGTCGCAGTTTCGGGATAAGAGCATTGATCTGCTTATAGCGTGCAGAGCTGTCCTCTGCCGGCCCCGAGATAATCAGCGGTGTACGAGCCTCGTCAATCAGAATCGAGTCTACCTCGTCGACCACAGCAAAATTCAACTCGCGCTGCACCTTTTCGGCAATGCTAAATGCCATGTTGTCGCGCAGATAGTCAAAGCCAAACTCGTTATTGGTGCCATAGGTAATATCGGCAGCATAAGCGGCTCGCTTTTCTTCATGCGACATGTTGCCGACGATCACGCCGGTAGTCATGCCGAGAAAGCCGTACAGTTTACCCATCCAGGCCGCATCGCGGCTGGCAAGATAGTCATTGACGGTAATCACATGCACTCCTTTGCCGGATAGTGCATTGAGATAGGCCGCCAGGGTCGCCACCAATGTCTTGCCTTCGCCGGTACGCATCTCGGCGATCTTGCCTTGATGAAGTACCATGCCGCCGATGAGCTGGACGTCATAGTGACGCATGCCCAACACACGCTTACCCGCCTCACGGACAACCGCAAAGGCCTCGGGCAACAGATCATCCAGCGTTGCACCCTGCGCCAGACGGGCACGGAATTCGTCGGTTTTGCCGCGCAATGCTTCGTCGGACAATCGCTCGAGTTCGGCCTCCAGAGCATTTATTTGCTCGACCGTTTTGCGCATCCGCTTGACAAGCCGCTCGTTACGGCTGCCGAATATCTTGCTGAGGAATCTGCTGACCATGGGACCGCTTGCTTGTCATCGTGAATGAAATGGGCTTGATGATACCGCATATCGGCAGCATTTCTCACCACAAAGGCAGCGGAAATGCAGTCAAGAATGGAGGTACGACAGCGGCGAGGGATCAACTCCCGACAGCACGGCTGCCGGGAGTTGGAGAGGATTAGCGTACAGCCTGGACGTACCGTGCCGGGTCAACGGCACGACCATTGCGCAGCACTTCAAAGTGGACGTGGGGGCCGGTAGAACGCCCTGTCGACCCCATGGTCGCCAGGGTCTGGCCTTTTTTGACAGTATCGCCCACCTTGACCAAGATGCTCTTGTTATGACCATAACGGGTTACGTAACCCTTACCATGATTGATCTCGACCAGGTTGCCATAGCCGAAACGGGAGCCTGCCCACGTAACCACGCCGGAAGCAACGGCAACAACCTCGGCACCCTCTTTGCCGGCAAAATCTATACCGTTATGGTGCGCAAGACGCCCGCTGAACGGATCGGTACGGATGCCGTAGGGCGATGAAATCCAGCCGCTGCGCACTGGTCGGCCGGCGGGAAGTACCTCTGCCTGAAGATTGCGATTGAGCAGCATCGTTTCCAACACGCTGAGCTGATCGTCGCGGTTCTGCAGTTGCAACGACAGGTTATCCAACAAAGCAATGAAGTCAGGTACCTGCAAGGACTGCTGGGCGGAAACACTCTCTGGACCACCCAAAGCAGGAGGAATGTCAAAATTGAACTCGCCGTCTTCCAGACCAGCCATGCGGGTGAGGCGCTGCCCCATGGCATCCAGTCGCATCACATGGGCTTGCATCTGTCCCATGCGCAGCGCCAAGGCATTAAGATTCTCTTCTGCCGTACGCTTGGCCTCCTCAATGGCACGGCGTTGACTCTCCAGTTCCCCTGCAAGCCGCCTGCCACCAGCACGGAAGTCTCGGCGTCGGCAAACCCCATACGGTAACCACCATACAGCGCCACAGCAGGAATCAGCAGAAAAACCGCCACTGCCGCAGTCACCATACTGCGCCACCCGAGGCTGACGCAACTGGAGCAGCCAAGTTGTCTGGAGATAAACAGTATATTCATCGTTCCCTAGCCAGTCGCCTGAACCCCATACCAAAACCGGGTTGCCAACGCTCAAATGTTATATGCTTGCTGCATGGCCAGACTACGTTCAGTGCAGCTATTGTTAGGTGTCGGCACCACCGCCCCCCTGCTTGAGCATGTGCAGCTGCTGCAATCACTCACCAGCCGACTGCGCCACTGCCTTCCTCATGAGGCTGCAAACCACGTTCAGGTGGCCAACCTGAACAGTGAGCGGCTGGTCATACAGGTTGACTCCACCGCGTGGGCAACGCGCCTGCGCTATCTTGGGCCGCAGTTGTTACGCTGCCTGCGCAAAAACACGGGGCTCCCCCCCTACTGCAACTCGACGTCCGGGTTGTGCCATTGGCACAACCGACCCCCCCCCTGTCCAACCAGCTGCGCTTTCCATGGACAGTGCCTCACTGCTGGAGGCGACGGCTGACGGTATCCGTCACCCCGCCCTGCGCGTCGCGTTGAAACGGCTGGCGCGCCGGGGAAACCGGCCGCCCCCTGGCTAAACGGCCACTACCGGCTGGATATAGGAAATCGGCGCCTCTTGAGGATCGTCGAAGGTAACCTGTTCCCAGGCATCCTCTTCCACCAGCAGCTTGCGCAGCAACTTGTTGTTCAGTTCATGACCCGACTTGTAGCCGCTGAATGCGCCAATCAGGCTGCAGCCCAGCAGGTACAGATCCCCAATGGCATCCAGTACCTTGTGTTTGACGAACTCGTCGTCATAGCGCAGCCCATCTTCGTTCAGGACACGGTAGTCATCCACCACGATGGCATTATCCAGGCTGCCCCCCAGCGCCAGATTGCGGCTGCGCAACATTTCCAGCTGGCTCATGAAGCCAAAGGTACGGGCACGGCTTACCTCCTTGACAAAGGAGGTGGTGGAGAAATCAATGCAGGAAAGCTGACTGCGACCACGGAAAGCCGGGTGATCGAAGTCAATCTCCATGGAAACCTTGAAACCCTCGAACGGATCGAACTGTACCCAGCGATCGCCATCCTCGATGCGGACGGTGCGCTTGATACGGATGAAACGTTTGGGGGCCGCCTGCTCGACGATGCCGGCAGACTGAATGAGGAAAACAAACGGCCCGGCGCTACCGTCCATGATCGGCACTTCCGGTGCGCTCAGATCGATATAGGCATTGTCGATGCCAAGACCGGCGAGTGCCGACAGCATATGTTCCACGGTGGAAATGCGCACATCACCCTTGGTAAGGGTGGTGGACATGGTGGTATCACCGACGTTCTCGGCCTTGGCCTCGATCTCGATCGCGGGATTGAGATCCACGCGCCGGAAAATGATACCGGCATCCACCGGGGCGGGACGCAGCGTGAGATACACCTTTTCGCCCGTATGCAAACCCACGCCGGTGGCGCGAATCACGTTTTTCAGTGTTCTCTGCCGTATCATTTCGCTCTCAATCCGCCCAAACCTCCTGCCCCGACAAGCGGTTATACCGCCAACCTGGGCAAAACTATACCATAGGGCAATGCCCATTCCTAGCGAACGGGTTCACACTACCCCAGCCCCCCGCCGGGGCGGCGGTCAGTCAGCCTGGCGACGCAGGAAAGCCGGGATATCGAGGTAGTCCAGACTGCCATCGCTCTCCTTGCCGAAACGTTCCTGGCTGGGCGGCTGGTTGCGCAGGACGGTCGGCCGCTCCAGGACGCCATAGTCTACCTCACCATTGGCGGCGCGGTTGACCACCAGGCGCACCGGCTGCTCTGCCGGGGCGGTTGCCGCGTTGCCAAGGCCGGTGGCCACCACGGTGACACGCAGTTCCCCCGACATATTGGGGTCGATAACGGTACCGACCACAACGGTCGCATTCTCCGAGGCGAACTCCTTGATGGTATTGCCCACCTCCTCGAACTCACCGATCGACATATCCAGACCGGCGGTGACGTTCACCAGTATGCCACGGGCGCCGGACAGGTTGATGTCCTCCAGCAGGGGACTGGCAATGGCGGCCTGGGCAGCGACACGGGCCCGCTCTTCCCCGGAGGCCACACCGCTTCCCATCATGGCCATGCCCATTTCCGACATAACCGTACGGACATCGGCAAAGTCAACATTAATCAGGCCCGGACGGGTAATCAGTTCGGCAATTCCCTGCACCGCACCGAGCAGCACATCGTTGGCAGCCTTGAAGGCATCCAGCAGGCTGACCTGCTTGCCCAGCACCGACAGCAGTTTCTCGTTGGGAATGGTAATCAGGGAATCGACGTATTGTTTCAGCTCCTTGATACCGTCCTCAGCGATGCTCATGCGCTTCTTGCCCTCGAACGGAAAGGGCTTGGTCACTACCGCAACGGTGAGGATACCCAGCTCCTTGGCCACCTGGGCCACAATGGGGGCACCACCGGTACCGGTTCCGCCGCCCATACCCGCGGTGATGAATACCATATCGGCGCCTTCCAGCACCTCGGCGATGCGGTCGCGATCCTCGATGGCAGCCTGACGCCCAACTTCCGGATTGGCACCGGCCCCCAGCCCTTTAGTGACCGCACCACCCAGCTGCAACACGGTACGGGCACCGGACTTCTTCAGTGCCTGGGCATCGGTGTTGGCACAGATGAAATCGACGCCGTCGATTTCCTGCGACAGCATATGTTCCACGGCATTGCCGCCACCACCACCGACACCCACCACCTTGATAATGGCATTCTGTGCCTGAGTATCCATCAGTTCGAACATGGTGTACCTCCTCTTCCCCTGTTGAGCCCTGCCGCAAAGCAGAAATTAAAAATTCCCCTGGAACCAGCTCTTCATCCGCTGGAACACATTCGACAAACTGCCGGCACCGTGCAGCTCCGACGCCACACCGCCACCGCGGTTATGCAACCCAAACAACAACAAACCGACGCCGGTGGAATAGATGGGATTGCGCACCACATCCACCAGGCCATTGACGCCCTGCGGCACACCGAGCCGCACCGGCATGTGAAAAATCTCCTCTGCCAGATCCACCACACCTTCCATCTTTGCGGTACCACCGGTCAGAACGACGCCTGCCGCACACAGATCTTCAAATCCACTACGGCGCAGTTCAGCCTGGACCAAAGTGAACAGTTCCTCGTAGCGCGGCTCCACCACATCAGCCAGGGTCTGCCGGGCCAATCGCCGTGCTGGACGATCCCCCACACTGGGTACTTCAATGGTCTCATCGGCGCTGGCCAGCTGCGCCAAGGCACAGCCGTACTTGATTTTGATGTCCTCGGCATGCTGTGTCGGCGTACGCAACGCTACGGCGATATCATTGGTTACCTGATCACCGGCAATCGGGATCACGGCAGTATGGCGGATGGCCCCTTCGGTAAACACAGCGATGTCTGTAGTGCCTCCACCAATATCCACCAGGCATACGCCCAGCTCCTTTTCGTCATCTGACAACACTGCATAACTGGAGGCCAGCTGCTCCAGGATGATGTCGTCCACCTCCAGACCACAGCGGCGCACGCATTTGACGATGTTCTGGGCCGCACTCACCGCGCCAGTCACCAGATGTACCTTGGCCTCCAGACGTACACCGGACATACCGATAGGCTCGCGGATCCCCTCCTGGGCATCAATGACAAACTCCTGCGGCAAGACATGCAGAATCTTCTGATCGGCAGGTATCGCTACCGCCCGTGCAGCATCAATCACTCGCTCCATGTCACCCTGCGTCACTTCTTTATCACGGATGGCAACAATGCCATGAGAGTTGAGACTGCGGATATGACTACCGGCAATACCGGCATACACCGAGTGAATCTGGCAGCCAGCCATCAATTCGGCTTCCTCCACCGCACGCTGAATCGACTGCACCGTTGACTCGATATTCACCACCACGCCTTTTTTCAGACCGCGCGACGGGTGTGAGCCGATCCCGATGATGTCGATTTCGTTGGCTGCTGTGATCTCGCCGACGATGGCCACCACTTTGGAGGTGCCGATGTCGAGGGCGACAATCAGATTCTTTTCACCTTTTCTGGACATGCGTTCCTCCCAAAACTCCTACGACTGCCGGAACGAAACGGCAAAACCGTTGGCATGGCGCAAATCAATGCGTGCAATGGTTGTGCTGCGCGGTCTCAGGATACGTGGCCACGCCCGCACAAATCGCTCCATCCGCGCCGGATGCTCATTTCGACCCAACATCAATTCCATGCCATTATCCAACCGCAGTCGCCAGGCCCGGCGCTCATCCATCACCACCTCGGCGATATTGAGTTGCAGGGGCCATAGGACACGCTGCAATTCGATGAACTGTGCCGCGACCATTACCGAGGTACCGTGCGGACCGCGCAACACCGGCAACTCCGTGATGACCGTCTCTGCCGGGTGAAAGACCTTCCCTTCGGGATTAACCAATCCATCATCACCCCAACGCGCCAACACCTGCTGCTCACGCAACTGCACCAACAACATATCGGGCCATTGGCGCCTTACCTGCACGCTGTGTACCCAAGGCAACTGCTCCAGGGCGGTACGCACGGCATCGATGTCGACGTGCAGGAAACCAGCTTGCGCATGGGGCAAGACCGCCGCCTGCACCTCCTGCGGAGAGACATGCTGCAACTCTCCCTGCACTCGCACCGTACGCAGAGGCAAACTCTCCGGCCGAGCCAGCCACCACGCACTACCGCCCCCCAGAGCCAGCAGCCCCAACAGGCTGAGCGCCAGCAACAGCCCACCCTGCCACGGTGAACGTGCCACCTCCGGCCGCGTGCGCCGCGCCTGTACCTTTCTGCTCATGCCAGAGTGCCTGCCAGAATGCGCCATACCAGTTCATCAAACTCGATACCGGCAGCACGTGCCGCCATCGGCACCAGGCTGTGATCGGTCATACCGGGTACAGTGTTCACCTCCAGCACGAAGGGGTTGCCCGCCGCGTCCATCAGGAAGTCCACCCGCCCCCAACCACGGCAACCGAGCACGGCGAAGGCGCGCAGCGCCAACGCCTGCATGTGCTGTTCCTGCTCCGCCGGCAGTCCGCAGGGACAGAGATAACGCGTATCGTCACGGAAATATTTGGCCTCGTAGTCGTAGAACTCCGTCGCCGGTACGATGCGTACCGCGGGCAACGCGCGCGCACCGAGTATCGCCACGGTGTACTCGCCGCCGCCCACGAACCGTTCCGCCAGCACCAGGCTGTCGTACTGCGCCGCCGCCGCATAGGCGGCGCGTGTGCCGCCGGCGCTGCGCACCTTGCTGACACCGATGCTGGAACCTTCGTTGGCCGGTTTGACGAACAGCGGCAAACCGAGGCGCCGCTCCACCGCGGCAAAGTCGCTCTGCGCGTCGAGCAATTCGAACTCGGGCACCGGCAGGCCGGCGGCCTGCCACACCATCTTGCTACGCCACTTGTCCATGCCGAGGGCGGAGGCCAGCACACCACTGCCGGTGTAGGGTAACTGCAGCAAATCGAGGGCCCCCTGCAATTCGCCGTCCTCGCCGCCGCGGCCATGCCAGGCGATGAAGGCGCGGGCAAAGCCGCCGCGCTCGAGCACCTGCACCACGTCGCGCCCGGCATCGACGCCGTGGGCGTCGACGCCGCGCCGCTGCAAGGCCGCCAGCACGGCATTGCCGCTCTTGAGCGAAATCTCGCGCTCGGCGGACCAGCCGCCCATCAGCACCGCCACCTTGCCGAAGGCCTTGGCATCACGCACTTCAGCCACCACTGCGTTCCCCCACGATATGCACCTCGCGCACCAGGCCGATTCCGCACTGGCGCTGCACCGTTGCCGCCACCTCGTCGATCAGTGCCTCGATATCGGCCGCCGTGGCCGCACCGGTGTTGACGATGAAGTTGGCGTGTTTTTCCGACACACAGGCGCCGCCGATGCAGCGTCCTTTGAGTCCACATGACTCGATGAGCCGTGCCGCGTAATCGCCTGGCGGATTGCGGAACACCGAACCGGCATTGGGCTGCTGTGTCGGCTGCGTCGCCGCACGCTTGTCCAAAAGTTCGCGGATGCGCGCACTGGCCGCCTCGGTGTCGCCGTGCTGCAACTGCAGGGTCGCCGCCACGAACCACTCCCCTGCCGGGCCATGGACCTCGCGGTAACCGACGTGATACTCCTGCGCCGCGCGCTCGCGCCGCTGGCCAGTGCGATTCAGCGTCTCCACCGTATGCACCAGCTTCCAGGTCTCGCCGCCGAAGGCGCCGGCATTCATGGCCAATGCGCCGCCCAGCGTGCCCGGTATGCCGGCCAGGAACTCGGCACCGGTCAGACCGAGCCGCGCACAGAAGCGCGCCACCTTGGCGCAGGGCACGCCGGCCTCGACGCGCACGGTGATGTCACCGATCTGCGCGATCCCGCCGAGCAGGCCGGCGGTGGCGATCACCGTGCCGCGGATACCGCCGTCGCGCACCAGCAGGTTGCTGCCCAGACCGACCCAGAACAGCGGCTCGTCGGCGGGTAACTGCGCCAGAAACTGCGCCAGGTCGTCGATGCCCGCCGGCTGGTAATAACGCGCCGCCGGACCGCCCACGCGCCAGGTGGTATGACGCGCCATCGGCTCGTTCTCGAGCAGCACGCCGTGCACCGCCTGATCGCGCCGCGCCGCCATCATGACTTGCCCTCCGCCAACTGCTGCGGCAGGGCAGCCGCAGCGGCGCCGATGTCGCCGGCTCCCAGGGTGAGCAGCACATCGCCCGCCTGCAGCACGCCGCGCAGGGTCGCCGCCAGATCGTCGGGATGGGCTACGAACACCGGGTCCACCTGGCCGCGCGCACGGATGGCGCGGCACAGGGTGCGGCTGTCGGCACCGGGGATCGGTTTCTCACCGGCGGGATACACCTCCAACATCAGCAAGGCATCGGCAGTGGACAGCACCTCGGCGAAATCCTCGAACAAATCGCGCGTACGGCTGTAGCGATGTGGCTGGAAGACCACCACCAGGCGCCGCTCCGGCCAGCTGGCACGCGCCGCCTGTATCGTCGCCGCCACCTCACGCGGGTGATGGCCGTAATCGTCGACCAGGGTGACCGTGCCATCGCCGACGGTGATCTCGCCATTCAGCTGGAAGCGACGCCCGATCCCCTGGAAGGCAGCCAAGGCGCGCAAGATTGCTTCATCACTGACCCCCACTTCATGGGCCACCGTAATGGCAGCCAAGGCATTCAATACATTGTGGCGTCCGGGCAGGGCCAGCATCACATCCAGCCACCTGCCACCTTCACGGCGCATGACACGGAAGTGATTACGCAGCCCATCCTGCCGCACATCGACCGCATAAATATCGGCATCCGGCGTCAAACCATAGGTACGCACCGGCCGCGTCACCTCAGGCAGAATCTCACGCACAACCGGATCATCCAGGCACAGCACTGCCAAGCCGTAGAAAGGCAGGTGGTGCAGAAATTCGACAAAGGTCTGGCGCAATTTCGAGAAATCGCCGCCGTAGGTGGCCATATGATCGGCATCGATATTAGTCACCACTGCCGTCATCGGTTGCAGGTAGAGGAACGAGGCATCGCTCTCATCGGCCTCCGCCACCAGATAGCGGCTGGCGCCGAGGCGGGCATGGGTGCCGGCACTGTTCAGCTTGCCACCGATGACAAAGGTGGGATCGAGCCCGCCCTCCGCCAGCAGGCTGGCGATCAGGCTGGTGGTGGTAGTCTTGCCATGGGTGCCGGCGATGGCGATGCCGTGGCGGAAGCGCATCAGCTCGGCCAGCATCTCGGCGCGCGGCACCACCGGTATCCGCTGCTCACGTGCCGCCAGCACCTCCGGGTTGTCAGCCGGCACGGCGGTGGAAACCACCACCGCGTCGCTGCCCGCCACATGTCCCGCCTCGTGGCCGATGCACACCCTGGCCCCCAGACCGGACAGGCGGCGCGTCACCATATTTTCCTTCAGATCGGAGCCGGACACTTCATAGCCGAGATTGAGCAGCACCTCGGCGATGCCGCTCATGCCGGCACCACCGATGCCGACAAAATGGATGCGACGGATACGCCCCATGGGGTTGGAATCCTGACGCACACCGTTGCTGTTCATCGTCATGCTGCATTCCTCGTTGCCGTGGCGGCGAGACAGGCCTCGGCCACGGTCGCCGTCGCTGCGGGTTGCGCCAGCGCGCGCGCTGCCTGTGCCATGGCGAGCAGCGCCGTGCGCCCGGCGTCCGGATCGGCGGTGAAACGCCGCAGCAGCGCCGCCAGCGTCTCCGCATTCATAGTGTGCTGCGGCAGCAGCAGCGCCGCAGCGGCGTCGACCAGAAAGGCAGCGTTGCGCGTCTGATGGTCATCCACTGCATGGGGATACGGCACCAGCACGGCGGCCACACCGGCGGCGGCCAGTTCACTGACCGTCAGTGCACCGGCCCGGCACAGCACCACATCCGCCCAGTCATAGGCCGCGGCCATATCGTCGATAAACGGCAACAGCTCACCCTCAACACCAGCGGCCTGATAGAGGTGTTGCACCTGTTCGAAATGACTGCGCCCGGTTTGATGGCGCACCAGGGGGCGCTGCCCGACCGGCAGCAGAGCCAATGCGCGCGGCACGGTTTCATTCAGCGCCATGGCCCCGAGACTGCCGCCGACCACCAGCAGGCGCAGCGGCCCCTGATGTGCGGCATAGCGCAGTTCAGGCGCTGCAAGAGCAGCGATCTCCTCACGCACCGGATTGCCACAGGTACTTACCCAGGGCGCCTCGGCAAAGGTGCCGGGGAAGGCCTGCATCACCTCCTTGGCCACTCGACCCAACAGGCGATTGGTCAACCCCGCCACCGCATTTTGTTCGTGAATGAGCAAGGGACGGCCAGTCAGCCAAGCAGCAAGGCCACCCGGACCGGATGCAAAACCACCCAAGCCAAGCACCGCCTGCGGCTCGCGGCGGCGCAGTACGGCAAAGGACTGCCACAGCGCCCGCACGATGCGTAACGGTGCCAACAACCAGCCCAGCGCCCCTTTACCGCGCAGACCAGCAATGCTGATGTAGTCGATAGCGATGCCCGCCTGCGGCACCAGCTCCGCCTCGATGCCGGCACGGGTGCCGAGCCAGCTCACCTGCGCGCCGCGGCGCCGCAGTTCCTGCGCCACGGCCAGGCCCGGAAATACATGGCCGCCGGTACCACCGGCCATGATCAGGATACGCGGCGCACTCATATGCTCCGTCCTCCGCGCCGGTTTTCCCGATCCACCCGCAACAACAGACCCATCGCAGTGCAGGTGATCAGCATGCTGGAACCGCCATAACTCATCAGCGGCAGGGTCAACCCTTTGGTAGGCAGCACGCCCATGTTGACGCCGAGATTAATGAACGCCTGGATACCGATGAGCATGGCGATACCGTAGGCGAGATAGGCACCGAAATGGGCACCCACCTGCGCCGCGGCACGGCCGATGACAAAGGCACGCCACACCACGAACACGAACAGCAGGATCACACCCAGTGCGCCGACCAGGCCCAGTTCCTCGGCCAGCACCGCGAACAGGAAATCTGTGTGCGCCTCGGGCAGATAGAACAGCTTCTGCACGCTGCCACCGAGACCGACACCGAACCAGTCGCCCCGACCGAAGGCGATGAGGGCCTGGGTCAACTGGAAACCGCTGTTGAACGGATCGGCCCAGGGATTCATGAAGGTGGTGAGGCGTTCCATGCGATAGGGTGATGTGACGGCCAGCAGGGCCAGCGCACCGGCAGCCACGGCAACCAGCAGGGCGAACAGCCACAGGCGCACACCGGCAAGGAACAACATGCCGAGCAGTGTCGCACCGAGCACCACCAGGGCGCCGAAATCCGGTTGTGCCAGCAGCAATACGGCAAACACCACCAGCACGCCAAGTGGCTTGAGAAAACCGCGCACCGATGTACGCACCTCTTCACCGCGGCGGACCAGATAACCGGCGGTGTAAATAATCAGGGCCAGCTTGGTCACTTCGGAAACCTGGAGGCTGAATATACCGAGGGAAATCCAGCGCGTGGCACCATTCACGTTACGTCCAATTCCAGGAACCAGCACCAGCAGCAAAAGAACCAAACTGATCAGCAGCAACAGCGGACCAAGCCGCTGCCACACCTGCAGCGGGATCTGCATCATCATGGCGGCAAGCATCACACCGCCCCCAACATAGGCGGCCTGCCGCAACAGGTAGTAAAACGGAGTTCCAACCTGACGATCGGCGATGGAGATCGAGGCAGACCCCACCATCAGCAGACCAAGCGCCAGCAATGCCATCACCGCCAGCAACAAGGAGATGTCGCCCTGTGCCATATCGGTGACACGATTGCGCAGCGGCAACGACGGTTGCCGGTAATTGCGCCAGAGAACGCTGCTGCCGTTCATGTCGTCAATCCCCGTACAGCAGCGGCAAACACTTCTGCACGGTGCACATAGTTGTCGAACATATCGAAGCTGGCACAGGCCGGCGACAGCAGCACGCTGTCGCCCGGCTGCGCCAGACGGGCGCATTCGTTCACCGCCCGCTCCATGCTGTGCCCGGCGTGCACCACCGGCACCACACCGTCCAGCGCCTGCTCGATGAGCGGCGCATCGCGGCCGATGAGCACCACGGCGCGCGCATGCGTGGCCACCGCCTCGCGTAGCGGCGCGAAGTCCTGGCCCTTGCCGTCGCCGCCGGCGATGAGCACTACCTTGTCGCCCGGCATGCCAGACAGCGCCGCCAGGGTGGAACCCACGTTGGTCCCCTTGGAGTCGTCGTACCAATTGACGCCCTGGTGTTCGGCGATCCACTGGCAGCGATGCGGTAGGCCGGCGAACTCACGCAATGCACGCAGCATCGCTGCGCCCGGCAACTGCACCGCATCGCCCAGCGCCAGCGCTGCCAATGCGTTGGCCCAGTTATGGCGTCCGGCGATCTTCAGCTCGTCGACGGCGATGATGGCCTCGTTGCCGCGGCACAGGCAGGTGCGCCCGTCGATCCAGCGCACGCCGTAGGAGGTCGCGGACAGCGGCGCCTCGAGCGTGAACCAGCGCACCTCGCGTCCCGCCTGCGCCATGGCCGCCACACACACATCATCGGCATTGAGCACCATCACGCCGGTGCCGGCGAATATGCGCTGCTTCAGCGCGGCATATTCGTCCATGCCGCCGTGACGATCGAGGTGATCGGCACTGACGTTGAGCACGGTGGCGGCGCGGCAATCGAGGGAACTCACCGTTTCCAGCTGAAAGCTGGACAACTCCAACACGTACAGATCCGGGGCCCCGGCCTCGTCGGATTCCAGCAGCAACTCCAAGGCCGGTGTGCCCAGATTACCGCCCACCCGCGTCTCCAGTCCCGAGGCCCGCGCCATCTCGCCCACCAGCGTGGTCACGGTGCTCTTGCCGTTGGAGCCGGTGATGCCGATGACCGGAGCGTCTACGCTGCGCGCGAACAGTTCGACGTCGCCGATGATTTCGGCGCCTGCGGAGCGGGCCGCGCACAGCGCCGGCTCCTGCAACGACACGCCGGGGCTGACGATGATTTTCTGCTGCGCAGCGAACAGTGCCGTATCGAACGGACCGAGATGCACTTCCACGGCAGGACGCTCGGCACGCAGTTGTTCCAGCCCCGGCGGATTGACGCGGCTGTCGGCCACGGCAAAACGCTCGCCGCGGCGCGCCAGGAAGCGCGCCACGGAAAGTCCGGTCTTGCCCAGTCCGACGATCAGTGTCATATCAGCGTATCTTCAGTGAAGCCAGGCCAATCAGTACCAGGATGACGGTGATGATCCAGAAGCGCACGATCACGCGCGGCTCCGGCCAGCCCTTCAGTTCAAAATGATGATGCAGCGGTGCCATGCGGAAGATGCGCCGGCCGGTGAGTTTGAACGAGGCCACCTGCAGAATCACCGAAACAGTCTCCATCACGAATACGCCACCCATGATGAACAGCACGATCTCCTGGCGCACCACCACGGCGATGGTGCCGAGCGCCGCACCCAGCGCCAGGGCGCCGATGTCACCCATGAACACCTGGGCCGGATAGGTGTTGAACCAGAGGAAGCCGAGGCCGGCGCCCACCAGTGCACCGCAGATCACCACCACCTCGCCGGCGCCGGGGACGTAGGGAACGCCGAGATAGGTGGCGAAATGCACATGGCCGGCGACATACGCGAACACACCGAGGGCACCACCCACCATCACCGTGGGCAGGATGGCGAGGCCGTCGAGGCCGTCGGTGAGGTTCACCGCATTGCTGGCACCGACGATGACCAGATAGGTGAACAGGATGAAGCCCAACCCCAACGGCAGCGCAACGTTTTTGAAGAACGGCACGATGAGCTGGGTTTCCACCGGCACCTGGGCGGTGTAATAAAGGAAGATCGCGGCACCGAAGCCGAAGATGGATTGCAGCAGATATTTGTGTTTTGCACGCAGTCCCTGCGACTGCTTCTTCACCAGCTTGATGTAGTCGTCGAGCCAGCCGACGAAGCCGAACAGCAGCGTCACCGCCAGCACCACCCAGATGTAGCGATTGCCCAGGTCCGCCCACAGCAGGGTGCTGACGAAAATGGCCACCAGGATCAACGCGCCGCCCATCGTCGGCGTTCCCGCCTTGGACAGATGGCTCTGCGGGCCGTCGTTGCGCACATGCTGGCCGATCTGATACCGGCTGAGGCGGCGGATCATTGCCGGTCCCAGCAACAGGGATATCGTCAGCGCGGTGAGTATGCCGAGAATGGCGCGCAACGTGAGGTACTGGAACACGTTGAAGCCGCTATGGAACCGCATCAGGTATTCCGCCAGGTACAGCAGCATCAACCACGCCCCCCTTCTTGTAACGCTTCCACCACCCGCTCCATGCGGGCGCTGCGCGAGCCCTTGATCAGTACCGTCATGTCCGCTGTCAGTACCTGATGCAGCGCTGTCGCCAGCGCCGCACTTTCATCGAAATGCCGCGCCCCGGCACCAAAGCCTGCCGCCGTCGCCGCGCTGAGCGGTCCGACGGCGTACAGCGCGTCGATACCTGCGGCGCGGGCATAGGCGCCGATCTCCCGGTGCAGTTGCGCGGCGCCTTCGCCCAGTTCCCCCATGTCACCCACCACCAGAATGCGCGGCGCCGCACAGGCGGCGAGCACGTCGATGGCCGCGCGCATGGAGGCGGGATTGGCGTTGTAGCTGTCGTCGATGAGTTGGGCGCCGTTGAATGCCGTACGCCGCGCCAGGCGCCCGGCCACGCCCTGCATGCCCTCCAAGCCACGTCGTATGGCAGCGAGATCGACCTCCAGCGCCAGCGCCAGGGCAGTGGCCGCCAGTGCATTCATCACGTTGTGGCGCCCCGGCACCGGCAACAGCAGTTCCGCCTCGCCCGCCGGTGTTTGCAGCCACAGCCGGCTGCCGCAACCTTCCGCCTGCCAGCGCGCGGTGACGATGGCCTCCGGTGCCATGCCGAAGCACAGTTGCCGGTGAGTGCCCGCCATGCTGCGCCACAGATCGGCGTAGGCATCGTCGGCGTTGATCACCGCCACGCCGTTTTCCCGCAGACCGCGGTAGATCTCGCCCTTGGCCCGTGCCACGCCCTCGACGCTGCCGAACCCCTCCAGATGCGCCGGACCGGCATTGGTGATCACCGCGGCATCCGGTTGTGCCAGATCGCTCAAATAGGCGATCTCGCCAGCATGATTGGCCCCCATCTCAACCACTGCATAACGATGCTGCGGGGTCAGCCGCAACAGCGTCAGCGGCACACCGATGTCGTTATTCAGATTACCCTCGGTGGCCAGCACCTTGCCGGTGTGGGCGAAGATGGCGCGGCACATTTCCTTCACCGTGGTCTTGCCGTTGCTCCCGGTGATCGCCACCAACGGCGTATTGCAGTGCAAACGCCAGGCTGCTGCGAGGCGTCCCAGCGCCAGACGCGTGTCGCGTACCACGAGTTGCGGCAACGGGCTGTCCACCGCATGCTCAACCAGTACGGCAACAGCGCCGCGTGCCGCCGCCTCGGCGACATAATCGTGTCCATCAAAACGCGGGCCGCGCAGCGCGATGAACAGGGCGCCCGATATCAGGGTGCGCGTGTCGGTGCTCACACCGTGGAACTCCACGTCGGCGCCGCTACGTTCCGCCGCCAGCCAGGCTGCCGCCTGCGACAGGCGCACCTGGATTCCTTCAGGCAGATGCATTGCCGTTGATTTATGCATCTCTCCGCTCCCGCAAGCAGCGCGCGACTTCCTCGCGATCCGAGAACGGCAGCACCTGGCCTGCAATGAGCTGCTCGGTTTCGTGCCCTTTTCCAGCCACCAGCACGATGTCACCCATCCCGGCCATGCCAATCGCATGACTGATGGCAGCCGCGCGATCACGCATGACATAGGCGCCATCCGGTTCTTTCATACCGCGCTGGATATCCTCAATGATGTCCCAAGGATTTTCGCTGCGCGGATTGTCGTCGGTGAGAACAACACGATCGGCCAAGGCCTCAGCCAGCTGCCCCATCAGCGGGCGCTTGGCCCGGTCACGATCGCCGCCACAACCGAATACACACCACAGGGTGCCGGCACAATGACCTCGCAATGCCTTGAGCACCTGCTCCAAGGCATCAGGCGTATGAGCGTAATCCACCACCACCGTCGGCTGCTGTGCGCTGCCGAAACGCTCCATGCGGCCGGGCACCGTGCGTACCTGCTTGAGGCGCTGTATGGCAATATCGAAACCCATGCCGCCAGCCAGCAATGCACCCAGTGCCGCGAGCAGATTGGCGGCATTGAATTCACCGAGCAGCGCCGTGGCGATACGTGCCTCCCCCCAAGGTGAGGACACCTTGAACGTCAGCCCCACCGGGCAGAGTTGCAGCTCGCTGCCACGCAGCACCGTGCCAGGCGTCCGCTGCGCTACGGCGCCGAAGCCGTACCCGATACACGCCAGCCGGCTGTGCATCTCGTCGTACCACTGCGCGCCGATCGCATCATCCAGATTGAGCACTGCGGCCTTGAGGCCATCGCATTGGAACAGCCGGCGTTTGGCCAGGGCGTACGCGGCCATATCACCATGGTAATCCAAGTGCTCGTGGCTCAGGTTGGTGTACACCGCCACATCAAAGGCGACACCGGCGACTCGCTGCTGATCGAGAGCATGGGAAGATACCTCCAACACCGCGGCACTGGCACCGGCCGCCTGTTGTGCCGCCAGCTCCGCCTGTAGGGTAACTGCATCAGGCGTCGTATGGCCGGTAGCGTGCAACGCGCCATAGATGCCGCTGCCCAAGGTACCGTTGACACCGCAGGGCGCGTCCACTGACAGTGCTTGCGCAATGAATTGGCTTACCGAAGTTTTGCCGTTGGTGCCGGTGACACCGTACACGGCCATGGCACGACTGGGATCACCGAAAAAGCGGGCTGCGATATGACCAACTTTGGAGCGCAATCCCGGTACCGCCACCATAGGCACCTTGCTACCTTCATCAACCTGCCCATCTACCAGCACAGCAACGGCACCTCGCTCTATCGCCTGCGCAATATAGGCGGCGCCGTGCTCGCGGCTGCCGCTCAGTGCAATGAACAGATCACCGGGCCGTACCTTGCGACTATCCAACGTTATGCCACTGATGACACAGGAAACGGGGGCCTGCGTATCGACCAGCCCCTGCAACAATTCCTGCAGTGGATATCCAGGTTCCAGGCGCGACTGTGCCATCATAGGACGCCCCGCGTCGTATTCCTGACTGGTGCCGGCGCAGGTGCATCGGCCAGCTTCACACCCAGCGACTCCAGATCGTCCGGAGCAATATCCAGCAGACGCAACGCGCCACCCATCACACGGCTGAACACCGGCGCAGCCACCTGGCCACCGTAGTATTCCTCCCCCTGCGGTTCATCAATCACCACTACCATCGCCAGACGCGGTGCGCTCGCCGGTGCAAAACCGGCAAACAGAGCGAGATAACGATCCTCGCTGTAGCCGCCGGTGGTTACCTTGTGCACCGTGCCGGTCTTGCCGCCGACGCGGTAGCCGGGTACTGCAGCACGGCTGCCCGTACCATCCTTCTCTACCGCCAGCTCCAACATGGCGCGCACCTGCTGGGCAATCTGCGGACGCATCACCCGCTGACTCTCCGGCACCTCGCCAGCCACAGGCAGCAGCGTCACAGAATGCATGCGGCCGTCGGCGGCCAACGCGGCATAAGCCTGGGCCAGTTGCAGCGCTGTCACCGACAGGCCGTAGCCGTAAGACAGGGTGGCTCGTTCGGTTTCACGCCAGCGCGTGTAATCAGTGAGCAGGCCTGTAGCCTCACCCGGGAAAGCGCTGGCGGTTATGGTGCCGAAACCGAGGCGACTGAACATGTTCCACAACTGCTGCGGCTTGATCGCCAGGGCCATGGTAGCGGCGCCGACATTACTCGACTTCTGAATTACACGGCTCACATCGATTCGGCCATAGTTGTGCACATCGCGCACAGTGAGGCGGCTGCTGACGCGCAGAAAACCGCTGCCGGTATCTATCACCGTGTCGGGACGAAACTTGCCGCTTTCCAGTGCCGCCGCCACAGTGAATGGCTTGATGGTGGAGCCGGGCTCGAATACGTCCGTGGCGGTCCGGTTGCGCAGGCGCTCGCTGCTCAGGCCACTGCGATTGTTTGGGTTGTAGGCCGGCTGGTTCACCATCGCCAGCACCTCGCCGCTGGTCACATCCAGCACCACGGCGGAACCGGCGCGCGCCTGGCTGCGCTGCACCACCGCCTTCAGTTCACGATAAGCGAGATACTGGATACGACGATCCAACGCCAAACGCAGATCCTGTCCCGGGCGCGGCTCGCTGATGCTCTCCACGTTTTCCACAATGCGACCGAGACGATCCTTGATGACGCGTTTGCTGCCAGGTGTGCCTTTGAGCCAGTCGTTGTACAGCAATTCCATGCCTTCCTGGCCTACATCGTCGATATTGGTGAAACCGACGACATGGGCGAACACTTCACCGGCGGGATAGTAGCGACGGTATTCGCGCTGCAAGGCAACACCCGGTATCTCCAGAGCCATCACCTGCTGCGCCAACTCCGGCGTGATGTGGCGGCGCAGATAGACGAACTCGCGTTCCTGGCGCTTGGCCAGTAGTTGCTCCAGCGCGCGCGGCGGCAACTCCAGCACACGGGCCAGCACCTTCCATTGATCGCGTGCGGCGGCCAGTTCCTTCGGGTTGGCCCACACCGATTCCACGGGAGTGCTGATCGCCAAAGGCTCGCCATGGCGATCGGTGATCATGCCGCGGTGCGCCGCCACCTCGACCACGCGCAGGGCACGGGCATCACCCTGATGCTGGAGGAATTCACGATTGAACACATGCAGGTCCACCACCCGCCACATCAGTACCACCGTGGCGAGGCCGAGGAGAGCCAGCAGAAACCGCAGGCGTCCGTCGTAGTGCGGAATGTGGGACTCGCGCTCGCTCATGGTTTCACCAGCACCACCGCATCCGGTGGCGGAATCATCATTTCCAGTTTGTCACGGGCGATCATCTCGATACGGCCATGGGTCGCCCAAGTACTCTGTTCCAACTGCAGCCGTCCCCATTCGATGTTCAGTTCATCGCGTATCGCCTGCAGTGCCTGCAGTTCGACAAAGGATTTGCGTGCCTGATGCTGCGTGTACACCACGCCCAGGGCGGTGGCGAATACCGCGCCGGCGAGCAGGGCGAGAAACATGCGCCCGATCACGCCGGCTTCTCCGCCACGCGCAACACGGCGCTGCGGGCGCGGGGATTGGCTGCCACTTCCGCGGCGCCGGCAACGATCTTCTTGCCCACCGCGCGCAGTCGCGGTTGCCACATCTGCGCCTGAGTGAGCGGCAGGTCCGGCGGCAACTCCTCGCCGCGCTGCTGGTGGCGGATGAACTGCTTCACGCGCCGGTCTTCCAGCGAGTGAAAACTGATCACCGCCAGGCGCCCGCCCGGTGCCAGCAAGTCGACGCTCTGCGCCAGAAAGTCATCCAGGTCATCCAGTTCGCGGTTGATGTAGATACGCAGCGCCTGAAAGGCGCGCGTCGCCGGATCCTTGCCCTTTTCCCAGGCCGGATTGGCGCGCGCCACGATCTCCTGCAGTTGCGCAGTGCGGCTGATGGGCGCCTGTACGCGGGCCTGTACGATGGCACGCGCAATGCGCTTGGCAAACCGCTCCTCGCCGTATTCCTTCAGCACGCGGGCAATGTCCTCCTCCGCCGCCTGCGCCAGCCATTCGGCCGCGCTCATACCGCTCTCCGGGTCCATGCGCATGTCCAGCGGACCGTCGAGACGAAAGCTGAAACCGCGCCCCGCCTCGTCCAGCTGTGGTGAAGACACGCCGAGGTCGAGCAGGATGCCATCCACCTTGCCCACCCAGCCGCGCTCCGCCACCAGTGCGCCCAGCCGGGTGAAACTCCCGCGTTCGATGGTGAAGCGCGCGTCGGCACCGAAGCGCTGCTGCGCCACCGCCACGGCCTGCGGGTCCTTGTCCACCGCCAGCAGCCGCCCCTGCGGTCCCAATCGGGCCAGGATTTCCGCTGCATGGCCGCCACGGCCGAAGGTGCCGTCCAGATAGATGCCCTCCGGGCGCACCCGCAGCGCCGCCAGCACCTCCGCCAGCAGCACCGGCTTGTGTTCCATCATCAGAGCACCAGGCTCTGCAGCTCGGGCGCCAGATCCTCGCCGGCGCGGAACACGCCCTCGGCCAGCATCTGGTCGCGCTGGGCATTCCAGCGCTCCTCGTCCCACAGCTCGAATTTCTTGCCCTGTCCCACCAGCACCAGCTTGCGCTCCAGACCGGCGTATTCACGCAGGGTCGGCGCCAGCAGGATGCGGCCGGCACCATCCATCTCGGTATCGGTGGCATAACCGACCAGCAGGCGGCGCAGTTTGGTGGTCATGGGATTGAAGGCAGGCAGGGCGGCGATACGGGCCTCGATCTCCTCCCATTCCGGCTGGGGGTAGATCCACAGGCAGCGATCGTCCGTGTGAATGGTAATCACCAGATTGCCCCCGGCGCGCTCCAGCAACAGGTCGCGGTAGCGCGCAGGCATTGCCATGCGGCCCTTCGCGTCCAGCGTCAGTGCGGTCACACCTCGGAACAAGTTCTGGCCCCCTGGAACTCCATATCCCATTTTTTTCCACTTCGATCCACTTCTGCACACTATAGGTACCGGAGAGCCTCTGTGTCAAGCCGGAAAAAGGATATTAATTCTTATGTGACAGTAACTTAGCGCAGGTGGGTGAAGGTGGGGCATGAGGAAATCCGGGTCTTTCCGACCCTATAAAAATCAATGCGTTGGGGGTTAAAGCTGGAGTGGACTATGAAGAGTTTGGAAGGTGGGAGCCGGCCTGTAAGCCGGGTTCTGTCGTGGACGATCATTCCTCTGGGTAGTGCGTCACCGCACCCCTCAAGCAACCTACCCGGGAACTGTGCGGGCCGCACATCGCGGCCCGAAGGCCGCACGCTCCCCTATTTGGTCTTGCTCCGAGTGGGGTTTACCGTGCCGCGGACTGTTGCCAGCCGCGCGGTGCGCTCTTACCGCACCTTTTCACCCTTGCCGGCGCCCGAAGGCGCTTGGGCGGTATGTTTTCTGTGGCACTTTCCGTCGGCTCGCGCCGCCCAGGCGTTACCTGGCACCCTGCCCTGTGGAGCCCGGACTTTCCTCCATGCCTTGCGGCACAGCGATCGTCCGGCCGGCTCCCGGAGCATAGTTTCAAGTTGCAAGTGACAAGTTGCAAGTTATTCCTGCCTTTACTTGCCACTTGTCACTGCCTTTCGTTGACCAGGTAATCGTAGATCTGGTTCTTCTTGGCGCCGGTTATTTTCGCCGCCAGGGCGGCGGCCTGTTTCACCGGCAGCTCGGCGGCCAGCAGTTCGGCGATGCGCCGCGGCTCGTCCGCCAAGACATCGGCCGCCGGGGGCGGCGCGCCGTGCACCAGCAGCACCGCCTCGCCGCGCTGCTGGTCGCTATCGGCGCGCACAAACTCCAGCAGTTCTCCCAGCGGCGCCCGGCGCAGCGTCTCGAAGGTCTTGGTCAGTTCCCGCGCCAGCACCGCCAACCGCTCCGGGCCAAACACCGCCGCCATATCCTCCAGGGTTTCCAACAGGCGGTGCGGCGCCTCATAAAAGGCCAGGGTGCGGCGCTCGCCCGCCAGTCCCTCCAGGACATGACGGCGGGCAGCGCTCTTCGGCGGCAGGAAGCCCTCGAAGGCAAAGCGATCGGTGGGCAGACCGGCGGCGGACAGGGCGGCAATCAACGCACTGGCCCCGGGTACCGGCACGACACGAATGCCGGCCTCGTGGGCCAGGCGGGTGAGCGGAAAGCCGGGGTCGCTAATCAGGGGCGTGCCGGCATCGGAGATCAGGGCGATGTCCTCCCCCGCCAGCAGGCGCCGCACCACCTCCGCACTGACCTCGCGTTCGTTGTGTTCATGCAGGGCAAACAGCGGGGTATGGATGCCGAAGTGACGCAGCAGACCGGCGCTGTGGCGGGTATCTTCGGCGGCGATGCGCGCGACGCGTTGCAAGACCTCCACCGCCCGCGGCGTCATGTCGCCCAGGTTGCCGATGGGGGTGGCCACCACGTACAGGGTTCCTGCGTTCATTGACACTCGCTGATTCCTTTATTGATACTGTGCGCCTGCGGGCAAAATGCCGCGAGCACCGTTTGCTATTATCCCGGAAACTCCCTCAGAGGGTGTGATGATCGCGCCGGGGTTTGGATTCACAAGGGATTTTCTGAGGGAGCGCAATACCGGGCCGTACTACCGACCGAAGAAAATTCCTTGTAAATCCGGAGATCAAGCGAGGGCGTGCCCTCTTACGGACATTTCGGGATCATCCCTTTTCCCATGCCCAGACTATTCAAGACATCCCTGCTATTGCTCGTCCTGGCCCTGCTCGCTGCCGGCTGCGCCGTTCAACCCCGCGCGCCACGCGGCGAGCCCAGCGAGAGTGCCGCCGCCGCGGCACTGAGCAAGGCCGACTACGAGGCCGCCGCCCGCGAATACCTGCGCCTGGCCGATGCGGCCCAGTATTCCGCCCTCCAGCGCCAGCAGTTCCGCCTGCAGGCCGCCGACGCCCTGAGCCGCGCCGAGCAGCCGGCGCGGGCCCTGCAACTGGCGGAACTCATCGATCCCCGCAACCTGACGGTCGCGGAGCAATTGCAATGGCGCCTGCTGCAGGCACGCGCCTGGCATGCCCTGCGCAACGCCGAGCGCGTGCTGGAGGTACTGGCCATGCTGCCGCCGGCCAGTGCGGCCACGGCCGCGCTGGAGGAATACCACCGGCTGCGCGCCTTGGCCTACACCCAGTTGGGCAACCATTTGGAGGCGGCACGGGAACGCAGCCTGCGCAGTCACTATCTCTATGACGATGCGGTGCTGGAAGACAACCAACAGCAACTATGGAACGCCCTGACCCAGCTCTCCGCCCAGACCCTGCGCGCCCTGCGCTACGTACCGCCACCCGATGAGTTCAGTGGCTGGCTGGCGCTGGCCGAGATCAACAAGCAATACCAGTTAGGCCGACGTGAACTGCAACAATTGATCGATGGCTGGCATCAGGCCTATCCGCAGCATCCCGCGCCGCAGCGCTTCATCGACGACATGCTGCAACGCAGTACCGAACTGGTGCTGCAACCGAAACAGATCGCCCTGCTGCTGCCCCTGTCCGGCCGCTTTGCCAGCGCCGGAGCGGCAGTGCGCGATGGCGTGCTCGCGGCCTACTATCACTCCCCGGCCGAGCAACGCATCAACATCCGTATCTACGACACCGCCAATCCGGCACAGGTCCTGCCCATCTACGAACAGGCACTGCTGGAAGGTGCCGACTTCGTCATCGGCCCGTTGAGCAAGGAAGGCGTCACCGCCCTGCTCGACCGTAGCGATTTCCCGGTGCCGACCCTGGTGCTGAACAGCGTCGACGGTTCTTCCCTACCCGCCAACCTGTACCAGTTCTCCCTCTCGCCGGAGGAAGAGGCGCAGCAGGTGGCGGAGCGCGCCTGGGTACAGGGTTACAACCATGCGGCCGTCTTTGTTCCCGAAGGGGAATGGGGCGAACGCATCGAGCAGGCCTTCGACCGGCGCTGGCAGGAGCTGGGCGGCAGTGTCACCACCCTGGCACGCTATGACGCCAGCAAGAATGATTTCACCCACCCGTTGCGCACCCTGCTCAATCTGGATCTGAGTGATGCGCGGCACCGGCAATTGCAGGCCGTGATCGGCCAGAAACTGCACTTCGAGCCGCGTCGGCGCGAGGACATCGATTTTGTGTTCCTCGCCGCCTTTCCGCGTCAGGCGCGCCTGATCCGGCCACAGCTCAAATTCCATCATGCCGCCGACCTGCCGGTACTGGCCACCTCGCACGTCTATTCCGGCGCCTTCGCCCGCGAGCTGGATCGGGACATGGATGGCGTGCTGTTCGGCGACATGCCGTGGACACTGAAAGCTGCGACGCCCACCCAGGCCCTGCGCAAGGATAGCGATGCCCTCCGCGTCAGCGACAACGGCCTGCAGCGGCTGATCGCCCTCGGCGCGGATACCTACAACCTGATCCCGGTCCTCAAGGTGCTGGAAAACTATCCGTTCGAGCGTTTCCACGGTGAAACCGGCTCCCTGCGTCTCGATGCGCAACGGCGCCTGAACCGCCAGCTGACCTGGGCGCACTTCAGCGGTGGCGTACCACACCTACTCACGGAGAGTGGCGCCGACCAACCGTGATCGATCGTGCCGCCCTGGGACAGGCTGCCGAACAGCTGGCCTGCACTTACCTGCAGCACAACGGCCTCACCCTGCTGCAGCGCAATTACCGCTGCCGCCGCGGTGAGCTGGACCTGGTGATGCGTCAGGGCGACACCACGGTGTTCGTGGAAGTGCGTTACCGCAGTCCCTCCGCCTATGGCGACGGCATCACCAGCGTCGATCGCCACAAGCAGGAAAAACTGCTCGCCGCCGCCCAGCATTACCTGCAGCAACACCCGGACGCAGCGCGTCGTCCCTGTCGCTTCGACGTGGTAGCCGTTACTCCGGAGCGGGGAGAAAACCGCGTAGAATGGATTACCAATGCCTTCGAAACCTGACTCTGCCATGAACGAACTCGACCGCATCCGCAGCCACTTCCAGGAAAGCATCCGCACCAAAGAGACAGCACTGGAACTGCTCACACCCAGCATCGCCACCGCCGCCGAAATGATGACCCAGTGTCTGGTGGCGGGCGGCAAGATACTCAGTTGTGGCAACGGCGGCTCCGCCGGCGACGCCCAGCATTTTTCCTCCGAGCTGCTCAACCGCTTCGAACGCGAGCGTCCGGGGCTGCCGGCCCTGGCGCTGACCACCGACTCGTCGACCATCACCTCCATTGCCAACGACTATGACTACAGCCAAGTGTTTTCCAAGCAGGTACGCGCCCTCGGCCATGCCGGCGACATGCTGCTGGCCATATCCACCTCCGGCAACTCTGCCAACGTTCTCGCCGCCATTCATGCCGCGCACGACCGGCAGATGCATGTAGTAGCACTCACCGGCCGCGACGGCGGCACCATGGCCGCCGCGTTGACCGAAGGTGACGTGGAGATCCGCGTGCCGGCCCAGGTCACCGCGCGCATTCAGGAAACCCACCTGCTGGTGATTCACTGCCTGTGCGATCTCATCGATCTGCACCTGTTCGGAGAGGAGGGCTGAACGTGAAACTGTTGTTCACCATCGTGGCGGTTTTCAGCCTTTTGCAGGGCTGTGCCCCGGTCATCGTCGGTGGCGCCGCGGCCGGCGCTGTGGCCGTGGCCGATGATCAACGTACCACAGGCACCATCATCGATGATCAGGGAATCGAGCTGAAGATCGGCAAGGCCATCAACGACAATGCCGAATTGCGTGAGCAGACCCACATCAACATCACCAGTTTCAACGGCGTGGTGCTGCTGTCGGGCGAAGCGGCCACGGCGGCACAACGGGACCAGGCGGAAAAACTCGCCGCTGCCGTCGTCAAGGTACGCCGCGTCGTCAACGATATCGTCATCGGTCCCATCAGCTCGTTGGCCAGTCGCTCGCGCGACAGCTGGCTCACCACCAAGGTGAAGACGCAGCTGCTTGGCGACAAGGACGTACCCGGTAACCAGATCAAGGTACTCACCGAAGCACAGACCGTCTATCTGATGGGCATGGTGACGCGCAGCCAGGGCGACCGTGCCGGCGAAATCACCCGCAACACCAGTGGTGTAAAACGCGTGGTGAAGCTTTTCGAGTACGTCGAACAACCGACACCGTGACGATGACCGCCTCTCTGCCGGCGGCGTTCCTCGACGCCCTGCGCGCCTTGCTCGGTAACGACGGCTGCATCACCGCCGCGGACGAGCGCTGGACCTACGGTTACGACAACAGCCGGCGCCACGCCCTGCCCGATGTGGTGGTACGCCCGACCGAGCACGCTCAGGTCGTGGCAGTCATACGCCTGTGCAACGACTACCGCGTGCCCCTGGTGGCGCGTGGTTACGGCACCGCCACCACCGGTGCGGCAGTACCGCTCAGCGCTGGCGTGGTGCTGTCGCTGGAGCGCATGAACCGCATCCTGCGCATCGATCCGGCCAACCGATTGATGGTGGTGGAGCCCGGCGTGACCAATCAGGCCGTGCAGGAAGCGGCGGCGGCCCACGGTTTCTTCTGGCCGCCCGATCCCACCAGCGCCGCGGTGTGCAGCGTGGGCGGCAACCTGGCCTGCAACGCCGCCGGACCACGTGCGGTGAAGTACGGCACGCCGCGCGAGAACGTGCTTGGCCTGCATGCCGTGACCGGTGGCGGTGTCGAGCTGCGCGCCGGCGTATTCACCACCAAGGGCGTGGTCGGCTACGACCTCACCCGCCTGCTCATCGGCTCGGAGGGCACCCTGGCGGTGATCACCGAGGCCACCCTCAAGCTGACACCGCTACCACAGGCACGGCGTACCCTGCAGGCCAGCTACCGCGACATGCGCAGCGCCGCCGAGGCGATCTCGCGCATCATGGCCCAGCCGGTGGTGCCCTGTGCGCTGGAGTTTCTCGATGCCAAGGCGATCGAAATGATCCGCGGCTACGCCGGCGACGTATTGCCTGCCCATGCCGGTTCGCTGCTGATGATCGAGGTGGACGGGCCCGCGGCCTGCCTCAACGACGCGGCCCAGGCACTGATCGATGCCGCACGCGGCGCTGGCTGCATCGAAGTCATCGAGGCACGCACGACGGAGGAAGTGGCGGCCCTGTGGAAGACGCGCAAGGCACTGTCACCGGCCTTGCGCAAGGTGGCACCGAAGAAGATCAACGAAGACGTGGTAGTGCCGGTATCGCACATGCCGGAACTGATCGAAGGACTCGGCGGACTGGCCGAACGCTACCGCATCACCATTGTCAATTTCGGCCATGCCGGCAACGGCAACATCCATGTCAATCTGCTGGCCAATCCCGACGACCCGGAAGAAATGGAGCGCGCGCGGCTGTGCCTGTCGGAGGTATTCGACCTGGTGCTGCGTCTCGACGGCACGCTGTCCGGCGAGCACGGTATCGGGGTGGAGAAACGGGAGTTCGTCAGTCGCGAAATCGATCCGGCCACACTGGCCCTGATGCACGCCATCAAGGGGCAATTCGACCCCCAGGGGATTCTCAATCCCGGCAAGAAACTGCCGCCGGCTTAATCACGCCATTATCATTTAGGGAAGCTCTGAATAAGTTCAGAGCTTCCTTTACTTCACCACCCGCAAGGCTGGCTTCTTGTTTCCTTCCGGCGTGGTCGGCGGTGGGGTCTCCTCTTCCTCGGCAAACACCATGCCGCGGCCGTTTTCCCGCGCATAGATCGCCTGTACCGCGCCGATCGGCACCACGATGTGATTGGCTACACCGCCAAAGCGGGCGCTGCAACCGATACTTTCGTTTTCAATAGCCAAACCCTGCACGGCAAAGGGGCCGATATTGAGCACGATCTTGCCGTTCTCGACGAATTGCTGCGGCACGATGGTGCCGGGATAGCTGGCATCCACCAGGACATGCGGCGTCATTTCGTTGTCGACGATCCATTCGTACAGGGCGCGGATCAGATAGGGGCGGCTGGAAGTCATTGCTCTAGTCAAGTTGTAGGGCCCGCTGCGCGGGCGAAGACGTTCGGCAGGGTGACGCGTTCGGGCACACCCTACCGCATCTCTTTCTCGGCATCGCTCAGACTGGCCTTGAAGGCGCCACGCCGGAACAGGCGCTCCGTGTAGGCATTGAGGGCTGTGGCCTGGCGCGGCAGTTCAATACCCAGCAGCGGCAGACGCCATAGCAGCGGCAACAGGGCGCAATCGACCAGGGAAAATTCGTCACTGAGAAAGAAAGGCCTGGCGGCAAACGCCGGCAGCGACGCGATCAGATTGTCGCGCAGGTCTTTGCGCGCCTTGCTGGCCTGCTTCTCGGTGCCGTGCAGCACGACATCGGCGTGGGTGTAGAGATCCCGCTGGATGCGGTGCAGCATCAGGCGATGGCTGGCACGATTTACCGGGTCTACAGGCATCAACGGCGGATGGGGGAAACGCTCATCGAGATACTCCATGATGATGACGGAGTCGTACAGGGCAAGCTCCCGATCCACCAGGGTGGGAACCTCGTTGTAGGGATTCAGTTCGATGAGGTCTTCCAGGCGGTCGCCCGGCTGTACATCCACTCGTTCGAACTCGATCCCTTTCTCGGCCAGTACGATACGCACACGATGGCTGTACATGTCGTTGGTGCCGGAGAACAGCACCATGGCTGCACGTCTGTTGGCAATTACCGCCATGTCCGTCTCTCCCTTTGCACAAAAAACAGGGGGGCATAGCCCCCCTGTCGGTGTTGCTGATCCCAGCGGAGGCCTGGGCCATTCTAGCACAGCCCTCCGCCCGGCCTGGCGGCCGCGGGATTAATGCACGTCCTTCCAGTATTCCTTCTTCAACAGATAGGCCAGCACGAAGAAGAAGGCCAGGAAGATCAGTACCTTCACACCCAGCTCCTGACGCTTCAGCTGTACCGGCTCGCCCATGTAGACCAGGAAGTTGACCAGGTCGCCCACGGCCGCGTCGTACTCGGCCGGGGTCATGGTGCCGGGCTTGACCATCTCGAAGCCGCTGATGGTGGCATGACCGTCCTCACCCGTGTGGTACACCGGCTTCTGCAGACCCTGCAACTCCCACAGCACGTGCGGCATACCGACGTCCGGGAACACCAGGTTGTTCACACCCATGGGCTTCTTCTCGTCGAGGTAGAAGGTGCGCATGTAGGTGTACAGCCAGTCGGCGCCACGGGCACGGGCGATGACCGACAGGTCAGGCGGCGGATTGCCGAACCAGCCCTTGGAGTCCGCCGCCGCCATGGCGATGGTCATGGTGTCGCCCACCTTGTCGGTGCCGAACATCATGTTGGCCTTCAGCTGCTCATCGCTGATGCCCAGGTCCGCGCCCATGCGATTGAAGCGCATGAACTGGGCCGAGTGACAGCTCAGACAGTAGTTGACGAACATCTGGGCACCACGCTGCAGGGAGGCCTGGTCACGCAGATTGACCGGGGCCTTGTCCAGGTGCACGCCGGCACCGGCAGCCAGGGCAAAGGCCGGCAGGGCTGCCATTACGAAAGCAATTACCAACTTTTTCATTCTGTCACCCTCTCCGGAACCGGCTTGGTCTTGTCGATCTTGCTGTACCACGGCATCAGGAAGAAGAACGCGAAGTACAGGGCGGTGAAGAGCTGCGCCAGCAGCGTCTTGGTCGGCGTAGCCGCCTGCACGCCCAGCCAGCCCAGCACCACGAAGGAGATCACGAAGATGGTGATGGCGATCTTGAAGATCGGCCCCTTGTAGCGGATGGACTTGACCGGACTGCGATCCAGCCAGGGCAACACGAACAGCACGGCGATGGCACCGAACATCACCAGCACACCAGGGAACTGCGAACCCGCGATGGGCGGAATGGCGCGCAGCATGGCGTAGAACGGGGTGAAGTACCACACCGGGGCGATGTGCTCAGGCGTCTTCAGCGGGTTGGCCGGTTCGAAGTTCGGGGCCTCCAGGAAGAAGCCGCCCATTTCCGGTGCGAAGAACACTACCGCCGCGAAGATGAACAGGAAGCCGGCGACGCCGACGATGTCCTTCACGGTGTAGTAGGGATGGAACGGAATACCGTCACGCGGAATGCCGTTTTCGTCCTTGTTCTTCTTGATCTCGATGCCATCCGGGTTGTTGGAACCCACCGCGTGCAGGGCCACGATGTGCAGGAACACCAGGGCGGCCAGGATGAACGGCAGCAGGAAGTGGAAGGCAAAGAAACGGTTCAGGGTGGCGTCGGAGATGACGTAGTCACCACGTACCCAGACCGACAGTTCCTCGCCGACGAAGGGCACGGCGGCGAACAGGTTGACGATAACCTGGGCACCCCAGAACGACATCTGGCCCCACGGCAGCAGGTAGCCGAAGAAGGCGGTGGCCATCATCACCAGGTAGATAATCACGCCGATGATCCACAGCAACTCGCGCGGCTTGCGGTAGGAACCGTAGATCAGGCCGCGGAACATGTGCAGATAGATGACGATGAAGAAGGCCGACGCGCCGGTGGAATGCAGGTAGCGGATCAGCCAGCCCCAGTCCACGTCGCGCATGATGTACTCGACGGAGGCGAAGGCCAGACCGGCATCGGGTTTGTAGCTCATCGCCAGCCAAACGCCGGTGAGGATCTGGTTGACCAGCACCAACAGGGCCAGGGAACCGAAGAAATACCAGAAGTTGAAGTTCTTCGGCGCGTAGTACTTGGAAAGGTGGGCTTCCCAGGTTTCGGTCGCGGGGAAGCGCTCGTCCACCCACGCCATGAATTTTTTCATCGTGCTCATGGTTACGCAGCGCCTCCATCTTCACCGATCAGGATACGGGTGTCGCTCAGATACTTGTGCGGCGGCACCACCAGATTCGACGGGGCCGGCACGCCGGAGAAGACACGGCCGGCGAGGTCGAAGCGGGAGCCGTGGCAGGGGCAGAAGAAGCCGCCCTTCCAGTCCGGGCCACCCAGGTCGGCGGCACCGATATCGGGACGGTAGGTGGGGGAGCAACCCAGATGGGTGCAGATACCGACCAGCACGGCGTATTCCGGCTTGATGGAACGGTATGCGTTCTTGGCATACTCCGGCTGCTGAGCCGTGTTCTCGGAGGCCGGATCGAGCAGCTTGCCGTCGAGGCTCGGCAGGTCCTTCAGATTCTCCTCGGTGCGGCGCACGATCCACACCGGCTTGCCGCGCCATTCCACGGTCAGTTTCTGGCCGGGTTCCAGTTTGCTTACGTCCGCCTCAACCGGCGCGCCAGCAGCCTTGGCCTTTTCGCTGGGCTGCATGGACAGGACGAAGGGGGTCAGGGCATACACGGCTCCCACGCCGCCGACCACCGAGGTGGCCGCCGTCAGGAACCGGCGCCGACCCTTATCAACGCCTTCAGTGCTCATCAATACTCTCTCCCGAAGTCAGGCAAAAAAACAAAAACCCGGGCCCTGGCCTTGGCAGTGCTACGGCCGTGACCGTACCGGGCAAACGCTAAAAAAACCGTCTTGATGCAGTTCGAAGTCGCTTCCGGCCTTACCACTTTCAGTAAGTCAGAAGATACCTATTGAGAATTAGCCGCGTAGTTTCATACAAAGACCTGCGCCGGGTCAAGGAAAGAACGCCCCCAGTGCGGGGCTTTCATACCGGGTTGTCGATGTCGATAAATTCATGATTGATAGCAAATTTCCGAGCCAAATACTCACCTAATGCCTGCACGCCATAACGCTCGGTGGCGTGATGGCCAGCACCGAAGTAATCGATACCCAGTTCGCGTGCCGCGTGCACCGTCTGCTCCGACACCTCGCCGCTGATGAAGCCATCCAGCCCCAGGGCCGCGGCCTGCTCGATCCAACCCTGGGCCGCCCCGCTGCACCAGCCGATGCGCCGCAGAGGACGGTCGCCGCCGCTGACATGCAACGGTGTCCGCCCCAGGCAACGGCCGATGTGGGCGGCCAGTTCCGCCCCGGACAGGCCCTGCGGCAGGGAACCGTGGAACGCGATGCCGCCGCCCGGTCCCTTGCCGAAGCGCCCCTCGACGGACAGGCCCAGCACCTGGCCGAGACGGGCGTTGTTACCCAGCTCGGCATGACCGTCCAGCGGCAGATGATAGGCCACCAGGCTGATGTCATTGGCCAGCAGGGACTTCAGCCGGCGCTGCTTCATGCCTACCACGCGGGGATCCTCCCCGTTCCAGAACCAGCCGTGATGCACCAGGAGGGCGTCGGCCCCGCGGACGATGGCCGCCTCGATCAGCGCCTGGCTGGCGGTGACACCGCTGACCAGCCGCCGCACCTCGCCCCGCCCCTCCACCTGCAGACCGTTGGGACAGTAGTCCTGGTAATCGTCCACCTGCAGCAGATTGTTGCTCCAGGTCACAAGCTCGTTCAGTCGCACCATGCCGCGCACCCGCAATTACGTTAAAATCAGCGCCTTCCATACAACCCTCGGCGCGGGACTCCCTGCATGAAGCTCTACCGGCCCATCGTCTTTCTGGTCCAGTCCGTCACCATCGGCCTGGCCGTCGCCTTTCTGGTCCTGGTGTGGAAGCCGGACCTGCTCGACAACGGCAAGAAGGTGGTGGCCTTCATCGAAAGCACGCCGGGCGCGCGCCCGACACCGGCCTCCGGCCCCGTATCCTACGCAGACGCCGTGGAGTTTGCAGCCCCGGCGGTGGTGAACATCTATACCAGCAAGACCGTCACCACGCGCAGCCCGCTGTTCGACGACCCGCTGTTCCGCCACTTCTTCGGCGACCGTTTCGGTGCCGTGCCGCGCAGCCGCCAGGAGACCAGCCTCGGCTCCGGTGTCATCGTCAGCGACCAGGGCTACATCCTCACCAACAACCATGTGGTGGCCGAAGCGGAAGAAATCGAAGTCGCCCTGCGCGACGGGCGCACGGCCCGTGGCAAGGTGGTGGGCACCGATCCGGACACCGATCTCGCCGTGGTCAAGGTGGAGCTGGGCGACCTGCCCGCCATCGTCCTGGGCGACTCCGAGCAGCTGCGTGTAGGTGACGTGGTGCTGGCCATCGGCAATCCCTTCGGTGTCGGCCAGACCGTCACCCTGGGCATCGTCAGCGCCACCGGCCGCAGCCAGCTCGGCATCAGCACCTTCGAGAACTTCATCCAGACCGATGCCGCCATCAACCCGGGCAACTCCGGCGGCGCCCTGATCAACGCCGGCGGCGAACTGGTCGGCATCAATACCGCCATATTCTCCCGTACCGGTGGCTCCCAGGGCATCGGCTTCGCCATTCCGGTGAGCCTGGCGCGCGGCGTGATGCAGCAGATCATCGAACAGGGCCGCGTCAGCCGCGGCTGGCTCGGCGTGGAAATTCAGGAAATGACTGCGGCCCTGGCCGAGTCCTTCGGCCTCAGTGAACAGCGCGGCATCATCATCGCCGGCGTGCTCAAACGCGGCCCGGCCGATCGGGCCGGCCTGCAGCCGGGTGATGTGATCCTGGAAATCAACGGCAACCCCATGCGCGATGTGCGCACCGCCCTCAACGTCATCACCCAGACCAAGCCGGGCCAGCGCATCCGCGTCAAGGGACTGCGCAACCGCAAGACCTTCGAACTGGAGGCCGAGGTGGCGGAACGGCCGGTGCAGAACACCGAACAGTAATCAGAACAAGGCGCGGAGCTTGTTCCACAGCGCCGTGAAGTGGGCCACCGCCGCCGGATCGCTCTGCTCCGGCGTCCACAGGTGGCTGCCTATGCCCAGTTGGGCCAGCACGTACTCGCCCAGAGCAAGCTGTCCGACGGCGGTGTAACCCGTCGCCAGTTGGCCGATGCCGAACTCCACCCCCAGCGCCAGCTGCCCCAGCGCGTACCAGCCGCTGGCCGCCTGCCCCAATCCGAACAGCAGACCCACCCCGGCCTGCCCGATGGCACACAGACCAAAGGCCGCCTGCCCCAGGGCGATACCCCCCACCGCCACCCGGCCCACGGCGATCACCCCGCGTGCCGTGGTGAGTCGACCGGTCTGCGGGTCGATGCCACGGGTGTAGTGCAGCAATGGCCAGCCGAGCAGTTCGGCATGGGAGGTGAATTCGGCGTAGTAGCGCCCCTGCTCCGACAGGTGGGTGCGCCAGGTGCCCCAGGCGGTCTTTTCGATTTTGTAGTCGACGGGTTGCAGCAGCAGGTTCTTCATGCCGGTCCCCGCGCTGTCCTAGGCCAGGATTTCCCGCAGCGCCGCCACCAGTGCCGCATTCTGCTCCGGCGTACCGATGGTGATGCGCAGGTGCTGATCGATGCGCGGCAGGCGGAAGTGGCGCACGATGATGCCGCGCGCGCGCAGCGCCGCCGCCAGTTCCGCCGCATCGCGCTGCGGGTGGGTGGCGAAGATGAAATTGGCCGCCGATGGCGGCATGCGGAAACCGAGCTGTTCCAGCTCGCGGCACAACGCATCGCGGCTTTCCATCACTGCCCGGCGCGTGTGCTCGAAGTGCGTGCGATCCTCCATCGCCGCCACGCCGCCGATGAGGGCGAGGCGGTCCAGCGGATAGGAATTGAAGCTGTCCTTCACCCGTTCCAGCGCCTGGATCAGCTCGGGTTGACCCAGCGCAAAGCCGACACGCAGGCCGGCCAGTGAGCGCGACTTGGACAGGGTCTGCACCACCAGCAGGTTGGGATACCTGTCCACCAGGACCACGGCGCTGGCGCCGCCGAAATCCACGTAGGCCTCGTCCACCACCACCACCGAATCGGTGTTGCGTTGCAGCAACCACTCGATCTCGGAAAGCGGCAACAGGCGGCCGGTGGGGGCGTTGGGGTTGGCGAAGATGATGCCGGCGTTGGGCTGCAGATAGTCGGCGACGCGCAGCTCGAAATCGTCCGTGAGCGGCACCGTCCGGTAGTCGATGCCGTACAGGCCGCAGTACACCGGATAGAAGCTGTAGGTGATGTCCGGGAACAGCAGCGGCGCCGGATGCTGGAACAGGCCGAGGAATACATGGGCCAGCACCTCGTCGGAGCCGTTGCCGACGAACACCTGCGCGGGGGTGAGACCATAGTAGTCGGCCACCGCCTGGCGCAGCGCCATGCCGGTGGGATCGGGGTACAGGCGCAGACCGTCGTTCACCGCGGCACCGATCGCCGCCAGGGCGCGCGGCGACGGGCCGTAGGGATTCTCGTTGGTGTTGAGCTTGACCAGATTCGGCAGCCTGGGCTGCTCGCCCGGGACGTAGGGCGACAGCCGGTGCACCAGTGGGCTCCAGTAGCGGCTCATGGACGGCTCCGGTTACGGCTTGATGCGGAATTCGGCGGAGCGGGCATGGGCGGTGAGGCCCTCGCCGCGCGCCAGCACCGAGGCCACCTTGCCCAGCTCCGAGGCGCCGTCCGGCGAGCACATGATGAGCGAGGAGCGCTTCTGGAAATCGTACACCCCCAGCGGCGAGGAGAAACGCGCGGTGCGCGAGGTGGGCAACACATGGTTGGGACCGGCGCAGTAGTCGCCCACCGCTTCGGCGGTGTGGCGGCCCATGAAGATGGCACCGGCGTGCTTGATCTTCCTGGCCATCGCCTGCGGGTCGGCCACCGACAGTTCCAGATGCTCCGGCGCGATGTGGTTGGCCACGGCGACGGCCTCGTCGAGGTCGCGCACCTTGATCAGCGCGCCGCGCGCGTACAGCGAGGTGCGGATGATCTCGGCGCGCTCCATGGTGGGCAGCAGACGCGCGATGCTGGCCTGTACCTGGTCGAGGAAGGCGGCATCGGGGCAGAGCAGGATGGACTGCGCGTCCTCGTCGTGCTCGGCCTGGGAGAACAGGTCCATGGCGATCCAGTCCGGATGGGTCTGGCCGTCGCAGACGATGAGGATCTCGGAAGGACCGGCGATCATGTCGATGCCGACGGAGCCGAACACCATGCCCTTGGCGGTGGCGACGTAGATGTTGCCGGGGCCGACGATCTTGTCCACCTGCGGCACGCTCTCGGTGCCGTAGGCCAGCGCGGCCACGGCCTGGGCACCGCCGATGGCGAACACGCGATCGACACCCGCCACCGCGGCAGCGGCGAACACCAGCTCGTTGACCACACCGTCCGGTGTCGGCACCACCATGATCAGTTCCTCCACCCCGGCCACCTTGGCAGGAATGGCATTCATCAGCACCGACGACGGATAGGCCGCCTTGCCACCGGGCACATACAGGCCGACGCGATCCAGCGGCGTCACCTGCTGGCCCAGCACGGTGCCGTCGGCCTCGGTATAACTCCAGGAATCCACCTTCTGGTGTTCGTGATAGGCGCGCACGCGCGCCGCCGACTGCTCCAGTGCCTGGCGCTGTGCGGGACCGATCCGGCCCAGGGCCTCTTCCAGACGGGCGCGCGGGATCTCCAGTTCGGCCATGCTCGTGGCCTGCATGCGATCGAAGCGGTTGGTGTACTCCAGCACCGCCGCATCACCGCGTTGCTTCACCGCCTGCAGGATCTCGCGCACGACGGCGTTGACCTTGTCGTCGGACACGCCTTCCCAGGCCAGCAGCTGATCCAGCGCCTTCCAGAAATCAGGGGTGGTGGTATCGAGTCGTTTGATGGTCATTTGAAGGAAGTTCCAAGTTGCAAGTTGCAAGTTACAAGTGCAGGAAATCTTTTCTCGTCACTCGTAACTTGTCACTTGTGACTGTTGTTTTCGACCGCCTCGCTCATGCGCTCGATGAACGCCTTGACGCGGGCGTGCTTCATCTTCATCGCCGCCTTGTTCACCACCAGGCGCGAACTGATGTCCATGATGTGCTCCAACGGTTCCAGGCCGTTGGCCTTCAGGGTATTGCCGGTTTCCACCAGGTCGACGATGCAGTCGGCCAGGCCCACCAGCGGCGCCAGTTCCATGGAACCGTACAGCTTGATCAGGTCCACCTGGCGGCCCTGGGCGGCATAGTAGTTCCGGGTGATGGTGAGGTACTTGGTGGCGACACGCAGGCGGCGGCTCGGCGCCACGCCGGGCTTGCCCGCCACCATCAGGCGGCAGCGCGCAATCTTCAGGTCGAGCGGCTCGTACAGACCCTCGCCGCCGTGTTCCAGCAGTACGTCCTTGCCGGTGACGCCGAGGTCGGCGGCGCCGTATTCGACGAAGGTCGGCACGTCGGCGGCGCGGATGATCACCAGCTTCACGTCGTCCCGGTTGGTGTCCAGGATCAGCTTGCGGCTGGTCTCCGGATCGTCCTTGGGCACGATGCCGGCATGGGCCAGCAGCGGCAGCGTGTCCTTGAAGATGCGGCCCTTGGACAGGGCGATGGTCAATGTCTCGCTCATGGCATTACGTCGCGCAGCAGGCTGCCGGCGCGGCTGCGCTGGAAGCTCTTGTCCGGCAGGCGCTGGATGCGCGCGCCGAGCTGCTGCAGCTTTTCCTCGATACATTCATAACCGCGATCGATGTGGTAGATGCGGTCGACGATGGTGTCACCCTGCGCCACCAGGCCGGCCAGCACCAGGCTGGCGGAGGCGCGCAGGTCGGTGGCCATCACCGGCGCGGCGGTAAGCCGGTCCACGCCGGTGGTGATGGCGGTGTTCCCCTCCAGGCGGATGTTGGCGCCCATGCGCTGCAACTCCTGCACATGCATGAAGCGATTCTCGAACACCGTCTCGGTGATGATCCCCGAGCCCTCGGCAATGGCGTTGAGGGCGGTGAACTGCGCCTGCATGTCGGTGGGAAAGGCCGGATAGGGCGCGGTGTGCACGTTCACCGCCTTGGGCCGGCGCCCCTGCATGTCCAGACTGATCCAGTCGGCACCGGTCTCGATCTCGGCGCCGGCCTCGCGCAGCTTGGCCAACACCGCATCGAGCAGCGCCGGGTTGGTGTCCTTCAGCTTCACCTTGCCGCCGGTGATCGCCGCCGCCACCAGATAGGTGCCGGTCTCGATGCGATCGGGCATCACGTCGTAACGGCCGCCGTGCAGCGTATCGACGCCCTCGATGGTGATGGTGTCGGTACCGGCGCCGGACACCTTGCCGCCCATCATGTTGATGCAGTTGGCCAGGTCCACCACCTCAGGTTCACGCGCGGCGTTCTCGATCACCGTGGTGCCCTGGGCCAGGGCGGCGGCCATCATCAGGTTCTCGGTGCCGGTGACGGTGACCAGGTCCATCACCAGCTTGGTGCCCTTGAGGCGCTTGGCGCGGGCCTTGATGTAACCGTTTTCCACCGTGATGTCGGCGCCCATGCGCTGCAGGCCGGTGATGTGCAGATTCACCGGACGCGAGCCGATGGCGCAGCCGCCGGGCAGCGACACCTCGGCCTGGCCGAAGCGCGCCACCAGCGGCCCCAGCACCAGGATCGAGGCGCGCATGGTCTTCACCAGCTCGTAGGGCGCAACGAAAGACTTGATGGTGGAACTGTCCACCTCGGTGTTGAGCTTTTCGTCCACCGTCAGGTGCACGCCCATCTGGCCGAGCAGCTCCATGGTGGTGGTGATGTCGTGCAGATGCGGCACGTTGCCCACGGTGAGGGGGGTGTCGGCCAGCAGGGTGGCGGACAGGATCGGCAGCGCCGCGTTCTTGGCGCCGGAGATGCGTATCTCACCGCTGAGTCGGCTGCCGCCGGTGATGATCAGTTTATCCATGGACTGGCTCCGGCCCGCGTACCGCGCAGGCCGCCGGTTCGGTGTAGGGGATCAGAAGGACACCTTCAGCTTGCGCTGGGTCTCCCACTCCTGCGGCGTGTAGGCCTTGATGGACAGGGCATGGATGGCGCCGCTGGTGATGCGATCACCCAGGGTGGCGTACACCAGCTGCTGCTCCTTGACCATGGACAGGCCCTCGAAGGCCGCGCTGATGACAGTGGCGTCGAAGTGGCTGCCGTCGCCGCTGACGATGGCCTCGCAGCCGGGAATGCCGGCCTCGATGAGGCGCTTGATCTCGCTCGGTTCCATGGGGGACTCCAAACCATGCCGGAAAAACAAGGGGAGGAATGATACCCCCTGAACCGCGATTTTGTAAGCTGGAAAACGGGACGCGGTCCCCGGAAACGCCCGCCGCGGCAAGGGTTGCGCCGCGCCGACGCCCTCAGGCCAGCGCGAGGATGTCGCTCAGGCCCGAGGCGGCGGCGATGGCCCGCATCTGCGCTGGCACCGCCTGGAACTGCAATTCGCACCCCGCACCGCGTGCCAGACGCAGCCATTCGATGAGCAGGGCCAGGCCGGCGCTGTCGGCGCGACCGACGCCGGACAGATCGACCCGCAGCGGACCGCGGCAGGCACTGAACAGGGGTTGGCTGGCCGCCAGCAGGGCACCCACCGTGGCGAAGGTCAGATCGCCCGCGACGCGCAGGCCGTCGGCGTCCTTGTCGATGCGCGGCGTGCTCACTCCTTGCCGGTCTCCGCCTTGTCGAACAGGAACTTGCCGATCATCTGTTCCAGCACCAAGGTGGACTGGGTCAGCTTGATCTCGCCGCCGTCCTTGAGCACGTCCATATCCCCCCCCGGTTCCAGGCCGACATATTTCTCGCCCACCAGGCCGGAGGTCAGCACGGCGGCGGAGGTATCCGCCGGCAACTGATCGTAGGCGGCGCCGATACGCATGGACACCACCGCCTGGAAGGTCTGCGGGTCGAACTCGATGGCGGTGACACGGCCGACGCGCACCCCCGCCACCGTCACCGGCGAACGCACCTTGAGGCCGGAAACATTCTCGAAACGGGCCTTGATGGTATAGCCCTGGTCATCACCCACCACGGTGAGATTGCTCACCTGCATCGCCAACATGAACAGCGCGGCCAGACCCGCCGCCACGAACACGCCGACCCAAATTTCCACCATTTTCGTCTGCATCAGTCCACTCCGAACATCAGGGCCGTCAACACGAAGTCCAGTCCCAGCACCGCCAGCGAGGAATGCACCACGGTACGGGTCGTCGCCCGGCTCACCCCTTCCGAGGTGGGCACGGCGTCATATCCCTCGAACACGGCGATCCAGGTCACCACCGCGCCGAATACCAGGCTCTTGATCACGCCGTTCATCACGTCATCGTCGAAATCCACCATCGACTGCATCTGCGACCAGTAGCTGCCCTCGTCCACACCGAGCAGGCCGACACCGACGAAATAGCCGCCGTAGACACCGACCAGGCTGAAGATGGCCGCCAGCAGCGGCATGGCGAGGAAACCGCCGAGGAAGCGCGGCGCCAGCACCCGCTTCACCGGGTCCACCGCCATCATCTCCATGCCGGACAACTGCTCGGTGGCCTTCATCAGGCCGATCTCGGCGGTGAGGGCCGAACCGGCACGGCCGGCGAACAACAGGGCCGTCACCACCGGACCCAGCTCGCGCACCAGGGTCAGCGCAATCACCGGACCGAGCGACGCCTCGGCGCCGAAGTCTACCAGGGTGTTGTACAGCTGCAGGCCCAGCACCATGCCGACGAAGGTGCCGGACACCACGATGATGAGCAGGGACAGCACACCGATGGAGTACACCTGCTGCACCACCAGCCGCGGCCGCAGCACCAGGCCCGGCACACCGCGCAGCAGCGCCAGTAGCAGCAGGTGGCCGCGCCCGAGGCGCTCGAAGAAGCTCAGGCCGTGACGGCCCAGTTGCGCCAGCCAGTCCAGCATCAAACCCTCCCCTCGCGCCCGGCCAGCAGGTCCTCGGCATAGGGCGCGGCGCGGTAATGGAACGGCACCGGCCCGTCGGGCAGCCCCTGCAGGAACTGCTGCGCCCAGTCGGAACTGGAACGTTCCAGTTCGGCCGGTGTACCGTGCGCCACCACCTTGCCGCCGGACAGCAGGTAGATATAGTCGGAAATGGCCGCCGTCTCCTGCACGTCATGGGAGACGATGATCGAAGTCAGCCCCAGGGCGTCGTTGAGGGAACGGATCAACTTCACCAGCACACCCATGGAGATGGGGTCCTGCCCGGTGAACGGCTCGTCATACATGATCATCATCGGGTCCAGGGCGATGGCGCGGGCCAGGGCGACGCGGCGCGCCATGCCGCCGGACAGCTCGTTGGCCATCAGGCCGCGCGCGCCGCGCAGGCCGACGGCCTCCAACTTCATCAATACCAGGTCGCGGATCATCGACTCCGGCAGGTCGGTGTGCTCGCGCAACGGAAAGGCGACGTTTTCGTAAACGTTGAGGTCGGTGAGCAGGGCGCCGGACTGGAACAGCATGCCCATGCGCTTGCGCAGGTCATACAGCGCACGATGGCTGAGGCGGTGCACGTCCTGGCCATCGACGGTGATGCTGCCGGCGTCGGGCCGCAACTGGCCGCCGATGAGCTTGAGCAGGGTGGTCTTGCCGGTGCCGCTCGGCCCCATGATGGCGGTGACCTGGCCGCGGCGGATATCGAGGTCGACGCCGTCGAAGATGGGGCGGCTGCCGCGCGCAAAGCGCAGCCCGCGAATCTGTACCAGCGGTGAATTCGAGTCTTCGGTCATATAAACAAAAGGCCCCGGCGGGGGCCATGCGACGCTCCTTGTTGAGGCGGCAGTGTCGACGACTTGCGCCGCGCCGTCAACCGTAGCGACCGAGCAATTGTGTGATGGTCTGCGCCGTGCGCAGGACTTGCAGCGACGGCGGCGCACCGACCACCAGCAGCACGCCATCCGCCGGCAGCCCCTCGATCAGCCCGCGCAGGGTGGCGGCATCGGCTCCGCCCTCCCAGCGCACCACCGGCAATCCGCCCGCGCCCGCCACGCCGCCGTAGCGCCCGCCCAGGGCCGCGGTCAATTCCAGCGGCGGGACAATGTCCGCGCCCTCCAACAAAAAGCGAAACCCCTCCGCCGTATCCGCCGCCCATTGCGCCGCCGTCGCCACATCGGCCCGGCGCCACAGCGCCGCCGGGACCACCACGGCACGGAATTCGTTGGCGTAATAGGTCAGCCGCCACTCGGGCGGCAGGTCGTCGGGATAGAAGGTACCGGACCAGCCGGCGTGGTCCCAACCGAGGGAGGCGATGTACATGCGTATTACCAGCGTTGCGGCGGCTTGCGGGAGGCATGAAACACGCGCAGGATTTCGATGCATTGCAGGCGCGGATTCACGCGATAGGGGATAAGGTAACGCCTCCGGTTGATCACCAATTCGCGGGTACCGTGGATGCGACCGGGTTGTCCCAGCGCCGGGTTCTCCGCCAACAGGCTGACCGCCTGCCAAATGCGTTGCACCACCATGCGCGCAGCCGCCGGATCCTCGCGGGCAACGTAAGAGGCTTCCTGCTCAAGATTGCCAAGCGCCTTGCGCAGCCATCTAATCTCCATTCACGCCCCACCGCCCAAGCACGTCATTGACCTCCTCTGCCGAAGCGAAGTCCCCCGCATCCGCCTCCTGCAAAGCGGCCTGGATCTCCCGGATCTGCCATTCGTTCAGTTCAACGAACTCACGTATCGCTTCGGCGGCCAAAAACGATTTGGAACGGTGGGTCGCCGCCGCCAAGTGTTCCAGCCGCTCCTTCAAATCGGGTTCCAATCGGACGGTCATCGTCGTAGACATGGCTTACCCCTCGCAGGTACTCTAATGTGTACATCCTAGCACACGGTCCTGATTCAGGAAAAACCGGCCCGCTTGCAACTTGTCACTTGAAACTTGAAACTGCCCCTCATGGGTGAAATCCTCAAATTCAAGCGTCCCTCCCCCGCCGAAAAGCACAAGGGCAAGACCCTGTGCAAGAGCGGCTTTCACCGCTGGGAAGTGCAGAAAGAACAGCCCTTCGACGTCAAGCTGGGCCGGCTGGTAACCCTGTACCGCTGCGCCCGCTGCGGCGCCACCAGAACCGAGGCGAAATAGCCGGGTTTCAGGTTTGGGGAAAAATAAGGTAAGGTGCCGCTCGTTCCGCGTGACAGCCAACACCAACCAGAAAGCCTCCGACCTTGAATCCGCGTCTTCTCCTCCTGCCCCTGCTCCTCGCCCTCACCGGCTGCGCCACCGTGCCCGGCGAGCGCGACCCACGCGATCCCTGGGAGAGCTTCAACCGCGGCATGTACGACTTCAACACCGATTTCGACAACAAGATTCTCAAGCCGGTGGCCGAGGGCTACGTCAACGTGGTGCCGCAGACGGCGCGCACCGGCGTGTCCAACTTCTTCAGCAACCTGGGCGACGTGGTGGTGCTGGCCAACGACCTGCTGCAATTCAAGCTGCGCCAGGCGGCCTCGGACTTCTCGCGCCTGGTGTGGAACAGCACGGTGGGCCTGGCCGGCCTCATCGATGTCGCCACCCCCATGGGGCTGCCCAAGCACGACGAGGATTTCGGCCAGACCCTCGGCCACTGGGGTGTCGGCTCCGGCCCTTATCTGGTGCTGCCCTTCCTCGGCCCCAGTTCGCTGCGCGACGGCACCGGCCTGGCAGTGGATCGAAGCCAGTTCAACCTCGTCAACGAAGTGGAGAGCGACGGTGCCCGCTATACGCTCATCGGTCTTGAGGCCGTGGATACCCGCGCCAGCCTGCTGCACACCACCCGCCTGCTGGAGCAAGGCGCCCTCGACCCCTATCTATTCCTGCGCGAATCCTATCTGCAGATGCGGGAAAACCTGGTCTACGATGGCAACCCGCCGGCGCCCGCCTTCGACCTGGACGAATTCGACGATCTGCCGCCGGATGAACCGATGGCGCAGTAACTGCCGTGCACCGGCGCCCGGCGGGAAGGACGAAGAACACAGGTACGAGGGGCGAGAGATCGAGCGCGCCGCGCGCAGCCCACATCAACCGTCGCGCTGCGCTACATCCCTTCGTACCTCATCCCTTGCCCCGCGTGCCTGTGTTCTTCGTATCTCGTAGCTGTCTTCTTGTGGCAGAATGCCCGGCTTCAACCCCTTTGAACCACTGACCATGCTCTGGACCTCGTTTCTAGCCATCCTCGGCGGCTTCGTGCTGCTGGTGTGGGGCGCCGACCGTTTCGTCACCGGCGCCGCCGCCACCGCCCGCAACCTGGGCGTATCGCCCCTGATCATCGGCCTGACCATCGTCGGCTTCGGCACCTCGGCGCCGGAGATGCTGGTCTCGGCCATGGCCGCCTGGGCCGGCAATCCCGGCATCGCGGTGGGCAATGCCATCGGCTCCAACATCACCAATGTCGGCCTGGTGCTCGGCCTCACCGCCCTGCTCAGCCCCCTGACGGTGAAGTCGGAGACCCTGCGCCGCGAGTTCCCCATCCTGTTCGCCGTCACCACCCTGGCCCTGATCCTGCTGCTGGATGGCGAGCTCAGCCGTAGCGACGGCGTGATCCTGCTGGCCGGTTTCGGCCTGATGGTTTACTGGCTGGTGAGTCTGGGCCTGCGTGAGCGTGCCTGCGACCCGGCGCTGCAAACCTGCGACCCGATACAGGACGAATTCGCCGAGGAGATCCCCGCCGACATGCCCATGGGCCGCGCCCTGTTCTGGGTGGCGCTGGGCCTCGTGGTGCTGCTGCTCAGCTCGCGCCTGTTGGTGTGGGGCGCGGTCAACGTGGCGCAGTATTTCGGTGTGTCCGACCTCATCATCGGCCTGACCATCGTCGCCATCGGCACCAGCCTGCCGGAACTGGCCGCCTCCGTCGCCGGCGCCCTCAAGGGGGAGGACGACATTGCCATCGGTAACGTGTTGGGCTCCAATATGTTCAATCTGTTGGCCGTGCTCGGCCTGCCCGGTCTGATCAGACCCCTGGCGACCCCGAACGGCGTGATGGAGCGTGACTTCCCCATCATGTTCGGCTTCACCGTGCTGCTGTTCGCCTTCGCCTACGGCTTCCGCGGCCAGGGCCGCATCAACCGGCCGGAGGGCGGTATCCTGCTGGCCGGTTTCTTGGCCTATCTGGGCCTGTTGTTCCATGCCAGCACCCAGTAAGGAGGCAGTCCCATGCAAACGGAAGAGTTCAGCGTGCAAAACGTCAAATGCGGCGGCTGCGTCGCCAACATCCACAACGGCCTCCAAGGACTGCCCGGCGTCAGCGCCGTGGAGGTGACGCTGGCGGGACAAGTGACGGTGCGTGGCGAAGGACTGGATCGCGCCGCCCTCACCGCCAAGCTGGCCGAACTGGGCTATCCGGTGGCCGGATGACGCGCCCCGCCGACGACGACAAGCTGCAGCAGCTCGGCCGCGCAGTGCTGGAGACCGAGGCCGCGGCGGTAGCCGCCCTCAGCGGTCGCATCGATGCCGGCTTCGCCCGCGCCTGCCGCCACCTGCTGGCCTGCGAGGGCCGCATCGTGGTCACCGGCATGGGCAAGTCCGGCCACATCGGCGCCAAGATCGCCGCCACCCTGGCCAGCACCGGCTCGCCGGCCTTCTTCGTCCACCCCGGCGAGGCCAGCCACGGCGATCTCGGCATGATCACCCCCAAGGACGTGGTGCTGGCCCTGTCCAACTCGGGCGAAACCGAGGAGATCCTCACCATCCTGCCCCTGCTCAAGCGCCTCGGTGTGCCACTCATCACCCTCACCGGCAACCCGCGCTCGCGCCTGGCCAAGGCCGCCGAGGTCAACCTGGATGTCAGCGTGGCCAAGGAGGCCTGTCCGCTGGGCCTGGCCCCCACCGCCAGCACCACCGCCACCTTGGCCATGGGCGATGCCCTGGCCGTGGCCCTGCTGGAGGCGCGCGGCTTCACCGCCGAAGACTTCGCCCTGTCCCATCCGGCCGGCAGCCTGGGCCGGCGCCTCTTGCTGCGCATCGAGGACATCATGCACACCGGCGAGAGCATTCCCCGCGTCGGCGCGGAGGCGTCGCTGCGCGACGCCCTGCTGGAAATGACGCGCAAGGGGCTGGGCATGACCGCGGTGGTGGACGAGCGCGGCCGCATCATCGGCATCTTCACTGACGGCGACCTGCGCCGCCTGCTCGATCACGGCGAGGTTTCCATCGCCGGCATGCAGGTGGCCCAGGTGATGACCCGCGGCTGCACCACCGTCCGCGCCGACCTGCTCGCCGCCGAGGCACTGCGCATCATGGACGAGAAGCGCATCAACGCCCTGCCGGTGGTCGACGCCGACGGCGTGCTGTGCGGAGCCATCAACATGCATGACCTGCTGCGCGCCGGCGTCGTGTAGCGACGCAGGTACGAGATAACAAGCTACGAGGGACGAGGAATGAGTCGCTACGCGACAATCTTCTATAAACACACGCGCGCAGCGCACCCCGGCCTCGTGTCTCGTACCTTGTCCCTCGTACCTTGTTTTGGGGTTATGTGATGCAGGACATACTGGAAAAAGCCGCACAGATACGCCTGGTGATCTTCGACGTCGACGGCGTGCTCACCGACGGCAGCCTGTACCTGGGCGATGACGGCCAGGAATACAAGGCCTTCCACTCCCGCGACGGCCACGGCATGAAGATGCTGCAGGCCAGCGGCGTGGAGATCGGCATCATCACCGGCCGCACCTCGCAGGTGGTCAAACACCGCATGGACAGCCTCGGCATCCGTCATGTCTACCAGGGCAAGCTGGAGAAGCTGCCGGCCTTCGAGGAACTGATCGCCAAGCTCGGCCTGGCACCGCATCAGGTGGCCTACACCGGTGACGATGTAGTGGACCTGCCGGTGATGCGCCGCGTCGGCCTGGCCCTGGCGGTACAGGACGCCCACCCCCTGGTCAAACAGCATGCCCACTGGATCAGCGAGCACGGCGGCGGTCGCGGCGCCGCGCGCGACGTATGCGAACTGATCATGCGCGCGCAGGGCACGCTCGATGCCCAGCTGCAACACTATCTCGCATGAACCGCCGCCTCCTTGCCGTCACGCTGCTGGTCGCCCTCGCCCTCCTCGCCCACTGGCTGTTCAGCCGGCGCGAGGAGACCGAGCGCGAGCGGGCCGCCGAGGCAAGACACGTGCCGGAATATTTTCTGCGCGACTTCATCACCACCACCATGAACCTGGAGGGCCGGCCGGACCAGCGCCTGGCCGCCGAATTCATGCTGCGCTACGCCGATGACGGCTCGATGGACCTGACCGCGCCGCGCATGACGCTGTACGACACGGCGGACGGCACGCCGCCCTGGCAGATCGACGCCGCCCGCGGCCTGGTCAGCGGCGACGGCAGGGAAGTGCAGCTGTCCGGCGGTGTGCGCATGACCCGCGAGGACGCGGGCGGCCTGCTGGTGCTCACCACCGACGCCATGCTGCTGCGGCCGAAGGAGCGCTACGCCGAAACGGATGCCCCGGTCACCATCACCAACCCGGAGGGCCGTGTCGACGCCGTCGGCATGCGCGCCTACATGAAGGAAGAGCGCCTGGTGCTGCTGGCCCAGGTCAGGGGGAACTATGTCCCGTCACCTTAAGCTTCTCGGCTGCCTCCTGCTCGCCCTGCCGGGCCTGGCCGCCGCCCTGGAGAGCGACCGCCGACAACCCATCCACGTGCGTGCCGACTGGGCGGAAATGGACAACCGCAGCGGGGTCAGCACCTACCGCGGCAATGTGGTGCTGGATCAGGGCACGCTGCACATGGAGGCCGACCTGCTCAAGGTCTACCGCAGCAACGACGAACTGGATCGCCTCGAGGCGGAGGGCCGGCCGGTGCGCTTCCGCCAGCGCCCGGAGGGCGCCACGGCGGACGTCGAGGGCGAGGCCCTGCGGCTCGACTACCGCGTCAGCGAAGATCGCCTGCATCTGCGCGGCGCCGCCTGGGTCCAGCAGGGCGGCGACCGCTTCAGCGGCGAGCGCATCGACTACGACATCGTGCAGAGCCGGGTGCAGGCCAGCGGCCAGGACAACGGCGGCGGCGGCCGTGTCCATGCCGTCATCCAGCCGCGCACCGAAGGGGAGAAGAAACCATGACCAGCGCCCGCCTCAGTGCCGAAGGGCTGGCCAAGCGCTACAAGGCGCGCACCGTGGTCAAGAGCGTCTCGCTGCACATCGACAGCGGCGAGGTGGTGGGTCTGCTCGGCCCCAACGGCGCCGGCAAGACCACCTGCTTCTACATGATCGTCGGCCTGGTCCCCTGCGATGCCGGCAGCATCACCATCGACGGCCTCGACATCACCCGCGACCCCATCCACCGCCGCGCCCGGCGCGGCGTCGGCTACCTGCCGCAGGAGGCCTCGGTGTTCCGCAAGCTCACCGTGACCGAAAACATCCTCGGCATCCTGGAGACCCGCAGCGAACTGTCCCGCGCCCAGCGCGAGGAAAAGCTGGAGGGCCTGCTGGAGGAGCTGCACATCGGCCACATCCGCAACAACACCGGCATGAGCCTGTCCGGCGGCGAGCGGCGCCGGGTGGAGATCGCCCGCGCCCTGGCCATGGAGCCCCGCTTCATCCTGCTCGACGAACCCTTTGCCGGCGTCGACCCCATCTCGGTGCTGGATATCCAGGGCATCATCAACCACCTGCGCGAACGCAACATCGGGGTCCTCATCACCGACCACAACGTGCGCGAGACCCTCGGCATCTGCGGCCGCGGCTACATCATGAGCGACGGCCAGGTCATCGCCGCCGGAACGCCGGAAGATTTGCTGAAGAATGAGCAGGTTAGAAAGGTTTACCTGGGCGAGGGGTTCAAGCTTTAGGGTGCCCGGCCAGGTACGCGGTTCAAGGTACGAGAGGCGAGGGAGACCTGCGCTGCGCAACGCCCGGGCAGTTTGGCCGCTCACAGCGCGCTCCGTAACTCGTATCTCGTCCCCCGAATCTCGTACCTTTCTTACCCTGGCATGCTCTTTGCGGTAGAATCCTCCTCCCGCCTCCCGGCGCCCCAATAACCCAATGAAACAGTCATTACAGCTCCGCCTCGGTCAGCAGCTCACCATGACCCCGCAACTGCAGCAGGCGATCCGCCTGTTGCAGCTGTCGACGCTCGAGCTGCAGATGGAGGTGCAGCAGGCGCTGGAATCCAACGTCATGCTGGAACTGGCCGAGGAGGGCGAGGACGAGGGCCTGGAAGGTCTCGACGCGGGTGACGAAGCCATCGCGCCGGTGCCGGAAGCGGACAACTACCCCGACAGCGAAGTGGCGGAGGCCGCGCCGCGCCACGAGGCCCCCGCCGCCGAGCACGACCTGGAACTGCAGACCAGCAGCGACATCCCCGACGAACTGCCGGTGGACAGCGCCTGGGAAGACATCTACGACAACATCAACAGCGGCGGCACCTCCAGCTACGACAGCGAGGACTACGACACCGACTACGGCGACACCTCGGGCGAAACCCTGCAGGAACACCTCACCTGGCAACTGCGCCTGATGCCCATGAGCGACACCGACCGCGCCATCGCCGAGGCCATCGTCGACGCGGTGGATGACGACGGCTTCCTCAGCGTGCCGCTGGAGGAGCTGTATGAAGGCCTGCGCGGGGAATTTGACATCGACCCGGACGAGGTGGAGGCGGTACTGCACGCAGTGCAGAACCTCGACCCGCCGGGGGTGGCGGCGCGCGACCTGCGCGAAAGCCTGCTGCTGCAGCTGCGCCAGCTACCGGAGGACACCCCGCAGCGCGCAGCCGCAGTGCAGTTGCTCACCGACCATTTCGACCTGCTGGCCGGCCGCGACTACAACCAGCTCAAGCGCCGTCTCAAGCTGGAGGACGAGGAACTGGGCCGCATCATCAAACTGATCCAGTCGCTCAACCCGCGCCCCGGTGCGCAGATCTCCAGCGCGCGCACCGAATACATCGTGCCCGATGTCATCGTGCGCAAGGTCAAGGGCGCCTGGCGTGTGGAGCTGAACCCGGAGGCGGCGCCGCGCCTGCGCATCAACGCCACCTACGCCGGCCTGATGAAACAGGCCGGCTCGGCCAGCGACAACACCACTCTGAAAAACCACCTGCAGGAGGCGCGCTGGTTCATCAAGAGCCTGCAGAGCCGCAACGAGACCCTACTCAAGGTGGCCAGCTGCATCGTCGAACACCAGCGCGGCTTCCTGGAACAAGGCGAGGTGGCAATGAAGGCGCTGGTGCTGCATGATATTGCCCAGGAGGTGGGCATGCACGAATCCACCATCTCCCGCGTGACCACCAAGAAATACATGCACACCCCGCGCGGGATTTTCGAGCTGAAGTATTTCTTCTCCAGTCACGTCAGCACCGCCAGCGGTGGCGAGTGCTCGTCCACCGCCATACGGGCATTTATCAAGAACATGATCGCCGAGGAAAATCCGGCCAAGCCGCTCAGCGACAGCAAGATCGCCGAAGTGCTTTGCAAACAGGGGATTAACGTGGCCCGTCGCACCGTCGCCAAATACCGCGAAGCCATGAACATCCCGCCGTCCAACGAACGCAAACGTCTGTCCTGATTTCATCACCTATTGCACTTGAACCGTCCCAAGGAGAACACCATGCAACTCAACCTCACCGGCCACCACGTCGAAATCACCCCCGCCCTGCGTGACTATGTCAGCAGCAAGCTGGAGCGCCTGGAGCGCCACTTCGACCACGTCACCAACGTGCATGTGGTACTGAGCGTGGAAAAACTGCGCCACAAGGCCGAGGCCACCTTCTCCATCACCGGCAACAACCTGTTCGCCAACGCCGAGGAAGAGGATATGTACGCCGCCATCGACGCCCTGGCCGACAAGCTGGATCGCCAGATCAAGAAGCACAAGGAAAAGCTCACCGATCACCACCGCACGGAAGGCGCCACGCTGAAGAACACCACCGCCGGCGAATAAGGTCCGGTCGGCCGCGCCCCCATCATGCATATCGCAGACCTGCTAACGGCCGGACGCGTCGCCTGCGGCGACCCGGCGGCCAGCAAGAAACGGGTGCTGGAACAGCTGAGCGCACTCATCGCCGGCGACCAGCAGGCATTGAACCCGACCGACGTGTTCGACAGCCTGATCGCCCGCGAGCGTCTCGGCAGCACCGGACTGGGGCATGGCGTGGCCATTCCCCACGGCCGCGTCAAGAACGGCACGGTGACGGTCGGCGCCTTCATCAAGCTGCAGCAGCCCATCGACTTCGACGCCGTCGACGGCGAGCCGGTGGACCTGCTGTTCGGCCTGCTGGTGCCGGAACAGTCCACCCAGGAACATCTGCAGTTGCTGGCCCAGCTGGCGGAGATGTTCAGCGACACCGCCTTCGTCGCCCGCCTGCGCGCCGCCGCCTCCGCCGCCGAGCTGCATACTCTGCTCAGCCAGTGGAAGCCGGCCGCCTGATCCAGTGCTCGCCCCGCCATGCCCGTCGCGCCCCTCAGCGTCCGTGTCCTGTTCGAGACCTACCAGAAACGGCTGGCGCTGCACTGGCTGGCAGGACATGCCGGTGCCGAGCGCACCATCGGCCGCGACCCCGCTGATGCCACCGATGCCGCCCTGGTCGGCTATCTCAACCTGATCCATCCCTCGCGCCTGCAGATCCTCGGCGCGGCGGAACTGGACTACCTGCTCGGCCTGGACGAAAAGACCTACACCGAGGCGCTGGACCACCTGTTCACCGAGCCCACCCTGGCCGTTCTCATCGCCGGCGGCCTGCCAGCGCCGCCGGCCCTGCGCCGCGCCGCCGAACAGCACGGCACCCCGCTGCTCGGCTCGGCCCTGGCCAGTGACAAGCTGCTCAATCACCTCGACTACTACCTCTCCGATCTGCTGGCCGACAAACAGGTGGTGCATGGCGTGTTCATGGATGTCATGGGCATCGGCGTGCTGCTCACCGGGGAAAGTTCGGTGGGCAAGAGCGAGCTGGCGCTGGAGCTCATCACCCGCGGCCACATCCTCATCGCCGACGATGCCCCGGAGTTCCGCCGCGTCGGCCCGGACACCCTGCGCGGCAGCTGCCCCGAGCTGCTGCAAGACTTCCTCGAGGTGCGCGGCCTCGGCCTGCTCAACATCCGCGCCATGTTCGGCGACAGCGCGGTGAAACGGCACAAGAACCTGCGCCTGATCGTCAATCTGGTGCCGGTCGCCAAGAGCGACATCCACAACATCGATCGCCTGCAGGGCAGCTTCAGCCACCGCACCCTGTTCGAGGTGGAGGTGCCGGAGATCCAGCTGCCGGTGGCGCCCGGCCGCAACCTCGCCGTGCTGGTGGAGGCGGCGGCGCGCAACCACATCCTGCGCGAGAACGGCTACGACGCCACCGCCCACTTCATCGAGCGCCAGCGCCACCTCATCGCGCGGGAAGAACAGGAATGAAGCTGTACATCGTCAGCGGCACCTCCGGCTCCGGCAAGTCCATCGCCCTGCACGCGCTGGAAGACCTCGGCTACTACTGCATCGACAACCTGCCGGTGGGCCTGCTGCCCGCCTTCGTGCAGGAACTGCAGGCCGCCGAGCGCCAGGGCTACAGCAACGCCGCCGTCGGCGTCGACGCGCGCAACCTGGTCAACGACTTCAGCGCCCTGCCCGACGCGCTCAAGCACATCCGCGAGAGCGGCATCCCCTACCAGATCCTGTTCATGGATGCCGACGACGACACCCTGCTCAAGCGCTTCTCGGAGACACGCCGACCGCATCCGCTCACCCGCGGCGACACCCCGCTGGCGGACGCCATCCGCCGCGAACGCGAACTGCTGGAGCCCATCGCCTCGCGTGCCGATTTGCGCCTCGACACCAGCCACACCAACGTGCACCAGCTGCGCGACCTGGTGCAGGCCCACGTCGGGGCCTCGTCGGCCGGCAAGCTGTCGCTGCTGTTCGAATCCTTCGGCTACAAGCACGGCATCCCGGTGGACGCCGATTTCGTGTTCGACATCCGCTGTCTGCCCAATCCGCACTGGAAGCCCAGCCTGCGCGCCCTCACCGGCCGCGACGCCGACGTGATCACCTTTCTGGAGCAACAGCCCGAAGTGGAAAAGATGTTCCAGTCCATCAGCGGTTTCATCAGCACCTGGCTGCCGCACTTCGAAAACGACAACCGCAGCTACCTCACCGTCGCCATCGGCTGTACCGGCGGCCAGCACCGTTCGGTGTATTTCGCCGAGCGCCTGGCGCGTCACTTCGCCAGCGATCGTGCCAAGGTCAGCGTGCGTCACCGCGAACTCTCCTGATGAACGGCACAGCGAAAATCGGCGTCCTGCTGATCACCCACGATCCGCTCGGCCATGTGCTGCGCAGCACCGCCGACGCCATCCTCGGCCACTGTCCGCTGCCGCTGGAAGTGCTCACCGTGCCGCTGGACGCCGACCCGGACCAGACCGCCGCCGAGGCGCGCCGTCTTGCCACCGCGCTGGACAAGGGTGCCGGCGTGCTGGTGCTCACCGATCTGTACGGCTCCACCCCGGGCAACATCGCCTGCCGCCTGCTGGAGTGGCCGCAGGTGCGCGTGGTCTCCGGCATCAACCTGCCGATGCTGCTCAAGGTGTGCAACTACCACAGCCTCGCCCTGGATGAACTGGCGGAGAAGGCCGCCACGGGCGGCCGCGACGGCATCATGCTGTGTGGAGAAAGAGAACGATAACGAAAGGGACACAGCCCCGGAAAACAGAGGCACGAGGGACGAGATGCAAGGTACGAGGAAGGAACTCGCTGCGCTCGTGTTATATGTAAAACACCGTGCGCCCAGCGCACGCCTTCCTCGTACCTCGTACCCTTCAACTCGTACCTGGATTTGGACATGCTCAGCAAGGAACTCACCATCGTCAACCGTCTCGGCCTGCACGCCCGCGCCGCGGCCAAGTTCGTCAACGTCGCCTCGTCCTGCGCCAGCAACGTGCAGATCGCGCGCAACGGCCGCAGCGTCAACGGCAAGAGCATCATGGGGGTGATGATGCTGGCCGCCGCCTGCGGCAGCACCGTCCAGCTCACCATCGACGGGCCGGACGAGCAGGAGGCGCTGGCCAAGCTGGAACAACTCATCGCCGATCGCTTCGGCGAGGACGAATAGGGACCGGCGATGCCCGTCGCGCTGCACGGCACCGGCGTCTCCCCCGGCATCGCCCTCGGCCCGGCGCGGCTGTTGCAGCGCGGCAGACTCGATATTCCCCATTATGTCCTGCCGCCCCACCTCGTCGACGAGGAGGTGGAGCGTTTCATCACTGCGCTGGAGGCGGCGCGCGCCCAGCTGCGCGCGGTACGCAACCAGATCCCCGGCGGCACGGCCGCCGACATCACCGCCTTCATCGACACCCACCTGCTGATGCTGGAGGACGCCACCCTCGCCACGGTGCCCATCGAGCTGATCCTGCGCGAGGGCTGCAACGCCGAATGGGCCCTGCACCTCCAGCAGGAGGCGCTCACCAAGGTATTCGACCAGATGGACGATGCCTATCTGCGCACCCGCCGCGACGATGTCGAACACGCCATCCTGCGCGTACAACAGATCCTGCTCAACCAGGACCAGCGCGAGGCCGCCATCGCCGCCGAGGCGCAGGGCGGCCGCATCATCGTCACCGACGACCTGTCGCCGGACGAACTGATGCTGCTGCATCAGCACGACGTCGCCGCCATCGTCACCGAACACGGCGGCCCCATGTCCCATGTGGCGATCCTGGCGCGCAGCCTGGGCATACCCGCCGTGGTCGGCGCGCACAACGCCTGGCAATACATCCGCGAAGGCGAGCCGGTGGTGGTGGACGGCCGCCAGGGCGTGCTGCTGGCCGGTCTCGATGCCGCCGGCACCACCTTTTATCGCGCCCGCCAGCAGCAGGAACGGCGCGCGCGCAGCGAATTGCGCCGCCTCAAGGACACGCCGGCCATCACCCGCGACGGTGTGCCGATCACCCTGTTCGCCAACATCGAGCTGCCGGAGGACATCCAGGCGGCACGGCGCGTCGGCGCCGCCGGCATCGGCCTGTACCGCACCGAGTTTCTCTACATGAACCGCAGCGCACCGCCGGACGAGGAGGAGCAATACCGCGCCTACAGCAAGGTGGTGAAGGCGATGAAGGGCATGCCGGTCACCATCCGCACCCTCGATCTCGGCGCCGACAAGACCGCCGACGGCGTCGGTAGCGAGCGTAGCGCCGCCAATCCGGCCCTCGGCCTGCGCGCGGTGCGCCTGTGCCTGCGCGAGCCCGAGCTGTTCCGTCCACAACTGCGCGCCATCCTGCGCGCCTCGCAGCATGGACCGGTACGGCTGCTGATCCCGATGCTGAGCACGGTGCAGGAGATCCGCCAGGTGCGGGAATTGATCGACGAAACCAGGGAAGACTTGCGCCGCTGCCGCCAGCCCTACGCCGGGGACATCGCTGTCGGCGGCATGATCGAGGTGCCTGCCGCCGCGGTGTGCGCCGAGGATTTCGCGCGCCGCCTCGATTTCCTTTCCATCGGCACCAACGACCTGATCCAGTACACCCTGGCGGCCGATCGTCTCGACGAGGCCCTGGGCCATCTGTATCAACCGCTGCACCCGGCCGTGCTGCGCCTGATCCACACCACCCTGCGCGCCGGCCAGGACGCCGGTATCCCGGTCACCATGTGCGGCGAAATGGCCGGCGATCCCCAGCTCACCCGCCTGTTGCTCGGCCTGGGCCTGACCGAATTCAGCGTGCCGCCGCCGGCCCTGCTGGAGGTCAAGCGCATCATCACCGGCAGCGAGCTGGAACCGCTGCGCCGCGCGGCGCGCAAGATTCTGCGCCAGGACGATATGGAGCAGTCCATGCGCCTGCTGGCCGAACTGAACGCCGCCGACTGAGGCGGCCCCACACACGGCGCAATCCATAGCGCATCACAACGCTTTCATCGTTTCTTTTTTCCCTTTGCCGGCCCCGCTTGGTACACTTTGCGCGCCGATTCCCGTTCTTTTTTCCCGAACAATGACCGACGCCCTCGAACAGGACAAGGAGACCGACCGCCTGCAAGCGCTGCGTGACGCGCTGGCGGAGGACGACCTGCAGCTGGCGCAACGGCTGCTCGACGACTTGCATCCGTCGGAGATCGCCCTGCTGCTGGAGTCGCTGCCGGGGCCCGAGCGCATCACCGCCTGGGAGCTGGTCAGCCCGGAGCTGGACGGTGAGGTACTCACCTACGTCAACGATGAAGTGCGTGCCACCCTGATCCGGGAAATGGATGCCCAGGAACTGGTGGCCGCCATCGAGGAACTGGACACCGACGATCTGGCCGACATCCTGCCGGAGATGCCGGAGGACGTGATTCAGCAGATTCTCGGCAGCATGGACGCCCAACACCGTGCGCGCCTGGAAAAGGTTCTGTCCTACCCGGAAGACAGTGCCGGCGGCCTGATGAACGTCGACACCATCACGGTGCGCGAGGACATCACCCTGGACGTGGTGCTGCGCTACCTGCGCTGGCACGGCGAGATCCCGGAGACCACCGACAGCCTGATGGTGGTGGACCGCGAGGGCAAATACCTCGGCCTGCTGTCCCTCACCGATCTGCTGACGCGCAATCCCGACCTGTCCGTCGCCGAGGTGATGATCCGCGACGTGGAAGGCATCAACGCCAATACGCCGGCCAGCGACGTGGCACAGCTGTTCGAACTGCACGACCTGATTTCCGCGCCGGTGGTCGACGACGACGGCAAACTGCTTGGCCGCATCACCATCGACGACGTAGTGGACGTCATCCGCGAGGAAGCCGATCAGTCCATGTTGTCCATGGCCGGTCTGCGCCGCGAGGAAGGGCTGTTCACCGACATCCGCGGCAGCCTGCGCAACCGCTGGGCCTGGATCGCCGTGAACCTGGTCACGGCCCTCATCGCATCGCGCGTCATCGGCCTGTTCGAGGGCTCCATCGAGAAAATCGTCGCCCTCGCCGCCCTGATGCCCATCGTTGCCGGCATCGGCGGCAATTCCGGCAACCAGACCATCACCATGATCGTCCGCGGACTGGCCCTCGGCCACGTCCACCGCGGCAACACGCGACTGCTGTTCTTCAAGGAACTGGGCATTGCCATGATCAACGGCCTGATCTGGGGCAGCATCCTCGGCATCATCACTTACCTGTTGTATGGCAGCGTTTCGCTCGGCCTGGTGATGACCGGTGCCATGACCCTCAACCTGCTTCTGGCCGCCGTGATGGGCGTAACGATACCGCTGGTGCTGGAAAAGCTCGGCCGTGATCCGGCGGAAGGCTCCAGCGTGCTGATCACCGCCATCACCGATAGCGGTGGCTTCTTCATCTTCCTCGGCCTCGCCACTATTTTCCTGCTGTAATGACGCACGACGACTTCGACGACGCGGACCTCGGCCCCAGCAAGAGCCAGCTCAAGCGTGATGCCCACGAACTGCTCGACCTCGGCGCCGCCCTGGTGGAGCTGGCGCCGCAGCAACTGGCGCAGATTCCGCTGTCGGAAACCGTGCTTGCCGCGGTGAAGGAGACGCGCGGCATCACCGCCCACGGCGCGCGCAAGCGCCAGCTCAAGTACCTCGGTAAACTGCTGCGCCTGGAGGACGATGCGCCGATCCGCGAGGCGCTGGAACGCCTGCAGAGCCGCCACGCCCTCACCGTCGCCCATCATCACCAGTGCGAGCGCTGGCGTGACCGCCTCATCGCCGAAGGCGACGCCGCGCTGACCGCACTGCTGGACGAATTTCCCCACGCCGATCGCCAGCAACTGCGCCAGCTGATGCGCGCCGCCCAGACCGAACAGGCGCAGGGCAAGCCGCCGAAGAGCGCACGTGAACTGTTCCGCGCCCTGCGCGCACTGATCGGCTGAGACAGACAGGCGACGCCATCGTGGCGTCATTGTACAGCCGTCAGCCGCCGTCAGCTCCGGGGACGAAGGGAGGTCGTTCATGCCATTGGTCAGTCGTGCCCTGCTGGTAGCACCGCCATCAGCCGAGGCGCAGGTCGCCCCCATCACCGCCTTCGCGGCAGCGCAGGGTATCACCCTACTGCGCGCCACGACTGAAGACTTCCTGCAGCGCCCGGCGGCAAGCCTGCATGGTTGCAGCCACGTAGTGGCCCTGGTGGATGACGCCACACTGGCGCCGCTGCTGCAACGGATCCGCGTTGAAAACGTTTCTCTCGGCTTTCTGCCGCTCGATCCGCGCAGCCGCCTGTATGACTGGTTCCGTGTGCCGCGTAGCGCCGACGAGGCCATTGCCCTCGCCTTCGACGACGGCGCCCAGGCCATCGACCTCCTGCGCTGCAACGACGAAATCGCCCTCGGTACGGTCCTGCTGGGCGAAACCCCCTTCCTCAGCACCGGCAGCCGCATCTATCGTGAACGCACCGGCTCCTGGCTGCGTGCCCTGCGCTACACCCTGACTCTGCTGCTGTACAGTTTCCGCAACCTGTTCGCCATCCACCCCTTTCCGGTGAAGGTCACCACTGGGAAGGACAAAACCTTTCCGACCGCCATCACCGGGCTGGTGGCCATCGAGAACGACGTCAGCAACGCCGCCGCACGCCTGCTCAACACCACCATCTCGGTGCAGGACGGCAAGGTATCCACCATCCTCATCGCGCCCAAATCGATCATGGAGTACCTCGCCTTCCTGTTCACCGCCCTGGTGTGGGGTGAACAGAAAGTAAACCGCCTGCCCACTGCCATCAGCTACATCAAGAGCAGTTATCTGCAGATCGAAAGTCCGCGCCCGCTGCGCTACTTCATCGACGGCCGGCGGCGTCTGGCGGAAAACATAGAGCTGGAGATTCTGCCGGCAGCGGTACGCCTCAACCTCAGTGCTGCCTACCACGCGCAGCATGAAATCCAGGCCGACGACAAGGACACGGTGAAGGTCGAGAACCTGCCCACCAACGAGGCACGCGTGGCGATGATCCAGCGCAGCCTGCCGCTGTTCACCCACGCCCTGGAAGAGGACTTCAAGGAATTGTTCCTGCAGCTGCGCGACAGCGCGCGCGCCCCGGCGCACTTCCTGCTGCTGATGGTGCTGAGCGCCATCGTCGCCACCCTGGGGCTTTTTCTCTCCAGCGCCGCGGTGATCATCGGCGCCATGGTACTGGCACCGCTGATGGCGCCGATCATTTCGCTCGCCATGGGCATTCTGCGCGGCGACCGCAGCCTGCTTGCCACCTCGCTCACCACCATCGGCATCGGCACACTGCTGGCCCTGGGCACCGCCGCCTTGATCGCCCTGATCATCCCCTTCGAGAAGATCACCCCGGAGATGGCCGGCCGCCTCAACCCCAATCTGCTCGATCTCGGCGTGGCCATCGCCGCCGGCATCGCCGGCGCCTATGCCCACGCCCGTGAAAGCGTGATGAAAAGCCTGCCCGGTGTCGCCATCGCCGTGGCGCTGGCGCCGCCGCTGTGCGTGGCCGGCATCGGTATCGGCTGGATGGACCTGCACATCATCAGCGGCGCCCTGCTGCTGTTCCTCACCAACCTGGTGGGCATCGCCCTCGCCGCCGCCGTCACCTTCCTGGTGCTCGGTTATGCGCCGATCCTCAAGGCCAAACGGGGGCTGGCCATTTCCCTCTTGCTGCTCGGCCTGATCAGCGTGCCGCTGTCGGTATCGTTCTACAACATCTACAGCTACTGGAGCATCGAACGCGATGCCGCCACCACCGTATTCCAGATCCACGGCAAGCAGCTGCACCTCAAACAATTGCAGGTGGCGATCCAGCGCGACAAGGTGCTGCTGCGCGCCGATGTCAGTGCGCGCCAGCCCGTCGACATCGACGACCTCAAGGCGTTGAAGCAACTATTGAGTGAACGGTGGGGGCGCGAGGTGGAGCTGGAAGTGACGCCACGGTTGCAACTCTGAACGACGACAAGAGAAAAGATGCAAGGGGATGCCGGCGCTACGCGCGGTTATCGGATTAATGAAACACCACGAGCGCCGCGCGTTCCCTGCCTTGCATCTTTCCCCTGTGCTCTTGTATCTGTTTTTCAGGGCAAGGTGCAAGGCAGGCGGCGATGATCCAGCGCGGGGAAATTGCGGCGGATCGCCTGCAGGCGGGAGCGTTCGATGTCGGCCATGACGAAGCCGGAGCCGCGCGGCAGGCGGTCCATCACCACGCCCCACGGGTCGACGATCATCGAATCACCATGGGTCTCGCGGCCGTTGGCATGATAGCCGCCCTGGGCCGAGGCGATGATGTAGCTCAGGTTCTCGATGGCGCGGGCGCGGATCAGCGGCTCCCAGTGCGCCTTGCCGGTGATGGCGGTGAAGGCGGACGGCAGGGCGATGATCTCGACGTTCTCCTGCACCATGCGGCGGAACAGTTCGGGGAAGCGCAGGTCGTAGCACACGGCGAGGCCGAGGCGACCGAAGGGGGTGTCCACCACCACCACGTTGTTGCCCGGTTCGATGGTGCGCGATTCGGCGTAGTCCTCGTTACTTTCTTCCAGGTGCACGTCGAACAGGTGCACCTTGTCGTAACGGGCGACACGCTTGCCCTTGTCATCGAACAGCAGGCAGGCGGCGCGCACCTTGTTGGCATCGTCGGCCACCAGCGGCACGGTGCCGCCCACCAGCCAGATGCCGTAGCGCGCGGCGGTGCGGGCGAGGAAGTCCTGGATCTGCCCCTTGCCGTCCGCCTCGCGCACCTTGACCTTGTCGAACTCGTGCATGCACATCAGGGCGAAGTTTTCCGGCAGCACCACCAGACGCGCGCCGGCGGCCGCGGCTTTGGCGATGAGGCGCTCGGCCTCGGCGAGGTTGGCGCTGATATTGGGGCCGGAGGCCATCTGGACGGCTGCCACGGAAGTCACGCTGCGTTCTCCTTGGTCGTTATACGAATTCTTCGTTATTGCGCCACACCGCTGACACGCAGCTCGATGGCGTCCTCGCGCGTGCTGCCGGGCAGCAGTTCGATACGCTGCGACGACAGCCCCAGGGCCACCAGCCAGGCCTGCAGCTCGCGCGCCCACAGGCTGCCCTCATCCCCGCCGGGATAGAGCAACTGCAAGGTCTGGCCATCGTGCAGTTCGGCCATCGCCTGCGCCAGGGCCGGGTGCTGCAACAGCGCCGTGCCGGTGCGCGGCTGCGCCCACTCGGCGGCGGTGACGAACAGCGGCTCGCCCGCCGTGACACCACCGGCCATCAGCAACCACACCGCTGTCCACAGCACGCGCTTCATGCGTTGCAGAATACCATTTTCCATCCGCTTACGATGCTCCCTCTACCGGCGCCGCAGGCGGCAGCTCCAGCTTTTCCACCAGTGGCTGATCCCATGAGCCGGTGATGCGGTACTCGGTGCGCGCCGCCTCGTCGACATTCTTGTGCAACAGGCGCTGGAACAGCAGCATCACCGCGCCCACCTGCGGCCCGAAGGCCAGCGTGCCGACCACCGGCGCGGTGCCGGACAGATTGGGCACTACCGTAATGCGCTGATCATAGTCGCGTGCCACCAGTCCGGTGCGTCCTTCGATGCGCACCACCGCGGCGGCGGAATCCATCACCATGTTCGAGGTGTGCGCATCGCCGGCATGGAGAGTGATATCGCCCTCGATGCTGTTGAACGCCAACCCCTTCTGGAACAGGTCGCGGAAGTCCAGGATCAGGCGGCGCGGCAGGGCCTGCAGGCTGAGCAGGCCCAGCAGGCGGCCGGCGCCGGGGCTGACCTCGTCCAGCTTGCCGTCCTCGATGCGTACATGCAGACGCCCGTCCAGGCGCGCCAGGTCCAGCTCGGTCAACCGGCCGGGCCAGTTGAGCTCGATGTCGACCTGCGCGGTGCCGCGGGTAATGACGCTGGCCACCTGCAGGTCCTGGAGCATCTGTCCCACATCCGGCGATGCCAGATGCAGCTTCACCTCGCTGTAGGAACGCGGCCGCAACTGCCAGCGCGCCTGTCCGCTCAGTTGCAGGGCCGGCCCCTGTACCGACAGGTCGTTCACCTGCACCGCCGCACGGCTGCTGCGCAGGGAAAAGCCGAGCTGGCCGAGCTGCAGGTCACCGTAGCCGAAGCGCTGGATCTGTACCTGCAACGGCGGCAGATCGCCGCCGGGTGCGGCCGGTATGTCCTCGCCGGAGGCCGGCAGCAGATGCAGCTCCTCCATCTCCAGTCGCAACGGCAAGGTGCCACCCATGCCGCCGCTGCCCAGCAACCGGCGCCAGCGGCCCAAGTCCAGCGCGCGCAGGCGGCCGCTGATATGCAACTCCTTCGCCGCCGGCAGTACCGCCTTGCCGGCACCGAAATGCAGCGCCCCGCGCTGCACGCGGCCCGCATCATCCAGTGCCAGCCGCGCCGTCAGCACCTCGCCGTAGCCCAGGCGCAACTGCCCGCGCCGCGGTCCGGAGAAATGGTGCACCAGCTCCAGTGCCGACCCGTCCTCCGCCGCCCTGGCCAGGGGAGGCGGCAGGGCCAGCTCCATGCCGTGCAAGTCGGAGTAGACACGCAACACGGCCCCCTCTTCACCGCCACCATGGGGAACGGTGAGGGTGGCCTGCCAGGGGGCGCTGCCGTGCACCTGATCGAGCAGCGGCGTATCCGCCAGGCGACGCAAGCCCGTCGCAGTCAGGGTGCCGCGACCGGCAAATACCGTGCGGGCGCTGTTACCCGCTCCCTCGCCGTAAATGGTGATACTGGCCGGCGCGTCCAGCAGGCGTGCCTGCAGGGCCTCCGCCTGCAGGCCGGTTTCGCTGAAGGCCAGCCGGCCGCTGATCGCCTCGATGGCAAAGCGCTCCTCGAGCCACAACCGGTTGTCCTGCAAAGTCACCGTCCCGTCGAGGCGGAACGGCTGACTGGCAGCCAGCGCCTTCTGCAGCGGCAGGTCGAAGGCCAGTTCCAGGGCACTCTGTCCCTCCAGGCGCAGGGCGGAGACGTACTCACCCACATGCTCACGCAGCGGCGTGTCACGCAGCAGGCGGAGGGCATCATCACCATTCAGCTGCGCCATCCCCCGCACGCTCAGCAGGGGCTGATGCAAATCGTCGATGGCCACCCGGGTCGGCCCGATGGCACTGTCGTACATACGGCCGCTGGCGACATCGATCACCATGCCACGGTTGAGGAAACGCACACGGGCATCGGTCTGGCGCAGGCTGGGCCAGTTGGGACGCAGGAACAACTCGGCACCTTCAACGCCGAAATCCACCTCGAAGCGACCTTCCTGACCATCGAAGGGAAAGGCATGCAGGGGGCCATGGAACAGCACGCTGCCCTGAGTGACGCGGCCGTCTTGGAACGCGGCATCCAGCCAGGCCAGCGCCTCGCTGCCCATGATCGCCGCCGGCAGGTAGCGCGGCGTGGCCACGGCACGGCCGTTCCAGAACACACCGCGCAGATCGAGATAAGGCGCATCATGGCGCGGCAGATTGATGACGGCGTCGACCGCCGCGTGGATGTCGGCATTGGCCACACGCATGCCATTGACGGCGACTCGCCAGCCGTCGCCATCCCGCGACAGGCCGATCTCGCCCTGCAGTTGCTGCAGGGACAGGGGCGCGCGGAACAGTCGCGGCAGCGTCAGCATGCCGTCGTGACTGTCGAGCAGCACACGGCCGTTACTGCCGTCCCATACCCATTCCGCCTGCAATCCGCTGACACCGGGCAGGCGCTGCCAGGGCGCCAGCACCCCCTGCTCCACTGCCCCCTGGACATGGGCCGGCCGGCCATCGCCCGCCAGCACAAGACGCAGCTCGCGCAGCCGCCCGCGCGGCTGCAGGGCATGCAGGGCCGCGCGCATCTCCTCATCCACTCCCGGCACCAGGGGGACGAGCGTCGCAATATCCTCCAACCGCAGAGCGGTAAGCTGCACGTCCCAGCCGCCATTGCGCCGCACACGCAACTGCGCCGGTTCGGTGCGTTCATCCTGCCGCTGCGTCAGGCGCAGATCGTGCAGCCGCAGCTCCCAACCCTCCGCATCACGTTGCCACTGTACCCCTCCCCCGACGGCGGCCAGTTCCACCCCACCCCCCGCCGCCGCCAGCCTCAGCTGCTGTGCACCGACCTCACCGTCGATGCGTACCAGGCGGCCGGCCTCCCACTCCCCCCACATCTGGAAATCGAACACCCCCTGGTGCAGGGAGATACCGGCCAGGGGCCCCCACTCTTCCAGCCAGGGGAGCGGACGCAGACCGCGCCCCTGGATGTGGCCACGCCCGGCCCAGGCGCCGGGCTGCAGGATATTCCCCTCCAGGTCGAGGTGGAGGCGCAGATCACGGCCGGCCCCCGGCGGCAAAGCGATATCGACGTTGAGCTGATGGCGCTCATCCCGGTTGTGGAGCGTGATCTCCACGCGTTCGAAATCGAGCCGGTGACCGCTCTTGCGGTCATCCCAGTGCAGGCGGCTTTCCTGCAACGCCAACCGCTCCTGCGCCAGCAGCCACCGGCCTATGCCGGAGGTGCCCGCCGCCGCCTCGCCCTGACCGACCACCCCTTGCACGGCGATACGCCCGTCGGCCTGGCGCACGACGGTCAGTTCGGCGCCGCTCACCGCAAGAGAGGCCATTACCGGCTGCATGCGCCGCAGGCTGGCCAGCACATCGATGCCGATGGCCACCTCGCCGAGACGTGCCACCGGCATCTGCGCGGCGGCATCGAGCAGTTCCACCCCTTCCAGCACCACCAGCGGACTCAGGCCATGCAGGCGCGAACTCAGGGTGGTGATGCGCACCGGTTGACCCAGGGCGGCACTGGCCAGCGCCTCCACCTGGCCGCGATAACCTTCCAGCCCCGGCAACAGCAAACGCGTCAGGGTCAACAGCACCGCCACCAGGATCACCCCCCCCGCCGTAGCAAACCACAGCGCACGGCGCAGGCGGCGAAACAGGCTGGGCTTTTCCATGCGATACGCTTCCCGGAGTGGGATCAAGGGTATTTCGATTGGAGCAAACTAACAGAAGATAAGTTGCGCGTCCCGCGCCGCAATCACGATTTTATTTGTCACTTGTATCTTGCGACTTGTATCTGCCTTCAAAGCAACACCACGTCGAACTGTTCCTGGGTGTAGAGCGACTCCACCTGGAACTGGATCGGCTTGCCGATGAACTCCTCCAGTTCGGCCACCGCGGTGGATTCTTCGTCCAGCAGGCGATCGACCACTTCCTGCGAGGCCAGCACCAGCAATTGCTGGGCATCGAACTGGCGCGCCTCGCGCATGATTTCACGGAAGATCTCGAAACAGACGGTCTCCGCCGTCTTCAGCGTGCCGCGACCGTTGCAGGTGGGACAGGTGGAACACAGCACATGCTCCAGGCTCTCGCGCGTGCGCTTGCGCGTCATCTCCACCAGCCCCAGTGCCGACACCTCGGAAATGTGGGTGCGGGCATGATCGCGCTCCAGCGCCTTCTCCAGGCTGCGCAACACCTGACGCCGGTGCTCCGGGTCCACCATGTCGATAAAGTCGATGATGATGATGCCACCCAGATTGCGCAGGCGCAGCTGGCGGGCGATGGCCTGACTGGCCTCCAGGTTGGTCTTGAAGATGGTCTCTTCCAGATTGCGATGACCGACGAAGGCGCCGGTGTTGACGTCGATGGTGGTCATCGCCTCGGTCTGATCGATGATCAGATAGCCGCCGGACTTGAGGGTCACCTTGCGTTCCAACGCACGCTGAATCTCGTCCTCGATGGCATAGAGATCGAAGATCGGCCGCTCGCCGGCATAATGTTCGATGCGCGGCACCAGCTCGGGGATGAACTTCTCGGCAAAGCGCAACACCTTGCGGAAGGTCTCGCGCGAATCGATGCGCACCTTCTCCACCTCGGCGCCGACGACATCGCGCATGGTACGCATCACCAGCGGCAGATCTTCGTGAATCAGCGTGCCGCTGCGCTCGCTGCCGGCACGCGCGCCGATCTCGCCCCACAGCTTGTGCAGGAAGGCCATATCAGCCCGCAGCGCCTCATCATCGGCATCCTCCGCCGCGGTACGCACGATGTAGCCGCCGGGGCCGAACTCCGCCGCCAGCGTCGTGACGCGCTCCTTCAGCCGCTGCCGCTCCGCCTCGTCCTCGATGCGCTGCGACACGCCGATGTGGCTGGATTGCGGCATGAACACCAGGAAGCGCGCCGGAATGGTGATGTGCGTGGTCAGGCGTGCGCCCTTGGTGCCGAGCGGATCCTTTACCACCTGCACCAGCAGTTCCTGCCCCTCGCGCAGCAACTCGTCGATCTGACGCTGCGACGGGCGCTCGCCCTCCGGCGCCTCCCCCTTGAGGCAACGCTCGCGTTCATCGCTGTCGTTATCGGGACAGAGGATGTCGGAGGCATGCAGGAAGGCGGTGCGATCCAGGCCGGCGTCGATGAAGGCCGCCTGCATGCCGGGCAGCACCCGGCGCACCGTGCCCTTGTAGATGTTGCCGACCAGGCCGCGCTTGCGCGCGCGCTCGATTTGCACTTCCTGCAACACGCCGTTCTCGACGAAGGCGACGCGGGTTTCGTGCGGCGTGACATTGACCAGGATTTCGCCGCTCATCGCCGGCGTCAGCGGTGCGTTCATGGACATGTTCAAGAGGCTTCCAGTAACTCTATTCCGCAGCCGCGCAACAACGCGGCCGTTTCAAACAGCGGCAGGCCCATCACCCCGGAGTAGCTGCCTTCCAGGCGCTCGATGAAGATGGCGCCCAGACCCTGCACTGCGTAACCCCCTGCCTTGTCCAGCGGTTCACCGCTGTCCCAGTAGGCGGCGCGCTCGCGGTCGGTGAGCGCACGAAAGGTCACCGCGCTCACCGACAACAGGGTGTGCGCCTCGCCTGCCGCGTCCACCAGCGCCACACCGGTGTAGACATGGTGGGTGCGTCCCGACAGCCGCGCCAGCATGGCCAAGCCGTCGGCGCGATCGCGCGGCTTGCCCAGGATGACGCCGTCGATCACCACGGCGGTATCGGCACCGAGCACCGGCCAGTCGCTGCAAATCGCATGTCCGGCCCGCGCCTTGGCCAGGGCCAGGCGCACCACATACAACTCCGGCGCCTCGCCCGGATGCAGCGCCTCGTCGACACGCGCCTCCACCACCCGATGCGCCACACCGATCTGCTCCAGCAGCTCGCGCCGCCGCGGCGATGAAGAGGCCAGAAAGATCATCCGTCGGTTCGCTCTCGTTACTCGTTACTTGTTGCCTGTATCTGCCTCACCGGTGATACGGATGCCCCTGGGTGATGCTCCAGGCCCGGTAAAGCTGTTCCGCCAGCACGATGCGCACCAGCGGATGCGGCAGGGTCAGGCGCGATAACGACCACTGTACGTCGGCACGGGCGCGGCAGGTATCGGCCAGTCCCTCGGGACCGCCCACCAGCAGGGCCACATCGCGCCCCCCCTGGCGCCATTCGGTGAGGCGCTGCGCCAAGTCTGCCGTGCTCCAATCCTTGCCGCCGACCTCCAGCGCCACCACATAGGCCCCCTTGGGCAGGGCGGCGAGCATCTTCTCGCCCTCCTCGCGCCGCGCCCGCTCCAGATCGGCGCCCTTGGTGCGCTTGCCCGGCGCGATCTCGTGCAGCACCAGCGCGCAGTCGGCGGGCAGGCGCTTGGCGTACTCCGCGTAGCCAGCCTCCACCCACTCCGGCATACGGTTACCGACGGCGATCAGGTGCAGGCGCATCGCTGTTCAGTGCATCGCAACAGACCGGTTGGACAAAAGACGCACGATGTGTCGCACGCAACAGGATTTCATCCTGCGGCTCCCGCCACACCCTGCGCCGCCGGTGCGGCGTCACCCCAGAGTTTTTCCAGGTTGTAAAAGTCGCGCTTTTCCGGGATGAAGATATGCACTACCACCTCGCCCAGATCGACCACCACCCATTCGCCTTCCCGCTCGCCCTCGACGCCGAGAGGGGTGAGACCATTTTCCTTGGCCTGGTCGAGCACACTCTGCGCCAGGGATTTCACCTGGCGATCGGAACGGCCGCTGGCGATGACCATAAAGTCGGTGATGCTGGTCTTGCCGCGCACATCCAGGACGACGATATCGAGACCCTTTACGTCCTCCAGCGCGTTCACCACCAGTTGCTTCATCTGTTCTGCTTGCATCAATACCTTCCAGTCATGACAAAAACTCACTCCGCCGGCGCGGCGGCATACAGATTCCGGCGGCGGATATAGTCCCATACCGCATCGGGCAGCAGATAACGGGGACTGCGCCCCGCCGCGATCTGCGCGCGTATCGCCGTGGCCGAGATATCCAGGGGGGTGACCGGCTGCAGCAGAATGCCGCCGGCCGGCCGCCGCATCAGCTCGGCAGCCGCGCTGATACGCTGCGCCGCCAGCATTTCGGCCAGCGGCGCGGGTACGGCATCCAGCGTCCAACCCGGCCGGTGCAGCACCACCAGATGGGCCAGTCGCGGCAACTCCCGCCAGCGGTGCCACTGTGGCAGACCGAGAAAGGCGTCGCTGCCCAGCAGCAGGCACAGCGGCGCAGTACCCAGTTCGGCACGCAGCGAGGCCAGGGTATCCACCATGTAGGACGGACCGGATCGCTCCAACTCGCGGCGATCGACCCGCAACCCGGGCTGCCCCGCCAGCGCCAACTCCAGCATGGCCAGGCGCTCGGTGGCGGAGGCCCGGGGCGGCTCCCGGTGCGGCGGCTGGCCACAGGGGAGAAGGCGCACCTCGGCCAGGCCCAGAACCTCCAGCATCTCCAGCGCGGCGCGCAGGTGGCCGAAATGTACCGGGTCGAAGGTACCGCCCAGGATACCGACGGCAACGCCGGATACACCGCCCCTCTGCGCAGCGAGCGGATCGGCGGTGGCGGGAAAAACCGGTCCCGGCATCAGCGGAAGCGCTGGCGCGCCTTTTCCAGCATCGCCTCGCGGGCCCGCGCCTTGGCCTCGGCGTCGTCGCGCAGGGCCTGTGCCAGGTCACGGTATTCCCAACGCCGGTTGCGCCGCCACCACAGCCAGCCCAGCAGGACCGCCGCCAGCAACAGCAACCCGGCCAGCACGGTTATCCACCAGGCCGGGTTCTGCCAGCGGCTCGCCGGGGCGTTCACCGTCGTCGCCACCGTCAGCCGCCCATCGGCAAACGGCTCCGCGGCAGGAGGTGCGGCCGGCGCCGGTACAGCGTCGGTGGAAGCCGTCACCGGGGAGGCGGGTTCTGCCGTAGCCGGCGTGGCCGCCGGCATGTGCAATACCTGCTCGGCCAGGCGCTGCGCCTGCCGCTCCAGCGCGCCCAGGCGCTGGCGCAATGCCTCGTTTTCCTCAGTCACGGTGGCATTGAGCTTGCGCACCTCGGCCAGACGCCGCTCCAACTCACCGGCCTGCGCCCCCGGCGACGGGGGGGTAAGGATCTGCAGTGCCGGCGCCGGTGCGGCGTCAACGGGTGCCGCCGCTGCGGGACCGGTCGGGACCGTTTCCTGCAGCGCCTGTCGCTGTTGCAGCATGAGCTTGCCGGCGCTGCCGCGACTGCGTGCGGTGATGGCCTCGGCGGAGGGCATGTACAGGGTGGTGCCCCAGCGCAGGCGGTTCATGTTGCCGCCGATGAAGGCATGGGGATTGGCCTCGAACAGGGCCACCGTCATCTGCGGCGTGCCGACGCCTTCCGGCTTGAGGCGCTGGGCGATCTGGCTCAGGGTTTCGCCGCGCTGCACCGGACCATAACTGGCCACCACCGGCGCCGGCGGGACGGGCGCCGCCACGGTGACCGGGGGCGCGGGCGCCTCGAGCGCGGCCGGGGCGGCGCTTGCCGCCGGCGGGGTATACAGGGAGGGCGGGTCCAGCAGCAGGGCGTACTGGCGCAACATACTGCTGCGCCCCCAGCGAATCTCCAGTAACAGCTCCAGCGCCGGCTCGCGCACCGGCTGGCGACTGCTGATCGATATCACCGGTTGGCCGCTCGCCCCCCGGGCGATCTTGAAGCTGAGGGGCGGCAGTCCCTCGTGATAGGGCAGGCCGATACGGCGGTAGGCCTCGCGCCCGGCCAGACCGACCTTCACATCCGCGACCGTCTCGCCCGGCGCCAGCACCAGGGGCAGCTCGGCCTGCAACGGCTGGTTGAGGGCGGAGCGCACATGCAATTCGCTGCCCAGACCGAGGGCCTGGGCATGGCCGCCCCACAGCAGGCAACAGCACAGCAGGGCACGCGCCAGCCGGCCGGCGAGCCCCCGGCGGGAACGCATGTGTTCAGTGGCGGATATGGCCATCACCCAGGACGATGTACTTCTGCGAGGTCAGTCCCTCCAACCCCACCGGGCCGCGGGCGTGGATCTTGTCGGTGGAGATGCCGATCTCCGCGCCGAGGCCATACTCGAAGCCGTCGGCGAAGCGGGTCGAGGCATTGACCATCACCGAGCTGGAGTCCACCTCGGCGAGGAAGCGGCGTGCGCGGGTGAGGTCCTCGGTGACGATGGCCTCGGTGTGGCCGGAGCCGTGCCGGTAGATATGCTCCATCGCCTCGTCCAGGTCCTTCACCACGCGCACGGCGAGGATCGGCGCCAGGTATTCGGCATCCCAATCCTCCGCCGTGGCCGGAATCGCATAGGACAGCAGGCGGCAGGTGGTGGGACAGCCGCGCAGCTCGACGCCCTTTTCCCGGTACATGGCCCCCAGCTCGGGCAGCACGCGCTCGGCAATGCCCTCGGCCACCAGCAGGGTCTCCATGGCGTTGCACACGCCGTAGCGGTGGGTCTTGGCGTTGAAGGCGATGCGCAGGGCCTTTTCCACGTCGGCCTTGTCGTCGATGTAAACGTGACAGACGCCGTGCAGATGCTTGATCACCGGCACGCGCGCCTCGTTGCTGATGCGTTCCACCAGCGACTTGCCGCCGCGCGGCACGATGACGTCCACGTACTGGCTCATGGTGATCAGCTCCCCCACCGCGGTACGGTCGGTGGTCTCCACCACCTGCACCGCATCGGCGGGCAGACCGGCTCGCTCCAGCCCGGCGCGCACGCAGGCGGCAATGGCCTGGTTGGAGTGCAGCGCCTCGGAACCGCCGCGCAGGATTGCGGCATTGCCCGACTTCAGGCACAGCGCCGCCGCGTCGGCCGTAACATTCGGACGCGACTCGTAGATGATGCCGATGACACCGAGCGGCACGCGCATCTTGCCCACCTGGATGCCGGAAGGGCGGTAATTCATGTCGGCGATCTGGCCCACCGGATCGGGCAGGGCGGCGATCTGGCGCAGGCCCTCGGCCATGGCGGCGATGCGCGCGCTGTCCAGCGCCAGGCGATCCAGCATCGCCGCATCCAATCCCTGCGCCTTGCCGGCATGGAGGTCTTTCTGATTGGCGGCGATGAGCGCGGCCTCGCCGGCGATGAGGGCATCGGCCATGGCGGACAGCGCGGCATTCTTGGCATGGGTGTCGGCACGGGCCATGGCGCGCGCCGCGGCGCGCGCCTTCTGTCCCACCTGCTGCATGTACTGCTTCACGTCCATCAACGTATCTCTATGCTTGCGTGGTTTGCAAAGAAAAAATCTCGGACAAGGTTTACAAGATTATTCAGGATATACAAGATTTTTTACCCTGTTCATCCTGCCCCATCTTGTCGGTGGTTTTCAGACTATTCTCACGCCGGCCATGAGCAGGCTGAATTGTAACAGTTCATCCCACGGGTTACCCGGCTCGGCCCCCTTGCAGATGCGGTCCAGCCGGGCCGCCCGCCGCAACAGGGCGCGCCAGCGGCGCAGGTTGTGACGCTTGAGGGCGGCCTGGTACAGCGGCTTGCGCTTGTCCCATACCCGCTGCTGCTGCAACAGGGTTTCCAGCCCCGTGCCGGCGGCCTGGCCGGCGGCGATGATGGCCAGGGCGCGCACCTCGCGCACCAATGCCCACAGAGTAAGTACGGGTTCCTCGCCCTCGCCACGCAACCCCTCCAGGATGCGGGCGCAGCGCGGCGCATCGCCGCCCAGGGCGGCATCCGCCAGCTCGAACACGTCATAGCGCGCCGAGTCGGCCACCGCGCTGCGCACCTGCTCGGCATCCAGTGGCCCGCTGCCGTACAGCAGCGCCAGTTTCTCCACCTCCTGCGCCGCGGCGAGCAGATTGCCCTCCACCCGCTCGGCCAGCAGCTGTGCCGCCTCGGGCGTCGCCTGCAGACCGCGGGCCTGCAGGCGCTGGCGCACCCAGCCGGGCAGGGCGCGCGGCTCCACCGGCCACACCTGCACCACCGCCCCCGCCTCCTCCAGCGCCTTGAACCATTTGCTGTTCTGCTGCTGCTTTTCCAGCTTGCCGCAGCTGATGAGCAGCAGGTTGTCCGGCGACGGCTCGGCGGCATAGGCGGTGAGCGCCTTGGCGCCGGCGTCGCCCGGCTTGCCCGACGGCATGCGCAGTTCGATGATCTTGCGCTCGGCGAACAGCGACAGATTGCTGCCGGCGGCGGCCAGCGTGCCCCAGTCGAAGCCGGCCTCCACCTGCAACACCTCGCGCTCGCGATAACCCTGGGCGCGGGCGGCGCCGCGCAGCGCATCCACCACCTCGTTGAGTTGCAGCGGTTCGTCGCCGCTCACCAGGTAGATGGGCAGTAGCGGCTTTTCCACATGGGACGGGAGTTGTTCGGGGCGCAGGCGCATGGCGCCATTCTACATGGAGGCACGGTAGGAAAGATGTATGTGGAGGGAAAGCGGTCGCGTCAACGCGGGGCGCGCACCATGGCCAGCAGGGTATCGACGATGTGTCGCAGCTCCACCGAATCGGGCCGCATCCGGCTGTAGACCCGCAGACCAAAAATACCGGTCATCAACAGGCTGGCCAGTATTCGCGGCTGAGCCCCGGTCGGTAATTCACCACGGGCTGCGGCCTCCTCCAGCGCATCGCCCATGGCCTGTTCCACCCTGGCCAGCGCGTCGCCCGCGTGGCGGGCCAGCTCGCTATCATCCGCCCGCACCTCCAGCAGGGTATTCACCAGCAGACAGCCCTTGCGCTCCGGATCACCGGCCATGTCCGCCAACAAGTGGTCGAAAAACCGCGCAATCCGCTCCAGCGGCGGGGCCTCGCCACGCAGCAACTCGTCCACCAGCCGCGCCAGTTCGGCGCCATAGGAATCCAGGGCAGCCGCAAACAATGCGCGCTTGCTGGCAAAGGCGCCGTACAGGCTGCCCGGCTTGAGCCGGGTCGCCTCGGTAAGGTCGCGCACCGAGGTACGGTTGTAGCCACGGCGCCAGAACAGCTGCATGGCTTCGCGCAGCGCCTGGTCGCGATCGAATTCTATGGGTCTGGCCATGGGCAACTCCTGATTGGTTGAATTCTAGACGTAGTTGAACAGACGCTCAAGAACGGCTATCGTTATTGAGCGACCACTCAATAAAAGGAAAACACCATGTCCAACCTCTTTCCCCTGCACACCAGCGCCTCCGCCCCGGCTGCAGCACAACCGCTACTCGAGGCCGCCAGCCAGGCCTTCGGATTCGTCCCCAACCTGATCGCCATCATGGCCAGCTCGCCAGCCCTGACCGAGGCCTACCTCGCCCTCTCCGCCATCTTCGAGCAGAAAACCTCGCTCACTCCCACCGAGCGCCAGGTGGTACTGCTGGCGGTCAGCCGCTACCACGCCTGCCGCTACTGCGTGGCGGCCCATTCGACGATCGCCGACATGCAGGGGATTCCGCCTGCGGTGGTGGAGGCAATCCGCAGCGATCAGCCCATCGCCGATACGCGGCTGGAGGCATTGCGCAGCATGGTCAACGCCCTGCTCGAACGGCGCGCGCTGCTTCCCGATGCGACGCTGGAGTCCTTCTTCAGTGCCGGCTACACCCCGGCCCAACTGCTCGACGTACTGGTGGGCGTGGCGCAGAAAACACTGAGCAACTTCACCAACCATCTCGCCGGAACACCGCTGGACGAGCCGATGCACGCGCGCGCCTGGACACCAGCCGAGCGACTGCCTCATTGATGCAGAGGGCATGGTCCGACAGGCCCACTACGGCAGGGATGCGGGTGATCAGTTGCCGTTCACCGGAATAAAGCGCCTTGTCCGCTGTAAGGATCGCCGTCCGGCCACGACAGAGTGACAACCCGACACCACTCGGCAACGGATTGGAGGACAGGATCATGAACACATTGGCTGCAGGTAACCGGGCTCCGGAATTTTCCCTGCCCGATCTCGATGGTCGGCCGGTGCGGCTGACGGATTTCCGTGGCAGGAAGGTTCTGCTGGTATTTTTCCGCTACGCCACCTGCCCGTTCTGTACCGTGCGCTTCGTACGCCTGGCGCAGGAGGCAAAACGCTACGCCGATGCCGGCGTGCAGATCATCGGCGTGTTCGAATCGAGCGCCGGGTACATCCGCGAATACCTCGGTCGCCGCGGACTGCCCTTTCCCGTCATCCCCGACCCGGACGGCAAACTGTACGCGCTGTACGGTGTGCGGAAGTCAGTGCCGGGCCTGTTGTTCGGCATGTTCCGCCTGCCCACGCTGCTGCGCGCCCTGTTCGATCCCGCATACCGCATGGCGCAGCCCGACGGCTCGCTGACACGCATCCCGGCCAACTTTCTCATCGACGAAAACCAGATCGTTGTCGACGCGTATTACGGCAACGACATCGGCGATCACATCCCCTTCGCCCGCATCGACCACTTCGCCGCCGGGACGGTCACCGGGAACATGCGCCATGTCTGACTACCTGCAACAGTACAACGCGCCGCTCACCGGCCTGCTGCACTGGGAGCAGTGGGACGCATTGCTCGCGGCACTGCGCGGCGCCAATGACGGTGGCTGGTACGCCTACTACGTCGGTGAGGAGGTGCCGACCACGCCGCTGTCGCCGGCACACCTGGACCATCTCATCGGCGAACTGGATCGGCTGCTGCGCCGCGATCATCAGGAGAGTTATCTCGGCATCGTCTATGTGGACGATACGGCGCAACCGACCTTCATCAAGGTCTACGACCCCAACCATCTGGGTTCATCCTGCGGCAGCGGCACCCAGCGCGTGCTGCCCGGCTGGATCCTGAGCCGCTGCCCGCCGGTGGATCTGCATGCCGCCGTCGCCAACCCCGGCGGACGCCGCCGCTGGTGGCATAGCCTGTTTACCTGACCCAGGAGGGAATCATGCACACCACCGTCCATATCGACGACAAACCGGTCAGCGTGGAACTGAGCCATCGGGCGCAGGATGCCCTGGCACGAAGGAAAACACCCCTGCTGGTGGAAATGGAGTTGCTGTTCAGCTGCCTGATCCGGAAAAAGGTGCGCTTCCACGAGGCCGCTGACACCACCGGAGCCACTGCCGTGGTCGACGGCCTGGCGCTGCGCTTCCATCCGGTGATGACCGCCGCCTGCCGTCTCGGTGACATCGGCGACACCGCCCCGCCGCTGGCCGACTTCCCCATAGCCAACCCCGCGGCCTTCGTACCCCGTTGGCTGCGCATCGACTACGACGGCGCACAGTGGCACGGCGAATTTGGTTATCGCCACTGAGCCCGGCAAGGAGAATTGAATGGACGCCTCCCACCCCGTGAGCGCTGAACACGAGTTATCCGGCGCGCTGGCCGTCTTCGGTATGGAGGGACCTGCGGCGCCCGGCGCCGTGGATAGCTTTGCGGTGTGGGTGGGATGAAGGTGGACCCTCACGGGCCGACGGCATCGAAGTGCCCAAGGTGGAAGATACTGAAGGTCTTCACAGGCAAACCGGAGGGTCCGAAATGAATGGTAGCAAAACGGTCGTTGGCGTGGATATCGCCAAGCGGGTATTTCAGTTGCACTGGATCGACATGGAGACCGGAGAGATCGTGAGCCTGCAGCTCAAGCGCGAGAAGTTCCTCGAACACTTCGCTAACCGGCAACCATGCCTCATTGGGATGGAAGCCTGCGGCGGTGCGCAGCACTGGGCGAGGAAACTCACGGCGCTGGGCCACCAGGTCAAGCTCCTGCCAGGCAAGGCGGTGAAGCCGTTCGTCACCGGCAACAAGAACGACCGGCAGGACGCGCGGGCGATCTGGACAGCGGTGCAGCAGCCGCACGTCAAGGCGGTGGCGATCAAGACGGAAGAACAGCAGGCCATCCTGGCGCTGCACCGCATGAGGAGCCAGTTGGTCAAGTTCCGCACCGCGCAGATTAACGGCCTGCGGGGGTTGCTCGCCGAATACGGTGAAGTGATGCCGCAGGGCAAAGCGGGGGTCAGGAAGGGAATTGCTGCGGCTTTGGCCAGACTGGAAGACCGGCTGCCGGCAATGGTGATCGATACGTTGCGCGAGCAATGGGCGCGCATCGAGAAGCTGGATGGGGAAATCGCCGCCATCGAGCAGCGCATCCAGCTGTGGCTCAAGCAAGACGAAGCTTGCAAGCGAATCGCTGAAATTCCTGGTGTCGGGCCGCTGACCGCCACGGCGGCGGTCGCCATCATGGGCGACGCCAAAGCCTTCAAGTCGGGGCGAGAGTTCGCCGCCTTCGCCGGCCTGGTGCCGCGACAGGTGGGCACTGGTGGGCGCATCAAACTGCTCGGCATCAGCAAGCGCGGTGACACCTACCTGCGCACCTTGCTGATTCACGGTGCGCGATCCGTGCTGACCCACGCCAAAGACCCCGGCCCGTGGGTCACGAAATTACGCCAGCGCCGGCCGCTGAATGTCGCGGTCGTGGCCCTGGCCAACAAGATGGCGCGAACGATCTGGGCGATGCTCGCTCATGAACGGACGTACCAAAAGGGATTCGTCAGTCAGCCGGCATAGGTGCCTGACGAGTGTATCAACCACTTTGAAGAAAGGAGTGGCCGCCGTAAAGGTTGCGCAAGGTCGATAAAGTGTGATGGCAAACAGGTCAGACCGTGACCCGCCAAACCTGTATGGCGGTAAGGACTTCGAGTCCTTCAGGAGAATGAGGCGCGGGTCAGCGGATTCCATCAGGGCCAGCAGGTCTATTCCTGCACAACAGGCCGGATATAGAACTGCAGCCTATCTGTCCCAACACACCAAAATCGCCCTTGGCAAACGGGAGGCGTCCATATAGATACCGCCATGCAAACGATATCCGAGGTAAAGGTGTGGGACCCCCTGGTACGGGTATTCCACTGGAGCCTGGTGACCGCCTTCGCCGTCGCCTACATCACCGAAGATCACTTCCTCGGCCTGCATACCCAGGCCGGCTACACCATCATCGGCCTGGTGCTGTTCCGCCTGGTGTGGGGTGTGATCGGCACGCGCCACGCCCGCTTCAGCGACTTCGTGCGCGGCCCCGGTGCGGTGCGCGACTACCTGATGGGTCTGCTGCACAAGCGCCCGGTCCATTATCTCGGCCACAACCCGGCCGGCGGCTGGATGGTGCTTGCACTGCTGGCCGCCCTGCTGCTGACCACCCTGAGCGGCCTGCTCACCTACGGCATCGGCGAGAACGCCGCCGGCCCCTTCGCCGCCCTGGCCGGTAACCCCGAGGGCCTCCTGAGCGAGGCGATGGAAGAGGTGCATGAGTTCCTGGCCCACTTCACCCTGCTGCTGGTATTCGTGCATATCGCCGGCGTTGTCGTCAGCGGCTGGCTGCACCACGAAAACCTGGTGCGCGCCATGCTCACCGGCCGCAAGCCCCTGGTACCGAACGAGGAGTGAACCATGAAGATACTGCCCATCGTGATAGTGTTCCTCGTCGGCCTGTCCTCGGCCCATGCCGGTGCCGTCGACGAGCTGCTGCAGGAATACCGTTCCCAGGGCGCCGGCCCGTTCAGCGCCGAGGCCGGCGCGGCGCTGTGGACCCGCAGCGGCGGTGCCCAGACCTGTGCCGCCTGCCACGACAGCGACCTGCGTACCGGCGGCAGGCATGCCAAGACCGGCAAGCCCATCGCGCCGATGGCGCCCTCGGTCAATGCCAAACGCCTCACCGACCGGGCCTTCATCGAGAAGTGGTTCAAGCGCAATTGCGACAGCGCCTGGGGCCGCGCCTGCACGCCCCAGGAAAAGGGTGACTTTCTCAGCTACCTTCGCAACCAGTAACGGAGGGACGGATCATGCACATCAAACATTTCTGGCCGCTGCTGGCCGGTATCGGCCTGGTGGCCACCAGCCTGTCCGTCGTCGGTGACGACGATCGTCGCGGTTCGGGCGTCGCCCCGGTATCACTGCCGCTGTACCAGCAGGAATGCGGCAGCTGTCACTTCGCCTATCCGCCCGGCCTGCTGCCGGCCCGCTCCTGGGCCCAGGTGATGGCCGGTCTCGGCGATCACTTCGGCGACAGCGCCGCACTGGATGCCCTGGATCAGCAGGCGATACAGGAGTACCTGCTTTACAATGCCGCCGATCGGGTCAAGGAGCGCCGCGCCGTGAAGATCGCCCGCTCGCTGCGTGCCGATGAGGCGCCGCTGCGCATCAGCGAGGTCCCCTACATCGTGCAGAAGCACCGCGCGATCCCGGCGCGCCTGATCAAGGACAACGCCAAGGTGGGCAGCCTGAGCAATTGCACGGCCTGCCATACCCGCGCCGACAGCGGTTCGTTCAGCGAGCGGGAAATCGACATTCCGGGGTACGGCGCATGGGACGACTGACGGCGGTTGCATTCCTCCTGGCGGCGCTGCTGGCCGCGGCCGGCGGCGCCAGTGCCGAGAGCGATCACGACCGTGCCCGCCGCCTGCGCGATGCCGGCGACATCCTGCCGCTGGAAACCATCATCGAGCGGGTCCGCCGCGAGCGTCCCGGGCGCATCCTGGAACTGGAGCTGAAGGAGAAGAAGGAGCGTATCCTCTACGAGGTAGAGATGGTGGATGAACGGGGTATGGTGTGGGAACTGTATTTCGATGCCCGCAGCGGCGAGCTGCTGAAGAGCGAACAGGACGACTGACTTGAGGCTGCTGCTGGTAGAGGACGATGCCGCCCTGAGCGCGCAACTGCGCAGCGATCTGGAGCGCGCCGGTTTCGCCGTCGATGTCGCCGCCAACGGCATCGACGGCGAGGCCCTGGGCGACACCGAACCCTATGACGCGATCGTGCTCGACCTCGGCCTGCCCGGCCGTCCCGGCCTGGAGGTGCTGAGCCACTGGCGTCAGCGCGGCAACGCGGTGCCGGTGGTGATCCTCACCGCACGCGATGCCTGGCACGAAAAGGTCGACGGCTTTCGCGCCGGCGCCGACGACTACCTGGGCAAGCCGTTCCATACCGAGGAGCTCGTCGCCCGCCTGCTGGCGGTGACGCGGCGCGCCAGCACCCGGACCGTCGGCCCCCTGCAGGCCCCCGGCCTGACCCTCGACGAACAGCGCCAGACCGTCACCGATGCCGCCGGCAACGAACACACCCTCACCGGCACCGAGTTCCGTCTGCTGCGCTACTTCATGCTGCACCCGGGCCAGCTGCTGTCCAAGTCGCGCCTCACCGAACACGTGTACGATTACGACTCCGACAAGGACAGCAACGTCATCGAGGTCTATGTGAACCGCCTGCGCCAGAAACTGGGCAAGGACATCATCACCACCCACCGCGGCCAGGGCTACATGTTCGGGGAACGGCACTGATGGCCTCGCTGCAGGGCCGTCTCAGCATCGGCCTGCTCATCACCCTGCTGGCGGTGTTCCTGTTGCAGGGGGCGGTATCCAGTCTGGCCCTGCGCGACATGACCCAGGACTACATCGCCTCACGCCTGTTGCACGACAGCGAGAGCCTCCTCGCCGCCATCCAGCCGCAGCCCGACGGCACACTCGGCATCGACACCACCCGCATCGACGGCATCTATCAGCGCCCCTACTCCGGCCACTACTACCGCATCGAGAGCGGGCAGCAGGTGCTGCGCTCACGCTCGCTATGGGACCAGGACCTGCCGGTGCCGGTTCTCGCCAGCGGCGCAGAGCAGCGCCTGCAGCGGCACGGCCCGCAGCATCAGCCGCTGCTGGTGGTGGTGCATGGCTACAGCAAGGATGGCCGCGACATCACCATCGCGGTGGCCGAGGACCTCGGCCTGATCCGCGCCAGCGTGCACCACTTCCAGTGGCTGTTCGTCCTGGTGTCGCTGGGCGCGCTGGTTTCGCTGTTCCTGCTGCAACGCTGGCTGGTGCGGCGCAGCCTGCGACCGCTGGTGCAGGTACGCGCCGACATCGACCGTCTGGAACGCGGCGACATCGCCAGCCTGCCGGAGCAGGTGCCGGCGGAGTTGCAGCCGCTGATCCGCGAAGTCAACCGCCTGCTCGTCGCCTTCGCCGAGCGCCTGCAGCGCTCGCGCAATGCCCTCGGCAATCTGGCCCATGCCCTGAAGACCCCGCTCAGCCTGCTCGGCCAGGTGAGTGAAGACCCGACGCTCACCGCCAACCCTGCGCTGCACGAACGGCTCACCACGCCGCTCACCACCATGCGCCAGCTCATCGATCGCGAGCTGAAGCGGGCGCGCCTGGCCGGGGGCAACGTGCCGGGACGCCGCTTCGTGCCGGAACAGGAGCTGCCGCCGCTGCTCGACGTGCTGCGTCGCCTCCATACGGAAAAGGACCTGGCATTCGATTGCCGACTCGCCGCTGGGCTGGCGGTGAATGCGGATCGGGAAGACATGCTGGAACTGCTCGGCAACCTGCTGGACAACGCCTGCAAGTGGAGTCGCGGAAAAATCCGCATCACCACCGCGGAGCGTGACGGCTTCTGCCTGTGTGTCGAGGACGACGGCCCCGGCTGCTCGGATGCGCAACTGGCATCGCTCACCGCCCGCGGCGTGCGCATCGACGAATCCACCGCCGGCCATGGCCTCGGCCTGGCCATAGCCAGCGACATCGTCACCGGCTACGGCGGCACCCTCCGCTTCGGCCGCTCGGAATCCCTCGGCGGCTTCCGCGTCGAGGTCACCCTGCCGCCGCTCTGAGCGGACCCACAGGCCGAACGGGAGCGCTATTTGCCCAGCACGGTCAGCAGATCGCGCTTGTGCTCCTCCTCCTGGATCAGGATATCCTCCAGCACGCGGCGCAGGCCGTACTCCTGCAAGGCCTCTGCCTGGGCGATGCGCTCCTTGTAGCGCTTGATGGCGTTCTCCTCGCCCAACAGATCCTGTTTCAACATTTCCTTGCTGCTGTCCGATATCTCGCGTTTCTCCACATCCACCGTCGGCACGCCGCCGAGAAAGCCGATCTGGTCCGACAGCATCACCGCATGGGCCATCTCCTCCTGCGAGTGAATCAGCAATTCCTTCTGGATCGACTCATATTCCGGCCCGGTGATCACCGCCGCGTGCTGCACATACTGGATGGCCGCCGCATACTCCCACTCCAGGTCCTTGTTCAACTCCTCGATCAGTTTCTTTTTGGTGATTTTCATCGCACACCTCGTCCGTTATGCCGGAAGATCATGCCGGGAGGCATGAAGACACTGTCCTGTAATCAATACTAGAAAAAGACCAGACGATTGCCAACCGACAGGAGGGATACGCGGCGGGATGCGGCCGGGCGCACCAAAAGAAACCCCGCCGAAACGGGGTTGCTCTATAGCCGGACACCGCAACGACTCAGCAGGAAACACTATGGTTCGCCTGCGGCCCCTGCGGGCCCTTGCTTACGTCGGCGCTGCCGTCATCAGGAGTAATGAAGCCGGAACCCTTGGACTCGTTGAACCACTTTACAGTACCTGTAGCCCGGATGATTTTGCGACTCCATTCAGTCAGGGCCTGCCCATGAGTTCTGCACAATCAATCACGCCTGTCGCTTACCATAGAGCTACAACGCCCCACCCCGCTTGATGGCGAAATACTGGTTCACCAGCGCCACCGGCAGCTGCGCCGGGCGCAGGTCGAGCAGGCGGGCACCGTGGTAGGACAGGCGTTCGTGGCTGTGGCGGCGGCGCGCCAGGTAGTCTTCGGTGGCGTGAAATTGCAGCGCCTGATCGAGGGTGTTGACCTGGGCGGCGACGAGTTCGTCGAGCAGGGACTCGCGCAGATCGGCGACCAGCACCAGGTGGCGGGTACGCAACAGCTTCACCGCCGCTTCCAGATCGGCCTGGTCTTCATCGCGGGTGTTGGTGATCAACACGACGAGGGCGCGACGGCGCTGGCGCGCAAGCAGTTCGCTGGCGGCAGCGCGGTAGTCGGCGGCGTCGGTGGTGGATTGCAGGTCGTAGGTGGCGTTGAGCAGACCGTTGACCACATGCTGACCCTTGCGCGGCGCGAACCAGCGGCGCACGCCGCCGAAGGTCATGAAACCGACGGCGTCGCCCTGGCGCAGCGCTACGTAGGACAGCAGCAGCACGGCGTTGAGCGCCTCGTCGAGATGGACGCGGCCGGCATCGGCGTGGCGCATGCGGCGGCCGCAATCGACCATGAACAGGATCTGCTGATCGCGCTCGTCCTGGTATTCGCGCGAGATCAGCTTGCGGTAGCGCGAGGTGGCCTTCCAGTCGATCTGGCGCAGGGTGTCGCCGACGCGGTATTCGCGCAGCTGGTGGAAGTCGCTGCCCTCACCGCGGCGCTGGCGGCGGCGCACGCCCATCTGGCTCAGGCGGTTGTCGGTGGCGAGCAGGGTGTAGTGGGCAATCTCGGCAAAGTTGGGATAGACGCGCAACGTCTGCGTGCTGCCGTCACCGCGCCGCTCGCGCCACAGCCCCCAGGGCGAGCGGATGAGAAATTCGGTGCCGGTGGCATGAAACGCGCCGCGGGTGGGCGGGCGCAGCTGGTAGCGCAGCTCGGCCCACTGCCCCGGCACCAGAGCCAGACCGGCCGGCTGGCCGCGCACCTCGAATTCCACCGGATGCAGATCATGCACCTCGCACGCCAGCGGCAGGGTGTCGCCGTTGCGCACCTCCAGCGTCACCGTTGACCAGGCGCCTACCGGCAGGTTGCGATTGAGCCGTCGTGTTACCTGAGGTGTCGGCCGGCGCCGCTGACGCAGCGCATCGGCCAGCGCGGCCGCGCCGAGCATGACGCCGCCTCCCTGCCAGACCACGACCAGCTCGGGCAGGAACGCGGCGCCGGCACCGAGCGCAGTCCACAGGACCGCCAGTGCGACCAGCCGCGATGCGGGCGTGAATCTCACTGCCGCGGCGCCTCGACGTTGGCAAGGAGGTCTTTCAGCACATCATCGGGACGATAACCCTCGATCTCCAGATCGGCGGACAGCTTGACGCGGTGACGCAACACCGCCGGGGCGATGGATTTGACATCATCCGGAGTGACGAAGAAATTGCCGTTGACCAGCGCCTGGGCGCGGGCGCAGCGCAGCAGGGCGATGCCGGCGCGCGGACCGGCGCCGGTTTCGATGCCCTGCCAGTCGCGCGTGGCGCGCACGATGCGCACGATATAGCCGAGGATCGCCTCGTCCACCTGCACCTGCGCTGCCGCCTTCTGCACTTCGATGACCTGTGCCGGCGTCAGCACCGGCTCGATGGTGGAGACGTCGAGCTGATTGCCCACGGCATTGGCGGTGACCTGACGGATCATCGCGCTTTCTTCCTGTTCGTTCGGGTAATCGATGTAGACGTTGAGCAGGAAGCGGTCGAGCTGCGCCTGCGGCAGCGGGTAGGTGCCCTCCTGCTCCACCGGGTTCTGCGTCGCCATCACCAGAAAGGGCTGCTCCAGCGCAAAGGGCTTGCCTTCGATGGTGACCTGCTCTTCCTGCATCGCTTCCAGCAGCGCCGATTGCGTCTTGGCCGGGGCACGATTGATTTCATCGCCGAGCAGAAAGTTGCAGAAGATGGGACCGCGGCGGATGCGAAACTCTTCCGACTTCATGTCGAACATGACATGGCCGCTGATGTCGCTCGGCATCAGATCGGGGGTGAACTGCACGCGGGAGAATCTGCCGCCCACCGCCTTGCTCAACGAGCGCACCAGCAGGGTCTTGCCCAGTCCCGGCAGGCCTTCCACCAGCACATGGCCGCCGGCCACCAGGGCGACGATCACCTCGCGGATCACCTGACGCTGGCCGATCACCGCGCGGCCGACCATGGCCTCCAGATCGCGCACATGATTGCTGGCCTGAGCCAACAACGGATTTTGCATGTTCGTCTCGCTCATCATTTCTCCCTCGTCGAAGAATACAGATACCAGGGACCAGGGATGAGATACACGGCAAGTGTGCGCTGCACGCACAATGTCCTGGTTCAAAACCACACAAGCGCAGCGAGCTCTACCCCTCGTATCTTGTCCCTCGTATCCCGTACCTCTGTGTTACAGTGCGGTGCGCAACACCTGCAGATAACTGCTCAATTCGATGAAATCGCTTTCGCCGCCATACTCTGCATACAGCGCACGCTCCACCGCGCGCGGCGTCAGGCCGCTGCGTGCCGCGATCCACTGGCAGCGTTCGTCCGGCGTCATGGCGCGCAGCACGTAATGCTTGGCCAGCCAGGCCTGCTCGATGCGCTGGCGGTTGTGGCGGAACAGTGCCTGACCACGATCCAGGCGCCACAGATAATTGGCACTGGCGGCGAGATGCTCGCCGATATCGCGGCGCGGGGCATGCAGCGGCGGCAGCAGCGGACCGAGACGCGCACCCAGCTTCCACAGCCACAGCAGCACTGCGGCCAGCAGGGCCACCAGTGCATAGGCGGCCTGTTGCCAGGCCAGCTGCAGCAGCGAGGGCATCACCACGTCGTGTACCAGCCACACCTTGCCCTCCGGCTCGATACCTACCAGCAGGGCCAGCGCCAGGGCATGGTCCTCATCGCCGATCGCGCGGTTGGTAAGGAAGGTGTTATCGGCCAGTACCGTCACCAGCCCTTCTCCCACCTCGTATTGCAGCAGGCCATAGCCTTCCTCCAGCGGCACCCCGGCGCGCGCCAGTTCCTCGCTGTCCTCCAGATAGCGCCGGGTGGACATGTTCACGCCCACCGGCGTTTCCAGGTCGGCAAACTCGATCTCGATGCGTGTCTGCCAGGGGCGATCTGCCAACCAGTCATCCTCATATTCGTGCACACGCACACCCAGCTCCGCCAGCAGCCCGGGAATCCTGCGGTCTTCTTTCTTGCCGATGCGCAGCGTGCTGTCGGCACCGACGATCAGGTGACCACCGGCTTCAACCCATTCGCGCAACAGCCTCTGCCGCTCCTCGCCGGCGGGTGGCACGTAGCGGTACACCACCAGCACATCATCGCTGGCCGGCAGGTTGCGCCACAGATCGGAGCTGGAGACACTGGCGGCGTCACGGCCGATGCGCTGCAGATAGCGCTCGGCGGCGAGAAACGGATTGCGCCGCGCCTCCGGCGAATAGCCGTCCGTCACCTCCCGCTCGGCCAGCTCGAAATTGTTGAAAAACCAGATCACCGCCAGCAGCGCACCGATGCTGAGCACACCGCCGACGATCAGCCGCACCAGGCGCTGCTCATTCATGCTCTGGTACTCCGTACAGCTGCTGCCAGGTTGCGGCCAGTGCGGCGATATCCTGCGCCGCCGGTACCACGTGGCCGTAGGCACACCACACCCACACGCGGGTCAGGCGGGCAAAGAAGTCCCCCTCCGCCTGCGGCCGCTGGCTGCCGACGATACGCTGGCACTCGCCCTCGGTGGCGCTGTCGGGAATGCGCACATGGTGTTCGTGGATCAGGCGCACCAGGGTGGCACGATAGAGCAGGCTCAGCGCCGGGCGGATGCGCCCCTCTGCGAGCAGGGCGGTCACGGCGGCAACGACATCCTGCGGCAGGGATTCCGGCGTCACCGGCAGACCGAACAGTACCGGCGACGGCGCCGCATTGCGCGCGGTGCGGCGCTGCGGCAGCCAGTCGGTCAGGCGCAACAGGTAAAGGAGCAGCCAGCCGAGCAGCACGACGGCAGCCACCCACAGCAGGTATTCAAACAGTTCGGCGACGATGGGCACCCAGGAGGTATTCCACTCCGGCCGCTCCTTCTTTTCCGCGTCGCGCTCGCCGATATAACGCCAGTACTTTTCCATACGCTTGCTGCCGAAGTCCTCGTGCGCCAGCACCTCTTCGATGATCTGCTTCGATTCGGCATGCTCCAGCGCCCAGCTGTCGCTGGCCGGCCAGACCATACCGAACAGCAGGGCACAGCCGAGCAGCAGCGCCGCCGTGGCGCGCGCCGGCTTGAAGCGCGGTGCCATGCGGCGGAAGGCCAGTTCCAGATCCCAGGCCTCCAGCACCGAGCGGCGCGTCAGATACAGCGCAAATCCGCCCGCCACGTAGAACGGCGCCATGATGGACATCGCCAGCAGGCCGAAAGCGTTGCTCAGCCAGGCGAATACCGGCTCCTCGCCTTGCAGCATCTCCAGCCAGTCGTCGGGGCGCAATTCATCGGGGATCAGGTACAGCAGCAACAGCAGGAAGGAAAACTGCAGCACACCCTCGAAGTGGATGCCGCCGACGGTCAGCCAGGTACCGACGGACTGATTGGCGGACAGCACTTGCAGGCGCTTGCTGCGCGCCTCGCCCGTCAGTCCTTCCAGATGCGACACCGGCATGAAGAAGGAGCGATTGGAACTCAGGCGCCGCAGGGTGAGATTGGCCAACAGGCGCGGCCGCAGCACTGCGCGCCATTGCCCCAGCGTCTCGCGCAGCGTCAGCTCCTCGCCGAACAGGCGGCGGCTGAGCCAGAACAGCAGCAGCGGTTCATACAGCGGCTTGAACCACCACATCACCAGGGCCACTGCCCATGGCCATTGCTGCAGCAGCACCACGGCCAGCAGCGTCACCGGCAACGCCGTCGCAAACCACAGGCGCCACAGCGGCCAGAACCACTGCCGCGCCATCACGAAACCGAGGTCGAGCCCCTCCCACGGCGTGCGGTAGCGAATGTTGGCGCTGATCCGGTCAAGCTGCATCGCGACCCCGCCCGGCAAACCCCAGATACAGGATCAACACCGTCCACATCACGGCCGACACGGCATACTTCACCGCCGGCGCCACCGCGCCGTTGGATGACCAGAAGGCCTCGATGAAGGCGGCGCCGAGCAGCAACAGCGCCGCCCCCAGCACCAGCGTCACCGCCTCCAGCGCCGCCCACTTGAGCGCCTCGCCACGCGTGCGGCGGCCCGGTGCAATGATGGCCTTGCCCAGCAGCAGGCCGGCGGCGCCGCTGATGCAGATGGCGGTCAGCTCGAAGGCGCTGTGGCCGGCGACGAAGGTCCAGAAGGTGGCGGAGAAGCCGAGCTGGGTGAGGTGTCCGGCAACGCCGCCGATCACTACGCCGTTGAACAGCAGCAGCAGCACCGTGCCGACGCCGGCCAGCATGCCGCTGGCAAAGGTGCGGAAACCGATGCCGATGTTGTTCCAGATGTAATAGCCGAACATGGCGAAGTCGGTGGCGGAGGCGCGATCCTCGCTGCGTCCGGGCATGGGATTGGCCGGGTCGTACATGAATTCCATCGACGCCACCTCGAAGGGGTCGAGGATGGTGTAGATGAAATCGGGGTCGAGATAACAGGCGAGCCCCATGGCCAGCGCCGGGCCATAAAACAGGAATGTCGCCAGCCAGAAGGCGCGGGCGTGGCGGCGCAGGGTATTGGGAAAACCACTCCACAGGAAGGCCACCATGCGCCACAGCCACAGGCTCTTGCGCTGATACAACAGGCGATGACCACGCTGCACCAGATCGTGCAGTTCATCCACCAGGCCGGTGCTGTAGTGGCGGTGACGCGCCAGCGCATAGTCGGCGCACAGGCGCCGGTACAGCTCCGGCAGGCGCTCCAGCGCCACTGCGGCACGGCGGCGCGGCGGCTTCTCCAGCTCGTCGGCGAGCTGGCGGAAACTGTCCCACAGCGGGCGCTGCTGCTCGATGAACTGTTGCTGCTTCATCGGCCGCGCTCCAGCCAGCGGGCATAGCCCAGCACGGTCTGCACCGCCGCCGGGCCGTGTTCATCGGTGATGATCTCGGCCAGTTCCTCCACGCGTCCCGGTGCCAGCGTGGTGCTGCGTTCGGCAAAATCGAGCAGCGCGCACTGCTCCTCCACCGCCAGCGGCACCGGCAGGGCGCGCGCCTCGGCCTCGATGGTCACGTCCATGCGCCGCGCCGCCTCGGTGTACACCACCAGGGTGCCGGCAGCGAGATCGCCGAGACGCTGGAAGCGGCGGTTGATCAGCATCGACAGCAGGCCGATGCCGTAGAACAGAGGAAGGAAATCGACGACACGCAGCAGGTTGCGGATCAAGGAGGCGGCCCAGCCGACCGGTGTGCCGTTGTCGTGCACCACCGTGAGTCCCATGGCCTTCTTGCCCGGCGTGGCGCCGCGCGTCACCTCGAAGAAGACCGGGTAGAACCACTCCAGCAGGAACAGCATGATGAGAAAGGCGCCGACCCCCAGCTCGGCCAGGGGCAGCAGGATCATGGACAGCACGAACAACACCGTATAGCGAATCAGCGTGTCCAGCACGAAGGCCAGGGCACGCGGCACGGGACCGGCCACCCGCAGACCGAGGTCCACACCTTCGGGCGTCTCGAAGGTGTAGACCGTGTCCAGTTGCACCATGGAGTGTACGGTCGGATTAACGCGCCATCAGCGGGATGAGAACGGCGGCGAACACGCCGATCACGCCGAGGACCATGAAGCCGATGCCGATATAGCCGAGCACCTTCTCCCAGCCGCGTGTCACCCGCGGCGGGGCGTAGCGGTTGGCGCCTTCAGTGCCGCCCTTGAGCATCAGCACCAGCCCGAAAATCATGTTGGCGATGGGGACGATGAACAGCAGACTCCACCAGCCGGAGGCATTGAAATCATGCAACCGGCGGATGGCGAACAGGATCATTACCACCAGCATGGCGATCTGGAAGATCATCGCCAATGGCCCCATGGCCATCATCGCGCCGGGGTCCATGGCAGCCATGCCACCACCCAGCAAGGCCGCCAGGATCGAACCACCACCGCCGATCAACATGCCCCAGGCGATATAGCTCAAACGGCCGAAACGGCCCCTGGGAGAGAATGGTCCGGTTTCGTCAAAGCCCCCCTGACCGGGAACAGCGGAAACGTCGGCGGCAGGCGCCTGATAGGGATTGCTGAACTCCATGACTACAGCTCCATTGTTCGTTGTTGTCGGCGGCACCGTGCCTACGGTGCCATCCCCCTGGAGTGACGACCAAGACCGAAGCGGATGGTCGCCGGCTACTATAACAAGCCATTTGCAGAAATGAATACCGGCTGCACCATTGCACGCAGAAACTGGGCAACCTGTGCTGTAGGCGGGCGACTTATGGAAGGTCTGAATAAGTCCATCCTGGACTTCTCAGGTCGCTCCCGCCCCTCCCTGGGCTGCGCGACATAAGTCCATCCGTGGACAAAACCACGCCAAGCGAAAAGTGTGATTTTCGCTCGGCTTCATTTTTCAACGACTTATCGTCGTTGAAAAATGGCGGCACATCCCTGTGCCGCGGAAGCTCTGAACTTATTCAGAGCTTCCTTATGTCTTGCGAGCGCGGTAATAGTTGATCAAACCGTTGGTGGAACTGTCGTGGGAGACCACTGCGCTCGGCGCCGTCATCTCCGGCAGTATCGCCTTGGCCAGCTGCTTGCCCAGCTCGACGCCCCATTGGTCGAAGGAATTGACGTTCCAGATCACGCCCTGCACGAACACCTTGTGCTCGTAGAGCGCAATGAGGCGACCCAGGGTGCGCGGCGTCAGCCGGTCGAACAGCAAAGTATTGCTGGGGCGGTTACCGGGGAAGATCTTGTGATTGAGCAGCGCATCGATCTCTGCCTCGTCCTTGCCCTCCGCCTGCAACTCGGCGCGCACCTCGGCCTCGTTCTTGCCCTTCATCAGCGCCTCGCCCTGGGCGAAGACATTGGACAGCAGGATGGCGTGGTGATCGCCGATGGGATTCTGGCTGTGCAGCGGAGCGAGGAAATCCACCGGCACCAGTTTGGTACCCTGATGGATGAGCTGATAAAAAGCATGCTGGCCGTTGGTGCCCGGTTCGCCCCAGATGATCGGTGCGGTGGACCAGGTGAGGTTTTCCCCGTCGCGCGTGACGCGCTTGCCGTTGCTCTCCATGTCCAGCTGTTGCAGATAGGCGGGGAAACGGTGCAGGTACTGATCGTAGGGCAGGATGGCGTGGCTCTGCGCGCCGAAGAAGTTGTTGTACCAGATGCCGAGCAAGGCCAGGATCACCGGCATGTTCTTTTCCAGCGGCGCACTGTGAAAATGCCGGTCCATGTCGTGACCGCCGGCCAGCATCTCCTCGAAGTTGTCCATGCCGATGTACACGGCGATGGACAGGCCGATGGCCGACCACAGCGAATAGCGCCCGCCTACCCAGTCCCAGAACTCGAACATGTTGCGCGTGTCGATGCCGAAGGCGGACACCGCAGCGGCGTTGGTGGACAGCGCGACGAAATGCTTCGCCACCGCCGCCTCGTCGCCGGCGGCCTGCACCAGCCACTGCCGTGCCGTGCGCGCGTTGGTCAGCGTCTCCTGGGTGGTGAAGGTCTTGGAGGCGACGATGAACAGCGTGGTCTCCGGCTGGAGCTGCTTCAGCGTCTCGGCGATATGCGTGCCATCGACATTGGAAACGAAATGCACCCTGAGGCCAGGCTGTGCGTAGGGCTTGAGCGCCTCGCAGGCCATCAGCGGACCGAGGTCGGAACCGCCGATGCCGATGTTGACCACGTCGGTGATCGCCTGGCCGCTGTGGCCGGTCCACTGCCCGCTGCGGACGGCAGTGGAGAATTCGCGCATCTTCGCCAACACCGCCGCCACCCGGGGCATCACGTTCTCGCCATCGACCAGGATCGGCTGCGCGCCACGATTGCGCAGGGCCACATGCAGCGCCGCGCGTTGTTCGGTGTTGTTGATGCGCTCACCGCGGAACATGCGGTCGCACCAGCCGGTGACATCTCGCTGCCGCGCCAGCTCCAGCAGCAGTTGCATGGTCTGCGCCGTGATGCGGTTCTTGGAGTAGTCCAGCAACAGGTCATCGAATTGCAGCGAAAACGTGGCAAAGCGCTGCGGGTCGCGGGCGAACAGGTCGCGCATGTGGATATGGGCCACATCCTGATAATGGGCAGCCAGTGCCTTCCATGCGGCAGACTGGGTCAAGTCGGTCATTCCTGTTTCCTTTCCTAGATGTTGTCTTCGTCCGAGGCGTCCAGCGAATCGCGCCAGTGTTGATCATCCCGGTCGAACAGCCGGTTGGCCTCCAGCGGCCCCATGGTGCCGGCCGGGTAGGTGTGGATGAAATCGCGTTCCATGGCCCAGACCTTGAGGATCGGGTCCACCACCTGCCAGGCCCAGCGCACCTCGTCGTAGCGCAGGAACAGCGAATGGTCGCCCTCGATGACATCCAGCAGCAGCGCCTCGTAGGCATCGAGCTGACGCTGCGCCAGACCGCAGTAGGCGGCATCGAGGCGGGTGGTGCCGGTGCGCATCTCCAGGCCCGGCACCTTCACCTGGATTTCCACACGCAGGCACTCCTGCGGCTGGATCGACAGCAGCAGCCAGTTGGGCTTGAGCTGATCGACCTGGGTGCGGCGGAACAACTGCTGCGGCGGGTGCTTGAAACGGATGGCGATCAGCGAGGTGTCTTCGGCCATACGCTTGCCGGTACGGATATAGAACGGCACGTTGCGCCAGCGCCAGTTGTCGATGTAGAACTTGAGCGCGGCATAGGTTTCGGTGGTACTGTGCGGACCGACACCCTTTTCATCCAGATAGGCAGGCACCTTCTCCCCCTTCACCACACCGCGCGCATACTGGGCGCGGAAGGCATGGGCATGCACCGCACTGGGCGGGATTGGCCGGATTGACTTCAACACCTTTACCTTCTCGTCGCGCAGCGACTCGGCATCCAGCGCTGCCGGCGGCTCCATCGCCACCAGAGTCAGCATCTGCAGCAGGTGGCTTTGCAACATGTCGCGCAGGGCGCCGGCGCCGTCATAGTAATCGGCACGGCTTTCGATACCCTTCGACTCGGCATGGGTAATCTGCACATGGTCGATGTAGTTGCGATTCCACAACGGCTCCAGCATCAGATTGGCGAAGCGGAACACCAGCACGTTCTGCACCGTGCTCTTACCCAGATAGTGGTCGATGCGGTAGAGCTGCGACTCGTTGAAGCTGCGGTGCAGCTTCTCTTCCAGTATCTGCGCGCTCTCCAGGTCGTAGCCGAAAGGCTTTTCGATCACCACCCGGCGCCAGCCGGAATCCTCGGTGTTAAGCCCGCTCTGCGCCAGCCGCTCGCCCACCATGCCGAACTCGGCCGGACGGATCGCCATGTAGAACACCACGTTGTCCGGAAAGTGCGTGCCCTCGCTGAGGACGCGGCGCAGACGGTGATAGGATTCCACCTCGCCGAGGTCGCCCTGAAAGTAATGTATGCGCTGGGCGAACCGCTGCATCACCTCCGGCTTCAGACCGTGCCGTGCCCGCGGTATCAGCGTCGACTCCACCTCCGCGCGCCAGGTGTCGTCATCATATTCGCGGCGTCCGAAGCACAGGATGCGCATCGCCTCCGGCAGACGCTGGGCTTCTTCCAGGTGATACAGCGCCGGCAACAGCTTGTTGGCCGCCAGATTGCCGGTGGCGCCGAAGATCACGAAGGTGCATGGGTCAATCATCTGTTCACCGCTCCGCTGGCATTCAATATATTAGGGAAGCTCTGAACTTATTCAGAGCTTCCTTAACCCTTCTCCACCTTATGCCCGCCAAAGGCATTGCGCATCATCGCCAGCAGTTTGGCGGGATAGCCCTCCGCATCCTGGCTGGTGAAACGCATCTGCAGGGCCAGCGAGATCACCGGCAGGGCGACGCCCTGATCGATGGCCTCGATGGCGGTCCAGCGACCTTCGCCGGAATCCGCCACTACCGGGGCGATGTCCTGCAGTTCCTGGTCGGCGGCGAGGGCAGCGGCGGTGAGGTCGAGCAGCCAGCTGCGCACCACCGAACCATGACGCCACAGTTCGGCTATCTGCGCCAGGTCGAGGCTGAATTCCTGCTTGCCGCGCAACAGCGCAAAGCCCTCCGCATAGGCCTGCATCATGCCGTATTCGATGCCGTTGTGAATCATCTTGGTGAAGTGGCCGGCGCCGATGGGGCCGACGTGGGCCCAGCCGTTTTCCGGTGCCAGGGCGTCGAACAGGGGTTGCAGCGCCTTGACCGCCGCCGGCTCACCGCCGGCCATCAGACAGTAGCCCTTTTCCAGGCCCCACACGCCACCGGAGGTGCCGACGTCGACGAAATGAATGTCGTGCTCGGCCAGCAGCACGCCACGGCGCTGGGAGTCGTGGTAATTGGAGTTGCCGCCGTCCACCAGGATATCACCCGCCTCCAGCAGCGGAATCAACTGGTGGATCATCTGCTCGGTGGGTGAGCCGCTGGGCAGCATCAGCCACACCACGCGCGGTGTGGGCAGCATCCTTACCGCCTCGGCGGCCGACGCGGCGGCAATCATCCCCTCTTCCGCCGCCAGCTGGCGCACGCTCTCCGGGGAGCGGTTGTAGCCCACCACCTCGATGCCGTGGCGGCGCAGGCGGCGCACCATGTTGCCGCCCATCCTGCCCAGACCGATCATCGCCATCTTCATCGCCTGCCCCTCCCTCGTTGCAACAACATACGCGCCCCGGCGCACACTGCCCCTCGCCCGGCCCGGCGCGGGGGCGGGCAATGGCGGCTGCCATTGGTGGTGGCGCGAATTGCCGGCCCCGTTTGGTTTACCATAGGCGCCCTTGTCCGATTTTCTCACCATAGCATTTAACTATGTCACGAATCCTGTTTGCCAGCAGCGAGGCCCATCCGCTGATCAAGACCGGCGGTCTGGCCGACGTCAGCGGCTCGTTGCCGCCGGTGCTGCGTGCCCTGGGTGATGAGGTGCGCCTGGTGCTGCCGGCCTACCGCACGGTATTGCAGCGCCTGCCGGTGTTGCCCATCGTGGCGGAGCTGGTGCTGCCGGGCAGCGCGACGCCGGTGCGCATCCTGGAGGGCACCCTGCCGCATACCGGGGTTCCGATCTGGCTGGTCGATGCGCCGGCCTTCTTCGACCGCGACGGCGGCCCCTATCTGGGCCCCGATGGCCATGACTGGCCCGACAACGCCGCCCGCTTCGCACTGTTCTGCCGCGCCGTGGTGGAGCTGGCGCAGGATCGCGCCGGGCTGCATTGGCGTCCCGACGTGGTGCACTGCAACGACTGGCAGACCGGCCTGATACCGGCCCTGCTGGCCCAGGAACCCGCCCGCCCGGGCACCGTGTTCACCATTCACAACATGGCCTACCAGGGCCTGTTTCCCTACAGCACCTTCACCGCCCTGGGCCTGCCCGCCGGGCTGTGGCACTGGCAGGCCTTGGAGTTCCACGGCCAGTTCAACTTCCTCAAGGGCGGGCTGGTCTTCGCCGACTGGATTACTACCGTCAGTCCCACCTATGCCCAGGAGATCCGCCGCGCCGAGTTTGCCTACGGCCTGGAGGGCGTGCTCAACCACCGTGCCGACCGTCTGCGCGGCATCCTCAACGGTATCGACTACAGTGCCTGGGATCCGGCTCACGACCCGCTGATCCCCTACCACTACAGTGCAGTCAAACCGGGGGGCAAAAAGAAGAACAAGGCGGCACTGCAACACCAATTCGCCCTGCCGGCAGACCCCCACGCACCGCTGCTCGGCCTGGTCGGACGCATGGTGGAACAAAAGGGCATCGATCTGGTACTGGCGGTACTGCCGGAACTGATGCAACAGGGTGTTCAGGTGGCCGTGGTGGGTACCGGCGCATCCCACTACGAACAGGCCTTCAGGGCCCTCGCCGACCGTCATCCAGACCAGGCAGGCGTCTTCATCGGCTATGACGAAGGCTATGCCCACCTGGTGGAGGCCGGCGCCGACATCTTCCTCATGCCCTCGCGCTTCGAGCCCTGCGGCCTGAACCAGCTCTACAGCCTGCGCTACGGCACCGTCCCGGTGGTGCGCCGCACCGGCGGCCTGGCCGATACCGTGGTGCACACCGATGCCGTCACCCTGGCCGACGGCACCGCCACCGGCTTCGTCTTCGACCATGCCACCCCCGATGCCCTGCGCCAGGCCATAGCGCAGGCCCTGGCGCTGTACCGCCAGCCACAGGCCTGGCGCCAGGTGATGCAGAGCGGCATGCGGCGCGACTTCAGCTGGGAGCAGAGCGCACGCCAGTACCAGGAGCTGTACCGCCAGACCTGTTGAGCAAGGCGCGATGCCGGATACCCACAAGCTTCGCTCAAGCATTGCGGCAGCAACACGCTGTCCGAGGCAATATCCGCCCTTTCGGGTATACTAGCGCCCCCTGTGCGGACGGCGAACGCCGTCACAGATATCCATCATCCCGTGATCGGCGGGACTACAGGCCTACAACAATGATCAGCTTGAACGACAAGCAACTGCGCAGCCGGGTGAAACTGTTCGGCGCGCTGCTCGGGGAGACACTGAAGTCACAGGCCGGCGAGAAGGTGTACGCCGCCGTGGAAACCCTGCGCAAGGGCTACATCAGCCTGCGCCAGGAGGATTCGCCACGCCTGCGCCAGCGTCTCAACCGCTTCATTGCCAATCTCGACGCCGAGACGCTCACCCATGTGGTGCGCGCCTTCAGCACCTATTTCAGCCTGGCCAACATCGCCGAGGAGGCGCAGCAGTACCGCAGCCGCCGCCGCGCCATGCGCACCGGCGGCCCGCTGTGGACCGGCTCCTTCGACGAGGCCCTGCGCGACTTCAAGGCACGCGACGTCAGCGCGGAGCAGCTGCAAAGCCTGCTCAACCGCCTGGCCTACATGCCGGTGTTCACCGCCCATCCCACGGAGGCCAAGCGCCGCACCGTAATGGAGGGATTGCGCCGCATCTTCCTGCTGTCCGAGCGCCTCGACGACCCGCGCATCGGCAAGGAAGAGCAGCGCGACATCCGCGAGCAGCTGCGCACCGAAATCCTCATCCTCTGGAAAACCGATGAGGTGCGCGCCCAACGCCCGCAGGTGCGCGACGAGATCAAGAACGGGCTGTTCTATTTCCGCGAGAGCCTGTTCCAGGCCGTCCCCGCCACCTACCGCAACATGGACAAGGGCGTGCGCCGCATCTACGGCGCCGACAGCGGCGTGACCGTGCCCAGCTTCCTGCGCTTCGGTTCCTGGATCGGCGGCGACCGCGACGGCAATCCCTTCGTCACGCCGGAGACCACGGTAATGGCGGTGCGCCTGCACCAGCGCGAGATACTGCGTGAGTACGTCGAGCGCATCACCCATCTGAGTCATGTGCTGACCCACTCGCACCTGCTGTGCACGCCGAGCGAGGCCTTCCGTGCCAGCCTGGAGCGCGACGAGGTGTCCTTCACCGACGAGGCCTTCGCCGACAAGCCGCACCGCTTCATCAGCGAGCCCTATCGCCGCAAGCTGTACATCATGCGCCACCGCCTGATGCAAAACCTGCGTACCGTGGATGCCCGCCTCAACGGCAGCGAAGTGGAAGGCGCCACCGCCGGCTATCATTCGGAAAGCGGCTTCCTGCACGACCTGTACCTGATCCGCGATTCCCTCATCGCCCACGGCGACGCCATCATCGCCGACGGCGATCTGAAGGACCTCATCCGCCTGGTAGAGACCTTCGGCTTCTTCCTGGTACATTTGGACGTGCGCCAGGAATCCACCCGTCACACCGAGGCGGTGAGCGAACTGCTGGCACAGCAGCCCGAGCCGGTGGACTACAAGTCCCTCGACGAGGCCCAGCGCATCGCCCTGCTGTCCGAACTCATCGGCCACAACCCGCTGCCGGTGGACCGCAGCACGCTGAGCGAAAGCGCACGCGAGACGCTGGAGGTCTTCAAGGTGATGGCGCGCATGCGCAAGGAGGTCAGCCCCAAGGCCTTCGGCAACTACGTCATCTCCATGACCCATGCCGCCAGCCATGTGCTGGAAGTGATGCTGCTGGCGCAGCAGGCCGGACTGGTGGGCCGCCGCGGTGACGAATGGTTCTGCGACATCCGCGTCTCGCCGCTGTTCGAAACCATCATCGACCTGGAACACATCGAGCCGGTGATGACCACCCTGCTCGACAGCTCCACCTACACCGCCCTGCTCCGGGCCTCGGGCAACCAGCAGGAAGTGATGCTGGGCTACTCCGACTCCTGCAAGGACGGCGGCATCCTCGCCTCCTCCTGGAATCTGTATCAGGCGCAAAAGAAGATCGCCGCCCTGGCGGCAAGCCGCGGCATCGGCCTGCGCCTGTTCCACGGCCGCGGCGGCACCATCGGCCGCGGCGGCGGTCCGACCCACGAGGCCATCCTGGCCCAGCCCGCCGGCACCGTGCACGGCGAGATCAAGTTCACCGAGCAGGGCGAGGTGCTGTCCTACAAGTACAGCAACGCCGAAACCGCCGTGTTCGAGCTGACCATGGGCGTGTCCGGCCTGCTCAAGGCAAGCCGCGGCCTGATTGCACCACCGGCGCAGGACAATCCCGAGCACATCGCCATCATGCAGCAGCTCGCCGATTCCGGCGAAGAGGCCTACCGTGAACTGACCGATCGCACCCCCGGCTTTCTCAACTATTTCTACGAGGCCACGCCGGTCAACGAGATCGGCATGCTCAACATCGGCTCACGGCCCTCGCACCGCAAGAAGGGCGATCTGTCCAAGGGCTCGGTGCGCGCCATCGCCTGGGTATTCGGCTGGGCACAGTCGCGCCACACCATCCCGGCCTGGTACGGCATCGGCAGCGCGTTGGCCAAGTGGTGCGGCGACGATGCGCGGCGCATGGAGCAGTTGCAGACCATGTACCGCGAATGGCCGTTCTTCCGCGCCCTGCTCTCCAATACGCAGATGTCGCTGTTCAAGGCCGACATGGGCATTGCGGCCCAGTACGCCGGGCTTTATGCCAACCGCGAGGTGGCCGACAAGGTCTACAACATGATCGCTGCCGAGCATGGCCGTACCGTCACCAACGTGCTGCAGGTGGCGCAATTGAAGGAACTGCTGGAAGAGACGCCGGGCCTGCTGCTGTCGCTGTCCCGCCGCAACCCCTATCTGGACCCGCTCAACCACATCCAGATCATGCTGCTGCGGCGCTACCGCGACACCAGCCAGGGCGAAGAGGCACGTAACATCTGGCTGGAGCCGTTGCTGCGTTCGATCAATGCGATTGCGGCGGGGATGAGAAATACGGGATGAGTTGCAAGTGACAAGTTTCAAGTTGCAAGCGCACTCCAACCGCTGGCAACTTGTTACTTGAAACTTGCAACTGCAGACGGCTACGCCGCCTGGACAGGGATGGTATTGGCCGTGCGAATGACGTTGTTGTTCTCGTCGAGATACACCAGCGTCGGCTTGTAGGTGGCCAGCTCCTGCTGGCTCAGGCCGACGAAGGCGCAGATGATGATCACATCCCTGGGCGAGGCCTTGTGGGCGGCGGCGCCGTTGATGGAAATGATGCGCGACCCGTCCTCGGCGCGGATGGCGTAGGTGGTGAAACGCTCACCGTTGGTCACGTTGTAAATCTGGATCTGTTCATACTCGCGGATCCCTGCCAGATCCAGCAGCTTGCCGTCGATGGCGCACGAGCCCTCGTACTCCAGCTCCGAGTGGGTCACCCGGGCGCGGTGCAGTTTGGCTTTGAGCATGGTCAGGTGCATGGGTCAAGCTCGTTTCGTCACAAAACAGGGGCGCCAATTATGGGGCTTCGTTCGCCCCGGTTCAATGCAAAATCGCAGACTCCGCGTCTTTCTGCGAAATTAATCTAGATCAATCAACAGGTTATCTATGAGTCGTGTCTTACCCAGGCGCGCCGCCACCAGCGCTACCAGGCGGCGCTCGCCCGCCTGCGGCAAGCCCAGATCCTCCGCCCGCCGCACACTGACATAATCGGGGCGAAACCCCGCCCGCTCAAGGCGCGCCACGGCCATCGCCTCCAACGTCGCGTAGTCCCGCGCCCCCGCCCGCACCTCGGCCGCCAGCGCCTGCAGTGTGGCATAGACCTCGCTGGCCAGTCGGCGTTCGGCGGCGGCGAGATAGCCGTTGCGCGAACTCATCGCCAGGCCATCGGCCTCGCGCACCGTGGGCACGCCAATGATCTCCACCGGCATATCGAGATCGCGCACCATCCGGCGGATCACCAGCAACTGCTGATAATCCTTCTCGCCGAACAGCGCCACAGCGGGCTGCACGATATGGAACAGCTTGCTCACCACCGTGGCCACGCCGCGGAAATGGCCGGGGCGGAATGCGCCGCACAGGATGTCGGACAGGCCCGGCACCTCGACGAAGGTCAGGCCCTCACGCCCCAGCGGATACATCTCCTGCTCGCCGGGGGCGAACAACAGGTCGCAGCCCGCCGCCGCCAGCTTTGCCTGATCCGCCGCCAGGGTGCGCGGATAGGCGGCGAAGTCCTCATTGGGACCGAACTGCAACGGATTGACGAAGATACTCGCCACCACTTTGTCGGCATGGCGATGGGCCTCGTCGACGAGATGGATATGCCCGGCATGCAGATTGCCCATGGTGGGCACGAAGGCGACGCGCGCACCTGCGGCATGCCAGGCGGCGACGACGGCACGGACTTCAGCGATGGTGGTTGCGGTTTGCATGGCTCGGTTTAGGAAAGTCAAAAGATTTCAACGCAACGACGCAAAGAACGCGCAGGGCCGCAAAGATGTTTCATTGCCTGGTGTAGAAGTCCTTGTGGGAGCCCGACAAGCCGGGCTCCCACGACGCGCAAAAGAAACTTTGCGTTCTTTGCGCCTTTGCGTTGAAGACTCTTATACACGTCAGTCGACGCAGTGCTCGGGGCCGGGGAAGCGTTTTTCCTTCACTGCCTGCACGTAGGCGCCGACGGCGCCGGCGATGGAGCCGGCCGGCGGCAGGAAGTCCATGGAGAATTTCGGCCGCTTGCCCGGCGTGATGCCGAGCATGTCGTACAGCACCAGCACCTGGCCGTCGGTGTCGGGGCCGGCGCCGATGCCGATCACCGGCACATCCACCGCCGCGGTGATCTCGGCGGCGAGGCGGCTCGGCACGCACTCCAGCAACAGCAGGTCGGCACCGGCGTGGGCCATGGCCTGGGCACAGGCAATCATTTCATTGGCGCTGTCGCTGTCGCGGCCCTGCACCTTGTAGCCGCCCAGCTTGTGCACCGTCTGCGGCAGCAGGCCGAGGTGGGCGCATACCGGCACGCCGTAATCGGCCAGATGCTTTACCGTATCCACCATGCCGCCGTGCACCTCCAGCTTGACGCAGTGGGCGCCGCCCTCCTTCATCAGGCGCGCCGCGTTGGCCAGCGCCTGCGGCGGCGTGGCATAGCTGAGGAAGGGCATGTCGGTCATCACCAGGGCGCGCCGGCTGCCGCGGGCCACCATCTGCGTGTGATACACCATCTCGTCCATGGTCACCGGCAGGGTGGTGTCCTTGCCCTGCACCACCATGCCGAGGGAGTCGCCCACCAGCAACACCTCCACCCCGGCCTCATCGAGGACATGGGCAAAAGCCGCGTCGTAGGCGGTAAGCGAGGTGAATTTCTCGCCCGCCTGCTTCATGCGGCGCAGGGTGCTCAGGGTCACGTTGCTCATGGCAGTCACAGCTTCAGCGGCAAGGGATTGAAGTAGTGGCGCCCGCTGCGCATGGAGCGCACCTGCTCCAGCAGCTGGGCGTAGTCGGCGTCGCCCTGCGCCAGATTGATTTCGGCGGCATTGACGATGAGCAGCGGCGTCTGGTCGTACTGGTAGAAAAACTGGGTGTAGGCCTCCGCCACCCGGCGCAGGTAGTCCGCCGACAGCTGGCGCTCGTAGCTGCGGCTGCGCCGGGCGATGCGCTCCAGCAGCACCTCCACCGGCGCCTGCAGATAGATCACCAGATCGGGCAGCGGCGCATCCAGGGTCAGGTGTTCATAGGCCTGCTCGTACAAACGCAGCTCGTCGTCATCCAGGGTGAGCTGGGCGAACAGGCGGTCCTTCTGCATCAGGAAATCGGCCACCCGCACCGGCGCGAACATGTCGCCCTGACGCCAGGATTGCAGCTGACGTGCGCGCTGGAACAGGAAGAACAGCTGGGTCGGCAGGGCCGCACTGCGCGGGTCCTGGTAGAAGCGCTCCAGGAATGGATTTTCGTCCGCCCCCTCCAGCATCAGCTCGCTGCCGAAGGTCTCCGCCAGACGCCGCGCCAGGGTGGTCTTGCCGACACCGATGGGCCCCTCCACCACGATGAAGCGGGGGGCGGACTGTTGGTCGGCAGTGGCATCCAGACGCAGGGGTCGAGTCATGGTTTCAGGATATCACGCCGGCGTCGCCGCCGCCGTCGGCCAGCGGCTCCAGACCGGCGGAATCACATTGCCGCAACAGATCCGCCAGACGACGGCCATCGGGCAGCAGCAGATCCGGGACCAGTTCGGCCAGGGGATAGAGCACGAAGCTGCGTTCGGCCAGCCCCGGATGGGGCACGCTGAGCCGCGGCGTGGCCAGCACCGTGTCGCCATACAGCAGGATGTCCAGGTCCAGGGTGCGCGGCCCCCAGCGGCGCAGGCGCACCCGGCCCTGCGCCGTCTCGATGGCCTGCAGGGCATCGAGCAGGGCCTCCGGCGCCAGCCCGGTGTCGAGGGCAGCCACGGCGTTGACGTAATCGGGCTGGTCCTGGGGGCCGAGGGGGGCGCTGCGGTAGAAACGGGAACAGGCGGCGAGCCGGGTATCAGGTATCCCGGCCAGGGCAGTCAGGGCACGGCGCAACTGCTCCGCCGGATTATCGAGATTGCTGCCCAGGCCGATGTAAGCGCGTACTGCGGCCACGTATCAGCTTTCGGCAGAGGCCGGCTGGCGCGGCTTGCGGCGGCGACCGCCGCGGGGGCGGCGCTTTTTACCGCCGCTGCCACTGCGCTGGCCGTCGGACAGTTCCAGCCGTCCGGCCTCGTCGGCGGCGATGAACTGGGTCCACCACTCCGCCAGTTCGCCCACCTCCTCGCCGCTCTCGGCGCGCAACAGCAGGAAGTCGTAGGCGGCGCGGAAACGGGGATGCTCGAGCAGACGGAACGGGCGCCGCCCGCCGGTGGCGGTCAGGCGCTCCTGCATCTCCCAGATCTCACGCGACTGCAGGGTGAAGCGCTTGGGGAAGGCTACGCGCTGGATCTGTCGCGCCACCACCCGGTCGCCCGCCTGCTGCATGGCCGGCAGCCCGCCCTCGCCCTGCTCGCGCAGGCGCTCGGCCTCCTTGCGCGCCGGCTCCCACAACAAGGCGGCGAACAGGAAGGCCGGCGTCACCGCCTTGCCCTCCTGCAGGCGCCGGTCGGTGTTCTCCAGGGCGCGCGCCACGAAGGTGCGCGGGTAGTGGTGGTCCTCGTAGCGCAGCCAGTGCTCGGTCTCCGGGAACAGGTGGCCGAACAGGCGGTAGTGGCGCAGCAGCTCATAGGTTTCCACCGCGTAGCCGCTCATGAACAGTTTGAGGGATTCGTCGAACAGGCGTGCCGCCGGCACCTCCTCCAGCAGGCCGCCCAGTTCCAGGATGGCCTGTTCGCTGGCCGCATCGATGCGGAAGCCCAGCTTGCCGGCGAAGCGCACCGCGCGCAGCATACGCACCGGGTCTTCGCGGTAGCGTGCCTGCGGGTCGCCGATCATGCGCAGGCGGCCGGCCTTGAGGTCGTCCATGCCGCCGGTGTGATCGACCACCGAGAAGTCGGCGATGTTGTAGTACAGGGCGTTGACGGTGAAGTCGCGCCGCCAGGCATCGTCTTCCAGGGTGCCATAGACGTTGTCGCGCAGGATCATACCGTTTTCCATCACCCCCTCGCCCTCCTCACCCGCCTCGTGATGGGCGCGGAAGGTGGCCACCTCGATGACCTCCTGGCCGTAGCGCACATGGGCCAGGCGGAAGCGGCGGCCGATGAGGATGCAGTTGCGGAACAGCGCCTTCACCTCCTCGGGCCTGGCATTGGTGCTGATGTCAAAATCTTTCGGTTCACGCCCGAGCAGCATGTCGCGCACGCCGCCGCCCACCAGATAGGCCTCGTAGCCGGCCTTGTGCAGGCGGTACAGCACCTTGAGGGCGGCCTCGCTGATGTTGGAACGGGACAGGCCGTGTTCACCGCGGGGGATGATGCGGGGAGCGGGACGGGCGGCGGGGGTATCTTCCTTGCGCTTACCCAGTCGGAATTTTTTCGCCAAAGATTGCTTGAGCCGTGAGAGCATCCGGGTATAATACCACGCGCTTTTCGCTGCCCGACAGCGGCAATTACGCTCCCATCGTCTAGCGGTCTAGGACACCGGCCTCTCACGTCGGTAACAGGGGTTCGATTCCCCTTGGGAGCGCCAATCGCAAAGGCCGGTCATGGTGACATGACCGGCCTTTTTCATTGTCGCCTTGCGCTGGTTCAGAACTCCAGGTTGGGGCGCAAGATGATGGTGAAATTGTCGTTACGGCCCTCGGCCAGCGTGCCGGTGTATTTCTTGTCCGTATACCAGATAAAACCCAAGTCCAGGACAAACGCGGCGCTGTAACGCTGCAGCGGCCATTTCTTGCCCACGGTCAGCTCCTGCTCCACCAGGGAAAAGCTCTGCCGATCGACGCTGATGCGGTAGGCGATGTTGCTGTTTTCCAGCAGCGGCAACAGGCGGGTGGGCGTATTGTAGTCGAGATGGTTGCGCCGCAGACCGAGATATATCGTATCGGTGATGTCGGGGTTGTCGTGCCACTTGGCTCCGACGCGGTAGCTCATGGCGAGACGATGATTGCGGTAGTGGCGATCGCTCTTCAGCTTGTATTCCAGTTCCAACCAGTTGTCGTTGATGAGTTCGTTGGCCTTGATGTGATAGTTGCCGGTACTGACCAAGTAGCCCACATGACCCTTGTTGATTTCGCCGTGGATGGCCTCCGGCGCGGCATAGTCCACCACGTTGCCGAAGAAGGCGGAAAACGCGTAGGGCTCCTCGAAGCCGGCAGTAACCGACTCGACGAGATTGAAGCCGCCGCTGAAATCGGCATCCTCATACAGGCCAGGGTGATTTTTCTTGAGATATACACCGGCCAGCGGCATCGGGTAGACGCTGGCCTCCAGCAGCATGAAGCGTGGCAGGAAGGCATCCAGCAGCAGGGTGCGGTAGATCTCCGCTTCGCTCACCGCGCCCAGGCGCTGAATCGGCTTTTCGGTCAGCGGCACATAGACGCCGAGACTGCTGTAATACGGCGCCAGCTCATGCACCACCTCGACACCGTTGTCGCCCGCATTCTCCGCGAACGCAGGCGCACAGGCCACCAGACCACCTGCGGCAAGCGCCGCCAGCCACCTGCGCAATCCCATCGCCGTTACCGCCCCTCGGGATCGGTTGTGGCACGCAGCGAGAGCACCAGGGAGACACGACGATTCACCGCCCGGCCGGCAGCGGTGGCGTTGTCCGCCAGCGGGCGGGTATCGGCATAGCCGATGGCGCGCAGGCGTTGTGCCGCCACCCCCTGGCCGATCAAGTGGCGCACCACGTTGCTGGCGCGCGCCGCCGACAGTTCCCAGTTGGAGGGAAAGATTTCGGTGGCAATGGGCACGTTGTCGGTGTGGCCCTCCACCGCAATGGCATGACCATCCTGACGCAGCAACGGCACCAGAGAGTCCAGCAAGGCGCGTCCCTCGGGGCGCAGTTCGGCCCTTCCGGTGGCAAACAGGATACTTTCCTTCAGCCGCAGCTCGATGCTGCCGGTATGGGTCAGAACCTCTACATTGTCGCTCAACCCCTGTTGCCGGATGGTCTGGCCGATCTGTTCCGCCAGCGCCTGCTCCTCGCTCACCGGCGCCGCCTCCGGCCGCACCACGCGCCCCATCTCCTGCGACACCGCCTCGGACAGTTCGCGGTAGGCCTCGCTGTCGGTCTTGGCGTAGGCCAGCATCAGCACGAACAGGGTCAGGATCAGGGTCAGCATATCGATATAGGTGAAGACCCAGGCGTTGTCGTCTTCATAGGTGGAATCGTGCCGCACCTCATGGGTCTGCGCCCAGGGCAACGGCGTGCGCCGCGCCTCCTCCAGCTCGGCACGCAGGCGGTCGGCATCGAGACGGTACTCATCCTCCGGCGTCGGCGCGCCGTTGCCATTGGAATTGTTGTTGTCGGCCGGAGTCATGACCCTTTTCCGCTACTGGCGGATCTCGTCTTCGTAGCGCGCCATGAACGACTTGAGGGTTTCGCGGATGTAGGCCGGCGAGCGCCCCTTGCTCATCAGGGTGATGCCCTCCAACACCATGTTCATCAGCATCACGCGCTGCTCGGTGCGCCGCTCCATCTTGATGGCGATGGGCTTGAACACCAGGTTGGCGAGAATGATGCCGTAGAAGGTGGTGATCAGGGCGATGCCGAGATTGACGCCGATGCTCTCGAAATCGGCCCCCTGCATGCCGAACAGCATGTTGATGAGCCCGACCAGGGTGCCGAGCATACCGAAGGCCGGCGCGTACATGGCCATGGTGCGGAACACCTGCGCCTCGGCGGTTTCCTTGGCGCGCAGCCGCGTCATGCGCCATTGCAGCAGGGTGAGAATGTCATCCAGCGGCGTGTCATCGATGACCAGTTGGATACCCATGCGCAGATAGGGATTGCGGATGTCGCCGAGGCGGGTTTCGATGGCGGCCAGATTGCCCTTGAACCACTGCCGCGACACCTCGACGATCTCCTCCATGTCCTCCTTGGCGTAGTAGCGCTCGTGGCGCAGCACGATGATGAACACGCGGAACACGCGCAGCACCTCGTGCAGCGGATAGCTGACCAGGGTGGCGGCAATGGTGCCGCCCAGCACGATGCCGAGTCCGGGCAGATTCCAGAATGCGCTGTAATCCCTCGCGGTCAGCGCAATGGTGACGGCCAGCAGGAAGATGCCGCCGATCATGCCGAGTACGGTTGCCGGATTCATGTAGGCTTCACCCTGAATGAACTGCCGTCATGGTACGTTTATTCCAGTTCCCGCGCCATGCGCGTGCCCTGTTCGATATTCACCCGGCTGAGGAACCACGCGCCGAGGGCGAACAGCACCAGCAGCGACAGCAGCGACAACCGCGGCTCGCCGCTGGCGAGACTGACCCAACCCACCAGGATCGGGCCGATCACCGCGGCGAATTTGCCCAGCATGTTATAGAAGCCGAAGAACTCGGCACTCTTGTCGGCCGGGATGAGGCGGGCATAAAGCGAGCGGCTCAGCGACTGGATGCCGCCCTGCACCAGGCCGATCACCACCGCCAGCAGATAGAACTCGGCAGCCGTCTCCATGCGCGCCGCCCACAGCACCACCAGGCAGTACACCACGATGGCGATATAGATGCCGGTGCGCGGCCCCAGGCGTTCGCCCAGGCGGCCGAACAGCACCGCCGCGGGAAAACCGACGAACTGGGTGATCAGCAGCGCGACGATCAGGCTTTCGGCCGGCAAGCCGATGGCCAGACCATAGTCCACTGCCATGCGGATGATGGTATCCACCGCGTCGATGTAGCACCAGTAACCCAGCAGGAACAGGCCGATGTGACGCAGGCGGCGCACCTCGTGGAAGGTGGCGCGCAACTGGCGGAAACCGTCGGCCACGGCGGCGAGACCGCGGCGCCCGCCGCCCGGCGGCTCCGGCACCCAGAAGGCCAGCGGCAGGGTGAACAGCCCCCACCACAGCGCCACCGTCAGGAAGGACACGCGCACCGCAGCAGCCGCGTCGGCCAGGCCGAACCAGTGCGGCTGGAGCGTCATCGCCACATTGAGTGCAAACAGCAGGCCGCCACCCAGATAACCGAGCGCAAAGCCCAGGGCCGAGACGCGGTCATAGCGTTCCGGCGTGGCCACCGCCACCAGCAGCGCATCGTAGAAGATCAGGCTGGCAAAAAAACCGCTGGAACCGCCCACATACAACAGCGCCGCCAGCAGCCACTCGCCCTGGGCCACGCAATACAACCCGCCGGTCATGCCGGCACCGAGCAGGGTGCAGGCGTAGAGAAAGCCCTTGCGCGCGCCGCCCTGATCGGCGATGGCGCCGAGGGCCGGTGCGATGAAGATGATCAGCAGACTGGCGAGGGAGTTGGCCAGGCCGAGCTGGAAGGTGCTCGCAGTGACGTCGCTGCCGGCGCTCCAGTACTGCTTGAAGAACAGCGGGAAGAAGCCGGCCATCACCGTGGTGGCAAAGGCCGAATTGCCCCAGTCATACAGCGCCCAGGAAATAACGGATTTGTTCACACCAAGCCACCTGCCCGTAGCAACCGCAGGGTGCTGGCGGGGTGCACCAGTGGCCCGCTTTGAAATTGTGCGACGTCTTTCCGCATAATGCCGCCATTGCAGCCAAGAGCCCAATCATGCCTAGCATACTGGATCGACGCATCAAGGGTACGCCCGGCGGAGCCGTACTGCACGAGCTGTACAGCAACAGCGCCCATTTCCCGCTGGCCAACATCTTCCTCGAACTGCTGTTGCGCGGGCCGGGGGAATACCTGTTCGCGCTGGATCTGTATTTCCTGGTGGCCGCCGCCCTGATCCAGGCCATGCTGGTCGGTCGCTGGGAAATGGGGGGCACCACACGCCCCCTGCTGGGCAATCTCATCGGACCGGCGGTTTACAGCTGTGCCGAATTCATCGCCGAGGGGCCGGAGTTCCTGCTGCACGCCAACCACCTCGCCTACTGGGGATTTGCGCTCAGTATCGGCCTGCTGCAATGGCTGCAGGCGCGCAGCATCCGGCTGCGCCCGCCGCTGCTCCTGCTGGAGCACGTCATCCGTACCTGCATCGTCCTGGTGATGTACGTGATCCTCGAGTTCTCCATCGATGACTACAGCGGACTGGCGGCATTCCTCAACGATGCGCCCCATGCCTTCGTCGCCATGGTATTGCCGCTGCTCGGTCTGATCGTCGGCCTGGCCCATCTCAACTCCGCCCGCTATCTGCAGACCCTGCGCCAGACCACGGAGCAATTGCGGCAATATTCGGAATGGCTGTTCGGCAAGGAGCTGCTGCAGATGGCCGTCAGCGACCCGCAGGCCTTGTCGCTGGCGCGACACGAACGTGCCATGGTGTTCATGGATATCCGCGGCTTCACCGCCTGGAGCGAGATGCGCGCGCCGGAAGAGGTGGTGGAACTGATCAACGCCTACTACGCCGCGTGTGAACCGGTATGGCGCGACTTCCAGGCCATCAAGGTGAAACTGACGGCCGACGAGGTCATGCTGGTATTCGGCAGCGCGCAACAGGCCGTGGACGCCGCCCTTGCCCTGCGCAGCGCCACCCTGCCGCTGCTTGGCCGCGCCGGGCTCACCGCCGGCTGCGGCGTGCATTATGGCCCGGTGGTCGAGGGCCTGATGGGAACGGAAGAACGCCGCAGCTACGACCTGCTGGGCGACAGCGTCAACACCGCCAAGCGGCTGTGTGATGCCGCCGGCGGTAGCGAGATACTGATTTCACAGGCGGTGTACCAGCAGATCGGTGGCCGGCCTTCCGGATTGCAACAGCGCAGCCTGCAGGTCAAAGGCAAACAGCAGCCGCTCACGGCCTACACGCTCCCCTTCTCCCCGAGAGAGCAGCAACCCTTCGCTTGAGCACAGCGACGACGTATGGCCCGGACAGTGTAGTTTAGGGAACTTCTGCATAAGTCCATCCGTGGACCAAACCACGCCCATCGAAATGTGTGATTTTCGATGGGTTTCAGAACTTAGGGAAGCTCTGAATAAGTTCAGAGCTTCCGCGGCACAGGGATGTGCCGCCATTTTTCAACGACGATAAGTCGTTGAAAAATGAAGCCAAGCGAAAATCACACTTTGCGCTTGGCGTGGTTTTGTCCACGGATGGACTTATGTCGCGCAGCCCAGGGAGGGGCGGGAGCGACCTGAGAAGTCCAGGATGGACTTATTCAGACCTTCCTTAGCCGGCACGCCTCATAGTAACACGATCCTACATTTGTGCCAACTCGTCCAGCACCCGCTCGAGCAGCGCCGCCAGTGCTCCCTCCGCCGACTCGCTATCCCCCATCTCGATCCCGATCACAACGATCTTGCCCGGCAGTCCGCCCAAAGCCCGCCCCAGTGCCAGTGCATCGACAACACCGAAGCCGTGCGTCGACACCAGACCCGACCCGGCATTCAACTCATCAAGGGAAAAACGCCGCACGCTGCCGGCGGGCAGGCCCGAGTGCATGGCGTCGATGATGATGGCGGCATCGGCCTGGCCCAGCAGCGTGAGCAGGCGGCTGCCAGGGCGATCGGTTTGTTCAAACTTGATATCGAGACGGGGAAACTGCGCACTCAGCGACTGCCGTTCCAAGGCGGCGACGGCCTGCCAGCCGAGGCGGTCGGCGCCGAAGGGAGAGCCGACGCCGAGGATGAGGATGTTCCTGTGCTGCATCCGTTGCCTGATTCAACAGCAGGAGCCGACCCCTCGTGGCGAACAGGCGGCTGCGATACGCGCCCATTCGCCCACGGAGCGGGCTCCCAGTGCTCAGTCCCGTTTGATGTTCACCTTGAGGAAGTGCGTGGCGCAGGAGATGCACGGGTCGTAGTTGCGGATCACCGTCTCGCCGCGCAGGCGGATTTCGTCGTCCGGCTTGTCCAGCCCCATGGCTTCCAGCGAGCGGCGCAGGTCTTCCTCGATACGCGCCTGATTCTGGCTGGTGGGCGGCACGATGGTCGCCTGCACCACGCGGCCCTGCCCGTCCAGCTCGTAGCGGTGCCAGAGGATGCCGCGCGGCGCCTCGGTGCAGCCGTAGCCGACGCCGGCGCGCGGCGTGACCTCGACATAGGGCGAGTCGGGTACGCTGTAATTTTCCAGGATGCGGATCGCCTCCAGCAGTGCGAAGTGCAGTTCCACGGCACGGGCCAGGGCGCTGTGGAACATGTTGTTGCTGGGGAAGCGCACCTTGGTCTGTTCCAGATTGACGCGCACCGCCTCGGGCAACTGGGCGTAGTTCAGATTGACACGGGCCAGCGGGCCGACCAGGTAGGGCTTGCCGTGCAGGTGGCAGTGCAACGCATTGGCGTGCGGGATGTGGATCTCCTGGAAGTGCTGGTGGAACTCGCTGATATCGATGTCGAGGCCGTCGTCGGAAACGATACGGCCTTCGTTGAAGGCGTATTCCTCCGGATGACGCAGGGCGACGGAGGTGAAGCTCTGCGGGTCATCGGGCAGATCGAGGGCGGCCACCCAGCGCACCAACGCCTCCACTTCAGGGAGAGCGGCACGGCACTCTTCCAGCTTGGCGGCCATCGCGGCGGCACGCGGCGCGTGGAAGAAACCGCCGGCACGGACGCCGACCGGATGCACGGAACGGGCGCCGAGCAGGCGCACCAGGCTGTTGCCCAGTTCCTGCAGGCGCAGGCCGCGCTTCACCTCTTCCGGATGATCCGCCGCCATGGCGATGGCGGATTCATAGCCGAGGAAATCGGGCAGGGCCAGCAGATGGATGTGCAGGGCATGGCTTTCGATCCATTCGCCGCAGTAGAACAGACGGCGCATCTCGCGCACCCACGGCGTGGTTTTGGCACCGAAAATCATTTCAATGGCATGCGCCGCGCTCATCTGATAGGCCACCGGGCAGATACCGCAGATGCGCGCCACGATGTCCGGCACCTCGGTGTAGCTGCGCCCTTCGAGGAATTTTTCGAACAGGCGCGGCGGCTCGAAGATGCGCAGCTTGAGGTCGGTGATGCGGCCGTCGCGCACCTCCAGCTCCATGGCGCCCTCCCCCTCGACGCGGGCCAGGACCGGCACGTTGATGCTGATGTCGCGCCGTTCAGTCATGACTCTTCTCCTGCCAGCGCACGCCTTCGGCATGGAAGGCCGGCGCACCGTTGTTGATGAACAGGAAGCGATGGGCGATGGCCTCGGGCAGCAGGCCGAAGCCCTCGAAGCGTCGCGCCAGCGCCGCCGTTTCCGGGTTCTCCGCCGGGCCGAAACAGGCATAGCAGTCGCGGCCGAAGCTGGGACACAGCGCGCCGCAGCCGGTGCGCGTCACCGGCCCCATGCACGGCACACCTCTGGTGACCATGACGCAGACGGTGCCCTTGCGCTTGCATTCCAGACAGACCTTTTCCATCTCCTCGCGCGGCGCGACCCCGAACAGCAGGTCGCGCACCGCCAGCACCACCTGGCGGCTGTTCACCGGACAGCCCCACAACTCCAGATCGACACGCACGTGCTGGGACACCGCAGTGGACGTGGGCAGGAACGGGATATGCTCGGGACCGGCATATACCCCGGCCAGCCAGGCATTGCCGTCGGCCATGTTGCGCAAGGCCTGCAGGCCGCCGGCGGTGGCGCAGGCACCCAGCGTCACCAGATAGTTGCTGTTTTCGCGCACGCGCTTGATGCGCTCCAGCTCGTGCGGCGTGGAGATGCTGCCTTCGACGAAGGCCAGGTCGACTTTGGCGTCCTCGTCCAGATAGCCGGCTTCGGCGAAGTGGACGATGTCCACCAACTCGTTCAGTTGCAGCAGTCCCTCGCCGAGATTCAAAAAGGCGAGCTGGCAACCGTCGCAGGAGGAGAACTTGTGTACGGCGACTCTTGGTTTCATGATCAGAACCCCTTTACGCCGAGCAGTTCCTTCACTTCCGGATAGCAGAATACCGGGCCGTCCTTGCACACGAAGTTGCCGCCGTGCTGGCAGTGGCCGCAGCGACCGGCGCCGCACTGCATGTTGCGCTCCATGGATAGCCAGAGCGATTCCTCGGCAATACCGCGCTTGAGCATGTCGGCGATCACCGCGCGCATCATGCCTTCCGGGCCGCACATCATGACGATGCTCTTGTGTGGGTCGATGTGCGCCTCGTCAAACAGGATGGGAATGTGGCCAACGCGGAACGGCCACCCCTGGCCAGCCTGATCGGCGGTGAGCAGCACCTGGGTATCGGGCAGACGGGCCCACTCCTCGTAGCGTTTCTTCCAGATTAGATCGGCGGCGTGCTTGACGCCCTGCATGATCACCAGCCGGCCATAGCGGGCACGGCGGCGCAGCACGTAGTTGATTACCGACACCACCGGGGCGCAGCCGAGGCCGCCGGTGGCGATGATCACATCGCGCCCCTCCGCCTCCTTCACCGGCCAGCCGCGACCGAAGGCACCGCGTACCCCGAGACGATCGCCCACCTGGAGAGCGGCGAGGCCGCGGGTGACGCGGCCGACGATACGGATGGTGTGGTCGTACATATGCTCGTCTTCCGGATCGGAGACGATGGAGATCGGCACCTCGCCGACACCGTGCAGGTACAGCATGTTGAACTGGCCGGGCATGAAGCCATAGGCCTTGTGCACATCCGGATCGGTAAAGCGCAGCCGCAGGGTGAAGATGGTCGGCGACTCCTGTATGCGCTCGACGATCTCCGCTTCATGCGGCAACATGCTCAACGACGTGGGCTGCGGTGCGGTCATGGCGATTCCTTGCGTCAGGTGGAAGACTCTGCGCTTTTCTGTTCGATGACGTCCAGCATCTGCACGACCTTGCGTGACAGCGGCTCGATCTTGAGGTACTCCTGCTCCGCTTCCGCCATCTTGCCTGCTTCGCGCAGGTCGATAATGGTACGTATCAGTTTGTGCAGTTCCTCATGGGGCGGCTCAAGCTGGCGCATCTCCGCCATGTTGCCGTACTTCTGCATTCCCTCACCGTAATACCACTTGCCCAGCACGCAGTCCTTGTGCGAGACGGCCTGATCGCGCGTCAGACTGCCCTTGCCGTCGAGATAGGCGCGCAGCTTGCCCTTCCAGGCCAGGTGCGCGGTCTTGGCGGCGGACAGATCGGCACCGTGCACATTGGTGCGGAAGCGGGCCACCAGAGCGCGCAGATTGTCCATGTGCTCGTGGATCTCTTCGGTCGAGGCCACGGTGTCCGCCGCGGTGCGCGAGGTCTGCTCGGCGACACTGGCGATATTGGTAATGGAACGATCCATTTCCTCGGCCACGTGGCTCTGTTCCTCGGCCGCAGTGGCGATCTGATTGCTCATGTCGGTAATGGTGGCCACCGACTGTACGATGCGATCCAGCACGGCACCGGCCTCGGAAGTGGCGGACACCGTCGCCTGCGCCTGGGTACGGCTCTGCTCCATCATCTCCGCCGCCTTGCGCGACTGGGTTTGCAGACGCTCGATGATGGCGCGGATTTCCTCGGTGGACTTCTGGGTGCGTTGCGCCAAGGTACGCACCTCATCAGCCACCACGGCAAAACCGCGGCCCTGTTCGCCGGCGCGCGCCGCTTCGATGGCCGCATTGAGTGCCAGCAGATTGGTCTGCTCGGCGATACCGTTGATCACTTCCAGCACCCGCCCTACCTCGCGGCTGTCTTCCTGCAACTGCGCCATCACGCCGGCGCCCTGCTCCACCTGCTGGGCCAGACTGTCGATGCTGTCGATGGTCTGCGTCACCACACGACGGCCGTTCTCCGCCTCCTCCTTGGCCTGAGCGGCAGCCTCGGCGGTATGCGAGGTATTGCGCGCCACCTCCTGCACGGTGGCGGCCATTTCATTCATGGCGGTGGCAATCTGATCGATCTCGGAGTGCTGCCGCTGTACACCGCGCATGGTCTCTTCCAGACGGGTCGCCACACTATCCATGGTGCTGCTCACCTGTGCCGTGCCATGAGTTACACCACCCACGATCTGCCCCATATGCGACACCATGTCATTGTAGGCGGCGAACATCTGGCCGATTTCGTTTTCCGTGTTATCCACGGTCAGTGTATGGGAAAAGTCACCGCCCCCCACCGCCTTGAGATGCTCGCGCAGACGGTCGATCTGTTGCATCAACACCGTCATGCCGAACATGCGGCCAAAGGTTACCAGCAACAGGATGACGAAGGTCGAGCCGAGTGCCACATACAACTGCTGCCGGGCTTCCGCCTTTGCCAGGGCCTCCATCATCAGAACCGCGGCATTCATTTCCTTCAGCACCAAGGGCGAACGCTGCTGGATGGCGCGCATCTGCTCGGGATTGCGGCTATCGACGTAACTGAGGATATCGCCCTTGTAGTCCTGCCACAGCTGCTCCACCTTCTGCAGCTGTTCCCGCACCCCCTTGTTGCTTACCGCAGTGATGCCGCGTTCGGCATTGCCCTCGAGCAGGGCGCGATGCGCATCCTCGAACTGCTTGATGGTGGCCAGCACCGTATCCTTGCTCTCCATACCCTGTCCCGCGAGCAAGGCCTCCTTGGCGAGTTTCTGGCTCAGCATGCGCTGGGCGCCGGCGACATTGATGCCGGCGGCATCGTTACCGAAGTTGAAATAGAGATCCGCCGCCACCACCGCCGCAAACACGAAAATCAGCGTGTAGGAAAACAGAAACTGCTTGTCCAGGCTGCGGATGCCCAAGGCTCTCAGCATCTGCTGGATGATGTTGGCAATCAGCTGTCTCATGCTAATGACTCCTTATTGTGTTTGTATGTGTCAGACCTGATGCATCAGGCCTTGCACAGGGCAGTGGCTTCGGCGGTGATGTCGATGGCCGCCGGACACCAGCTGATGCAGCGGCCGCAGCCGACACAGCCGGAGCGGCCGTACTGGTCATGCCAGCTGCCGAGCTTATGGGTCAGCCATTGACGATAACGGAATTTGGTTTCCGCCCGGATCACCACGCCGTGGATGTAGCTGTGGCCTTCGGTAAAACACGAGTCCCACTGCCGGTAGTGCACGCTGCTGCGACCATCCAGCGCCGGTTCATCGCGTTCGCTGTGGCAGAAACAGGTAGGGCACACTGCAGTGCAGTTACCGCAGGACAGACAGCGCGCCGCCACGTCATCCCAGCGCGCATGCTCCAGGCGGGCGAACAGCATGTCACGCAGGTTGCGCCCTGGCAGGGTGCGGGTCTGCTGCGCGGCGGCAGCCGCATTCTGCTGCTGGGCCAACGCACGTTGCACGTCACTGGCCGGCTCCAGATACAGCTCGCGCAGAATATTGCCGCCGGCTGGCGTACCACTGCGGATGACGTAGCCCTCATCCAGCTCATCCAGCACCAGGTCGAAACCGGCCCGCGCCTCGGGGCCATCGCCGGTGGAGGCGCAGAAACAGGTTTCAGCCGGATGGGTACAGTTCACCGCCACCAGGAACAGGCGTTCACGGCGCGCGGCGTAGTAGGGATCGTCGTGGAGGAAATGCAGATCGTGAATGTGTAGCGCAGCCAGGTCGCAGGCGCGCACCCCGATCACGGCGGTGGGCGCATTGTGCAACGGTACCGGCGCAAAACCGGCCCCCTGCGTGGCCTGCCAGAGACTTTCGCGCGGCGCGAAGGTCAGCGGCTTCAGCGCCTGCGGGCCGGTGGCCCAGGCAAAGCTGCGTTCACCGCCGGCGGCCTCCAGTCGATAGCTGCCCGGAGCCTGATGGTCACGCATACCCTGCGGCAGGCGGGCGATGTCATCCAGCGCTTCATACACGATGGCACCATCGCGTACCTGTGGACCGATACAGTGAAACCCGACGGCACGCAACTTATCTAGCAGGCGCTGCAACTCCTGGCGGGGAAGAAACAGGTATTCGGCCATCGACTCCATCCCTTGCATTATTATCGAGAATGTTGCCGGTGTGTGTCTTTGGGCAAGCATCCGGGTTAAGCTTAACCCGGATATTTGCTGAATGACAGGTGCCGCACGGCAATCAATCACGCTGAGCGGCATTACCGGACACAACGGTCATCCAGCGGTCACGGAGCCGCGCATGAAAGAACAGCAGAACTCCACCGAAGAGGCGATGAATCGCGTGCTGGAGGCCGAACGTGCCGCCCTCGCCGCCATTGCGGAATGCACAACCCGGGCAGCAAACCTGATCGAAGCGGCCCAACAGCAGGCGCGCCGCATACACCGCCGCACGGATAGCCGCATCAGCCAGGTCCATGCCCACTGCGCCCTGGCCCTCGGCCGTCAGGTGGAGCTGTTGCTGCAACAGGAAGCGGAAAACGCTTCCGCAACGGTTCCCGATGCGGTAATACAGGAAGTACTGGCCGCAGCCGTCGAACGGCTGGCGCAATCCCTCACCGACGACGCGGCCGGCGATGACTGAACTCAGCCACTTGGCCTATGCCCAGGTTCGCCTGCAGGCCCGTTACGGCCAGTTGCCCGACACCGTGGGCTGGCGCCGCCTGGAGGCGATCACCGCGCTGGGACACTTCCTGCAGACCGCGCGCACTACGGGGCTGCGCCCCTGGCTTCTCAATATCGCCGCCCACGGCGACAGCCACGCCATGGAAAACTCGCTGCGCCGACAGTTGCGCCAGCACATCGCCGAGGTGACTCGCTGGATGCCGCCGTCCTGGCGTCCGGCCACGGCCTGGTGCAGCCTGCTGCCCGACCTGCCGGCACTGCGGCACCTGCGCGACGCTGGCGAGATCCCGGCCTGGTTGCACGGCGACGCGCACCTCAAGCCCTACGCCCACGAGCTGCAAGCCCTGCGCCTGCAGGCCCTGCGCGACTCGCCCTATGCACCGCTGCTCGATGACGGTAACGGCGCCGGCCCGGCAGCGGCCTGGGCTGCCCACTGGCGCCGGCTGTGGCCGGCCGAAGCGACAGCGGCCGAGCGCGCGGCCCTGGAGGAGCTGGCGACACTGTTTGCGGATCACTACGCTATCCTGCGCAGCGACCCCGGCCAGGACAGCCGGCGTGCCCACGACGAACTGGAGCGGCACCTGCGCCTCGGCTTCCGCCGCCACCCGCGTCAGCCCGCCACTGCCTTCTACTACCTGGCCCTGTGCGGCCTCACCCTGCAGCGGCTGCGCGGTCTGCTCACCCGCCTGATCCTGTTTCCCCTGGAGCGCGCCTCATGAGCTTCAGCCTGCGCCCCCAGCCGGCACGCTGGTTCGAATTGCTCACCGCACGCGAGGATCTGACCCTGGCCGTGGAAACCCTGGCCCGCACCGGCGCGGTGGAACTGGAGACCCACAGCGAAACCGCCACCCCGCTGGTGCTGCCCGATCTGCGCGGCCGGCTGGAGGAATACAACCGCCTCGCCCAGCATTACCAACATTACTGGCCCCAGGACGAACTGCGTCCCTCCAACCTGCCGGGCCGGCCGGTGGATACCTTCAACCACGCCTTGCAGCGCCTCTACGCCTGGCGCGACGCCGCCGACGCGGTAGTGCGCCGCAGCGAGGCGCTGCGCGGCGAACTCTATGAGCTGGAGATGCTGCGCGAGATGCTGCTGGCCCAGGGCGACACACCACTCGACCTCGGCCTGCTGGCCGGCGCCGGTCCCGCTCTGGCCGCGCGGCTGTTCGTGCTGCCGCCGCGTACACACATCGCCCAGATTCCCGCCGCCATCCTGCATACCAGCGTGCATGGCAAGGTGCATGACTTCCTGCTGGCGGTGGGACCGCCAGCGGAGGTGGACCTGCTGGAGCAGGAGCTGACGCTGCACAAGGGCCGACCGATGCATCTGCCCCCGTGGCTGCAGCGCGGCACCGACGCTTCTCTCGCCGCCCTCGACCAGCGCACCGCCGCCATTCAGGCCGAGCAACGGGTGCTGGAGCAGCAACTGACGGCGCTGCAGGAGGAGCACCGGCTGGTCGAGGCGCTGGGCGATATCGCCCGCCTGGAGTGGTTCCTCACCCACGTCGAGGCCCTGCCGGTGAGCGAAACCTTCGCCTGGGTCACCGGCTGGACCTCGGACCTGGACGGCAAGGTGCTGCAACAGGCCCTCGACCGCGCCCAGGTCCGCAGCCTGCTGCGCTTTCCCGACCCGCCGCGCGACAAGGTGCCACCCATGGTGTTCCACAATCCATGGTGGGCACAGCCCTTCGAGCTGTTCGCGCGCCTGCTCGGCACCCCGGCGCGGGATGAGGCCGATCCGAGCCGGCTGCTGGTGTTCATCGTCCCGCTGATGTTCGGCTACATGTTCGGCGACCTTGGTCAGGGCTTCGTGCTGCTCCTCGCCGGCCTGCTGCTGGGCCGTCGCGTCCCCACCCTGCGCCTGCTGGTACCCGGCGGCCTGGCATCGATGCTGTTCGGCCTGCTGTTCGGCAGCGTGTTCAGCCGCGAAGACATCATCCCTCCTCTCTGGCTGCATCCCCTCGACCAGCCGCTGCTGGTGCTCGCCATCCCCTTGCTCGGCGGCGTGCTGCTGCTCCTGCTCGGCCTGCTGCTCAACGGCATCGAGGCGTACTGGCGCGGCGCGTTGCGCGACTGGCTCGCCATGGACGCCGCCCTGCTGCTCATCTACCTCGGGGGACTCGGCCTGCTGCTCACCCCCTACGCCGCGCTGGCGGCCCTGACCGGCCTGTTCTGGTATCTCGGTGCACGGCTGCAGCGGGCAGGAGGCGATCTGCGCGTCCTCGGCGGCGCCCTCGGCCGCCTGCTGGAATACACCATGCAGCTCATCGTCAACACCCTGTCCTTCACCCGTGTCGGCGCCTTCTGCCTGGCCCATGCCGGACTGTCGGTGGCGGTGGTCGGTCTGGCCGAGGCCGGCGGCCATCCCCTGCTGTCGGCCATCATTCTGTTGTTGGGCAACGGGGTGATCATTATTCTGGAAGGACTGGTGGTGTCGATACAGGTCACCCGCCTGGTGCTGTTCGAATTTTTCATTCGTTTCCTGCGTGGCGAGGGGCGCCGCTTCCAACCGCTGCCGGCGCCGCCACACAAGACGGAACGGACGTAGCAGGTTTTTGCTCGCCGGCATGACAAGCGCAGGTATGGGATACGAGGGACAAGGTACGAGCCCGCCACGCGCGGGAGGTGTGTTCGAATGGCCATGCGCCTCCCCCGTATCTCGTATCGTGTACCTCGTACCTTTCAACAAGGAGAACTGAATGCCATGACACCACGCACCAAGATCGCCGCCTTCATGGTCGCCCTGGCCGCCGTCATCGCCCTCGGCGCCACCGCACTGCTCGGCATCGAACCGGCGCGCGCAGCGGAGGCCGCGGCCGCCGCCAGCGACCTGCCGCCGGGCGTACTGCAATGGGGCTTTCTCGCCGCCGCCCTGGCCACCGGCATGTCGTCGCTGGCCGCCGGCTACGCGGTGGCCATGGTCGGCAGTGCCGCCATCGGCGCCCTGGCCGAGAAGCCGGAACTGCTCGGCCGCGTGCTGATCCTGGTAGGCCTGGCGGAAGGCATCGCCATCTACGGCCTGATCATCTCGATCCTGATCCTCAACCGGCTGGTATGACGCCGGTCTTCGGCGCGGACAGCGGCGGCCATGACCCCCATCTTCATCGGTGATGAAACCAGCGCGGCGGGCTATCGCCTCGCCGGGTTGCGCACGCGCAGCCCGCGCGCCGACGAGGTGCTGGAAGTCTTCCGCTGGGCCTGCGCGGAAACCGACCTGCTGCTGCTCGGCGTGGCACAGGCACGGCAGCTGCCTGCGGAAGAGCTGGCGGACGCGCTGCACCGATTGCAGCCGCAGATCCTCATCGTGCCGGACATCCAGCAGCAGATCCCCATGCGTGATCTGCCGGTGCGCATCCGCACCCAACTGGGGATGAAGGTATGAGCGAAGCGCACAGCGTGCTGGAGGCACAGGTGGAGACGCTGCTGGCGCTGGTGGAGCAGCACCGCGCCGAACGCTGCGGCGAGCTGCTGGCGCAGGCCGCCGAACGGCGCCAGGCCCTGCTGAGTGCGGCCTATGGCGAGGCACGTGCGCGCGTGCGCGAAGCCATCCTCACCGAGCGGCGCCGCGGCCAGGACAAGCTCGACGCCACCCGCGCGCAACTGGAGACCCGCGCCCGCCAGCAGCAGCACCGCACGGCCCTGCTGCTGCTGCAGCACGGCTGGGAGCTGCTGGGCCAGGCGGTGCTGCAGCGCTGGAAATCGGCGCCGCAACGCCGGCAGTGGGTATGCGGCCTGCTGCACCAGGCGCTGCAACGGCTGCCGCGTTGCAGCTGGGTGATCGAACATCCGCCGGGCTGGGATCTGGCCGAGTGCGCTGAAATGCAGGAACAACTCCATGCACACTGCGGCGCCGCACCCGAACTGCGCGCCAACGAGCAGATCGATGCCGGTCTGCGCATCTGCGCCGCGGGCGCCTGCCTCGACGGCACGCTGGAGGGGCTGCTGGCCGATCGCAGCGCCATCGAGGCGCAACTGCTGGCGCAGCTGCACCGCCTGCTCAACGTGCATCAGTCACGTACGGAGAGCGGCGCATGAGCCGCGCCGTGCTGAGCTGGATCGGCGGACCGGTGCTGCGCGCGCGCAGTGAGGGTCCGTTCCACATCAACGAGGCGGTCGCCGTCGGCGAGCGCCGCCTGCTCGGCGAGGTGATCCGCATCGAACGGGACGAGATCGTGGTGCAGGTGTACGAGGACACCAGCGGCCTGCGCCCCGGCGATCACGTCACCGGCAGCGGTCTGCCGCTGGCGGTGCCGCTCGGCCCCGCCCTGCTCGGCAACATCTTCGACGGCCTGTTGCGGCCGCTGGCGCGGCAGGGCGACTCGGTCTACGTACAACCCGGCATGTACGAACCGCCGGCGACCGTGTTTCCCTTCGCGCCGCTGGTGCAGGCGGGGCAGCGCCTGGCGCCCGGCACCCCCTTCGGCCGCGTCACGCCGCCGCACGGCCGCGCCCAGCTCTGCCTGATCCCGCCCGACGTGCAGGGCAAGGTACTGTCCATCGCGGCCGCCGGCACATACGCCGACAACACGCCGCTGTGCGTGCTGGAGACACCGGATGGCTATCGGCGCGACATTGCCATGAGCCACCGCTGGGCGGTGCGGCACAGCCGCCCGGTGGCGCAGCGCCTGCCGGCGAGCGGGCCGATGCTCACCGGCCAGCGCGTGCTGGACACACTGTTTCCGGTGGCGCGCGGCGGCAAGGCGGCCCTGCCCGGCGGCTTCGGCACCGGCAAGACGGTGTTGCAGGAGGCGCTGGCCAAGGGCTGCGACGCCGACATCATCGTCTACGTCGGCTGCGGCGAGCGCGGCAACGAAATGGCCGGCGTGCTGCACGAGTTCCCGCAGTTGGACGACCCGCAGAGCGGCCGCCCGCTGATGGAGCGCACGGTGATCATCGCCAACACCTCCAACATGCCGGTGGCGGCGCGCGAGGCGAGCATCTACACCGGCATCACGGTGGCCGAATATTTCCGCGATCAGGGTCTGCACGTGGCGCTGATGGCCGACTCCACCAGCCGCTGGGCCGAGGCCTTGCGCGAGGTGTCGGGCCGCCTGGGCGAACTGCCCGGCGAAGGCGGCTACCCCTCTTATCTGTCCAGCCGCCTGGCCGGTTTCTACGAACGCGCCGCGCGGGTGAAGACCCTGGCCGGCAGCGAAGGCTCGCTCACCATCATCGGCGCGGTGAGCCCGCCGTCGGGCGACTTCTCCGAACCGGTGACCACCCACACCAAGCGCTACGTGCGCTGCCTGTGGGCCCTGGATTATGCCCGCGCCCATGCCCGCTTCTATCCGGCGGTCCATCCGCTGCAATCCTATTCGGAAGACGCGGCCGAGCTGGAGGCCTGGTGGCAGGCGGCAGGCAACCCGGAGTGGGCCGAGACACGCCGCCATTTCCTCCACCTGCTGGAGCAGCAGAATCAATTGGAACGCATGGCGCGCATCGTCGGCAAGGACGCCCTGCCGCCGGCGCAGCAGCTCACCCTGCTGTGCGCCGAACTCATCAACGAAGGCTTCCTGCGCCAGTCGTCGCTGTCACCGGTGGACCGTTTCTGCTCACCGAAGCGGCAGAGCACGATGATGCACCTGATCCATCGCTTCATCGAACTGGCGCAACAGGCGCTTGCCGCCGGCATCGAAGTGGAAGATATCCAGGCCCTGCCCATCCTGCGCCGCCTGCACCGCATGGGCGAGGAGCTGGGCGAAGATAATCTCGCCGGCTATGAATCCCTCGGCACCGAGCTGGAGTCCGCCTTCACGCGGCTGGCGAAACACGATGGATGAACCACCCATGTCGCTTACCGTAACCACAGAATGGCGCCAGAGGAACAGGGTTCTTCCTGTTCATCCTGCAACAGCCCGTTCATCCTGTCCGCTGTAGCATTGCCAACGCAGCCGCCAAACCCATGCGCCCGAATCTCTACACCACAGGCAACATCACCGGCATCCAGGGTCCGCTGCTGTTCCTGCGCCGCACCGTCAACGTCGGCCTCAACGAGGCGGTGGAGGTCTACGGGCAGGACGGCAAGGCGCGTCAGGGACGCATCGCCGCGCTGGACGACGACACACTGACGGTGGAGGTACTGGAGACGACCGACGGTCTGGCGCTGGCCAGCACACGCGTGCGCTTTCTCGGCGAACCGCTGCACTTCGCCGTGGGTCCCGACATCCTCGGTCGCATCTTCAACGGCGTCGGCCAGGTGATCGACGGCGGCCCGCCCATCGCCGCCCAGCACAGCCTGCGCATCGACGGCCTGGCCATCAATCCGGCGCAGCGCGCCCAGCCGCAGGACTTCATCGAGACCGGCCTCTCCAGCATCGACCTGATGAACAGCCTGGTACGCGGCCAGAAGCTGCCCATCTTCTCCGGCGGCGGCATGCCGCACGAGCGCATCGCCATCGAGATTGCGCGCCGCGCCCGCCTGCGCGGGGGTGCCAGCGGCGATTTCGCCATCGTCTTCGTCGGCATCGGCGCGCCGCACCACACGGCGGAAAATTTCCGCCGCGCCATGGAAAACAGCGGTGCGCTGGCGCACACGGTGATGTTCCTCAACCTGGCCTCCGACTCCAGCACCCAGCGTCTGCTCACCCCGCGCTATGCTCTCACCGCCGCCGAATATCTGGCCTTCGTCGAGGGCCGTCACGTGCTGGTGATCCTCACCGACATGACCAATTACTGCGAGGCCTTGCGCGAGGTGTCCGCCAGCCACGGCGAGGTCCCCAGCCGCAAGGGCTACCCCGGCTACATGTATTCGGATCTTGCAACGCTGTACGAACGTGCCGGCTGCATCAAGGACCGCCCCGGCTCGCTCACCCAGCTGCCGATCCTCACCATGCCGTCGGACGACATCAGCCATCCGATCCCCGATCTCACCGGCTACATCACCGAGGGCCAGATCGTGCTCGACCGCGACCTTGACCGGCGCGGCATCTATCCGCCGGTCAAGGTGCTGCCCTCGTTGTCGCGCCTGATGAAGGACGGCATCGGTGCCGGCTATACCGATGCGGATCACCCGGCGCTGTCCAACCAGCTGTACGCGGCCTATGCCCGCGCCGTGCAGGTGCGTGTGCTGGCCAGTGTGGTCGGCGTCGATGGCCTGCCGGAGCTGGATCGCCGTTACCTCGACTTCGGTGACGCCTTCGAACAGCAGCTGGTGCAACAGCAGGAGGACCGCACGCTGGAGCAGAGCATGCAGCTGGGTTGGGAGTTGCTGCGCCGCCTGCCGCGCAGCGAGCTGCACCGCCTGTCCGATACGCAGATCGCGGCACACATCGCGGAGCCGGGCAATGGCTGAACGGCGCATCGCCACCCCATCGGTGCTGATGGAACTGCGCGAGGAGCGCCAGGTAGTAAAGGACGGCTACCGCTTCCTCGACGAAAAGCGCCTGCTGCTCGCCGCCGAGATCCTGCGCCAGCTGGACGAGTACGAACGGCTGCAGCGCAATTACCTGCAACTGCATCGCGCCGCGGCGGCCGCCCTGTCTGCCGCCGTGACGCGCCATGGCCTGCAGGGCTTGCAGGTCCACCCGGCGATGCGCATCGACGAGGCCACCCTGCAACAGCAACGGCGCCGCTTTCTCGGTGTGCATCTGGTGGAATGCAGCCTGGCCTTGCCCGAGGAGGCGGCAGCCGCCGCCGTCGATCCCTCACCCGAGGCACGCCACTGCGCACGCCTGTTTCGTCAACTGGTGCAGCACAGCGCCCCGCTGGCCGCCATCAGCGGCAACCTGGAAAGATTGTTGCAGGAATACCGCCGCACCGAACGGCGCGCCCGCGCCCTGGAAGACGTCCTGCTACCGGAACTGGAACAGGCGCTGGCGGAGATCGTGGTCCGCCTGGAAGAGCTGGATCAGGAAGAGGCCGTGCGCGTCCGGCTCGACTATGGCAAACGATGACGCCGTGTGATACACGCCCTCTGACAAGAGGAACACGATGCGGCAGGATTAACGAGCCGCCATTCACCCGGCCTCAGCCTCTCATCTTGGGAAGGTCTGAATAAGTCCATCCTGGACTTTTCAGGCCACGCCAAGCGAAAAGTGTGATTTTCGCTTGGCTTCATTTTTCAACGACTTATCGTCGTTGAAAAATGGCGGCACATCCCTGTGCCGCGGAAGCTCTGAACTTATTCAGAGCTTCCCTTGTTCATCTCGTCCCGGGTTACGTATTTTCGTGATCCCCGGAGATATCAGCCCTCCAGGATGGTCAGCGCCGCCCGCAGGTGTTCCGCCGCCTCGACGCCGAGATCGGTGAGGTAGCCGCCGTCGGCCTGCGTCACCAGGCCCTTGGCATGGAGGCGCTGCGCTGCCGCCACCATCTGTTCCCCGGCGGAATGGTGCACCTTCAACCCCTCCTGCATCGAGGCCAGGTTGTACAACGCCAGCAACTTGATCTCGGCGATGCGTTCTTCGTTCACTGCGTTGTGCTGCGGCATGATGGTCCCCGTGCTCACTTGTAGCGAATCTTGAAAATCAGAATGGTCAGCGACAGCAGCAGGGTAATCACGTTGGCCACGATCACCGGCACTGCGCCGACGGTGAAACCATAAACGATCCACAGCAGGACGCCCAGACTGAACAGGGCGAACATCACCAGCGAGATGTCACCGGCCGATCGGCTGCGCCAGGTCTTGATCACCTGGGGCAGGAACGCGGCCGTGGTCAGGGTACCGGCCAGCAGACCGAGCAGATTGATCGCATCCATCCTCTCTCTCCGGATTCCCGTCGCAGGACGGGCAGGCGTCGTGTCGGACAGTTGTCGCACCGCCACCACGCCTATTTTGCTATATATCAATAAATGATTGTTTTGTAATAATTTTTAACAATTAAACAGGTGCATTTGCGGCAGTTCGCGCTTATTATTGGTTCGCAAGCCAAGGGCGGATACCTCCAAGGAGGTAGTTTCGAACGGAGTCGCCAACCCGCTGCGCAACGACGACACCGAGCCCACAGTAAACGAGCCATGAGCGCCTGTCCCTGCCGTCACGATGAATGCCTGCTGTGCGAGTCCCTGCTGTTCTCCGGGCTGACCGGGACCCAGGTCTGCCGCATGCACGGCGTCATCCACAAGAAAGCCTATGACCCCAAGGCCGTGCTGTTCCGCGAGGGCACGCCGGCCAATCATCTGTACCTGCTCAAGTCCGGCTACGTCAAACTCACCACCGCCCTGCCCGACGGCCGCAACCAGGGGCTGCGCCTCGGCGCCGCCTGGCAGTTCATCGGCCTGGAGGCCATGAGCGATCAGCGCTACCCCTATACCGCGGAGGCCATCACCCCCATCGAGGTGTGCATGGTGCGCTACAAGGACATGCTCAAGCTGCTGGAATACAACCCGCAACTCTCCCTGCGCGTGATCAACGCCCTCAACCGCGAGTTGCAGCACTCCAACGCCATGATTCGCAATCTGGGCATGATGAGCTCCACCGAACGCGTGGCCTCCTTCCTGCTCTCCATCCTGCGAGCCGAGGCGGAAGAGGTGCATGAAATTCCCCTGCCGTTGTCGCGCACCGACATGGCGGAGATGCTGGGCCTGACCCTGGAAACCGTCAGCCGCGTGCTGTCGCGCATGACCCGCGACAAGATCATCTGGATGCAGCCGGGCGGACGCCTGCTGCGCATCATCGACGCGGCGCGGCTGGAACGGCTGGGCGGCGATGCGATGCAGGAGATCTGGCCGCGCGCAGTGCGCGCCTGACGCATGTCATGGCGCTTACGACAGGGCGCGCAGATATCCGGTGACCTCCTCGCGGTCGTGGTACAGCTGGCGAAAACGCAGGCTGTAGCGCAGCCCCGCCGCAGACAGGCGCGCCTCGATGAGGGCAGCGCAGTGCTGCACCTCCTGATAGCGTTTCTTCATCGGCAGCTTGAGATTGAAGATGCATTCGCGGCACCAGCCCTGCGCCAGCCAGTCCGCCACCAGACGGGCAATGCGCGCCGGCTGCTCCACCATGTCGCATACCATCCAGTCCACCGCCCTGGCCGGCCGGTAACGGAAACCATCCTCGCGGCGGTGTTCCACCAGGCCGCTGTCCATGAGCCGAGCATCCAGCGGACCGTTGTCCACCGCCACCACCCGCAGGTGGCGCTGCACCAGTTGCCAGGTCCAGCCGCCGGGCGCGGCGCCGAGATCCACTGCGCGCATCGCCGGTTGCAGACGCTGCTCGCGCTCGGCGGCGGTGAGAAAGGTCAGCAACGCCTCCTCCAGTTTCAGGGTGGAACGGCTCGGCGCAGCGGCGGGAAACTTCAGGCGCGGGATGCCCATGTACCACGGGGCGGAGTTGGCCGGGTCGGAGAGGCCGATCCACGCCGTGCTGGAGTCGAGAAACAACACATGCAGGCGCGGCAGCGTGCGGTCCGCTGCATGCAGCCAGCCGCGCCGCTGCAGTTCCGCCGTGAGGGGCGTGGCCAGCTTGCGGCACAGCACCTGCAGTTCCTTGGCCTCGTTGGTATCCGCCGTCTCGACCCACACCTCGCCCACCGTCACCGGGCCCAACGCCGCCAGCAGCGGACCGATACGATCGGTGAGCGGCAGGTCGTCGACGCGCTGCGCCGCAAACATCTGGCGCGCGAAGATCAGCCCGCTGAACGGCAGGCGTTGCAGCAGATCCGCCGCTTGTCCCTCATAGGGATTGAACTCCACATAGGCACTGCCCGTCGCGGCTCGGCAATAGCCGGTCACGCCGAGTGCGGCGGCCTGCTCCTGGATCTCGGCGGCGCACTCGCCCTCGAAGCCGGCACGACAATACAGAATCAGGCTGTGCATGAGTGACTCAGGTCCAAGGACCGCGACGGCCGGGCAGCAGGGCCAGGGCGCCGAGCACCACGGCAAACCACAGGGTGGCCAGACGGATGATCACCGTGGCGGCAACGGCCACGCCCGGCGGCATGCCGTGCAGGGTCAGCAGGGTCACCATCGCCAGTTCGGCGCCGCCCAGGCCGCCGGGCAGAAAGCTGACCGCCCCCACCAGCATGGCGAAGGCATAGATGAACAGGGCGGTGAGCAGGTCGAGGTCGGTGCCCAGCACCTGCACCAGGTAGTAGAAGGCCAGACCCTCGGCGCCCCACGCCACCACCCCCAGTACCGCGCTGTAGAGCAGCAGCGGCAACGTAAACAGACGCGAGGAATGCAGCATGGTTTCGATCAGACCGGCGGCGAGTGCCGCCGCGCGGCCGTGAAAGCGCGTGCGCAGCCAGCCATCGAGCCGCGCCAGCCAGGCGCGCTGCTGGATGCACAGCAGCAGCACCACCAGCACCGCGGCCAGCAACACGATCACCCCGCGTCCCTGCGGCCAGGCGGCCAGGCCGATGGCCGCCAGCAGCAGGATCGCCATCAGATCGCCCAACCGTTCGGCGAGCAGCGCGGCCAGGCTGTGCGGCCAGGACACGCCGTGCGGTTGCAGCAACACGCAGCGCAGCGCCTCGCCGGCCTTGCCCGGGGTGGTGGTCAGGGCAAATCCGCCCAGATAGATGCGCAGGCTCTGCCGCCACGGCACGCGATGACCGAACAGCGCCAGGTAGTGCTGCCAGCGCGCAAAGCGCAGACCGTAGTTCACCAGGGACAGCAGCAGCAACAGCAGCAGCACCGGCAGCGACACCTGGCGCAGGGCGGCCACCACATCCTGCCAGCCGCCCCACAGGGAAAAGCCCAGATAGCCGACGGCGGCGGCCACCACCGACAGGATCAGCGCACGCAGGCCGCGCACCGGCCGTGCCGGCACTTGCGTCATGCCAGCAACCAGATGGTGAAGGCTGCCCAGCCCAGCACGGTCACCAGCATGTGCGGGTCGCGCAACAGGTCGCGCGCCGGGTCCTCGCCGGCATCGCTGGTGAAGCTGAGGTAGAGATAGCGGAACAGGCCGTACAGCACGAAGGGCACGGTGTAGATGAGGTCGGTGGTGTGGTGCACGGCGATGGCATCGTCACTGATGGCATACAGGCTGTAGGCCAGCACCACGCCGGTGGCGCAGACGCCGATCATCACATCCAGCATGGGCAGGGAATAGTGCTGCAACACCTTGCGCGCCGGGGCGTCGCTGTGTTCCAGCACCGCCAGCTCGGCACGGCGCTTGGCAAAGCCGAGGAACAGCGTGACCATCAGGCCGGTGAGCAGCAGCCAGGACGACGGCGGTATGCCGACGCCGATGGTGCCGGCGAGGATACGCAGCATGAACCCGGCGGCGATGATGAACACATCCAGCACCACCACGTGCTTGAGGCGCCAGGTATAGAGCAGGTTCATCACGCCATAGGCGACGACGATGTACAGCACCTGCGGCGAGGCGCTCCAGGCCAGCAGCAGGCCTGCCAGGCCACACAATACACCCAGCATCACGGCCTGACCCGGCGTCACCGTCCCGGCCGCCAGCGGACGGTGCCTCTTGTGCGGGTGCAGCCGATCGACTTCGCGGTCGGCCAGATCATTGATTACATAGATGGCGCTGGAGATGAGACAGAAGGCGAGCGCCGCCAGCAGCACCGCCTGCACGGTGGCGATCTCGCCCCAGGCGTGGCCGAACAGCAGGCCGACAAACACAAAGCCGTTCTTCAGCCACTGGTGCGGCCGCAGCAATTTGATCATCGCGCGCGGATTAAGCGCCATCTCCCTCTCCCGGCATGGTGCGGTAATAGGCGTGGTCGGCCAGTGCCAGCAGCTCACGGTCGCCGCGGCTGTCGCCGTAGGCATAGATCTCAACATCCGCCATCGTGCCAAGCAACTGCTGCAGGCGCCGCACCTTCTCCGCGCCATAACAGTTGGCGCCGTCGTAGCGGCCGCTCACGCGGCCGGCCTCATCCACCGCCAGACGCGTCGCCAATACGTCATCGAAACCGGCCGCGCGCGCCCACGGCGCCACGTAATGTTCGATGGAGGCGGAGACCACCACGCAACGGTGCCCCTGCCGGCGGTGCCAGGCCAGACGGGCCAGGGCCTGCGGCCGTACCTGGCGCGGGATGTCCTGGCGCGCATAGTCGGCGCCGAGACGACGCAGCTCCGCGTCAGACAGTCCGGCAAGGAAGCGGATCAGCACCCGTTCCTTGGCCACGTCGCGCGGCACCAGCCGCAGCGCCACGCCGCCGAGCGTAGGGAGTAACGGCAAGGCGCCGCGTATCACCCCACCCCAGCCGTGCAGCCGCAGCAGGAAGGGCAGCAGCGTATCGCGGTAGGTGAGGGTGCCGTCGAAATCGAAAACGGCGACGACCGGGCGCGCAATCACAGCTTGAGCCGCTTGAACAGACGCTCGGGGATGCACGTGATGATGAGCATGATGTAGCGCCAGAACCACGGCACATAGATGACATCGCGGCCGCGCTCAACGGCTGTCACGATACGTGCACCGACATCCTGTGGCGCGGCCACCAGAAACAGGCCGGGCATGCCGAAGGTCATGGCCGTGTCGACGAAGCCGGGCTTGATGGTGAGCACACGCACGCCGGCGGGAAACAGCCGGTTGCGCAGCCCTTGCAGATACAGGGCGAAGGCACCCTTGGCCGCGCCATAGGTGTAATTGCTCTGGCGGCCGCGATCGCCGGCCACCGAGGCGATGCCGGCGATGAAACCACGGCCGCGCTGCTCCAGCTGATCGGCACAGAGGTTTAGGATCGATACCGCATCGACGAAATTACGGTTGATGATGATGAGGGTTTCACGGAAATCGGCCGCCGCCCGCGCCTGGCTGCCCAGATAACCGAAGGCCAGCAGCACGCCCTCCAGCTCCCCCATCTCTTCGGTCACCCGCTGCAGAAAGGCCGCATGGGAATCATGGGCCGCGGCATCGAAGGCGCCGAAGTGCACCGCCACGCCATAGCGGATGGTGAGATCCGCCGCATCGCGGCGCAGCGACTCCACGTCGCGGCCGGCCAGATACAGGCGGTAGCCGCGCTGCGCCCACGCCGCCGCCGCGCCGCGCGCGATGGCCGAGGTGGCCCCCAGGATCAGGATCGCGCCGCTCATGCCTCTTCCTCCATGCGCAAGCGGCGCGACAGGCTGGAGCTGAACACCCCCTGCGGGTCCAGCTCACGACGCACGCGCTGCCACTCGGCCAGCTGCGGATACATGGCACGCAGACTCGCCGGCGCCAGACGGGCATCCTTGGCCAGATACACGCGGCCGCCGTGCTGCAGCACCACCTCATCGAAGCTGTCGAGCAGCGCCAGCGTTGTCGCGCCCTGCATGGGCAGGTCCATGGCCAGGGTGTAGCCCGCCATGGGGAAGGACAGATACCCCGTCCCCTGCGCGCCCATGCGCTTCAACACACCGAGGAAAGCGGGATGACCGCTGGTGGCGAGACGCTGCAGCAATTGCTGCAGCGCCGCCAGCGCCGTTGCCGTCGGCACCACGCACTGGTACTGCACGAAGCCGCGCCGACCGTACAGGCGGTTCCAGTTGTCCAGCGTGTCCAGCGGATAGAAAAAGGTGTCATAGTCCACCAGGAAGGGGGCATCGCGCCCGCCCTCGCGGCGGAAATAGCGGCTGTTGAAGGCACGGATGGAAAAACGGTTGAGCAACCAGCCGGGCATAGCAAAGGGAATGTTGTGCGCCTTGTGTGGCACCAGGCGCAGCGGCGTCAGACGGCGTCCGCCGGACAGCTCATCCGCTGCGGCATGATCGCCGTTCATCACCACGCCGCGTCCGAGCGCGGCTCCGCGGCTCATCAGGTCCACCCAGGCCACGCTGTAGCGTGCATCATGGTCGGAATCCTGCAACAGGGCGAATAGCTGTTCCAGATTGGCGGCGCCCTGGTGGCGGGCGCGGATGTAGGCACTCTCGATGGGCCGCAGTTGCAATTCCACTTCACCGATGATGCCGCTCAGCCCCATGCCGCCGACGGTGGCACGAAAGGCCTCGACGTTTTCCTGCGCGGAACAGCGCAGGCGGCGGCCCCCGGCGGTGATCAGCTCCAGCTCGCGCACGCTGGTGCCGAAGGCGCCATCGTGATGATGATTCTTGCCGTGCACATCCGCCGCCACGCAGCCGCCCAGCGACACATGCCTGGTGCCCGGCGTCACCAGCGGAAACCAGCCGCGCGGCACGGTCAGGGCCAGCAGCTCGGCCAGGGTGACACCCGCCTCGGCCCGCACGATGCCCTTGTCGCGGTCGAAGGCGAGAAAACGGTTGACCCGTTCGGTGAGCACCACACGGCCACCGGCGTTGAGGGCGGCATCACCGTAACTGCGCCCCTGGCCGCGCGCCAGCAACGACGGCGCCTCCGACCACAACTCGGCATGGCGCTCCGGCCGCACCAACTCGCAGCGCTGCACCGGGTAACGGCCCCAGCCGGAAATATCCTTTGGCAGTGTGTTCATTGACGCGGCAACCGCTTCACTTTTTCGCCGGGAAAATACTTGTCGTAAAAATAACACGCCCCCAAGGGAAGGTATCCCGGCAGGCGGTAAAACTGCTGTTGTGTCTGCCGCAGCACCTTCTTGCGGTACAGCTCATAACGGAAACCGCGTCCCAGCAGCAGCACATCCGTCACGCCGCGCACACTGATCTCGCGGGTTTCGTACTGCTCGAAATAGCGGGCATAGTTTTCCACCCCCTTGCCGGCATAGACGAACAGGGCGATGTTCTTGCCGTCCAAGGCACGATAATCGGTCAGCATGTCGTCCTGGCGACCATATTTGGAGGCCTCGCCGAACACAGCGAAGCGCTCACCGGTACGGTGTTCAAGAATGGCGGAATAGACATAGCTCTCGGTGGCCAGGGCATAGCCATCCACATGCGGGCGCATCTGCTGCCAGAATTCGCCGCTGTGGCTGCCGAAAATCAAATCATGGTGCAGTACCGGCCGTCCCTTCAGGACCGCCGGCGGCATCAGCAGCACTGCCGCAATCAGCACCAGGTGCAGTGCGGAGAACCCGGCCATGAAACGCACGCTGCGTCGCAACTGGATGATACTCAGGAGACGCGGCAGGAACAGGAAGAAAAATGGATAAAACGCCAGCACCCAGTGCAGGCCGATACTGGCGCTAAAAGACAGCACCAGGAACAGCACCAGCGGCAGCAGCCAGAGCCACAGAAAATAATCCCGGCGCGCCAGGGCGCTACGCAGCTCTTCGCGTCGCTGCCAGCCGTACCATAGGAGCCAGGGTGTCGCCAGGTAGGCCAGCATCAGAAGGTAGAACAGCGGGCTGGACCAGCTGACGCTGCTGCCGCTGTGGCGGACGAACAGGTTGAACAGGATGTTGTCCCAGCAATGGCAATAGTTCCACCACACGTTGAGCGCAGCAAAGGGCAGCACCGCCAGGAACAGCAGCAGCAAGCCGATGGCATGGCGGCGCGAGGGACGCAGCAGCAACAAATAGACGCCGTAGGCGATACCGAGCATAACCGCGAAATATTTGGAGAGAAAGGCCAGACCGAGCAGCGCGCCGGCATAGACGAACCAGAGGTACCCTGAGCTGTCCAGGGCGCGCTTCAAGGCCAGGGCGGACAGGAAAGACAACAGGATAAGCGGCGTATCGGTGCTGATCAGGACATTGACGATGTTGATCGGGGCCAGCAGATAGAGCAGCCCGATCAATATTGCCCGCTCCTCACCCAGATCGGTACGCAGCCAGCGATAAATGGCCCAGGCGATGAAGGTGGTCATCGTGTAGGAAGGCAGGCGCAGCCACCAGTCCGCCGTACCCAGATACTGCAGCACATGCAGCCACCAGCCTACCATCGGCGGATGGTCGTAATAGCCCCAACCCGGATATTTGCCCCAGAGGAAGAAGTAGGCCTCGTCACCGGTCACCGGCAGCCACGCGGCCAGCAACAGCTTGAGCAGGGTCACCGCCAGCAGGGTGACCAGAAAGGTGCGGCGCGTTGCAATCATGTCGGGACGGTCAAGGGAAGAAACGCATATCCTGCGTCGCGGGAAACTGCCGGACATAGGCCCGGCGCGCAATGGCCGCCAGTATAGCAGCCTTGTCCGACGCGCCAATACTGTGCCCAATCACAGATTTGCTACACTGCCGCCATGTCACGTCTGCCCCAGTTCATCTCAGTCCTGTACCTGCTCCTGCTGGCGACGGCAGCACAGGCCGAAAGCTTTCAGCTGGAACCGTTCAATGTGCGTTATTCGGTGCAGCTCAACGGCTTCAAGGTGGCCGAGATGGAACGTAGTCTGCACATCGACGGCAACGGCTCCCCGATACTGGAGCAAAGAACCGAAACCAGCGGCCTAGTGGCCCTGTTCAAGAAAGACAAACTAGTGGAGCGCAGCGTTCTGGGAAACGACCGGCACCGGCCGATTCCGCTCACCTACGATGCCCACTACACCGGCCGGTCAAAAGACATCAGAGAGCACATCGACTTCGACTGGCAAAGCAATGTCGCCACCTCGCGCTACCAGGAAAAGCGGCAGGAAATCTCCCTGTCCGGCGCCATGATGGACAAGCTGTCGCATCAGCTGATCCTGAGCAACGACATCGCGCAGGGAAGAAAGGAACTGGAATATACCGTGCTCGATCGCGGCAACATCAAGCACTACACCTACGAATGGCTGGGGTCGGAAGAGCTGGCGACCGCCCGCGGCCGGGTCACCACCATCAAGATAAAGCGCAAGGACACCACGCTCTGGCTGGCGCCGCAGTGGAACTACCTGCTGGTGCAGCTGATACAGAAAAACGATGACGGCACCATCGCCACCTATATCCAGAAGCAATAGACGGCAGCCCAGGGAAGCTCTGAATAAGTTCAGAGCTTCCGCGGCACAGGGATGTGCCGCCATTTTTCAACGACGATAAGTCGTTGAAAAATGAAGCCGAGCGAAAATCACACTTTTCGCTTGGCGTGGTCTGAGAAGTCCAGGATGGACTTATTCAGACCTTCCCTAGAACAAACGCAGCAGTTGCTGCATGATTTTCTGGAAGAACCCTCCCGGCGCCACGGTGATGCGCGCGTTGTCGACGTTGATCTCCTCCGGCGCGTACATGGTGAGTTCCACGCCGGCCTCGCGGTACATCTCGTAGGACAGTTCCAGGTCCTCGGCCCAGCGCGAGAGGAAATCCGCGCTCGGCGCGATGCATACCACACGGCCGATCTCGTCCTGGATCAGCTTGGAGGCGCAGCGCGGACAGGGCGGATGGGTGACGTAGACGGTGCAGCCGCGCAGGTCGCGCTTGGCGAAGATCAGCGCGTTCTCCTCGGCGTGGATGGTCAAATTCAGCTTGCGCGCCCGATCCACCAGGCGCTCGGTGGTATCCGCCACGCCGGCGGCGAAGCCGTTGTAGCCCAGCGACACGATGCGGTTGCCGTCGGTGATCACCGCGCCCACCTGCGACGACGGGTCCTTGCTCCAGGCCGAGATGTGCGCGGCAAGGCCGAGGAAGCGGGTGTCCCACTTCTTCGTGGCGGCGGAGGGTTCCGTGCTGTTGGTCATTGTGGTGACTGCCGTATCGGTTGGGGCGGAGCGAGTGACAAGTTACAAGTTACAAGTTTCAAGTTGCAAGTTTCAAGAAAAAACCCGAAACCCATAAGAAAACGGGGCGGTAGTCCGCCCCGTCCACTTGCTACTTGTCACTTGCTACTTGTTACTGAATCACGATCTTCGGGAACTTGGCACTGTAGTCCTTGGCCTTCAGTGCCAGCTTGGCCGCCACGCGGCGGGCGATGTCGCGGTAGATCTGGGCGATGCGGCTGTCGGGCTCCGCCACCACGGTGGGCTTGCCGTTGTCGGCCTCCTCGCGGATGCGGATGTCCAGCGGCAGGGCGCCGAGGAACGGCACACCGTACTGCTCGGCCATGCTCTGGCCGCCGCCCTGGCCGAAGATGTGCTCTTCATGGCCGCACTTGGAACAGATGTGGATGGACATGTTCTCCACCACGCCGAGCACCGGCACCTCCACCTTCTCGAACATCTTGTAGGCCTTGCGCGCGTCGAGCAGGGCGATGTCCTGCGGGGTGGTGACGATGACGGCGCCGGACACCGGCACCTTCTGCGCCAGGGTCAGCTGGGTGTCGCCGGTACCGGGCGGCAGGTCGATGACCAGGTAGTCCACCTCGCGCCACTGGGTGTCGTTGAGCAGCTGTTCCAGGGCCTGGGTGACCATGGGGCCGCGCCAGATCATCGGGGTGTCCTCGTCGATGAGGTAGCCGATGGACATGGACTGCAGGCCGTAGCTCATCACCGGGTTCAGGGTCTGGCCGTCGCTGGATTCGGGGCGGGTGCCGCCCACGCCCAGCATGCGCGGCTGGCTCGGGCCGTAGATGTCGGCGTCGAGGATGCCCACGGTGGCGCCTTCGGCGGCCAGGGCCAGGGCCAGGTTGACTGAGGTGGTGGACTTGCCGACGCCACCCTTGCCGGAGGCCACGGCGATGATGTTCTTGACGCCCTTGATGTGCTTGACGCCCTTCTGGGCGGCATGGGAGGCGATCAGGGTGTTGACCTTGACGGCGGCGCCGGCGACACCGGCCACCGCCTCGACCTTGCCCTTGACGGCAGCGGCCAGCTCGTCGGCATAGCCCTGCGCCGGGAAGCCGAGGACCACGTCCACGGTCACCTTGTCGCCGTCGATGGCGATATTCTTGATACAGCCGGCGGAGACCAGATCCTTATCCATATAAGGGTCGACGTATTGCTTGATTGCGTTCTCGACCTGCGCTTGGGTCACATTGGACATCTTGAGCACTCCTGAAATGGCCGTCTCCGGGGAGAGGCGCGAATCACCTAGTAATGAAATCGGGTATTGTACGGACCACGGTGCCGGATAGAAAGACCCGCGATGATACCAGAGTATTCCCCTGTCCCGGCGTTCGGTGGCAAGTCCTGTCCATAATTGGTACTGTATGGCCCTTTTTCAAACCCCCGTAAGACATTGATAATTCCCGCCATGACGGACATCCCCCGCAAGATTCTGGTCACCAGCGCCCTGCCCTACGCCAACGGGCCCATCCACCTCGGCCATCTGGTGGAATATATCCAGACCGATATCTGGGTGCGCTTCCAGAAGCTGCGCGGCCACCAGTGCCACTACGTCTGCGCCGACGACACCCACGGCACGCCAATCATGCTGCGGGCGGAGAAGGAAGGCATCACCCCGGAACAGCTCATCGCCCGCGTCTGGGCCGAGCACAAGGCCGACTTCGATGGCTTCCTGGTGGGCTTCGACAACTATTACTCCACCAACAGCCCGGAAACCCGCCACTACGCCGACGACATCTACACCAAGCTCAAGGCGGCCGGCCTCATCGAGGTGCGCGCCATCGAACAGTACTACGACCCGGTGAAGGAGATGTTCCTGCCGGACCGCTTCATCAAGGGCGAATGCCCCAAGTGCCACGCCAAGGACCAGTACGGCGACTCCTGCGAGGCCTGCGGCACCACCTACTCGCCCACCGACCTGCTCAACCCCTATTCGGCAGTCTCCGGTGCCACGCCCATTCGCAAGCAGTCCGACCACCACTTCTTCAAGCTGGGCGCATGCGCCGACTTCCTGCGCGGCTGGATCCAGCCGCCGCGGGTGCAGGCCGAATCGGCCAACAAACTGGCCGAGTGGCTGGACGCCGGCCTGTCCGACTGGGACATCTCGCGCGACGCCCCCTACTTCGGCTTCGAGATCCCCGGCGCCCCCGGCAAGTACTACTACGTCTGGCTCGACGCCCCCATCGGCTACATGGGCAGCTTCAGGAACTACTGCGACAAGAATGGCCTCGACTTCGACGCCTTCTGGGACAAACACAAGGCGGCGCAGGCCGGCACCGAGCTGTACCACTTCATCGGCAAGGACATCCTCTACTTCCACGCCCTGTTCTGGCCCGCCGAACTGGAGAGCGCCGGCTACCGCACGCCCACCGGCGTGTTCGCCCACGGCTTCCTCACCGTCAACGGCACCAAGATGTCCAAGTCGCGCGGCACCTTCATCACCGCGTCCAGCTACCTGCAACACCTCAACCCGGAATGGCTGCGCTACTACTTCGCCGCCAAGCTGGGCAGCGGCGTCGACGACATCGACCTCAATCTGGAAGACTTTGTCGCCCGCGTGAATTCGGATTTGGTGGGTAAGTACATAAACATTGCGAGTCGCGCCGCTGGTTTTATCCATAAGCTCTTCGGGGGCTCGATCCCTGTCGCCAGCCACACAATCCAAGGCTTCTCGTCATGGGATGCCAAGACCATCATCGAAGAGGCCCGAAAAGGCCGTGGCGTAGCTCTGGAGCAAATGACGGGATTCCTACGTGAGCGATCCGAGGAAATTGCAAAATTCTATGATGAGCGTGAATACGCGAAGGCTATGCGCCGAATTATGGAGTTAGCGGACTTAGTAAATCAGGTATTCGACGCATTTGAACCGTGGAAAGCCGCCAAAACTGACCATGCGCTTGCTGGGCAGGTTTGCGGCGCAGTGCTAGAAGGCTTCCGGATTCTCTCCATTTTCCTCCATCCAGTATTGCCAAAGCTCACGAACGAAGCACTGGCCTTCCTCAATTCGCCAAGGCTCGGAGAATCAGGCAGTCCCACATGGGAGAACGCGGTTTTTGCATCCCTGTTCGCTGGACACACGATCAACACGTATCAACCGCTGATGACCCGCATCGACCCCAAGCAGATCGACGCCCTCATCGCCGCCAACACCCAGAGCATGGCACCTGCCCCGGAGAGCCATTCCCAGGCGCGCCACGCCGAACACCAACAGCACGAGACCCAGACCGCCATGGACCCCATCGCCGAAACCATCAGCATCGACGACTTCGCCAAGGTGGACCTGCGCGTGGCGCGCATCGCCGCTGCCGCCTACGTGGAAGGGGCAGACAAGCTGTTGCAACTCACCCTGGATCTGGGCGGGGAAACCCGCAACGTCTTTGCGGGTATACGCTCCGCCTACGAGCCGAAAGACCTGGAAGGCCGCCTCACCGTGATGGTCGCCAACCTCGCCCCGCGCAAGATGAAGTTCGGTCTGTCCGAGGGCATGGTGCTGGCCGCCGGCCCGGGCGGCAAGGAGCTGTTCATCCTGAGTCCGGATGCCGGTGCGCAACCAGGCATGCGGATAAAATAGGCATGAGACACGCGAGACAAGGCACGAACGGCAATCCGATTGCGAATGATCATTCTTGGCGGCCGAACAGTTCTGCTATCTTTGCCAGCATATTGCGGCCACGCCTGCCCGTCCCTCGTACCTTGAACCTCGTCCCTGAGCCATGACCGAATACGCCCTCATTCTCGTCAGCACGGTACTGGTCAACAACTTCGTCCTGGTGAAGTTTCTTGGCCTGTGTCCGTTCATGGGCGTGTCGCGCAAGCTGGAGACCGCCATCGGCATGGGCCTGGCCACCACCTTCGTACTCACCCTGTCCTCGGTCTGCGCCTACCTCACCAACGAATTCCTGCTCGCCCCGCTCGGCATCGAATACCTGCGCACCATCGCCTTCATCCTGGTCATCGCCGTGGTGGTACAGTTCACCGAAATGGTGGTGCACAAGACCTCGCCGGTGCTGTATCAGGTACTCGGCATCTTCCTGCCGCTGATCACCACCAACTGCGCCGTGCTCGGCGTGGCCCTGCTCAACACCCAGGCGCAGCACAGCTTCCTCGAATCGGCGGTGTACGGCTTCGGCGCCGCGGTCGGCTTCTCCCTGGTGCTGGTGCTGTTCGCCGCCATGCGCGAGCGCATCACCGTCAGCGATGTCCCCGCCGTGTTCCGCGGCCCCGCCATCGCCCTGATCACCGCCGGCCTGATGTCGATGGCGTTCATGGGGTTCTCCGGATTGGTGAAGGGGTAAGTTGGGATGGCGAGCTTTCTTCTGAGGAATAAGTTCCAAGTGACAAGTTCCAGGCGGCAAGAAAAAGCTCGCTTTTCTTTTCACTTGCAACTTGCAACTTGCAACTTGCAACCATGTTAACGGCCATCCTCGCCCTCACCCTGCTCGCGCTGGCCTTCGGCCTGCTGCTCGGCTATGCCGCCGTGCGCTTCAAGGTGGAGAGCGATCCCATCGTCGACAAGATCGACGCCATCCTGCCGCAGACGCAGTGCGGCCAGTGCGGCTTCGCCGGCTGCCATCCCTATGCCGAGGCCATCGCCAAGGGCGAGGCGGACATCAACCTGTGCCCGCCCGGTGGCGAGACGGTAGTGCTGGCGCTGGCCGATCTGCTCGGCCGCGATGCCAAGCCGGTAGAGGGCGGCGCCAAGGAAAAGATGGTCGCCCATATCGACGAACAGACCTGCATCGGCTGCACCCTGTGCCTGCAGGCCTGCCCGGTGGATGCCATCCTCGGCGCCGCCAAGCAGATGCATACCATCATCGCCGACGAATGCACCGGCTGCGAACTGTGCGTGGAGCCCTGCCCGGTGGATTGCATCAGCATGATTCCCATCAAGGTGGAGCCCGCCACCTGGACCTGGCCCTACCCGCAGACGGCCCCAGTGCGTACCTAAACCCATGCCTCACATCACCATGTACGCACGAACCCCACACCTATCCTGTCTTCTCGGGGGCATCGTGCAATGAACACCGCCAGTATCTACAACGATCTGTTCGGGCTGGCGGGCAGCACATTATCGCTGCTCATCTATCACCTTTATCTGCGCAGTCGTCTGCGGCAAAACCCTCACTACACCGTGCAGGCCGTCAACCGCTACGCCCGTACCCAATGGGTCCAGGCCGTCATGGCCAACGACGGCCAGTTGATACTGGGTGTCCAGACATTGCGCAACTCCACCATGGCGGCAACCCTCATGGCCTCGACTGCGGTGTTGCTCATCATCGGCACACTCAATCTCAGTGGTGAAGCCGACAAACTGCTCGATACCTGGCACCTGCCCAATCTCGGCGGCAGTCATGCGGCCTGGCTGTGGATGATCAAGCTGTTGTTCCTGGTCACCGATTTTTTCATCGCTTTTTTTGCATTCTCCATGTCGGTCCGACTCTACAACCATGTCGGATTCAAGATCAGCGTGCCGCCAGAGGTGCGCACGCCGGAACTGGCACCAGACAGCGTAGCGGTCCATCTGAACCGCGCCGGCTACTACTACAGCATCGGTATGCGCACCTATTACTTTGCGGTGCCACTGGTATTCTGGCTATTCAGTCCGATCCTGATGTTGGGGGCCACCCTGGTGCTAATTGGTGTGATGTACCATATTGACCGCAGCCCCAAGCTGTCTCCTTTCCCGGCCAAAGGCATTGCGAACTGAATGCCATGGTGAAACGAACAGTGCAGATGATGAGCCCGCATCGATGAGCACACTCACCAACAGTGCTGCCCCTGCCCGGCTGTGGAAATTCCACGGCGGACTGCACCTGCCCGACCACAAGGCGCTGTCCTGCGAACAGGCGATTGCCCCTGCCGCACTGCCCAAACGCCTGGTGCTGCCCTTGCAGCAACACATCGGCGCACCGGCCAAGCCCATTGTCGAGGTGGGTGAGCGCGTCCTGAAAGGCCAAATCATCGGCCAGCCCGACGGCTTCGTCAGCGCCGCACTGCACGCGCCGACCTCGGGCACCGTGGTCGCCATCGAGGAACGTCCGGTGCCACATCCTTCCGGCCTCAGCGCCCCCTGCATCGTCATCGACAGCGACGGTGAGGACCGCTGGGTTGAACGGCAGCCGCACAGCCACTGGGCCGGCCTCGACCCCAGCGAGCTGCGCAACATCATCCGCGAGGCCGGCATCGTCGGCCTGGGCGGCGCCGGTTTCCCCAGCTTCATCAAGCTCAACCCCGGTGCCCGCACCGAGGTGGATACGCTGATCCTCAACGCCGCCGAGTGCGAGCCCTACATCACCTGCGACGATCGTCTGATGCGCGAACGCGCCGACGAGGTCATCGCCGGGGCACGCATCATGCGCCATGCACTGCACGCGCGCCGCGTGGTGATCGGCATCGAGGACAACAAGCCGCAGGCCCATGCCGCCCTGGGGGCTGCCCTGGCACGCATCGATCGCAGCGACATCGAACTGGTGCAGGTGCCGACGCGGTATCCCACCGGCGGCGAAAAGCAGCTCATCAAGGTGCTCACCGGCAAGGAAGTGCCGTCCCAGGGCCTGCCCATCGACATCAGCGTCGTCTGTCACAATGTCGCCACCGCCGCCGCAGTACACCGCGCGGTGGAGCTGGGCGAGCCGCTCATCACGCGCATCGTCACCGTCACCGGCCGCGGCGTAGCGCAACCGCGCAACCTGGAAGTGCTCATCGGCACCCCCGTCGACGACCTGCTGCAGCAGTGCGGCGGCACCACGCCGACCCTGTCGCGCCTGGTGCTGGGCGGCCCGCTGATGGGCATCACTTTGCAGCACCATGGCCTGCCCGTCACCAAGACCGGCAACTGCATCCTGGCCCTGACGCCGGGCGAATTCGGCCAGCATGGGCCGGTGCGCAACTGCATCCGCTGCGGTGAATGCGCCCGCGTCTGCCCCGCCAACCTGCTGCCGCAACAGCTGTACTGGCATGCGCGCGCCAAGGATTTCGACAAGGTGCAGGACTACAACCTGTTCGACTGCATCGAATGCGGCTGCTGCGCCTACGTCTGCCCGACCAACCTGCCGCTGGTGCAGTACTACCGCTACGCCAAGACCACCATCTGGTCGCAGGCGCGCGACAAGAAGAAGGCCGAGCTGGCGCGCGAGCGCCACGACTTCCGCCTGGAACGCCAGGAGCGCGAAAAGGCCGAACGCGCCGCCAAACTGGCGAAGAAGAAGGCCGCGCTGGAAGAATCCCCCGCCACCGACAGCGAGGAGGCCAAGAAGGCCGCCATCAAGGCGGCGATGGAACGGGCCAAGGCCAAGCACGAGGCGGCCGGCGTCGAGCCGAAGAACACCGACAACCTGACGCCGGAGCAGCAGCGCCAGATCGACGAGGTCGAGGCGCGCCGTGCGGCGGCCGAGAAGGAAGAGTGAATACGCGAATGAACGCGAAGAAACGCAAATGCAACATCATCGGCGATGACTGGACTGTCATTTATTGGCGTTCCTTCGCCTTCCTTCGCGGATAGAGAGCGATAACCATGACCAATCCCGTCATCAGTTCGCCCCATATCCACGGTCCGGCCAACGTCAGCAACGTGATGCTGCGCGTCGCCTACGCGCTGCTGCCGGCCATCGCCGGCAGTCTGTGGCTGTTCGGCTGGGGCGTGCTGGTCAACCTGCTCGTCGCCATCACCGCGGCGCTGGCCAGCGAGGCGGCGGTGCTCGCTCTGCGCCGCCGCCCGGTCCTCATCACCCTGCGGGACGGCAGCGCCCTGCTCACCGCCATGCTGCTCGCCATCGCCCTGCCGCCGCTGGCACCGTGGTGGCTGGTGGCGGTAGGCAGCGCCTTCGCCATCGTCTTCGCCAAGCAGTTGTACGGCGGGCTCGGCTTCAATCCGTTCAATCCGGCGATGGCCGGTTACGTGCTGCTGCTGGTGTCCTTCCCGCAGGAGATGACCTCCTGGGCGGCCCCCGCCGGCCTGCGCAGCGCCGATCTCGGCCTGGTGCAGACGCTGTTGTACAGCCTGAGCGGTACCCTGCCCACCGACATTCCGCCGGACGCGCTCACCTCCGCCACCGTCCTCGACACCATGAAGGTGCAGCTGGGCATGGCGCATACGGTGAACGAGATCCGCAACAGTCCGATCTTCGGCCACCTTGGCGGCCAGGGCTGGGAGGTGATCAACGGCCTGGTTCTGCTCGGCGGGCTGTGGCTGCTGTGGCGCCGCGTCATCACCTGGCACGTACCGGTGGCGGTGCTGGGCAGCCTGGCGCTGATCGCCACCCTGTTCCACCTCATCGCGCCCGAGCACTACGCCGGCCCGCTGTTCCATCTCGCCAGCGGCGGCGCCATGCTCGGCGCCTTCTTCATCGCCACCGACCCGGTGAGCGGCGCCACCAGCCCGCGCGGCCAGCTGGTGTTCGGCATCGGCATGGGCCTGCTGATCTTCGTCATCCGCACCTGGGGCGGCTTCCCCGACGGCGTCGCCTTTGCCGTGCTGCTGATGAACATGGCGGCCCCCACCATCGACTACTACACCCAGCCGCGGGTGTACGGCCATAACAGGGGATGACGATGCCGCTGAAGAAGATGCTGCTCAGCGCCTCCCTGCTCGGCCTGTTCGCGGTACTGGGCACGGCCCTGGTCACCTTCACCTACGAGAGCACCCACGAACGCATCGCACAGAACGAGCGCAACGTCCTGCTGCGCAGCCTGCATGCGCTGATCCCGCCCGAGCGCCACGACAACGACCTGGTCAGCGACAGTATCGCGGTGACCGATGCCGCCCTGCTCGGCAGCCCGCTGCCGCAGCAGGTGTACCGCGCGCGCCAGGGCGGCGCGCCGGTGGCGCTGGCGCTCACCGCCGTCGCCCCCGACGGCTACAGCGGCGACATCAATCTGCTCATCGCCATCAACCATGACGGCAGCCTGGCCGGTGTGCGCGTCACCGCCCACCGCGAAACGCCGGGGCTGGGCGACAAGGTGGACGTCGCCCGCACCGACTGGGTCCACGCCTTTGCCGGCCGCTCGCTGAGCAACCCGCCGCCGGAGAAATGGAAGGTGAAAAAGGACGGCGGCGTGTTCGACCAGTTCACCGGCGCCACCGTCACGCCGCGCGCCGTGGTGAAGGCGGTGCGCAACGCCCTCGACTACTATCAGCAGCATCGCGACACGCTGTTCGACGGCGGCAGCGACGCCGCACAGGAGGTCCCCCATGGCTGACAAGACCCTGCGCCAGATCGCCGGCGACGGCCTGTGGCACAACAACGTCGCCTTCGTGCAGATCCTCGGCCTGTGTCCGCTGCTGGCGGTGACCTCCAGCGTGGTCAACGGCCTCGGCCTCGGCCTCGCCACCCTGCTCACCCTGGTGCTGTCCAACGTCACCGTATCGGCGATCCGCAACCTGATCCGCCCGGACATCCGCATCCCGGTGTTCGTCATGCTCATCGCCAGCATCGTCACCGCCATCGAACTGGCGATGCATGCCTGGTTTCACGAACTGCACGGCATCCTCGGCATCTTCATCCCGCTGATCGTCACCAACTGCTCGATCCTCGGCCGCGCCGAGGCCTTCGCCTCCAAGAACAACATCGGCCGCTCCTTCGTCGACGGCCTCACCATGGGCCTGGGCTTCGCCGCCGCCCTGGTGCTGCTCGGCGCCATGCGCGAGCTGCTCGGCGCCGGCACCCTGTTCGACCAGGCCCACCTGATGTTCGGCGAGGCGGCGCGCAGCTTCCGCCTCACGGTGTTCGAGGACTACAAGGGCTTCCTTCTCGCCATCCTGCCGCCCGGCGCCTTCATCGGTCTGGGCCTGCTCATCGCGCTGAAGAATGTCATCGATCAACGCCGTGCCGCCGCACCGCAACCGGCAACCAGTGCTGCCGAAGCCCCTGCCGCCCCCTAGAGGTCGGCTGCATGCTATGATTCTTACCAAATCGGTATCGAATTGCCGGAGGTAAGATTATGGCAGCCACAGCGACGCTATCGAACAAGTTCCAGATATCCATTCCCAAGGCGATCCGGGAAATGCAGCACTGGCAGGCCGGCCAGGAATTCGTGTTCATCCCCAAGGGCAGCGGGGTGTTGGTCGTTCCCGTCCCCGAATTGAACCAGTTGGCCGGTATCGCCCGGGGGGCCAATCCGGAAAACTACCGGGATCATGGGGATCGCTATTGATGCGGGTGGTCGATACCTCGGCCTGGATCGAATGGCTGATTGCCAGCCCGCTGGCGCAAACCCTGGGCAAGGAACTTCCGGCCCAGAGCGAGTGGGTCGTTCCCACCCTCGTGCAACTCGAACTGTCCAAGTGGCTGGTGCGTGAAGTGAGTGAAGATGAAGCGGACCGGGTCATCGCCTACACCCAGAAGTGTGTCGTGGCTCCCCTCGACACCCAGGTCGCGCTGCTGGCCGCCGATCTGCACCGCCAATACAAACTGGCCACCGCCGATGCCATCGTCTATGCCACTGCGCAACAGCTCGGCGCCGACCTGCTGACCTGTGACACGCATTTTGAAAATCTGCCCGGCGTCGTGCTGCTGCGCAAGAGCTGATCCCGACAGACGCCACGCACCATGAATACCGCCAAGCGCCACGAAATCTTCACCCGCCTGCGCGCGGAAAATCCCGCCCCCACCACCGAACTCAACTACCGCACCCCGTTCGAACTGCTGGTGGCCGTGGTGCTGTCGGCGCAGGCCACCGACAAGGGAGTGAACAAGGCGACGGCCAGGCTGTTTCCCGTCGCCAACACGCCGCAGGCGATCCTCGATCTCGGCCTCGACGGTCTGAAGGACTACGTCAAGACCATCGGCCTGTACAACAGCAAGGCCGAGAACATCATCAAGACCTGCCGTATCCTGCTGGAGCAGCACGGCGGCGAGGTGCCGGCCGAGCGCGCCGCGCTGGAGGCGCTGCCCGGCGTCGGCCGCAAGACCGCCAACGTGGTGCTCAACACCGCCTTCGGCCAGCCCACCATCGCCGTCGACACGCACATCTTCCGCGTCAGCAACCGCACCGGCATCGCGCCGGGCAAGACCGTGCTGGAAGTGGAGAAGAAACTGGAAAAGGTGGTGCCGGCGGAGTTCAGGCAGGACGCCCACCACTGGCTGATCCTGCACGGCCGCTACATCTGCGTGGCGCGCAAGCCCAAATGTCCGGCCTGCATCATCGAGGACCTGTGCGAGTACAGGCAGAAAACGACAGACGACGGCGAAGCCAAAATCGCAAAACCCATTAAACGCAAAGACACAAAGAACGCCAAGGGCGCAAAGAGGACAAGTTCATGACATGCAGATCAACCATTGGCATTCCTTTGGCTTTGCGTCCTTTGCGCGCTTTGCCTCTTTGCGTTTAACGCATCATGCTTTTCGGCAACGACAGAACCGCGTTGCGCCGCTTCTATCTGGAGGCCTGGCGCAAGCTGCGCGCAAATGAGGCACTGGAGCCGCTGGAGCGGCAGGTGGCCGAGGTGGTCAGCGAGCATCCGGAATACCATGCCCTGCTGGAAAGCGAGGACACCCTGGCGCAGGACTACACACCGGAGATGGGCCAGTCCAATCCCTTCCTGCACATGGGCATGCACCTCGCCATCCGCGAACAGCTGGGCGGCGACCGGCCGGCCGGCATCGTCACCGCCTACCGCGCCCTGCTGCTGCGCCTGGGCGATGCCCACACCGTGGAACACCACATGATGGAATGCCTGGGCCAGGCCCTGTGGGAGGCGCAGCGCGCCGGTCGCGCCCCCGACGAGGCGGCCTATCTCGACTGCCTGCGGCACTATGGCGGTTAACTATTTTCATATAAGGCGTGTGCAATTCATTTACTGACCACAACGCAAGCAATACCCTTCATTTATTCCCACTTCACGCCACAAGTATCACTTGACTCCGCCAAAATAACATGCAAAATCAAAAATAACCCTTTCTATTCTTATAGTTAATAAATTACACAGAACCACAACAAGCCGCCAAATGCAAATCCAAAGCATGATTGAACCGATGCTGCCCGCGGAAGCTGAGCTCTTGCCTCTTATGGAGATGGCCGCTGACCTGCGTACCGAAGCGGCACGCCTGCTTCCAGGTATCGGCGATACCTCCCGTGCTGCCCTAGCACACTTGCTGCGGGCCATGAACTCCTATTACTCGAACAAGATCGAGGGACAACAAACCTATCCGGCGGAACTGGAGCAGGCCTTGCAACACCAGCTTTCGCCCCATCGTGATGTTCGCCGCCGTCAGGAACTGGCCTTGGCTCATATGGATGTCGAGTCCTTGCTGGAGCCAGAAGCGCGTGAGATGCCCTGGGATGAACACTTTCGTACAGACTGGGTAGAACGCATCCACCGTGAGCTGTACCAACGATTGGACGAAGAGAACAGAACCATCCTTGATCAAAAAGGCAATCCACGCGGCATCATGACGCCGGGAAAATTGCGAAACTGGGATGTCGTCGTCGGTAGCCACAAAGCCCCGTCGCATGCGTTTGTGCATGACCTGCTGAAGCATTTCGAGTTTCGCTACAGCAGGGTCGCAGGAGAAACAATGAAGGTGTTGGTAGCAGGCGCATCGCTACACCGCTTGTCCTGGATTCATCCCTTTCCCGACGGCAACGGACGAGTGAGCCGGATGCAAAACCATCTGCTCTTGACCCACTTGAACTTGACCGGGGGGCTGTGGTCACCACTACGTGGTCTAGCACGCAACCAAACCGAATATTACGCCAAACTCGCAGCCGCCGATCTGCCACGCCGTAATGACACGGACGGTCGAGGTAGTCTGAGTTCGCGCGGCCTAGCGGAATTTATTGAGTTCTGGTTAACGATGTGTCTGGACCAGGTACGCTTCATGGGGCAAATGCTGGCATTGGATAGCTTGCAACAGCGCTTCGTAGGCTTGGCATTACAAATTCTTTACGATTATGGACGTGCCCCCCTGTTACACCATCGCAGCAAGCTGCGCCCGGAACTGCTAGGAAGAGCCTTGCATCGATTGTTTGTCGAAGGACGACTGGAACGTGGTGAATTCAAGGCTATGCTAGATACGTCGGACCGGACCGCCACCCGAGTGGTCACAAAACTGTTCGACCAGCGCCTCATAACATCGCCCTCTCGCTTGGGGTCGCTGGAGCCAGGTTTACCATTCTTCAGCCTCAAACACCTTTTCCCGGGCTTATGGCCGGAGGCGGAAGGAATAATGTCGCCGCCGTCCGCGGACAAATAAAGACCGCAACCTGGCTTCTCGGCACTGATTATCACGTGTTAACCTTGCGGAACCGCCGCCTCTGGCGACGGTCACATGTTTATCCCCCGCGAGCGGAATCCATGATGCAAGGTTGGCGCAAGGCGATCATCTGGCTGGTGCTGCTGTGGCTGCCCGTGCAGGGTTTTGCCGCCGGCTTCATGCCCTTCGCCTGCCACAACCATGCAACGGCCGCCCCGGCCGTGATGGATGCGCATCACCACGACGACCATGCCCATCATGGTCATGAGCTGCCCCCGGCCGATGATGACGGCAGCGCCAGCCATGAACTGGCCTGCGACAACTGCTCGCTGTGCCAGATGTGCGGCGCCCTCGCCCTGCCCGCCGACATGGTCAAGGGCCATCCCCAGCCAGCCGGCGGCGTCAGCGACAGCATGACGCCGCAATTGCAATCCTTCATCCCCGCCCTGCCACACCGACCACCCCGTTCGCTCCTCGTCTAGGGACGGTTCCGCACCGGCCCGGCGCGCCCCTGCGCGTCGTGTAACTGCGTCCCGTCCTGTCGTCCGGCTGTTTCGTTTCCGTACCCGACGAGGATCATCATGCGCATTCTGTTCACCCTGCTGCTGGCGCTGTGGGCGCCGGTACTGACGGCCCATGAGGGCCACGATCATGGCGATACGGCAGCGGTGCTGCCCGCCACCCCGCTGGCGCCCCGTTTCGAGGCGACAGCCTCCGGCCTGGAGCTGCTCGGCCGCCTGCACGACGGCACGCTCACCCTGTGGCTCGATGCCTGGGACAGCAACGCCCCCATCGCCGGCGCCACCATCGATGTGGAGTCCGGCGCCTGGAAGGCGACGGCGCAGGAGATCGAACCCGGCCTCTATCGCGCCGATGCCGCGCCACTGGCGCAAGCCGGTCGTCATAACCTGATGCTGTTCGTCCACGCCGGTGAGGTCGACGAGGTGCTGCTCGCCACGCTGGAGGTCACCGCGGAAGAGACCGTTGCCGCGCCGGCAACGGCGTGGCTCTGGCCCGGCGCCGCAACCCTGCTGGTATTGTCCGCCCTGGCCCTGCTGGCGGGACGCCGGCGCCTGAGTCGCGCGGCACCGCTCGCCGCCCTGCTGCTGGTGCTGCCCCTCGGCGACGGTCACGGCCACGAAGGTCATGACCACGGCGCCCCGCCGCCGGCGCCGGTGGCGGGCGATGCCATGCCCGCGCGCCTGCCCGACGGCGGCCTGTTCCTGCCCAAATCCAGCCAGCGCCTGCTGGAGATCCGCACTCGCCCGACCGAAACAGGCACGCTGGCGCGCAGCGTGGAACTCATGGGCCACGTGATTCCGGACCCCAACGCCAGCGGCACCGTACAGGCACCGCGCGCCGGCCGCCTGCTGGCCGGCCCCGACGGCCTGCCGTACCTGGGGCTGAGCGTACGCAAGGGCCAGATGCTGGCGCGGCTGGTGCCGCTGGCCGCCGCCATCGACCAGGGCGAGAAGGAGGCGCAACTGGCGGAGCTCAAGGGCGAACTGGAGGTGGCGGAGCGGCAGTTGCAGCGCCTGCAACAACTGCGCGACAGCGTCACGGAAAAGGAGCTCGATGCCGCCGCCGTGGCGGTGCGCAGCCTGCAGCGGCGGCGTGATGCGGTAGCCGCTGGTCTGTACAGGGACGAGGCACTCACCGCCCCCATCGACGGCGTGATCAGCCTCAGCACCGCCCGTGTCGGCGGCGTGGTAGCGGCGGGCGATACGCTGTTCGAAATCGTCCAGCCACAACGCCTGTGGGTGGATGCCGTGGCCTATGACCCGGCTCTCGCCACCCGCATCCAGGAGGCCAGCGTCCGTCTCGCCTCCGGCACGGTGCTGCCGGCGCGGCTGCTCGGTGCCGGCACGCGGCTGCGCCAGCAGGCCGTGCCGCTGCAGTTCGAACTGCTGCCACCACTACCCCCGCTGGCCGTGGATGAAAAGGTGACCGTGTTCGCCCGTCTTAACGACACACGGCACGGCGTGGCGGTGCCGCGCAGCGCGGTGACACGCGGCCCGGCCGGCGAATGGCGCGTCTGGCTCAAGCAGGGCGCCGAACACTACACACCGCAGCGCGTCACCATCGAACCGCTGGATGGCCGCAAAGTGGCGATCACCAGCGGCCTCGCCGGCGGCGAGCGCGTGGTGGTGCAGGGCGCTCCGCTGCTCGAGCAGATCCGCTAGGAGGGCGCCATGTTTGACGCCATCATCTCCGCCAGCCTGCGCCAGCGCCTGCTGGTGCTGGCCGCTGCCGTGCTGCTCATGGCCTGGGGTGGGCTCAGCCTGCGCCAGATGGGCATCGACGTGTTCCCCGATCTCAACCGCCCCACCGTCACGCTGATGACCGAGGCCTACGGCATGGCGCCGGAGGAAGTGGAGCAACTGGTCACCTTCCCCATCGAATCGGCCATGAACGGCATGCCCGGTGTGGTGCGCGTACGCTCCGTATCGGGCATCGGCCTGTCCATCGTCTATGTGGAATTCGACTGGGGCACCGACATCTACCGCAACCGCCAGCAGGTGGCGGAACGCCTCACGCTGGTACGTGATCAAATCCCCGCCGGCATCACGCCGCACATGGGCGCCATCAGTTCCATCATGGGCGAGATCCTGCTGGTGGCGATCCCGCTGGCGGACAACACCGATCCCATGGCGGCACGCGAGGCCGCCGACTGGGTCATCCGCCCGCGCCTGCTCACCCTGCCCGGCGTGGCGCAGGTGATCACTTTGGGCGGCGAGGTGCGCCAGTATCAGGTGCGCCCCGATCCGCAACGCATGGAAGACCTCGGCGTGTCGCTGGAGCAACTCGAAAGTGCGCTGCGCGACTTTGCGGTCAACACCAGCGGCGGCTTTCTCGACAGCGCGGCGCGCGAATACCTGATCCGCCACATCGGCCGCACCACTCACCTCGACGACCTGCGCAATCTGGTGGTGGCCTGGCAGGACAATCGCCCGATCCTGCTGCGCCAGGTGGCGAGCGCCGAATACGGCGCGGCGGTGAAACGCGGCGACGCCGGCTTCAACGGCGCACCGGCGGTCATTGTCTCGGTGCAGAAACAGCCGGCGGCGGACACCGTGCAGCTCACCGCCGCCGTGGAGGCGGCATTGGGCGATCTGGCGCGCACGCTGCCGGCTGGCGTCGAACAACCGCAGATCCTGTTCCGCCAGGCCGACTTCATCGAGGCCGCCGTCGGCAACGTGGGCGAGGCGCTGCGCGACGGCGCCATCATGGTGGCGGTGGTGCTGTTCCTGTTCCTGCTCAACACGCGCACCACTTTCATCGCCCTGGCCGCCATTCCGCTGTCGCTCTTGATGACGGTGCTGGTATTCCGCTGGTTCGGCCTGTCCATCAACACCATGACCCTCGGCGGCCTCGCCATCGCCATCGGCGAGCTGGTGGATGATGCAGTGGTCGGCATGGAAAACGTATTCCGCCGCCTCAAGGCACGCCGCGCCAGCGGTGCGCCGTTCGATGCCTTGCAGGTGATTGCCGCGGCCACTGCCGAGGTGCGCTCCGGCATCGTCTATGCCACGGCGATCATCGTGCTGGTGTTCGTGCCGCTGTTCGCCCTGCCCGGCATCGAGGGCCGTTTGTTCACGCCGCTGGGCATCGCCTACATCGTGTCGATCCTCGCCAGCATGCTGGTGGCGGTCACCGTCACGCCGGTGCTGTGCTACTACCTGCTGCCGCGCATGAAGCACCTGCCGGCCGACGACAGCCCGCTGGTGGCCAGGCTCAAGCAATGGGATCGCCGCTTGCTGCACTGGTCCTTCGATCATCCGCGCCTGTTGCTAGGGGGCGCGCTGGCGCTGGTTATCGCCGCTGCGGCCGCCGTCCCCTTCCTGCCACGCGCCTTCCTGCCGGCCTTCAATGAGGGCACCCTCACCATCACCGTACTGCTCAACCCGGGGACCAGCCTGAGCGAATCCAATCGCATCGGTGCGCTGGCCGAACGGCTGGTGATGGCCGTGCCGGAGGTGGTGCAGGTGGGGCGGCGCACCGGTCGCGCCGAACTGGACGAGCACGCCGAAGGCGTGCACACCACGGAGCTGGAGGTGGACCTGCGGCCATCGCAGCGTGATCGCGCGGCGATCATGGCCGACATCCGCCGCCGCCTCGCACCACTGCCGGCGGCGGTGAGTCTGGGACAGCCCATCTCGCACCGTCTCGATCACCTGCTGTCCGGCATCCGTGCCCAGATCGCGGTGAAGATCTTCGGCGACGACCTCGATACCCTGCGTGGTCTGGCCGCCGGCGTGCATGGCCGCCTGAGCCGAATCGATGGCCTGGTCGACGTGCAGATCGAGAAGCAGGTGCTTATTCCGCAGCAGGTGGTGCGGCTGGACTATGCCCGCGCCGCCGCCTACGGCGTCAATCCGGCGCAACTGCTGTCGGCGCTGGAGACCCTGGTCGGCGGCGCCCGCGTCGCCCAGGTGATCGACGGCAACCGCCGCTTCGACGTGGTGCTGCGCCTGCCCGAGGAGCAGCGCGGCGGCGATGCCCTGGCCGGCCTGCTCATCGAGACACCGGCCGGCCATGTGCCGCTGCGCCTGGTCGCCGCCATCGAGGAGGTGGACGGCCCCAACCAGATCAGCCGTGACAACGGCCGCCGCCGCATCGTGGTTTCCGCCAACAGCGACGGCCGTGATCTGGGCGCGCTGATCCAGCAGGTACGTGCGGCACTCGCGGCACAGCCGCTGCCCAGCGGCTATTTCTACAGTCTGGAGGGACAGTTCCAGGCCCAGGAGCAGGCCACCCGTCTCATCGGCGGCCTGTCCCTGCTGTCGTTGCTGCTGGTAGTCGTGGTGTTGTACAGCCGTTACAAATCATGGCGTCTCACCGCGATGATCCTCGGCAGCATCCCGCTGGCCCTGGTGGGCAGCGTCGCCGCGCTGTGGCTCGCCGACGAGCAGCTCAGCGTCGCCACCCTCATCGGCTTCATCACCCTCACCGGCATCGCCGCACGCAACGGCATTCTCAAGATCAGCCACTACCTCAACCTCGCCGTGTTCGAGGGCGAGAGTTTCGGCCGCGAGCTGATCGTGCGCGGCTCGCTGGAGCGGCTGACGCCGGTGCTGATGACCGCGCTGGTGACCGCCATCGCCCTGGTGCCGCTGCTGCTCGCCGACGGCAGTCCCGGCAAGGAGATCCTGCACCCGGTGGCGGTGGTGATCTTCGGCGGTCTGATCAGCGCCACCCTGCTCGACACCCTGCTCACCCCGGTGCTGTTCTGGCTGTGGGGCGAGAAACCGCTGCAACAACTGCTCGGCGAACAACGCGCCGAGGCCTATTGATCGAAAACCACTCACGCAAGGAGAAAACATGATGAAACTGCTGCACACCCTGCTCGCCGCCGCGGCACTGAGCTGCGCCAGCCTGGCCTTTGCCCACAGCGATGAATATCTCGACACCATCGTCACGCCGCACGGCGGCCAGATGCGCATGGCCGGCATGCACCACTTCGAGCTGGTGGTGGAACAAGGCACGCTCACCGTCTACCTCACCGACCACGCCGATCAGCCGGTGGCCAGCGCCGGCGCCAGCGGCAGCGCCACCGTGCTGGTCGGCCGCAACCGCAGCACCATCGTCCTCACGCCGGCGGGCGACAATCGCCTCACCGGCCAGGGTGAATTCACCCTCGATGCCGCCATGCGTGTCGTGCTCAGCATCAGCGTCGCCGGCCAGCCCGCCGAGCAGGCCCGCTTCACGCCGCTGGCGCCGCGCCAGGTGAAGGCCATTGCCGCCGAGCACAACCACGACAGCACCGACGCCCACCATCATCACTGAGGCAGACAGGTCGCCCGCGGCACCATGCCGCGGGCGAGCGGTATTGCATTGACGTGCGGCGCACAAGGTGGGGATACTTGGCGCAACCCTATACACCCATGACCCTGCCTGACACATGCCCCTGCGCTATCGCCCGCTTTATGCCTTGCGTCCGATCCGGTGCCGGGCAGCCCCGCGCACCTCTGCCCGTGCGGCGCAATGGTTGCCCGCAATCACGCTCGGCGCGGCCCTCGCTGTCCCCATCGGCACACACGCCGCCTGCCAGATCGAATACAGCGATGGACTGGTCCAGGCACTCAGCCGCGCCACCGGACAATATGTCGCCAAATATCACGGCAACTTCTCCAGCCTGGCCGAGTGCGAAGCGGTACGGCGCGACGCCATCGCCCAATCCGGCGATCCCTCGCTCGCCTTGAACATGACATGCACCGGCTGCTCTGCCCCTGCACAGGGGCAGAGCGGCGCCTCGGGCCCGGTCCCCAACGCCGCCGCAGAGGCCGCCAAGAAAAAATTCGCGGCCCAGCAAAAGGCTGAACAACAGGCCGCGCAACAGCAGTTTTTCCACGACAAGCAGACGCTGTCACAGGAACTCAAGGGCGTCACTCCCGCCAGCGGCAGTGGTCTGGTATTGAAGCAGGCACCGGCAGCGGGCAGTGCGCGCCAACAGCTCGACTGCATCCTGACCGACTCACAAAAATCCGAAACCGATCCGTCGCGGCCGCCGGGCGGCGACTGGCAGAACCTGCGCGACTGCGCGCCCCAAGCCCCGGCCGTGCCACCGGTCCCCGAGCCGAAACCGGTCAGCCGTCCGGCCATGCCCGCCGATGCCGCAGCGGCAAAAGAATTTCTCGCCACCCTCGCCCGACAGATCACCGAAACGCGGCAACAACTGACCCGGCAGGATCAGGCCATCACGCGACTGGAACAGGAAGTCGCGCGTGAAGAGGCCAGTCAGCCGCTGACCGGCTTCAAGGAGGCGCCCAGGGAAAGCGAGGCCTTGCGGCGGGCACGCGAGGCCTTGACGCAGGCCAGGGCGGCGCGACAGCGGTTGGCCGAGGAATTGCAGCGAATGGAAGCACAGAAAAAGTCCGCGCCCCACGAGGAATGAACGGGTGAAGAGCGGGAGACTTGAAGATGCATAGATTGATGATCGCCACACGGCGGCTGACCGGAGCATTGCCATGAATCAATACAAGCTGGTCCTGCCCGAACACCTGAACCATTACGGCTATCTGTTCGGCGGCAACATGCTGAAGTGGACCGACGAGTATTCCTGGATCGCTGCCAGCCTCGACTATCCGGGCTGCAAGTTCGTCACCATCGGCATGGACAAGGTGGAGTTCCGCAGGGGCGTGGACAAGGGAGCCATCCTGCGCTTCGACGTGCAGCGCGCCCATCAGGGCAATACCTCGGTGCGCTACGCCGTCAGCGTCTATGCCGACAACATCGAAACCGGTGGCGAGGAACTGGTATTCTCCACCCAGGTCACTTTTGTCTGTCTTGACGAGCACGGCAACAAGCGCGCGCTTCCCTGAGAAGACAGGTACGAGGGGAACGGAGCACGGTCCACTCCGTGCATGACGCGCTCGGACCTCGCCTCTAGTCCCTCGTGCCTTCGTTTAACGCTGCGGCAGATTGAGAACCACGCTCGGCGCGGTGACAGGATGCTCCGGCGGAACGATGAAGCCGTGATCGTTGTCATGGTGGCAAATCATGCACTGGGCGCGCATGGTACGAAAGGCATGCAGAAACGTTTCCCAATCCTGGCTGGCGATGGCCTTGTCGAACTCCACCATCCCCTGATCCAGAAAGACCTGCGCGGTGGCGGCGCGCTTGGGGCTGCTGATCTGCAACATCTCGATCAACTTGACGATCTCTTCCACCTGATACTGGGCAAACTCCCACTGCCCCAGCTTGCCGGCCCAATACAGGTTCTGGTAGCGCGCGCCCACCTCGACCATCACGTGGGAAGTGGAGGGCAGCGTCTTGATCATCTGCTCCACCTTGTCGGCCGTGGTGCCGCTCTTGCGCCAGTCCTTGTACTGTTCGGCCAGCGCCGCACCACACCACAGCATGCTCAGCCACAACAACGCCAGTGAGCGCATGTTACGCATCGGAGTCTCCTGTCCGGTAGCAATTTAGATCAATTCTAAGGAAGGTCTGAATAAGTCCATCCTGGACTTTTCAGACCACGCCAAGCGAAAAGTGTGATTTTCGCTTGGCTTCATTTTTCAACGACTTATCGTCGTTGAAAAATGGCGGCACATCCCTGTGCCGCGGAAGCTCTGAACTTATTCAGAGCTTCCCTAAATTGCGCGTGCCCGCGGGACAAGGAGTTACTGCTTGCGACCGATGAGTTCGATGGGATAGCCGTCCGGATCGGCCACGAATGCAATCAGGGTGGTGCCGGCATTCATCGGACCGGGCTCGCGCAGGATGCGGCCGCCACGGGCACGGATCTCCTCCGCTGCGCGATAGACATCGTCCACTTCCAGGGCGAGATGGCCGAAACCGCTGCCCAGCTCATAGCTGTCCACACCCCAGTTGTAGGTCAACTCGATGACGCTGTTGTCAGCCTCGTCACCGTAGCCGACAAAGGCGAGGGTGAACTTCCCCTCCGGATAGTCCTTGCGCCGCAATAGCTTCATGCCGAGAACCTCGGTATAGAAGCGAATGGAACGCTCCAGATCGCCGACGCGAATCATGGTGTGCAGTATGCGCATGGGTGTCCTCCTCCTGCGATTATCGGGATCATCGCGCAGCGTGCCGTGTCTCCAGCCACCACCGTCCGGGCTCAGGCGTTCTCCACGTCCTGCTGCAACTGTCTGGCCTCGGCCGCCAATATCTCGCTGAACGGACTGGGCGGCGCGATGCCGCTGCCCTGGGCATAGTCGATACCGGCCTTCTCCAACGCCATCAGTACCGCCTCGCTCTCGGCGAATTCGGCAATCGTCTTCAGGCCGAGCACATGCCCCACCTGGTTGATGGACTCGACCATGGCGCGATCCACCTTGTCGAGCACCATATCGCGCACGAAACCGCCATCGATCTTGAGATAGTCCACCGGCAATGTCTTGAGATAGCCGAAGGAGCTGAGACCGGAACCGAAGTCGTCCAGGGCAAAGCTGCAACCCATGCCGCGCAGCACGCTCATGAAGCGGGTGGCCCGGGTCAGATTCGCAATGGCCGCAGTCTCCGTCACCTCGAAGCAGATGCTCTCGCAGGGAATGCCGGTGCGCTCGAACAGATCGATGACGTATTCGAGAAAGTGTTCGTCGCACAACGACTGGCCGGAGAGATTGACCGCACACTCCACCGGCGGGAAGGCCAGCTCCCCCTGGGCTGCGCGCAGTTGCATAAATGTTTCGCGCAATACCCAGCGATCGATGGTCGGCATCAGATTGTAGCGCTCCGCCGCCGGGATGAAGGCACCGGGAGGCACCACGCGGCCGGTTTCGTCGATCATACGCAGCAGCACTTCGTAATGGGACACCACGCGATCACCGGCCACATGCGCCACCGGCTGGGCATACAACACGAAGCGTTCGTTATCGAAGGCCGAGGACAGGCGGTGCACCCATTCCATTTCGCCATGGCGCTGCGCAACGGCGAGGTCATCGGGCTGATAGACGTGAATGCGGTTGCGGCCATGGTCCTTGGCCACGTAACAGGCCGCATCGGCCGCCGCCAGCACGTCGGCCAGTGTGCCGCTGTCGGCGGCAATCGGCACCACGCCGATGGATACGCCGATATCAAAGCTCTTGTCGTCCCAGGCAAAGCGGTAGTCGCGTATTGCGGCGCGTATGCCCTCGGCGATGAGACAGGCCTTGTCCAACGGGCAATGCTCCAGCAGGACGCCGAACTCGTCGCCCCCCAAACGTGCCAGCACATCGGTTTCGCGCACACGCTGCTGCATCAGCTGGGCAATCTGGCCCAGCAATTCATCGCCCGCCTGGTGGCCACAGGTATCATTCACCACCTTGAACTGGTCGAGATCCATGTAAAACAGCACGCTGTTGCCGCCGCCGGCCTGCGCCTCGCGTAACTTTTCCTCGGTGCGTTTTTCGAATACACGGCGATTGTACAGCCCGGTGAGCATGTCGTGACTGGCCTGATAACTGAGCTGGCGCGCCATTCCCATCACTTCGGTAATGTCGTGCAAGGCCAGCACGGCACCCACCACATGACCGAAATGATCGCGCATCGGTGCCGCGGTGATCTTGAGATGATAGCGGCTGCCGTCGTCCTGGATCAGTACACCTTCGTCGGCATGCACCGCACCGGACTCCAGAGTCAGACACATGCGTACCAGATCTCCCAGCGACTCACCGGTGGCCTCGTCGACCAGACGCACCACCTCACGGTAATGCTTGCCGATCGCCTGTCCGGCCGCGAGTCGCAGCAGGCGCTCGGCCGTGGGATTGAGATAGTCGACGACACCGAATTCATCGGTAGTAATCACACCGTCGCCTATGGATTGCAGGGTAACCAGCGCCCGTTCCTTCTCATGGTGCAACGCCTGCTGTGCCTGCTTCAGCTCGTTGATGTCGCGGATGGTTCCTTCCAGCCCTACGACACGGCCGCGCTCGTCACGAATGAACTGGGCATTGAGCGAGACCCACACGCGCTGACCATTGCGGTGCTGCATGTGGATCTCGTAGTTATGCAGCACGCCACCACGTGCATGCAGGTCATCGAGGAAGGTCTTGCCATAACCCGTCACCGCATACAGGTCGGCGATGCGCTTGCCGATGCATTCCTCCGGTGTATAACCGAGCAATTGCTCCATGGAACGGGAAACCGAACTGATGCGCCCCACCGGATCGGCCCGGTAATAGGTGTCCTGCATGTGATTGAGGATGCGGTTGAGCTCCTGCCAGGCATTGCGCGTCTTCTGCTCCGCAGTCACACGCTCTGTGATGTCGGTCATCACACCAAGCAAACGCACCGGACGGCCGGCGGCGTCGCGCACCACTTCGCCGGCATCGCGCAACACACGGACGCGACCGTCGGCATGCTCGACACGAAACTCGCGGCTGAACAATCCGCCGTTGCGCAGGGCCTGCTCGGCATGATGCTGGAAGAGGGCACGGTCCTGCCAGTGGACCGCAGCCAACAGAGTCTGTGGCGAGATCGTGCCGCAGGGGTTCACGCCGAGCAGTGCACAGGCCGCCTCGGAGCAATGAATCTCGCCCCGCCCCAGATCCCAGTCCCATTCCCCCAGTTCGGCGACACGGCGCGCATGCACGAAATTGCTGCGCTGGCGTGCCAGTTCCGCTGCCTGCGCCGCCACGCGCGTGGCATTGCCCCACCCGACGGCGACGATATCGTACAGATGGTGCAGCAAGGCCAGCAATACGGCGGCATACAGCAGAACCAGCAGGCCGAGGGCCTGATGTACCTCATCACCGAACTGGAAGCAGCGTACCGCCAGTGGCAACAGCACGACGATGACGAAGAGGGAACCACTCCAGCGGCGACCGCTATGGGATAGCAACGATGCCGCCGCCACCAATGCCGGCACCAGCAGCAGCAATGGCTGCTGCACCGGGGTCAGCGGAGCGAAAAAAACCACCACACTGCCCCAGAGCAGCGCCACGCTACCGCTGGCAACGGCACAGGGGGCCGCCGCCGCTTCGTCGCGCCATAGCAGCAACACCGCGCCCCAACCCAGATAGGCCAGCAACAAAGCGGTCAACCAGCCGTACAGGCGTAGCGGCACCACGGCATCGCGCAACAGCCAGGTGAGCAACAGGCCAGCCAGCACGCCGCCAGCCAGCACGATGGCTGCAGGCGCGTTGTTGCGTGGCTCCATCTGCGGCATCATTTCGTTGGATACATCCTGTCGCACGCTATGTCCCTTTTACTGGTCGTTGCGGTAACCGCCTCGCATCATGCCTCCGCCGCCTGCAACGTGCGCTGCTGTACCGCATGAGCCAGAACGTCATGCAGCGGTACCGGGGTACCAAGGGCATGGCCCTGAGCATAATCCACCCGCAGCGTACGTAAAGCTTCGAGTATCGCACCACTCTCGGCGAATTCGGCGATGGTCTGCAATCCCATGACATGGCCGATTTGGTTGATCGACTCCACCATAGCGAAATCCACCGTATCGCGCAGCATATCGCGGACAAAACTGCCATCGATCTTGAGGTAATCGACGCGCAGATTCTTGAGGTAGGCAAAGGAGCTGACGCCGCTGCCAAAGTCATCCAGGGCGAAACGGCAGCCCATGCCGTGCAGTACATCGATGAAGTGCATGGCGCGGCTGAGGTTGGAAATCGCCGCCGTCTCGGTTATCTCAAAGCAGATGCTGTCAGGCACCACATCAGCCTCATGGAACTGTTCGATGACGAAATCCAGAAAATGATCATCGCCAAGCGACTGGCCGGAGAGGTTGATGGTGCACTGGATCGGCGGGCGCTCGTGCGGCCCCTGCGCCTGGCGCAGCTGTCCCAGTGTGGTACGCACCACCCAGCGGTCGATGGTCGGCATCAGATTGTAGCGTTCAGCGGCCGGGATGAAGGCCATCGGCGGGATCAGGTCGCCCTCGCTGCCGATCATGCGCATCAACACTTCATAGTGGCTGGGCACACCGTCTTCGCTGGCCAGCGGCACGATGGGCTGGGCATAGAGACGCAGCCGATCATCCTCGAAGGCCTGGGTAATGCGGTGGACCCAGGCCATTTCACCGTGATGGTGCACCACCTCGCGGTCATCCGGCGTATAGACATGAATGCGGTTGCGCCCCAGGTCCTTGGCGACATAGCAGGCGGTATCCGCGGCGCTCAGTACCTCGGCCAGACGCCCGGTACTCCTGCCGATGGGAACGACACCGATGCTGGCCCCGATCTCGAAGGTCTTGCCCAGCCAGACGAAACGGAATTCACGCACTACCTGGCGCAGTTCTTCGGCAATGAGCAGGGCATTGTCCAGGTCACAGTCCTCCAGCAACACGCCGAACTCGTCCCCCCCCAGACGTGCCACGGTATCGGCCTCGCGTACATGACGCTGCAGCAGGGTGGACAACAGCACCAGCAGTTCATCGCCGGCACGGTGGCCACAGCAGTCGTTGACCAGCTTGAACTGATCCAGGTCGATATAGAACATCGCATGCTGGCATTCACCGCTGCGCGCACTGCGGATGGCTCCCTCCAGCAGGCGCTCGAACTCGCGCCGGTTGACCAGGCCGGTCAGCATGTCGTGGCTGGCCTGGTAACCGAGCTGTCGGGCGATGCCCATCACCTCGGTGAGATCGTGCAGCACCAATGCCGCACCGATGACACGGCCGTGGCTGTCGCGCATCGGGGCCGCGCTGATATTGATATTGAACTCGGTGCCGTCCTCATGGGTCAGCACGCCGTCGTCGGCATGCACCTGGGCGCCGTCCTGGCTCAGGCACAGGCTCACCAGATCGGCCAGCGCCTCGCCGGTGGCCTCATCCACCAGATTGAGCACCTCGAGGTAATGCCGGCCGATGGCGCTGCCGTTTTCCCAGGCGGTCAGCCGCTCGCCGACCGGATTGATGTAATCGATGATGCCGTTGGTGTCGGTAGTGATGACACCATCTCCGATGGATTGCAGCGTGACCAGTTGGCGCTCCTTCTCCTGCTGCAGCCGCCATTCCACCTGCTTACGCCGGCGTACCTCCTGTTCGAGGCGGGCGTTGATGATCTGCAATTCGCTGGCGCGCACCGGCACGTTGCATTGTCCATCATCGTCGCCGCACAACTGGCGTTGCATCTGTGCCAGCGCCGCGATGCGCGGCATCCAGCGCCAAAAGCCCCACGCCAGCAGAGCGGTACCGCCAAGGTAACCGACGACTTTTTCCAGAAAAGCCTCCACCGGCGTGTCGCCGGTGAGGACAAGACGATCCAAGGCGGGAAAATTATCGGTGACATCGAGCAGGCTGCCGGCAAAAATCAGCACAAAGCCCAGCCATATGACACGCCAGCCCGGCTGTTGCGCCAGCCCCTGCTGGTGCCCGACATGCCACAGCCAGACCACGATCAACCCCAGCAGCAGGACGCGCAGGCCTTCGAATACGATGTCTGTCATTGCTGCTACCTGACTCCTCCAGCAGCTTGCGGAGCGGCGGGCGGCTGCGTGGCCACCCGCTCGTTATCATTCCGTTCAACGGCCGCGCTTGGCGGCGATACGCATGCGCAGGGCATTCAGCTTGATGAAGCCCTCGGCATCCTTCTGGTTGTAGGCGCCGGCATCGTCCTCAAAGGTGGCGATGTTGGCATCGAACAGCGAATCGCTCTCCGACTTGCGGCCGGCGACGATGACGTTGCCCTTGTACAGCTTGAGGCGCACCGTGCCGTTCACGTGCTCCTGTGAGGCGTCGATCATCGTCTGCAGCATCTTGCGCTCCGGGCTCCACCAGTAACCGTTGTAGATGAGCGAGGCGTACCGCGGCATCAGCTCATCCTTCAGATGCGCCACTTCGCGGTCCAGGGTCAGCGACTCGATGGCGCGGTGGCCCTTGAGCATCACGGTGCCGGCCGGGGTCTCGTAGGCGCCGCGCGACTTCATGCCGACATAGCGGTTCTCGACGATGTCGGCGCGGCCGATGCCGTTGGCGCCGGCCACCTTGTTGAGGTGCGCCATCACCTGGGCCGGGGTCATGGCCTGGCCGTCGATGGCGACGATATCGCCCTTCTTGTAAGTCAGTTCCACATAGGTCGGGGTATCCGGGGCCTTTTCGGGGGAGACCGACCAACGCCACATGTCCTCTTCCGGCTCGCACCACGGATCCTCCAGCACGCCGCCTTCGTAGGAGATGTGCAGCAGGTTGGCGTCCATGGAATAGGGCGACTTCTTGCCCTTCTTGGCGAAGTCCACCGGGATGTTGTGCTCTTCGGCATAGGCCATCAGCTTTTCGCGCGAGGTCAGGTCCCATTCGCGCCACGGCGCGATCACCTTCACCTCCGGTTTCAGCGCATAGGCGCCCAGCTCGAAGCGCACCTGGTCGTTGCCCTTGCCGGTGGCGCCGTGGGCGATGGCGTCGGCGCCGGTTTCGTTGGCGATCTCGATGAGGCGCTTGGCGATGAGCGGGCGGGCGATGGAGGTGCCGAGCAGGTATTCGCCCTCGTACAGGGTATTGGCGCGGAACATGGGGAACACGAAGTCGCGCGCGAACGCCTCGCGCAGATCATCGATGTAGATTTCCTTGACGCCCATGGCCTTCGCCTTGGCGCGGGCCGGTTCGACCTCCTCGCCCTGGCCGATGTCGGCGGTGAAGGTCACCACCTCGCAGCCGTACTTGTCCTTCAGCCACTTGAGAATGATGGAGGTGTCGAGGCCGCCGGAATAGGCCAGGACCACTTTCTTGATGCCGGACATGAGAGACTCCCCGAAAGATGTGTGCCGTACGCCGCCGCCCGGCGGCGCAAAGGGGAGCAATTATAACCGAGACGCCGCGCCGCCATGGCAAAAAATGGCGCGCCAACCCAGCGGCTCAAGGGGTTATCGGGTCAGCAGAACGATGACACGGCGGTTGACCGCGCGGCCGCTTTCGGTGCGGTTGCTGGCCAGCGGCTTGGTCTCGCCCTGGCTGCGCAGGGTGAATTTCTCGCGGGCGATCCCTTTTTTCACCAGATAGTCGCGCACCACCTCGCTGCGCTGGCGGCTGAGGCGCTCGTTGTAACGGCGGAAACCGACATTGTCCGTGTGCCCCTCGATCAGCACCCCGCTGACCGCCGGGTCGGCCAGCAGATACTCGGCCACCCGGTCGAGCACGCGGCGCGCCTCCGGCCCCAGGGCGGCACTGCCGAAGGCAAAGTTGACCAGCGTCTTCTGTACCGCGCTGAAATCATAACTCAGCAGCCCGTCGAGGCAGCGGAGGAACTCCCCGAGGGCGGGCTTCACGTTGACCGCGGAGACGGCCACCGTCACCTCATCGCGGCCATCGGCCCAGTCCGGGTAGGTGAAGGTGGGAAACATCCCCTTTTCCAGCTCGGCCAGCAGACGCCATGCCAGCGGCCGGTCGAAGCGGATGGGCTCGGCGCTGTCGGCGACCGACACCTGCCCGAGCGCCAGAGCAGGGGTATCGTGCTTCCAGGCCGGGGCCAGGGAGGCCAGCTGCGCCACCCCGGCCTTCGCCGGACGGCGCAGCACCTGCACCGTGAAATCGAGCCCACCACCGGCGCGTCCCTCGAAGCGCACGGTACCGTAGAGAGGGATGGTATGGCTCAGGGTGCATGCCATGCGGGTGGATTTGACCTCCCAGCGCGACTCGTGCAGGGCGGCGCCGTAATACTGCGCGCCGGCCAGCACAGAGCCGGCCGGGCACAGCCCGACGCACAACACCAACCATTGCCGCAGAAATAAGGTCACGCGAATATCCGCCATTACCGGTTTACCCGCTTTGTCGGCGGTGCAGACAGAAACTTGACCCCTATTTCACGGGTTCCAGGCGCAGCAGCTGGCCGGAGTCGTGGTCGGTGAGCAGCCAGAGGCGGCCGTCCGGTCCCTGACGCACGTCGCGGATGCGTCGGCCCAGCGTGGTCAGCAGTCTTTCCTCCGCCACCACCTTCTCGCCATCCAGGGTGAGGCGCGCCAGATGCTCGCCGGCCAGGGCGCCGACGAACAGATTGCCGCGCCAGCGCGGGAACGCATCGCCGCTGTAGAAGGCCATCCCGGAGGGGGCGATGGACGGCGTCCAGTGATACAGCGGCTGCTCCATGCCCTCCTTGTGGGTGCCGATGCCGATGGGAAGGTAGGTGTAGTCGACGCCGTGGGTGATCACCGGCCAGCCATAGTTCAGGCCCGGGTGCACGATGTTGATCTCGTCACCGCCGCGCGCGCCGTGCTCATGCAGCCACACTGCGCCGGTATCCGGATGCAGGGTCATGCCCTGCGGGTTGCGGTGACCGTAGCTGTAGATCTCGGGACGGACGTCCTTGCGGCCGAGGAAGGGATTGTCGGCGGGGATGCGGCCGTCGTCGTGCAGGCGCAGCACCGAACCGGCATGGTCGTCCAGCTGCTGGGCGCGGTCCATGTCGCCGCGATCGCCCACTGTGATGTAGAGAAAACCCGCTCGGTCGAATACCAGGCGCGAGCCGAAGTGATGGGTGCGGCGCGAGCGCGGCAGGGCCTCGAACAGCACCTGCACATCAGCGAGGGCCAGGCGCCCGCCGTCGAAACGGCCGCGGGCGACCCGGGTGGTGTAGCCGCCCTCCCCCGCCGCGGCGTAGGAAAAGTAGATCAGGTCATTGCTGGCGAACTGCGGATGCGGCACCACATCGAGCAGGCCCCCCTGGCCCCGTGCCGCGATCTGCGGCAGACCGCTTACCGCCTGCGGCAGCAGACGGCCGTCGCGCACCACCCGCAGCCGCCCCGGCCGTTCGCTGACCAGCAGCGTGCCGTCGGGCAGAAAGGCCAGCGACCACGGATGCTCCAGACCGTCCACCACGGTCTCGACGCGAAAGCGCTGCTGCGCCGACTCGAACACCGGCTGCGCCTGGGCAGGCAATACCAGCCACAACAGGAGAGACAGGATTAATGTACGCATGGCGCGTCTCCGCTCGGATTTACCCAAGCTTAGACGCTGGAACGTCAAAAGCCTTCAGCGCAAAGACCGCAAAGGATTTCGAGGTGGGGGAATAGCAGGTCGGGTTGCGCTACGCCAACCCGACCTGCATTTACTTGCATCTTGTCACTTGTATCGTGTAACTCGATCAACCCACCCACACGCGCGCGTTGCGGAACATGCGCAGCCACGGGCCGTCTTCCAGCCAGTCGTCCGGGCCCCAGGAATGCTGCACGGCACGGAACACGCGCTCGGGGTGCGGCATCATGATGGTGACGCGGCCGTCGGCGGTGGTGAGGCCGGTGATGCCCAGCGGCGAGCCGTTGGGATTGAACGGGTAGATCTCGGTGGGGTCGCCATAGTTGTTGACCCAGCGCAGGGCGACACGCTGATTGCGCAGTGCGGCCACCGGGCCGTCGGCATCGGGGAATTCGGCACGGCCTTCGCCGTGGGCCACGGCGATGGGCATGCGCGAGCCTTCCATACCGGCGAAGAACAGCGATGGCGACTTGACGACTTCCACCATCGCCACGCGCGCCTCGAACTGCTCGGACTCGTTGCGCACGAAACGCGGCCAGCCCTCGGCACCGGGGATGAGTTCGTGCAGGTTGGACATCATCTGGCAGCCGTTGCACACGCCGAGGCTGAAGCTGTCGCCACGCTGGAAGAAGGCGGCGAATTCGTCGCGCGCGCGCGGATTGAACAGGATCGACTTGGCCCAGCCGCCGCCGGCGCCGAGTACGTCGCCGTAGGAGAAGCCGCCGCAGGCGACCAGGCCGGTGAAATCCTGCAACGACACGCGGCCGCTGATGATGTCGCTCATGTGCACGTCCACCGCGGCAAAGCCGGCGCGGTCGAAGGCGGCCGCCATTTCCACCTGGCCGTTGACGCCCTGCTCGCGCAGGATGGCGACGCGCGGCCGCCGGCCGCTGTGGATGAAGGGCGCGGCAACGTCCTCGTCGATATCGAAGGACAGCTCGGCGTGCAGGCCCGGATCATCGGCATCGAGCAGGGTGTCGAACTCTTCCTGCGCGCATTCCGGATTGTCACGCAGTGCCTGCATGCGGTAGCTGGTCTCGGCCCAGGCGCGCTGCAGCTCGATGCGCGGCTCGTCGAGCAGTGCGATGCGATCCTGGCTTATGACGATGCGGTCATCGTCATTGAGCGTGCCGATGACGTAGCTGTGCCGGCCGAGGCCGGCGTCGTGCAGATAGGCCAGCACGTCGTCGGTGTCGACGTGGCGCACCTGAATCACTGCGCCCAGTTCTTCGTTGAACAGGAGCGCGGCGGCGTCGCCCTCCAGGCCATCCAGCTCGACGCTGATGCCGGTGTGACCGGCGAAGGCCATCTCGGCCAGGGTGACGAACAGGCCGCCGTCGGAGCGGTCGTGATAGGCGAGCAGCAGGCCCTTGGCGTTCAGGTCCTGGATACAGTCGAAGAAGGCCTTGAACTGCTGCGGGTCGTCCAGGTCCGGGGCGTGGTGGCCCAGTTCCTTGTATACCTGCGCCAGGCAGGAACCGCCGAGACGGTTTTTGCCCTTGCCCAGGTCGATGAAGATCAGATCGCTGTCGCCCTTGTCGCTACGCAGTTCCGGGGTAAGGCTCTTGCGCACGTCGGACACCGGCGCGAAAGCAGAGACGATCAGCGACAGCGGCGCGGTGACGCTCTTCTTCTCGCCGTTGTCTTCCCATACCGTCTTCATGGACATGGAGTCCTTGCCCACGGGGATGGCGATACCCAGCGCCGGGCACAGCTCCATGCCCACCGCCTGCACCGCCGCATACAGGCCAGCGTCCTCGCCCGGATGACCGGCCGGGGCCATCCAGTTGGCGGACAGCACGATGCGCGAGATGTCGTCGATGCGCGCAGCAAGGATGTTGGTCAGCGCCTCGCCCACCGCCATGCGCGCCGAGGCGGCGTGATCGATCAGCGCCACCGGGGTGCGCTCGCCCATGGCCATGGCCTCGCCGGTGTAGACGTCGAAGCTGGTGGCGGTCACGCCGCAGTCGGCCACCGGCACCTGCCACGGGCCGACCATCTGATCGCGGCACACCAGGCCGGTGACGGTGCGGTCGCCGATGGTGATGAGGAAGTGCTTGCTGGCCACCGTGGGCAGGCGCAGCAGGCGGTAGGCGGCGTCCTTGATGTCGATATGTGCGGTGCGCAGCTCGCTCTTGTGGAAAGGCTTGTGCTGCACGTCGCGCAGCATCTTGGGTGGCTTGCCCAGCAGCACCTCCAGCGGCAGGTCGATGGGCGTGTTCTCGAAGTGGCCGTCGCCCAACACCAGGCGCTGCTCCTCGGTGGCCTCGCCGATCACCGCATAGGGCGCGCGCTCGCGCTCGCAGATTTTGGCAAAGCGCTCCATATCCTCCGGGCGCACGGCAAGGACGTAGCGCTCCTGCGCCTCGTTGCACCAGATCTCCATCGGCGCCATGCCCGGCTCGTCGTTGGGGATGGCGCGCAGCTCGAAACGCGCCCCGCGGCCGGCGTCGTTGACCAGTTCCGGCATGGCGTTGGACAGGCCGCCGGCGCCGACATCGTGGATGGAGACGATGGGATTCTGGGCGCCCAGCTGCCAGCAGCGGTCGATGACCTCCTGGCAGCGGCGCTGGATCTCGGGATTGCCACGCTGCACCGAGGCGAAGTCCAGGTCCTCGTGGGACTGGCCGGTGCTCATGCTGGAGGCCGCGCCGCCGCCCAGGCCGATGAGCATGGCCGGGCCACCCAGCACCACCAGCTGCGCGCCGGGCGGGATGCGCTGCTTCTCCACATGGTCGACGCGGATGTTGCCGAGGCCGCCGGCCAGCATGATGGGCTTGTGGTAGCCGCGCACCTCTTCGCCGTTGGGGCCGGCGACCTTCTCCTCATAGGTGCGGAAATAGCCGTTGATGGCCGGACGGCCGAACTCGTTGTTGAAGGCGGCGGCGCCCAGCGGGCCGTCGACCATGATCTGCAGCGCGGAGGCGATGCGTCCCGGCTTGCCGTGGTCGGTCTCCCAGGGCTGCTCGAAGCCAGGGATGCGCAGGTTGGACACGGAGAAGCCGGTCAGGCCGGCCTTGGGCTTGGAGCCGCGGCCGGTGGCGCCCTCGTCACGGATCTCGCCGCCGGAGCCGGTGGCGGCACCGGGGAAGGGAGAAATGGCGGTGGGATGATTGTGGGTTTCCACCTTCATCAGGATCGCCACCGGCTCCCGGTGATAGCCGTACTCGCCGCTGTCGGGCGACGGGTAGAAGCGGCCGGCCTCGAAACCTTCGATTACCGCCGCGTTGTCCTTGTAGGCGGACAGGATGCCACGGCTGTTGTGATGATAGGTATTGCGGATCATGCCGAACAGCGACTTCTCCTGCGCCTGGCCGTCGATGACCCAGTCGGCATTGAATATCTTGTGGCGGCAGTGCTCGGAGTTGGCCTGGGCGAACATCATCAGCTCGACGTCGGTCGGGTTGCGGCCGAGGGCGGTGAAGTTCTCCACCAGGTAGTCGATCTCGTCGCCGGCCAGGGCCAGGCCCCAGTCCTTGTTGGCCCGCTCCAGGGCCGCACGGCCGCCGGCGAGCACGTCCACCGAACGCAGCGGCGCCGGCTCGGCCACGCGAAACAGTCCGGCCGCATCGTCCAGGGTATCCAGCACGCTCTCGGTCATACGGTCGTGCAACAGGGCGGCCACGGCGGCGGCCTCGTCCGCGCTGAACGGGGCAGCGCCCGCCTTGGCAGCATAGTAGGCGACGCCGCGCTCCAGGCGGTGCACCACGGACAGGCCGCAGTTGTGGGCGATATCGGTGGCCTTGGAGGCCCAGGGCGAGATGGTGCCGAGGCGCGGCACCACGAAGAACAGCCGGCCGTGCGGCTCCTCCACCGTCAGGCGCGGACCATAGCTGAGCAGCTGTTCCAGCACCGCACGTTCGGCGTCGGTGAGCGCCCGCTCCGTGTCGGCGAAGTGGACGAACTCGGCGTAGAGGTGCTCCACCCCCGGCACGGCGCGGCGCACCTGCGCCAGCAGCTTTTCCAGACGAAACGGGGACAGAGCCGGACTTCCGCGCAACAGCAGCATGACAGGGCAGGCCTTTCGGTAAGGATTCGGATATGTCCATGGATGGACGGTATGTCGCGAGAGGCAGGAGCCGGCAGCGACGAGGCGCCAATGATACTGGCAAACCGGGGAAAGGGAAAACGCAGAGCGGGCCCCGCCCGGCCGCACCGCAGACGACTTCATGAAAAATTCAGCAAGGCATGGAACAATGGCGCCCCCGACTGCGAGTCCACCGAACATGACCGACACTGCACGACGCTTCTGGCTGTGGCACGGCCTCCTGCCGGCCGCCCTGTTTCTCCCCCTCGCCCTGCTGGGCCAGTTTTCCGGCCTGGACCTGACCGTCAGCGACCTGCTCTACGACGCGGAACGGGGACGCTGGCGCATCGGCGACACCTGGCTGACGCAGCAGGTGCTGCACGACGGCGGTGCCGACTTCATCAAGCTGATCGCCGTTGTCGTCCTGCTCGGCCTGGCCGGCTCCTGGCTCGTGCCGCGGCTGCGGCGCTGGCGCCGTACCTTCGCCTACGCCTTCCTCTGCATGCTGCTCGGCACCGGGCTGGTCGCCCTCGGCAAGCACTACTCCAACGTGGACTGTCCCTGGAGCCTGCAGCAGTACGGCGGCGACCGCCAGTATGTCCCGGTGTTCAGCCCGCGTCCGGCGGACATGCCGCGCGGCGTCTGCTTCCCCGGCGGCCACTCTTCGGGCGGCTTTTCGCTGTTCTTCCTCTACTTCCTGTTTCTCGGCCGCAACCGCCGCCTGGCCCTGGCCGGACTCGGCACCGCCCTGACCGTGGGATCGGTGTTCGCCGCCACCCAGTGGGTACGCGGCGCGCACTTCGTCTCCCACGATGTCTGGTCGGCCTTCATCTGCTGGGGCATCGCCCTCGGCCTCTATGTCTGGGTCTTCCGGCGGCAGGTCTGGCCGGTCAGTTGACGCCCCAGGCCAACAGTCCACGGTGATAGAGCGCGCTGGCCCCCTGATACAGGGCCACGGCATCGGCCAACTCGGCAGCATCCGGCGCGGCGGGCCGCAAGTGGCCGCGTTCATCCACGGCATAGGCACTCACCTGTCGCTGCGGTGACAGCACGGTGAGGTGGTCATCGCGCAGATATCCCAGCTTCTGATAGTTGCCGATCAGGGCACGGCCGCCGCTGCCTGCGGCCAGCAAGTCCTGACCGAAGAACTTGCTGTCGTAACTGAAATTGAGCAGGCCGAGCACCGTGGGCATGACATCGATCTGGCTGGCCAGCACATCGACCTGCTGCGGCCGGATATGGCGCGGGGCATAGATCAGCAACGGGATACGATAGCGTGCCACCTCCAGTTCGGCCCGGCCGGCGCTGCTGGCGCAGTGATCGGCGACGATGACGAAGACGGTGTCGTCGAACCAGGGGTGCTGCCGGGCCTGGGCGATGAAATTGCCCAGCGCCCAGTCGGTGTATTTCACCGCCCCTTCGCGCCCCGTCCCCGACGGGATATCGATGCGCCCGTCGGGGTAGGTATAGGGACGATGATTGGAGGTGGTCAGCAATTGCTGGAAGAACGGGCGGCCCGCGGCATGGGAGCGATCCGCCTCGGCCAGGGCGCGGTTGAACAGGTATTCGTCCGCCACCCCCCAGATGGTGGCGAAAGGCGCCTCCGCCTCGCTCATGTCGGTGCGGTCGACCACCTCGTAGCCGTTGCCCGCGAAAAAGGCATTCATGTTGTCGAAGTAACCGTAGCCGCCGTAGAGGAAGCGGGTGTCATAACCGCGTTCGCGGAACAGCAAGCCGACGGAGAACAGGCCGCTGTTGCGCGGCCGTTTGACGATGGAACTGCCGGGCGTCGGCGGCAGGGACAGTGTCACCGCCTCCAGGCCGCGCACCGTGCGGGTGCCGGTGGCATACAGACGGGTGAAACGCAGGCTGTCGGCGGCGATGGCATCCAGGTATGGCGTCAGGCCGTGGCCATCGCCATAGGCACCGAGAAACTCGGCGCTGAGGCTCTCCACCACCACCAGCATGACATTCAGCCGCCGTTCGGCACCCGGCCGGCGCACGGCATGTAACGCGCTCAGCTCATCGCCCGACATCCCCTCCCCGAGCATTTGCGCCAGACGCTGCTGCACGACCGGCTCCGGCTCGGTGCGGTAAAAGGTGTCATAGTCCAGCTCGTTGTTGCGAAAAGCGGCAAAGAAACTGTAGATACCATTGCCTGCCAACTGGTTTTCATAACGGTTGTCCGACACTTCGGCCAGGGAACTGTCGACGAGTACGGTAGCCAGCGACGCCGCCACCACAAAGCCCGCGGCATGACGCAGGCGCGCCGCCAGACGGGTCGGGTGGCCCAGTCCGGCCAACAGATGGCGGCGGATGAGCAGGTGCAGGGTCAGTGCCGCCGCGCCGATACCGCTGAGCAGGGCCGTCAGCGGGTAGGATTCACGGATATTGCCGATGACCTCCTGGGTATAGATGAGGTAGTCCACGGCGACGAAATTGAAGCGGCTGCCGAACTCGTCCCAGAACAGCCACTCCGCCACACCGATGAACAGCAGCAGAGCAAGGGCCACCACATAACCCAGTTCCAGCCACAGCCGATGCAGGGGATGGCGGAACACCGCCTCGGGGATCAGCAGCAGGTACAGCACGAAGGGCAGGGCGAAATAATTGGCGGTGATCAGGTCGTAGAGCAGGCCGACGGCGAATACCTTGACCAGCCCAAACACCCCGGCGTCGATATCGCCCCATTGCTTCCACAACAGGGCCAGACGGATGACAAAGGAAATGGCAACGAACACGCCGACATAGGCCAGCACGGCCGTATAGCGCCCCCGAAAATCGAACTGCAGTTTACGCGCCATGGTCTCTCCGCCACCTGAACAGAATCGGTGGCGGCAGCCTAGCGGAGCAAGGCTTAAAACAAGCTTAATTGCCTTAGCGCAAATACCGGCCGACGCGGCAAAATGCCGGGGCGGTCACACAACTGTTCAAACCTGACCCGAAAAGCGGTAAGGTGGCGCCCCTGAATCCTGGACACCGGGTTGCCATCGTGAGCACCGAATTCATCCCCTGCCCCCTGCTGCGCCGTCTGGCCGCCGCCCTGTACGACACCGTGCTGCTGCTCGGCGTGGAGCTGTTGGCCTTCGTGCCCTACACCCTGCTGCGCCGTGGCAGCGCCGGTGACGGCAGCTTCGATCCGCTGGCCCTGTTCTGGCTGCTGGCGACGGCCTTTCTGTTCTTCGGCTGGTTCTGGACCCACGGCGGACAGACCCTGGGCATGCGCACCTGGCGCATCCGTGTGCAGACTTACGACGGCCGCGCCATCGGCTGGATGCAGGCCCTGCTGCGCTTCATGACCGCCCTGGTCTCCTGGGCCGCCCTCGGCCTCGGTTTCTGGTGGTCGCTGTGGGACAAGGACAAGATGACCTGGCACGACCGCTGGTCGGAAAGCATCCTGGTCAGGACAGATGCCCGAGAAAGGAATCCTTAGGGAAGCTCTGAATAAGTTCAGAGCTTCCGCGGCACAGGGATGTGCCGCCATTTTTCAACGACGATAAGTCGTTGAAAAATGAAGCCAAGCGAAAATCACACTTTTCGCTTGGCGTGGTTTTGTCCACGGATGGACTTATGTCGCGCAGCCCAGGGAGGGGCGGGAGCGACCTGAGAAGTCCAGGATGGACTTATTCAGACCTTCCTTAGAGGGTAATCCGCCACATGGCAAGCACGAGGCACAAGGTACGGGACACGAGGGCGGTGTGCACTGCGCTCACGGTCGTTTGAATTCAAAACAGCACGAGCGCAGCGAGTTCACTCCTCGCACCTTTCCCCGCGTACCTCGTGCCTATTCTTCTATGCGATACACCGGCGCCAGCTGGTCCGCGCCGCTGACCTGCACGCCAAGGTCGCGCAGGATGCCGTCGTTGATGCTGTAGATGCAGCCATGCACCGACAGCGCCTGTCCCTTGTGCCAGGCACGCTGCACGATGGTAGTGTGACAGACATTGGCCACCTGCTGCACCACGTTCAGCTCGCACAGCCGATCGATGCGCGCCTCCTCGTCCAGCCGCTCCAGCCGGGTGCGGTTGCGATCATAGATATCGCGCACATTGTGCAGCCAGTTGTCGATCAGCCCCAGCTCGCGGTTCTGCAACGCGGCGCGCACGCCGCCACAGCCGTAATGGCCGGTGACGATGATGTGCTTCACCTGCAGGATTTCAATGGCGTACTGCAGCACCGACATGCAGTTGAAGTCGGTGTGATAGACCAGGTTACCGACGTTGCGGTGCACGAACAGTTCACCCGGCGCCAGGCCGACGATGTCATTGGCGGGCACGCGGCTGTCGGAGCAGCCGATCCACAGATATTCCGGACTCTGTTGCTGCGATAGGCGGGTAAAGAACGCGGGGTCCTGGGCGAGGTGTTGCGCGGCCCAGGTGCGGTTGTTCTGGAACAGGTCGGCTAGCTCGTCGGCCATGATGCGTATCCAGTAATGGTGGGTCGCGCATTCTACCCTATCCCCGCGGCGGGAAAAAAATCCCGTGCCGTCTCCGCCGGTGCGGAGAAACTGCTAGGCTTTCATTGTTGACGCCACAAAATCAGCCGAAACAGGGAGAGCATGATGAATCACGCGCACCGCCCGCAGCGTACGGGCAACAAGAGCCGCCCCCCCGCCATGCTGCGGATACTGGCCTGCGCCGCACTGCTGCTGACCAGCACCGCCCATGCCGACGCGTTACTGGACCAGGCCCGGCAACTGCTTGACGCCAGGGCGGGCGAACAGGCCTACCAGCTCCTGGCGCCGCAGGAGGATACACGGGCCGGCGAGGTGGAATACGACTATCTGCTCGGTCTCGCGGCGCTGCAATCCAATCGCACCACCCGGGCGGTCTTCGCCCTCGAACGCGTCCTGAGCGTGCAGCCCGACCACAGCCAGGCACGTGCCGAGCTGGCCCGCGCCTATTTTCTGATCGGCGAGAACCAGGCGGCCCATCATGAATTCAGCCAGGTGCTGCGACAAGATCCGCCGGAGACCGTGCGCAGCAGCATTGCGCGCTACCTCAACGTGCTCGAACAACGCTTCGACGCCCAGCTCGATCAACTGAGCGGCTACCTGGAACTCGGTGTTGGCCATGACAGCAACGTCAACAGCGCGACCAGCGACAGCCAGGTAGCCATCCCCGCGCTGGGCAATCTGGTGTTCACCCTCGACCCGGGCGGACTGGAGCAATCAGACAGCTTTGCCAGCGTGCGCGGCGGCCTCACTTACCGGCGCCAGCTGCGCCCCGACCTGCAGGCCTTTGTCGGCGGCAACATCGAAGATCGCCGCAACGCAGATTACGACCGCTTCAATATCGGCACCGCCGATGCCCATGCCGGCCTGCGCCTGCAAAGCGGCCGCGAACGCTACATCGCCGCACTGCAGACACAGGGGCTGTGGCTCGACGGCGAGCGCTACCGCACGCTGGCGGGGCTGAACCTGCAGTGGGAACACATCTTCGACGCCCGCAACCAGGGCTCGCTGTTCATGCAATATGCCACCCAGCACTATCCGGAGCAACAGACCCGCGATGTCAACACGACCATGATCGGCGCGGCATGGGTCCATGCCCTCAAGCAGACCACCGCGCCGGTGGTGTTTTACAGCAGCCTGTTCGGCGGCACGGACGACGAACAGGATGGCAACTACCGGCACATCGGCAGGGATTTCTGGGGGCTGCGCCTGGGCGTCAACTATGCACTCAGCCAGAAGATCGGCTTCAATCTGTTGGGCAGCTACCAGGCGGCCAGCTACGGCGCCGACGATCCGCTGTTCCTGAAGACGCGCAGGGACGACCTGTATGACGCCAGCCTCACGGCCACCTACAAGGCGACCAAGGACTGGTCATGGCGCGCCCAGCTGCGCCACAGCAAAAACGACTCCAACATCCCCATCACCCGATACGAGCGCACACAGATGATGCTGTCGCTGCGTCGTGATTTCCGTTAGGGAGAACGACCATGAACCTGTCTCTTCTCCGCCACCTGCAAACCCTGACCCTGCTCTGCCTGCTGGGAAGCAGCGGCGCCTGGGCCAGCGCCGGCAAGATCCTCTTCGCCAGCGGCGAGGCCAGCGCCGAGGATGCGCAAAGCATCAGCCGTACCCTGCGCCGCGGCGATGCCATCAACAGCGGCGATACGCTGATCACCGGGGCCGGCAAACTGCAGGTGCGCTTCACGGACGGCGGCCTGGTGTCGTTGCAGGAATACAGCCGTTTTGTCGTCGACGAGTACAGCTTCGCCGCACCGGGCGAAGGGGGCGACAAGGCGGCCTTCAGCCTGCTCAAGGGCGGTCTGCGCGCCATCACCGGCACCATCGGCGTGCGCTCGCGCGAGACCTACAGCGTCACCACCCCGGTGGCCACCATCGGCATCCGCGGCACCGGCTTCACCCTGCGCTACTGCTCCGGCGACTGCGCCCCCGTCAATGGCCAGCCACAACCCGACGGCCTGTATGTCAGCACCCAGGACGGTATCATCTATGTCGCCAATCCTGCCGGCATCATCGAACTGGCCATCGGTCAGGCGGCCTTCGTCGCCAACCGCGAGACACCGCCGCAGCCCATCGATACGCCGCCGCTGCTGCTGCCGCCGGCCGACGACGGCAGCGGCACGCCCGTGTATGTCGCCGGTGAACAAACCTCTTCTGACAGCGACATCCCCGCCATGCTGTTCACGCCTCGCAGCGTCTTCGATGACTTTGCGGCCCAAGACCTGGTGGGGTTCTATAACGGAACCGGTGGTTCGGCCACTGATCAATTTGGCAACCAAGGGCAGATCAGTTCGGCGGGGATGTCTGTGTACTTCGCCAACGCCACACTAAACGGTTATGCCAATATCATTTTTCCCACAATGCCAAACTCAGATATCAATTTAACTTTCATGGGCGATTTTCTGAGTGGCACTACCCTGTTTACAGGTACGGGTGATGATGAAATCACACCAATTTCAGACTTGAATGTTTCCGGTGGATTGCTTGGTCCGACGGCCGAAGGCGCCATCTTGAATTTCGACTATGCCGATGGCAGCAAGGAAGTCGAGGGAACGATAGTTTTTGAATTAAGTGGCTTGGCTGGCCCATGAATTCACTGCACCCGCCGCATCAGCCCCCACCACAGCCCGTACACCACCAGGGTGGGCATCGCGGCGCTGAGCAAGGGCGACAGGTCGTAGACGAGGGCGATGCGGCCGAACACGCCGTTGAACAGGTGGAAGCCGATGCCGAGCAGGCCGCCGACGGTGATGCGCAGGCCGATGCTGACGCTGCGCAGGGAACCGAAGATGAAGGGCACGGCGAGCAGCATCATGCCGGCGGTTGCGAAGGGTGCCACCACCCGCGTCCACAGCGCCAGCTCATACACCCGCGCATCCAGGCTGTTGCTGCGCGTGTAATCCACATAACCGGCCAGCTCGGCGATGGACAACTTGTCCGGCGGCAGCGCCGCCACGCTGATCACCGCGGGGCTCAGCACGGTACGCCAGGGCAGGCGGGGCAGTTCCTCACTCACCACGCCGGCATGATCGACGCGGCTGCGCGTGACCTTGCGCAGCACCCACTGCCCCTTGTCATACACCGCTGAACGGGCATCGATCATCTCCAGCAGCCGCTGCTCCTTGTCGAACACATACAGCGACACGTCATAGGCCGTGCCTTCCGGCAACAGTCGCCGCACGTTGATGTAGGTATCGCCGTCGCGCACCCACAGCCCGCCCCTGACGTTGAGGCTGACCCCCTTGTTCAGCGCCTGCGCGCGCATTATCTGTGCCTTCTGCTCCAGTTGCGGCGCGGCCAGTTCACCGATCAGCGCCACGGCGAGCATCAGCAGCAAGGCCATCTTCATCATGGCCAGCATGATGCGCCGCACCGACACCCCTGCCGCCCGGATCACCGTCAGCTCGTTGCTGCTGGCCAGCGTGCCGAGACCAAGCATGCCGCCGAGCAGGGCCACCATGGGGAACAGTTCATAGAGCTGGCGCGGCAGCAGCATCAAGGCATATTGCAGCGCCATCACGATGGAATAACGTCCCTGGCCGACGGCGGCCAATTCATCCATCAGGGTGATGAAGAAATAAATGGTCAGCAGCACCGCCATGACCATCAGGGTCTGCACCAGCACGGCACGGCCGATGTAGCGGCTGAGGATCCTCATGCGTGCACCGCCTTGCGGCGCGGCCCCGGCAAACGCCGCTGGCGCCACAGGATGACAAGCAGCAGCGCCGCACCCAGGCCGTGCACCCACCACAGGCCGAGCCACGGACTGATCTCACCCCGGGCCAGGGCCGATTTGGCGGCGAAGATGAGATAGCTGTACACGATGTAGATCAGGATCGCCTCGGCCAGACGGCCGTAGCGCCCCTCGCGCGGTGAACTGCGCGACAGCGGCACCGCCAGCAGGCCGAACACCAGGGTGCTGAGCGGCACCGTCAGGCGCCACTGCAACTCGGCCATGTCGGCAGCGGCACCGCTGCGCCACAGCACCGCCACCGGCAGCGCCTGGCGCGGCCGCTCGCTGGCCACCACCTCGCGCTCCTGCAGGCGGATGCCATGCTCGCGAAACTGAATGACGCGGAAGTCCGGCGTACCCGGCTGGCCGTCATAGCGGTAGCCATCGTAGAACACCAGGTAACGATCGCCATCGATCTCCTGCTGCTGGGCCCGCGCCGCACTCAACACCTGTTGGCGCGCATCCATCTCGCCACGGGAGAACACCTCGATCATCTCGCGCCGATCGTCGGAGATCCCCTCCAGATAGACCAGCAGGCCGCCCTCACCCAACAGGTTGAAGCGTCCCGCCGTCAGCCCCTCGATCTCGGAACGCGCCCCGGCCTCGTCCTGCAGACGGGCGGCCCGTTCCTTGGTCCACGGCACGAACAGCAGGGCGAGGGCCCCCAGCACCAGGGCCACCAGCAGGGAGAGCAGGCCGACGCTGCGATAGATGCGCTGCGGACCGATGCCGCAGGCAAACAGCACGGTCATCTCGCTGTCGCGATACAGCCGCCCCAGGGCGAGCAGGACCGACAGAAAGAAGGTCAGCGGCATGATGAACACCAGATTGGCCGAGCTCTTGAGAGCGAACAGCTCCAGCATTACATCAGCGGGATAGGTTCCCTCCACCACCTCGGACAGCACGCGCACGAAGGTGCCGCTGAGCACGATCAGCGACAGCAGCAATGCCACCCCGGCAAAGGTGGCAGCGATCTCGCGCAGGAGGTAGCGTCGGATAATCAAGGAATTAGCAATCCGTTATGGTGGGCGGGGGCAGACAAGTTTACGCTATAGCCATGGCCGCTGGCACGGCCCCCAATCAAACATTGTCAGGAGACTTTCATGGAGTTTTCCGTCAAGCACGGTCCGGTAGAAAAACAACGCAGCGCCTGCATCGTGGTGGGCGTGCATGAAAAACACAAGCTGAGTCCCGCCGCCGCCGCCCTGGATGCCGCCTGCGGCGGCCTCATCACGCGTACCCTCAAGGGCGACGACATCAAGGGCAAGGTGGGCGACAGCCTGTTGCTGCACCATGTCGGCGACCAGGCCGAGCGCGTACTGCTGGTGGGCTGCGGCAAGGCCGGCGAGGCGCTCTCCGCCGCCGATTACCGCACGCTGCTGACTGCCGCCCTCACGGCCCTCAAGGGCACCGGCGCCAGGGACGCACTGCTCGCTCTCGCCGAACTGGAGGTCAAGGAGCGCGACCTGGCCTGGAAGGTGCGGCAGACCGTGGAACTGGCCGGCAACGTGATTTATCAGTTCGACCAGCTGAAGAGCAAGAAGGACGATAAGGAAAGGCCGCACGTCAAGAAGGTGTCCCTGCTGGTGGCCGACGCCGCGGCGGAGAAGGTGGCCAGGGAGGCGGTGCGTCAGGGCCAGGCCATCCAGGCCGGCATGAAGCTGACCAAGGACCTGGCCAACCTGCCCGGCAACATTTGCACCCCGCGCTACCTCGCCGAGCAGGCCGAACAACTGGCCAAGGACAACAAGAAACTCAAGGCCACCATCCTCGACGAGCAGGAGATGGAAAAGCTGGGCATGGGCGCCCTGCTCTCGGTGGCCAAGGGCAGCCGCCAGCCGCCGCGCCTCATCGTGCTGGAATACCAGGGCGGCAAGAAGAAGGACAAGCCGGTGGTACTGGTGGGCAAGGGCCTCACCTTCGACGCCGGCGGCATCTCCCTGAAGCCGGCGGCCGCCATGGACGAGATGAAATACGACATGTGCGGCGGCGCCACCGTCCTCGGCGTGATGCAGGCGGTGGCGGAGCTGGAGCTGCCGCTCAACGTGGTGGGCGTGGTGCCCAGTTCCGAGAACCTGCCCGACGGCGCCGCCAACAAGCCCGGCGACATCGTCACCTCCATGTCCGGCCAGACCATCGAAATCCTCAACACCGACGCCGAGGGCCGCCTGATCCTGTGCGACGCACTGACCTATGCTAAGCGCTTCGATCCGGCGGTGGTGATCGACATCGCCACCCTCACCGGCGCCTGCGTGGTGGCCCTGGGTGCCCACGCCTCCGGCCTGCTCGGCAACGACCAGGGCCTGGTCGATGCCCTGCTCGCCGCCGGCCAAGCCAGCGGCGACCGCGCCTGGCAGATGCCGCTGTGGCCCGAATACGACGAACAGCTCAAGAGCCCCTTCGCCGACATGGCCAACATCGGCGGCAAGGAGGCCGGCACCATCACCGCCGCCTGCTTCCTGGCCCGCTACACCAAGGAATACACCTGGGCCCACCTGGACATCGCCGGCACCGCCTGGAAAAGCGGCAACGGCAAGGGCGCCACCGGCCGGCCTGTTCCCTTGCTCATGCAGTATCTACTTCACAGAAGTGGTGCCTAAATAATGGATAAGGGACGAGATACGAGGGGCGAGGGACGAGGAATGAACTCGCTACGCTCGTGCCGTATTGAATCAACACCGGTGTGCGCGCAGCGCACTCCCGTCCTCGCACCTTTTCCCTCGTATCTCGTACCTGTGTTCTTATGACCCGCATCGATTTCTACATCCTCGAAGGCAAACAGCCGGCCGATGGTCGGGTGATTGCCTGCCGCGTGGCGGAAAAGGCCTGGCTGACCGGCCACCGGGTCTATATCCACACCGCCGACGAACGCGAAGCGGAACGGCTCGATGAGTTGCTGTGGACCTTCCGCCAGGGCAGTTTCGTGCCGCACCAGAAACTGGAAGCGGGCATACCGGCGGACACACTCACCCCCATCCACATCGGCTGGGGCGGCGAGCCCGAGGTGCACGACGAGGTGCTCATCAACCTGGCCGCCGAGGTGCCCCTGTTCTTCAGCCGCTTCCAGCGCGTCGCCGAGATCGTTCCCGCCGATGAACAGGCCAGACAGCAGGGCCGTGCCCGCTACAAGTTCTACCGCGACCGCGGCTACCCGCTGGAAACGCACACCCTCGCTCAGGGATGAGACGATGACCGACCACACCAAGAAATCCGCCGCCGAAATCCTCGCCGAACTGGACCGGGTCCGCGCCCTGCTGGCCACCCGCCCCCCTGCGCCGCCCAAGGCGGAGGACGCCATCCCGCTGCTCGACGAGGTGGTCGCCTCGGGAAAGGACAGCAAGCCCACCGCCGCTCCGCCACCGGAACCGGCTCCTGCGCCCGCAACCTCCCCGGCCCTGCCCTCGCAGGCAGAGCTGGAGGCCCTCGTCGACAAGGTCATCGACCGCGAAATGCCGCGCATCCGCTTGGAGCTCAAGCGCGCCCTGCGCGACGAGCTGCGCATACGCAACCTGCTGAAATAGCCCCCATCGGGTATAATCCCGCCCCATTTCCTGTATCTAGGTCTCGCATCAACGATAGGTACGAGGGACAAGGTACGAGATACGAGGGCGGTGTGCGCTACGCGCACGGCTGTTTTGATTCAAAACGGCGCGACCGCAACGAGTTCATCCCTCGTACCTTGTCCCTCGTGCCTGTTCGCTTGGCGAAGGCACTGCGTTTAGCCGCCCGGAAACATTCAAATCGAAATAAAGACATGGACAAGAGCTACGAACCCCATTCCATCGAGCAGCGCTGGTACCAGACCTGGGAACAGAACGGCTGGTTCGCCCCCCGCAGCGACGCAGGCGCCAACAGTGACGCCTACTGCATCATGATCCCGCCGCCCAACGTCACCGGCTCGTTGCACATGGGACATGCCTTCCAGGACACCATCATGGATGCCCTGATCCGCTACCACCGCATGAAGGGCGACAACACCCTGTGGCAGCCGGGCACCGACCACGCCGGCATCGCCACCCAGATGGTGGTGGAACGCCGCCTGCTGGCCCAGGGCAAGACCCGCCACGACCTGGGGCGCGAGGACTTCCTCGCCGAGGTGTGGAAGTGGAAGGCCGAATCCGGCGGCACCATCACCCGCCAGCTGCGCCGCATGGGCGCCTCGCCAGACTGGTCGAAAGAGCGCTTCACCATGGACGAGGGACTGTCCGATGCGGTGAAGGAAGTGTTCGTGCGCCTGTACGAAGAGGGCCTCATCTACCGCGGCAAGCGCCTGGTCAACTGGGACCCGGTGCTGCACACCGCCGTCTCCGACCTCGAAGTGATCAGCGAGGAAGAAAACGGCTATCTGTGGCACTTCCGCTATCCGCTGTCCGACGGCAGCGGCCACCTGGTGGTCGCCACCACCCGTCCCGAGACCATGCTGGGCGACAGCGCGGTGGCGGTGAACCCGGACGACGAGCGCTACCAGCACCTCATCGGCAAGACCGTCACCCTGCCGCTGGTGGGCCGCGAGATCCCGATCATCGCCGACGACTACGTCGACCCGGCCTTCGGCACCGGCTGCGTCAAGATCACCCCGGCCCACGACTTCAACGACTACGCCGTCGGCCAGCGCCACAATCTGCCCATGTTCAATGTGTTTACCAAAGACGCAAAGATCATCGGCGCAACAGATCGGCCGGTGACAAATCTAGCTTTCCGACAAGACACCATTATTTTGCAGAGCCCTCTGTTTTGTGAGGACGCTGTCAAAATTGGTATCCCGGAACAGTATTGGGGCCTGGATCGCTACGAGGCGCGCGACCAGATCGTGCGTGACCTCAAGGAACTGGAACTGGTCGAGAAGATCGAGGACCACAAGCTGATGGTGCCGCGCGGCGACCGCTCGCACAGCGTCATCGAGCCGCTGCTCACCGACCAGTGGTACGTCAAGGTCGCGCCGCTGGCCGCCGAGGCCATCAAGGTGGTGGAAGACGGCCGCATCCGCTTCGTGCCGGACAACTGGAAGAACACCTACTTCGACTGGATGCACAAGATCGAGGACTGGTGCATCTCGCGCCAGATCTGGTGGGGCCACCGCATCCCGGCCTGGTATGACGACCAGGGCAAGGTGTATGTGGGCCGCAGCGAGGCCGAGGTGCGCGAGCGGCACAAGCTGGGCTTCGACGTTGCGCTCAAGCAGGACGAGGACGTGCTCGACACCTGGTTCTCCTCCGCCCTGTGGCCGTTCTCCACGCTGGGCTGGCCGCAGCAGACGGAAGCATTGAAAACCTTCTACCCCACCTCGGTGCTGGTCACCGGCTTCGACATTATCTTCTTCTGGGTCGCCCGCATGATCATGATGGGCCTGAAGTTCATGGGCGACGTGCCGTTCCGCGAGGTGTACATCCACGGCCTGGTGCGCGACGCCCACGGCCAGAAGATGTCAAAGTCCAAGGGCAATGTGCTCGATCCGATCGATTTGATCGACGGCATCGACCTGGAGACCCTGGTGCAGAAACGCACCACCGGCCTGATGCAGCCGGAGATGGCCGCGAGGATCGAGAAGCAGACCCGTGCCGAGTTCCCCGACGGCATCAAACCCTACGGCACCGATGCCCTGCGCTTCACCTTCGCCGCCCTCGCCTCCACCGGCCGTGACATCAACTTCGACACCGGCCGCATCGAGGGCTACCGCAACTTCTGCAACAAGCTGTGGAACGCGGCGCGCTATGTGCTGATGAATACGGAAGAGAAGGACTGCGGCCAGACCGGCGGCGCCTGCGAACTGTCGCTGGCCGACCGCTGGATCCTGTCGCGCCTGGCCCGCACCGTCAGCACGGTGAACGAAGCGATCAACGGCTACCGCTTCGACCTCGCCGCCCAGGCCATCTACGACTTCACCTGGAACGAGTACTGCGACTGGTATCTGGAGCTGTCCAAACCGGTGCTCACCAGCGGCGAGGCCACCGCAGCGCAAGAGCGCGGCACGCGAGCGACCCTGGTGCGCGTACTGGAGGCCCTGCTGCGCCTGGCCCATCCGATCATGCCCTACATCACCGAGGAGATCTGGCAGCGCGTGGCACCGCTCGCCGGTGTCACCGGCCCGACCATCATGCGCCAGCCCTACCCGCAAGCCGCCGACTTCGCGCTCGACACCGCCGCCGAAAGCGAGATGCAGTGGGTGATGGACTTCATCGTCGGCGTGCGCAAGATCCGCTCCGGCATGAACATCGCCCCCAGCAAGCCCCTGCCGGTGCTGCTGCAAAACGGCTCCGCCGAGGACAAGAACCGCCTGGAGCGCAACGCCCTGTTCCTGCAACGCCTGGCGCGCACCGAATCCATCACCTGGCTGGGTGCCGGCGACAACGCGCCGGAGTCGGCCACTTCCCTGGTGGGCGAGATGCAGTTGCTGGTGCCCATGGCCGGCCTCATCGACAAGGAGGCGGAGCTGGCACGCCTGGCCCGCGAGATGGGCAAGCTGGAGAAGGACATCGAGCGCATGCAGGGCAAACTGTCCAACGAGGCCTTCACCGCCAAGGCCCCGGCCGAACTGGTGGAGAAGGAGCGCACGCGCCTCGCCGAGGTACAGAGCGCCCTGGCCCAACTGACCGAACAGCAGGCCCGCATCGCCCGCCTGTAGCAGCCAGCCGGACCCGGGCCGTCCTCACAATCGGCCCGGGTCCGACAGACTGCGAGCGCCGCACGCAACTCCGTCTAAACTGCCATGGGCAGGGCATACCTGCCTCAAGGTGATTTGCCAGCGACAGCCGTGTTGCTGCAAGATCACCGGGCAGTTGCGCCGACACACTGCACGTGTCCATCTTGCGCCACCCCGCGGGGCGGCGCATGCGCGGAGGAGACATGGCGGATTTGATCGAGTGGCAGTCCCACCTCAACCTCGGCATCGCAGCGCTCGACTACCAGCATCGCGAGCTGGCGGATCTGCTCAACCTGCTGGCAGCCACCCTGCACGCCGACACCACCCTCGACCCCGTCGCCCTGCTGCAACGCATCCACCGCGATGCACACGACCATTTCCTCTATGAAGAGAAGCTGATGCTGTCCAGCGGCTTCCGTGCTCACATCGCTCATCAACGTGAACACACCATGCTGCTGGGAGAGCTCAAATTACTCAGCAACGCAGTCAGCCATGGCGAGACCGCACTGGATGCCGCGCTGCTGCATTCGTTGCGCGACTGGCTCATCGCCCACATCGTCACCAGCGATCGCGAATTTGCCGTGCATTACATCCAGGTGACAAACGACCAGTGACCTGCGGGAGCGTTTTCTTTTCCCTGTAACTTGTCACTTGTAACGTATCTGTCTTCACTTTGCAGGAAACCACCATGCCCGGTACCCGTTATTCCCTCGAAGTCCAGCCACGCATACCCGAGCGCCTGGCACGGTTGCAGGAACTGGCCAACGACCTCTACTACAGCTGGGACCGCCAGGTGCGTGGCCTGTTTCGCCGCCTGGACATTCCGCTGTGGGAACAGTGCGGCCACAATCCCAAGGTGTTCCTGCGCCAGGTAGCCCAGGACAGGCTGGAGCAGGCGGCACAGGACCGCATCTTCATACAGGATTACAACCGCGTCATCTCATCCTATGACGTCTATCTGCAGGAGGAGGCGCGCGGCGACCTGCTGCAGCACCTGGACCCGCAGCGCGATCTGGTCGCCTATTTCTGCGCCGAGTTCGGCCTGCACGAGAGTTTCCCCATCTACTCCGGTGGCCTCGGCATCCTCGCCGGCGATCACTGCAAGGCGGCCAGCGATCTGGGGCTACCCTTCGTCGCCGTCGGCCTGCTCTATCGCCAGGGCTATTTCAATCAGACCATCGACGGCGGCGGCTACCAGATCGCCCACTACCATCCGGTGGATTTCCGTGACCTGCCGGTACACCCGGCAGTGGATGCCGCCGGCAATGAAGTACACGTCTTCATCGAACTGCCGGGACGACGCGTCGAACTCAAGGTATGGGAGGCGCGCGCCGGCCATATCCGTCTCTACCTGCTCGACTCCGATCTGCCCGGCAACCAGGAGAACGACCGCTCCATCACCTACCAGCTTTACGGCGGCGACATCCACACGCGCATGCAGCAGGAGATCGCCCTCGGCATCGGCGGCGTGCGCGCCCTGCGCGCCCTCGGCATCCGTCCCACCGTATGGCACATCAACGAGGACCACACCGCCTTCCAAATCCTCGAGCGCATCCGCGAACACGTGAGCGACGGCCTCGATTTCGACAGTGCGCTGGAACTGGTGGCCGCGGCCACGGTGTTCACCACCCACACCCCGGTGCCTGCCGGCCACGACATCTTTCCGCACCACCTGATGCACGAATACTTCGGCCGCTACATGCAGGAATTCGGCGTCGACGAGGAACGCATCCTCGCTCTCGGCGCCTCGCCCGCAACGCCCAACAGCTTCAACCAAACCGCCCTCGGCCTGCGCGGCTCACGCTTCCACAACGGCGTCAGCCGCATTCACGGCGACGTCGCCTCGCAGATGGAGGCCTACATCTGGCCGCAAATCCCGGCGGAGGAAAACCCCATCGGCTACGTCACCAACGGCGTGCACGTCCCCACCTTTCTGGCGCGCGAATGGGTCAACCATCTGGACATGCAATACGGCGGCGGCTGGCGCAACGAACTGCTCAATGCCGACTACTGGACTCAGATCGACGATATTCCCGATCACACCTTCTGGAGCCTGCGCCAGACACTCAAGGCACAGATTCTGGATGAGGCGCGGCGCCGTAGCCTGCGCATGCACCGCCGCAACGGCGTCAGCGAATCGCAGCTGGAACGGCTGGTGCGCCACCTGCAACCCACCGAAACCGACATCCTCACCATCGGCTTTGCGCGCCGCTTCGCCACCTACAAGCGTGCCACCCTGCTGTTCTCCAACCCGGAACGGTTGGCGCGGCTGGTGAACGATCCGCAACGCCCGGTGCTCTTCATCTTCGCCGGCAAGGCGCATCCCCACGATCAGCCCGGTCAGCAACTGATCAAGATCATCCACGACTATGCGCGGCGCCCGGAGTTCGAGGGCAAGATCATCCTGCTGGAGGACTACGACATGGCGTTGGGCCGCAAGCTGGTCACCGGCGTCGACGTATGGCTGAACAATCCGGAATATCCCATGGAGGCCAGCGGCACCTCGGGACAGAAGGCGGGGATCAATGGCGTGCTGAACCTCAGCATCACCGACGGCTGGTGGGGCGAGGGCTACAACGGCGACAACGGCTGGGCCATCACGCCGCATGGTCCGCAATACGATGCCACCTTCCGCAACAACGAAGAGGCCAACGAACTGCTCGACCTGCTGGAACACCACGTCATCCCGCTTTACTACCAGCGCAATGGCCACGGCTATCCGGAAGACTGGGTGAAGAAATCCAAGAATTCGATGAAGTCACTGCTGCCGCGCTTCAATGCACAACGCATGGTGATGGACTACATCCGTGACTACTACGGTCCGGCGCAGCGCCAGCGGCAGCGGCTGGCCCAGGATGATAATGCACCGGCACGCGAACTGGCAGCCTGGAAGCGCCGCATCCGCGCCGCCTGGCACAAGATCACCATCGCGCGCAGCGACAACATCCAGAAACAGATTCTGGCCGGCGACACCCTGCCCATCGAAGTGACGATGGATCTCAACGACCTGCAGCCGGAGGATTTGATCGTCGAATGCCTGGTGGGAACCGAGACCGAGACTGGCGAATTCGTCACCCATGCCAGCCACAACCTGACCTGCCAGGGCCGTGATGAACACGGTGCCACACTGTTCCGTATCGATCTGCGCCCGCAGCTCTCCGGCATGCAGTACTACAAGCTGCGCGCCTATCCATACCACAGACTGCTGAGCCACCCGTTCGAGATGGGCTACATGATATGGGTATAACGCTAGTTACAAGTTCCAAGTGACAAGTTGCAAGTTAAAGGCAGACCATGCCGTCTTCTTGTCACTTGTCACTTGTCACTTGTCACTTGTCACTTGTCACTTGTCACTTGTCACTTGTCACTTGTCACTTGTCACTTGTCACTTGTCACTTGTCACTTGTCACTTGTCACTTGTCACTTGGAACTTCTGTAAATATCCTGCACCGCCGGCGGAATGGCATTGATGAACTCATCGCGCAGCGACTGATCGCTGCCCAGCTGCGCCAGCATCGGATCTTCCGCCGACTCCGGCAGCTGATAGACGGCGAAGGCGATGATCGGCGCCAGCCAGAGGTACTGTTCATCGGACTCGAACAGGCGATCCCAGTAAGCACTGCGCAACTGCGTGGCGCGCATGAATCCCGAGCACCAGCCCTCCGGTTCCACCACCTCATTGTCCTCGTCGTCCAGCCCCACGTACCACATCGGTTCGAAGACATCGCTGTCACGCAATTCCTCTTCGATGGAACGGCGCAGCGCGAAGATCAGCTCCACGATATCCCGCTCCTCGCACTCGTCGGCAAAGCCGGGATTCTCCCCGCCCCACACCTCGGCCAGCCACTCCCCGGCCGGCACGTCATCCGGCGTGCACACCAGGGCGGTGAGGAAGCCGTCCAGCTCGTCCAGCACCATGCATTCCTGCGGACGCTGTTCGGAGCCGAGAAATTCCTCCAGCCGTACCAGGCCGTCTTCATCCAGTTGTGCTGCGTTGTTCATCGCGACTGCTCCATCGAATGGGATTGGGATTAGAAACTTCAAGCAGTCCGCATTAAACGCCAATGGACGCGAATTTTTACCTGCACTCTCGCCAAGACCGTGCGTAGCGCTTTGGCGCAATTCAATTGATGGTCAGGTTCATCTTAAGGAAACTCTGAATAAGTTCAGAGCTTCCTTAATTTGCGTCCATTCGCGTTCATTTACGGACCAACTGTTTTTCTGGCATTAACCCTCAGCGTTTCAGTCGCGCAAAGGCTTCGGCCATGACGCCGCCCGGCGCCGGCGCATCGCGGCGCTCGTGGCGCGGCTTGCCGCCCTTGGCCGGACGTTCCTTCGACATCGCACTGGAATCGTGTTCGCGCTGGTCATCGCTCAGGCGCATGGTGAGCGCAATACGGCGGCGTTTCACGTCCACCTCCAGCACCTTCACCTTCACCACATCGCCGGCCTTGACCACCTCACGCGGGTCCTTGACGAACTTGTCGGCCAGGGCGGAAATGTGCACCAGACCGTCCTGATGCACGCCGATGTCGACGAAGGCGCCGAAGTTGGTGACGTTGGTGACCACGCCCTCCAGGATCATGCCCGGTTCCAGGTCTTTCAAGTCCTCGACGCCCTCGCGGAAGGAGGCGGTCTTGAACTCGGGACGCGGGTCGCGTCCCGGCTTTTCCAGTTCCTTGAGAATGTCGCGCACCGTCGGCTCGCCGAAGCGTTCGTCCACAAAGTCATTCGCCGCGAGACGGCCGAGCAGGCCGGTGTTGCCAATCACCTCGCGTATCGGCTTGCCGGTGGTGGCAAGAATCTTTTCCACCACCGGATAGGCTTCCGGGTGCACCGCGGAGGCATCCAGCGGATTGTCGCCGTTCATCACGCGCAGGAAGCCGGCACACTGCTCGAAGGTCTTCTCGCCCAGGCGCGGCACCTTGAGCAGGGCCTGGCGGTTGGGAAAGGCGCCGTGCGCATCACGATAGGCCACGAGGTTGGCGGCCAGGGTCGGATTGAGTCCGGCGACGCGGGTCAGCAGCGCACTGGAGGCGGTGTTGACGTCGACGCCGACGGCATTGACGCAGTCCTCCACCACCGCATCGAGCATGCGCGCCAGGCGCGTCTGCGACACATCGTGCTGGTACTGGCCGACGCCGATGGACTTGGGGTCGATCTTCACCAGCTCGGCCAGCGGGTCTTGCAGGCGGCGCGCGATGGACACCGCGCCGCGCAGCGACACGTCCACGTCGGGAAATTCCTTCGCCGCATACTCGGAGGCGGAGTACACCGAGGCGCCCGCCTCGCTCACCATCACCTTGGTGAGGCGCAGCTCGGGATGGCGCTTGATGAGATCGGCGGCCAGCTTGTCGGTCTCGCGCGAGGCGGTGCCGTTGCCGATGCTGATCAGCTCGACATTGTGCTTCTTCGCCAGCGCGGCCAGCACGGCGATGGACTGGTCCCACTGCCGCTTCGGCTCGTGCGGATAGATGGTCGCCGTGTCCACCAGCTTGCCGGTGTTGTCCACCACCGCCACCTTCACACCGGTGCGCAGCCCCGGGTCGAGGCCGAGGGTGGCGCGCGGACCGGCCGGCGCCGCCAGCAGCAGGTCGTGCAGATTCTGCGCGAACACCTTGATCGCCTCCTCCTCCGCCGCCTCGCGCAGGCGCGTCTTCAGGTCGGTATCGAGGTGGGTGAAGATCTTCACGCGCCAGGCCCAGCGCACCGTCTCCTTCAGCCACAGGTCGGCGGGGCGGCCCTGCTCGCTGACGCCGACATGGGCGGCGATCATGCGCTCGGCGCTGCCCAGCTGGCCGGCCGGCAAGGCCTCGTCATCGGGCAGCGCCAGGGAGAGATTGAGGATACCTTCCTTGCGGCCGCGGAACAGCGCCAGGGCGCGATGCGAGGGCACGCCCTTGAGCGGCTCGCGGTGGTCGAAGTAGTCGGAGAACTTGGCGCCCTCCTCTTCCTTGCCCTCCACCACCTTGGCCACCATCTGGCCCTGTTCCCACAGGTACTCGCGCAGGCGGCCCACCAGCTCGGCGTCCTCGGCGAAATCCTCCATCAGGATCTGGCGCGCGCCGTCCAGCGCGGCGGCCACATCGGCCACGCCCTTGTCGGCATCGATGAACTTGGCAGCCTCGTCTTCCGGCTTGAGCGTCGGGTCGGCCAACAGTGATTTGGCCAGCGGCTCCAGACCGGCCTCGCGGGCGATCTGCGCCTTGGTGCGGCGCTTCTGCATATAGGGGCGATAGAGGTCTTCCAGGCGGGTCTTGGTGTCCGCCGCCAGGATCGCCGCCTTCAACTCCGGGGTCAGCTTGCCCTGCTCTTCGATGCTCTTCAGCACCGTGGTGCGGCGCTCGTCCAGCTCGCGCAGATAGCTCAGCCGCTCCTCCAGGGTACGCAGCTGGGTATCATCCAGGCCCCCGGTGACCTCCTTGCGGTAACGGGCGATGAAGGGGACGGTGGCGCCCTCGTCGAGCAGGGCGATGGCGGCCTCTACCTGGGCGACCTTGACGGCGAGTTCGTTGGCGATGCGTTGGGCAATGGTCATAGGCAACAAGGGGTCAGTGCAAAAGGCAACAAGGGGTCAGTGCAAAAAAGGAGGGGCGGCATTGTAGCAAAGGCCGCCGCCGGTGGCGGACAAAACAATAAAACCCTTAATTAACATACAGATACAAAAAATCATTTCACCCGAAGGCAAGCGCCACCCAGTCGCCGATGAAGTGGGTGGCGACGATGACGATGACGGCAATGACCAGGTGCTCGCCAATGACGTGCAGGGGCGGTTCGCCGCGATGGCGTGCCAGATACCAGGACAGCAGCGCGATCAGTGCCAGCCCCCAGCCTGTCGCCACCAGGATCGCCGTGCCCAGTTCCAGCAACAGCAGCGGCACCAGAAAGGTCAGGGCGATGGCCGCCTTGGAGAACAGGGTGGCGAAGGTGGCCTCCCACACCGCCAGCACGCTGCGCCCGGCGGCGGATTCCTCGGCGATGTGGATGCCGAGGGCATCGGAAAAGGCATCGGCCACCGCAATGGTGATCACCCCGCCGATCACCGCCAGCGAGGAATGGGTGCCGGAGTGCAAGCCCACCATCAGGCCGAGGGTGGTGATCACCCCGGAGGTGAGACCGAAGCTGAAACCGGTACGCAGGGATTGTCTCAGACTCATCGGCTCATCTCTCCACACCGGGCAATGGCAACACCATGCGGGCATTCTGCACCGCCACGGTCTGCACACACGCCATCACCAATCCATAACGCGCAAAGAAACCTTCCGCCGCCCGACTGACAGTGGCGTAGACCCGCGTCAGGTGATATCTGGCGGCCTGCTGCAGGAGATGCTGCATAGGCTGAGAGCACAGGTCAGCGCATTGATCGCCAGTACCGCACGCCAGGTGCCGGGCTGCCGTGCGCGCAGCCCCTCCTGCGTACAGCCCTGATCACAGCAATCACCGATGACGCTTTCTCCGGCCGGCTGGCAAGCCGGCGGCAGGACCGCTACCATCTTAGCGCATTCCCCCACCGGACCCTGTGATGCCCTGCCTGCGCCCGCTCCTGTTTCTCCTGCTGCTTGCCACCACCGGCAGTGCGGTGGCGGCCTCCCATGCAGTGGTATTCATGTACCACCGCTTCGGCGAGGACCGCTATCCCTCCACCAGCATCCGCCTGGAGCAATTCGACGCCCAGCTCGATTATCTGGCGCAGAACGGCTATCAGGTCTGGCCTTTGGAGCGCATCGTCACCCACATCCTGCACAACGAGCCCCTGCCCGAGCGCACCATCGCCATCACCGTCGATGATGCCTATCTGTCGGTCCACGAACACGCCTGGCCGCGCCTCAAGGCGCGCGGCTGGCCGTTTACCGTGTTCGTCAACACCGACCCGGTGGATCGCCGGCTGGGCGGCTTCATGACCTGGGAACAGATGCGCGCCATGCAGAAGGAAGGCGTGCGCTTCGCCAATCACACCGCCAGCCATGACTCCATGGCGAAACGCCGTGCCGATGAAACCGATGCCGCCTGGGAGCGGCGCGTGCGTGCCGACATCGAACGGGCGCAGCGCCGCCTGCGCGAAGAACTGGGTGAACAGAGTGAACAGGAACCGCGCCTGTTTGCCTACCCCTACGGCGAATACGACACGCGCGCCGCCGACCTGGTGCGGGCCATGGGTTACATCGGCTTCGGCCAGCAATCGGGCGCCATCGGTCCGCTGTCCGATCGCCGCGCCCTGCCACGCTATCCCATGGCAGAAAGGTTTGCCGCCCTGGAGCCGTTCGCGCGCAAGGCCGCCAGCCTGCCGTTGCCGGTGCTGCAGGCCGCGCCGTGGGAACCGCACATCGACAGCAACAACCCGCCGCGACTGACGCTCACCCTGCAACAGCCACTGCGCGGCATCGCCTGCTACAACGCAGCGGGACACCCCTTGCCGCTCACCTGGCTCGACGACACCAGGCTCCAGGTACAGGCCACCGAAAGGCTGCCGCGCGGCCGCAACCGCTACAACTGCACCGCCCCCGCCGGCGACGGCCGCTGGTACTGGTACAGCCATCCCTGGCTGGTAGATGACTAGGCAGCGGGATAGCGGGCTACAGGTGCGGGGAGGTGAGGTGGCGGGGGTGAGCGCCTGTACGGCGCTCGTCATGTCCGAGTCCGGATTCAGGGCTCTTCGGGGGCCAGCTGCAAAGGACCGAGTTGCCCCAGACCATTGCTGCGGATCATGCGCTGTATCTCCGCCACATACTCCGCACCGCGCTCGGAGTAGCGCAGCAACCCCGCGGCCAGATGTTCGGCATCGAATGCGGCGCCGGCCAGACGCAGCGCCGCGCGGGCGCGGCGCATATCGACATAGGCGTGACCGATGTTGAGATTGAACAGGTAGACGCGCACCGAACTGCGCAGGTCGGGAAACACGCGCACGTAATGCCTGGCCCCTTCCATGCGCTGGGCCGGCACCATGCCGAGATCCTTTTTGTAGGTCCACAGGCCGAACAGATTGTTGGCCTCGCGCGCGAAGCGCGAGGTACCCCAGGCGCTTTCATTGGCGGCCTGCGCCAGCACCAGCGCGGCAGGCACCTCGTCGACACGGCGCAGCAGGATCTCGCGCACCACCGGGTCATTCAGGTCGCCGGGCACACGGTACAACTCCGCCAGTTTCTCCACCTGATTCCAGTTGCGCGTGCCCGGACGCAGCGGACCGAGGGCGAAACGTTCCTCGATATAGCGGCGCTGGGCGCGGATATGCGCATTCTCCGCCTCGACCAGCGGCAGCAGGCCGCGGAAGAACAGTGCCTTCTTGCGTGTCACCTCGACCCGGCCGATGTCATCCGGGAAACGAACGATGGCGATACGCGGCAGCGGCCCCTGTGGCGGCCAGTGGTAGTTATAACCGGCAAAGAGGGTCTCCATGTGCTCCGCCGAGGCCACCTCCAGCTCAGGCAAGGGGATCGGCGCCGGCACGCCGGCCACATAGGGACGCACCAGGAACCAGTAAAGGATGGCCGCCAGCAGCAGCGGCGCCGCCGCGGCCAGCAGCAACAACTTGAAGCGCACCAGCCAGCGCAGCCAGTGCATCATCAGGCTAGTCCCGGCAACAGCTGGCGCAGGCCGTTGGCCATGAATTCCACGGCAATGGCCGCCAGGATCAGGCCCATGATACGCGTCAGCACGTTGATGCCGGTGCGCCCCAGACGCTGCGACAGCAAGGGCGCGGTACGGAACACCACCCAGACGATGAGCGCCATGAGCAGGATCTCGATACCCAGCATGAGGTAGTGGGTCGGCGCCGAGGAGCGGTGGGTGTAGACAATGATGGTACTGATCGCGCCCGGCCCGGCGAGCAGCGGAATCGCCAGCGGCACCACCGCCACCGACTCCTTTTCCGCGGCATCCTGTGCCTCCTCGTCGGTCTGCTTGGCCGGGCTCAGTCTGGCATGCATCATCGACACGGCGATGAGCAGGATCAGGATGCCGCCGCCGACGCGGAACGAAGCGATGGTGATACCGAAGAAACTCAGAATCGCCTCACCGGTGAACAGCGCAACCAATAGCACCGCCCCCACCGCCAGGGCGGACAGCAATGCGGTGTGGTGGCGCCGGCGCACCGTCATGCCATCGGTCAGGCCGATGAATACCGGGATGGCACCGACCGGATTGACGATGGCGAGCAGACCGGCAAAAAACTTGGCGTATTCAGCCCACTCCTGCATGTTGAAACCCCAAAAAACAGAGCTGTGAGATACGAGGGGCAAGGCACGAGGGGATGATCTCGCTGCGCGCGTGCTGCTTTTGCACAAACAGCGGAGCACGCAGCGCACTCCACCCCTCGAACCTCGTACCTTGTCCCCCGTGCCTATTGTCTGCGCTTATGCCCATGGATCGACGGTATTCGGCGGAAGGCAGGCGCCGGTAGCCGGATCCACCCTACAAACCGCATTTTTTTCAACCACCCGCCGCGGCAATCCACGCGCGCCACGGCCCGAACAGCGCCGGGTCCAACGTCGCCACCACGGAGCGTGGCTGCAGGCCGACATGCAGTACCGGCTCGCCCTGCAGGGTCTCGGCGCAACCACCGGCCTCGGCGAGGATCAGGCTGCCGGCGGCGTAATCCCACAGGTTCTGCCGCCCGTGCAGGTAGAGTTGGCCGCGACCGGCGGCAAGCTGACACCAATCCAGCGCCGAGGAACCGAAATTGCGTTGCGAGGCAAAGGGTGGTGAACAGGCCAGACGCGTGGCCAGCGCAGGCGTCAGACGCTTGAAATCGACCAGCGCCACGCAGCGCGCCAGCGCCAGCCCGGTGGCGCGGGTACGCAGCGGCACGCCGTTGAGCCAGGCCCCCTGACCACGCGCCGCGCTGAAGCACTCGTCGCGCACCGGGTCATAGACCAGGCCGAGCTGCACCTCGCCATGGCGGATATAGGCCAGGGCGAGAGCGAAATAGGGAATGCCAGCAGCGAAATTGCTGGTGCCGTCCAGCGGGTCGAGACACCACAGGCCTGCGGCTGAATCGGCCAGCAGGCGCTGCTGTTCGGCCGTCGTCATCTCCTCGCCCAGCAGCGGGATCTGCGGCCAGTGCGCCGCCAGCGCGGCGCTCACCGCCTGTTGGCAGGCCAGGTCCGCCTCGGTGACGACACTGCCGTCGGCCTTGACGGCGGCGGCGACACGGTTGAAGCGCGGCAGCAGTTCCTGCCGCGCCAGTGGCAGGACCACCGCGCACAACTGTTCCAGCTCGACAGCCATCAACGGCGCAGATATTCGAAGGTGACGTTGGGCCGGCCGACATAGCAGGCATGGGTGAACTGGTATTTGCGGATCGCCGCCAGTGCCGCCCTCGCCTCCTTCTCATGGCTGCCCATGTCGTACAGCGTGATGCCGTTGTCGATGATCAGCCAACGGCCGTCGCGCTGGACCAGGCCGGCCGTAGTGGGGTGGAAGCGTACGCAGTCTTCCTCGTACCACTGTCCCAGCGGCGCCCGCCCGCTGATCAGCAGGAAACGGAAGGCCGGCGGGTCGCCGATGAAACAGGACTGGTTCAGGCCGTATTGCTGGATGATCTTCATGGCGGCATGGGCATCGGCTTCGTGGTCGCCGAAATCGAAGATCCACCAGTCCTCCTGCACGATCTGGTAGCGCCCCTCCAGCTGGCGCACGGCGATGCGCGCCGGATCGAAGTCGAGGCACTTTTCCTCCATCGGCGGCGGCGGCGGCGCATAACCGGCCCGGCTGATGCGCTTGGCGGTAAAGCCGCCGGTGACGCGCGTCACCTCCAGCACGTTGCCATCCTCGCGGATGGCCAGGTGCAGTTCGCCGCGCGCAGCCGTGCTGCCCTTGGGCACGTCGACCCAGCTGCCATACAGCATCTGGCCACGGAGGCGGCCGCTGAAAACCGCCGTGCGGCTCGGCTCCGGCCCGTCCTCATTGAACCAGTAGATTTCGTCGCCGATGTGGCGCACGTAGTAGGTGGCGCCATCGTCGCCGAACCATTTGCCGTTGAAATCCGGCGCAGCCACGGCCGGCAGGACCCCGCCCAGCAACAGAACCGCACCTGCTATCAATCGTTTCATCATCCCTGTTTCAGCCTCTAGTTGGCAGCCCGCAACAGGCTGTCGATCATCTCGCTGCGCTCGCCGCGCGTGAGTTTGAGCAATTCCCGGTGCGCCACTTCCCGCGCCAGACCACGCCGCACCAACACGTCCAGCATACGGTTAAACGTAGCACGACGACGCTGGCCATCCTGTGACTCATCACGGCGCGAACGACAGAAATCCATCAGGGTGGAACCGCAGACACAGTTGCGGAACAGTTCGACCACCGGCCGGTCATCATCATCCAGCGCCGCCTTGAGTCCGCTACGACCACCGGCCGGCACCGTGAGTTCAAGGAACTGCGCCAGATTCTCGTAGGTCCGCCCGCAATTGGGACAAACCTTGGGAAAGGCGCCGGCGCTCAGCTCCTGCAAGCCGACGAACAGATCCGAATCCGGGTCATCGACCATGAGGTGGCTCCCCTTTCAGACGGATACCGCGCCGCAACACACTGAAATGCGGCCATGTTACCTGAAAAGGAAAGCGGCTAGAACCCGCTCAACTGCGCCGCACCCAGCCGACGCAGACGGAAAACAGCAGGATGCCCACCAGGGCGACGGCCCCCAGGAACAGACGGATCGGGCCGGGGCGGCGGCCGGTGTTGTGAAACTCCGGCGGGACGGGGAAGGATACGCACATAACCGACAACCTGATGGGACACGGATCTCGTATATAACACCCGCGCGGCCCCGGGCGAAATGACAATCCGCATTCGCTACCGAGTTCAGCCACTCTCCCGCAATATCAGTTCCAGCCGGGCAAAGTCGAGCGCCAGCAAGCGCACCGGTTCCTGCTTGCCCCTGAGAGCGAGTTCCTGCTGCTTGCCGCGCCAGTAGCGCTCATGCAGATGGCGGTAGGAGGTCTCGCTCAGGGCGATGTCGCAACCCAGTTCCTTGGTGGCGCTCTCCAGGCGGAAGGCGGTATTCACTGCATCGCCCAGGGCGGTGTTGTCGGCACCGATGCCAAGGGAGGCCAGGCCGGTATTGATACCGGCACCGATGCGCAAGGGTTGCGGCAGTTCGGGAAAGGAGAGCTTGAGGCGGGCGGTGACCTCGGCGATCCGCCACGCCGTGCGCAGTGCCTGCATCACATTGTCCTGCACCCGCTCGTTGTCCCAGCGCACGAACACGCAGTCACCGATGAACTTGTCGATCGTGCCGCCGCTGTCCTGGATGATATCGCTGACATCCTGGAACCATTTGCTCATCAGCCGCGACAAGGTTTGGATCGGCACCTGCTCGGACAGCCCGGTGTAGTTGCGGATATCGGCCACCAGTACGGTGATCTCCTTGATCACCGGGGCGTGGAAGATGACGGTTTGCTGGAAGGAGATGGAATCATTGAAACGGTCCGGCTGGATGCCCTGCTCGAACACGAATTCCGTCAGCCCGATGGCGATGCGATCGCCGTTGCGCAGCCGGGTGGGGGCCGAGACCCGCCCACCGTTGACCGAGGTGCCGTTGGAGCTGCCGCTGTCGATGATGTAATAGTCACCGCCGCCCAGGCGCCGCACCATGGCATGATTGCGCGACACCAGCAGGTCGGTGAGCACGATGTTGTTGTTCTTGTCGCGACCGATGGTCAGGGCATTGCCGCACGGCACCCGCTCCGTCTGCTTGTCTCTCATGAAGGTCAGATAGGCGGACATTGCAACTCCCCGCATCCATAAGCCTGGGCAAAACCTTAAGGAAGGTCCGAATAAGTCCATCCTGGACTACTCAGACCACGCCAAGCGAAAAGTGTGATTTTCGCTTGGCTTCATTTTTCAACGGCTTATCGTCGTTGAAAAATGGCGGCACATCCCTGTGCCGCGGAAGCTCTGAACTTATTCAGAGCTTCCTTAACGCGCCGCCCGACCCTCAGGCAAATACCCGGCGGATCTCTTCCAACGAGGTGATGCCCTGCAACAGTTTGGCACGAGCGTCGTCACGAATACTGCCGGTCTCCTGCTGCAGTAAATCGCCACCGTCCAGGACAACACGCCCCTTATCCAGCAATTCGCGCATCACCGCATTCACCTCCAGCACCTCGGCCACGGCGATGCGCCCGCGATAGCCACTCTGGCGGCAGTGCTCGCAGCCGACTGCCTCGTAAACAGTGACCTCGCCCGCACCTGCCGCATCCAGGCCGGCCGCCGCCAGCTCGCGCCAGGACAGCGTCACCGGCCGCTTGCAGTCATCGCACAGACGGCGCACCAGGCGCTGGTACACCACTACCAGCAGGGTGGCCGACAGCATGTAGGATTGGATACCGAAATCCAGCAGGCGGGCGATGGCCCCCTGGGCATCGTTGGCGGTCATGGTGGACAGGATCAGATGGCCGGACAGTGCGCTGCGCGCCACCGCCAGCGCCGTCTCCTGGTTGCGTATCTCGCCCATCAGGAGGATGTCGGCATCCTGGCGTACCAGATGCTGCAGGGAACCGGCAAAGGTATATCCGGCAGCCTCGTTGACGGCGGTCTGCTGTACCAGCGACAGCTGGTATTCGATGGGGTCCTCCACGGTGACCACGTTGCGCTGCAGGATATTGCTGCGCCGCAGCATGGAATACAGCGTGGTGGTCTTGCCGCTGCCGCTTGGCCCGACCGTCAGGATGATGCCGGACTGCTTGCGCAGGCAACGCTCCAGCCGCGCCACCTGCGCCGCCTCGAAGCCCAGCCACTCCAGCCGGTGCAGCGCCTCGGTCTTGGGCAACAGGCGCAGCACCATGTTCTCGCCGAAGGCGGTAGGGATGAGGGCGACGCGGATATCGTAGCCGGTGCGCAGGTAGTGAAAGGCAAAGCCGCCGTCCTGCGGCGTGCGCTGGCGGGTGATGTCCAGTTCGCTGAGCACCTTGGCACGGGAAACCACATTGCGATGGATGCGCGAGGGAAAGGCGAAATAGTGGTGCAGCACGCCATCCACGCGGTAGAACACATGGGAGGCCAGGGCCTGGGGCCGGATATGGATATCCGTGGCGCGATCCTTGATCGCGTTCTGAATCAGCAAATCCAGCAGCAGCTCGATATCGACGTCGGCGCCGTTAACGGCCTCCGCCACCAGGACTGCAATGCGCTGCTCCAGGGGATTTTCCAGCTCGAAGTAATACAGTTCCACCGCTTGGGCGATGCGTGCCCGATCGCTGACCACGAAGGCGATGCGCCGCCCGCTCGCCTCCCGCAACAGCGCCTTCAGGCCGCTGTTGCCCGGGTCCTGGGTGGCCACGGTGAGGACGCCGCGGCGCAGGCGTAGCGGCAGGACGGTGTGCTGCACTGCCAGGTCCTTGGGGATGGCCAGCAGAGCCTTCTGCTGCGGTACGGTGACGGCGAGGTCGACATAGGGCAGCTTGTGCTGCGTCGCCACGGCATGGGCAATCTCGTCGGCGGTTACGAAATCCAGTCCCACCAGGATCTCGCCCAGATAGCCGGGCCGGGCCTGCTGGGTGTGCAGCGCCACCGCCAGCTGCTCCGCCGTAAGGTGTCCCGTTGCCAGCAGCAATTCACCCAAAGGGCTGTTTTTCATGAGTGCGCCTCGCCTCCGCTCGATGCCTTCATGATGGCGCAGCCGCCGGCGGTACGCCAGTCCATGTCCATTGCCGGCTATTTTTTGTATGCTTGGCGGGCGCATCAGGCAAGGAGACAGCGATGACACAGCACAACGCCAGCGACAACAACGAGTTCGAGAAGCTCATCCGCTGCAACATGGTCGGGCCGCACGGCGAAAAGAGCGTGCGCTTCGTGGCTCTGGAGCACTTCTCCCTGTGGGAATACATGATGCGCAGCCGCCACGGCTTCGAGTGCAGCGATTATGCCATTGGAATATGGCTGCCGGCGGATGAATTCGAGCGCAAGGCTCACATCTTCAGCCACAGTGGCAATGTCGAGGCCGTGGGCCGCTTCAACTTCTCCATCTACGATCCCACCTACCACTACACCTACACCGCATCACGCTTCGTGCCGGATGCCGATGCGGAACGCTTCCGCCAGGCCATGCTGGAGCACATCCCGGAAGAGGTCCGCCGCAGCAACCGCTTTGACCTGGAGGCGATCCCCGGCTACTGCATCGAGAAGGACAACGTGGCCAACCGCTCCAGCCTGGTGCTGGACCTGTACCACGGCTTGCACGACATTTACTGATCCAGGCTGCGTCGATCGCGCACGATGAAATCGGTGGTCAGCGCCGAACCGTCGCGGAAAGTAAGAGTTATCGAAGCTCTGAATAAGGGAAGCTCTGAATAAGTTCAGAGCTTCCGCGGCACAGGGATGTGCCGCCATTTTTCAACGACGATAAGTCGTTGAAAAATGAAGCCGAGCGAAAATCACACTTTTCGCTTGGCGTGGTCTGAAAGTCCAGGATGGAGTTATTCAGACCTTCCTTATGGGGATGCGTGCGTCGGCATGCATGCCGCGGCTCTTGTACAGCATCAGGTGGTAGCCGGTTTCGTTGCTGAATACCAGGCTGCCATGGGGCGGAACCTCCAGCACCTCCTGCAACACCATACGCGCCGTGTCGTTCACCACCACCGACTGGTGGATATCGATGTTCTCCGCATTGGGACTGAAGGCGCCGATGAGATATTTCGGCATGTCGCCGTCGTTGTGTAAAACCATCCAACCCGCCGTCACCGCAATCAGCGGTGGGATCTCCGGAATCCAGGCCCCCTCGACCCGGATCATGGCCGGCTCCTGCCCGGCACAGGCCAACAACAGCAATGTGACGACAAACAGCAGGATTGTGCGCATGGACATTCGATCTGCGGTGCAAGGAGCCGGCTCATTGTGCCGTATCGCACTACGGCGAGGAAGCGGGTGTTCGTAATGCTCACCGCCACCGCGCGGCAACTCAATCACGATTGAGCAACTTCGCGCTCTCACGCCCTCACGATTTTTATCCTGGCCGCAAAAAAGAAAGGGGCCTTGCGGCCCCTTCCCTCACTGACTCACCGGTTGGAACTCCGAGGGATCCTGTTTTGCCAGATGCTCGTAGGTCTGCCAGCGCAGGTCCAGCGATTCCTGCGCCAGCTTCATCAGGCGCTTGGCCGCATCCGGGTTGTTCTTCTGCAACAGCTTGTAACGCTGCTCGTTGTAGGCGAACTCCTCCAACTTCAGCGTCGGCCGCGTCGAGTCGAGGATGAACGGCTTCTTGCCGGCGGCACGCAGCAACGGGTTGTAGCGGATTAGCGGCCAGTAGCCGGAATCCACCGCCTTCTGCTGCTGCGACAGCCCGTTGCGCAGATCGATGCCGTGGGCAATGCAGGGGCTGTAGGCCAGGATCAGCGACGGACCGGGATAGGCCTCCGCCTCGCGCATCGCCTGCAGTGTCTGCTGCGGATTGGCGCCCATGGCGACGCGCGCCACGTACACATTGCCGTAGGAGATGGCCTGCAGGGCCAGGTCCTTCTTGGTCACCGCCTTGCCGGCGGCGGCAAACTTGGCCGTGGCGCCGATGGGTGTGGACTTGGAGGCCTGGCCTCCGGTGTTGGAATACACCTCGGTGTCCAGCACCAGCACGTTGATGTTGCGTCCGGAGGCCAGGGCGTGATCCAGACCGGACGAGCCGATATCGTAGGCCCAGCCGTCACCGCCCACCAGCCACACCGAGCGGCGTACCAAATGATCGGCCACGGTGAGCAGCGACTTGGCGCGCGGGTCGTCGATATCCTTGAGGCGCTGCTTCAGTTCCTGCACCCGCTGGCGCTGGCGACTCATCTGCGCGCCGATCTCCTGGCTGGTGTCCATCAGTGACTCGATGAACTCCTTGTCCAGCAGATCGGTCATGCTGGCGAGCAGGTCCTTGGCCAGGGCGGTATGCTGATCCACCGCCACGCGCATGCCGAGGCCAAATTCGGCGTTGTCCTCGAACAGCGAGTTGGACCAGGCGGGGCCGCGGCCTTCCTTGTTCACCGACCACGGCGTGGCCGGCAGATTGCCGCCGTAGATAGAGGAGCAACCGGTGGCATTGGCCACCAGCAGGCGCGGGCCGAACAGTTGGGTCAGCAGGCGCACGTAGGGGGTCTCGCCGCAGCCGGCACAGGCACCGGAAAACTCGAACAGCGGCTCCAGGAACTGGGCGCCGCGCACCGAGGCGAAGTTGACGGTGGCGCGGCGGTTGACCGGGATGGTGTCGAAGAACTCGACGTTGCGGCGGCCATCCTCCAGCAACGGCGCCTTCTCGGTCATATTGATCGCCTTGCGCGACTGATCGTTCTGATCGAAGGCCGGACAGGCCTCCACGCACAGGCCACAGCCGGTGCAATCTTCCAGGTAGATCTGCAAGGTATAACGCGTCTCCGGGAAGCCGCGCGCGGTGACCGGCGCCGACTCGAAGCTGGCCGGCGCGTTATGCAGCGTATCCTCGTGATAGAAGCGCGCACGGATGACGCTGTGCGGACAGACGAAGGAGCAGTTGCCGCACTGGATGCACACACTCGGCTCCCACTTCGGCACGAAGTCGGCGATGTTGCGCTTCTCCCAGCGCGCCGAACCGCTCGGGTAGGTGCCATCCACCGGGATCATCGACACCGGCAGGTCATCACCGTGGCCGGCCAGCATCGGCGCGGTCACTTCCTGCACGAACTTGGGCGCCTTGGGGGACACCACCGGTTTCATTGTTCTCTGCGAGGTGACCTTGCCCGGCACCTTCACCTCATGCAGGTGATCCAGTGCGGCATCCACTGCCTTGAAGTTGAGCTGCACCACCTCGGCGCCCTTGCGCGCGTAGGTCTTCTCGATGGCCTGCTTGATCTTGTTTATGGCCTCGTCGCGCGGCAGCACGCCAGACAGGGCGAAGAAGCAGGTCTGCATGATGGTGTTGATGCGCCGCCCCATGCCGGCATTGCGCGCCACCGTCGTTGCATCGATGACATAGAACTTGAGCTGCTTGTCGATGATGGTCTGCTGCACCGGCATCGGCAGTTCGTCCCACACTTGGTCGGGCCCCACCGGGCTGTTGAGCAGGAACACCGCCCCCTTGGCCGCCTTGTCCAGCATCTCCACCTGGTTGATGAAATTGGCCTTGTGGCAGGCGATGAAGTTGGCCGAGGTGATCAAGTAGGGCGCCCGGATCGGGTCGGGGCCGAAGCGCAGGTGTGAGGTGGTCTGCGAGCCGGCCTTCTTCGAGTCGTAGACGAAGTAGCCCTGGCAATACAGGTCGGTGCTCTCGCCGATGATCTTGATGGAGTTCTTGTTGGCCGACACGGTGCCGTCGGAACCGAGGCCGAAAAACATGGCGCGGGTGACGTTGTCCGGTTCGATGTCGAAGGATGCGTCGTAGTCGATGGAGGTGTGGCTGACGTCGTCGATGATGCCGACGGTGAAGTGGTTCTTCGGCGTCTTAGCCGCCAGGTTGTCGAACACGCCCTTGGCCATGGCCGGGGTGAATTCCTTGGACGACAGGCCATAGCGACCGCCGATCACCTTGGGCAAGACGGCTATCTGCTCATTGGTGTAGGCCTCGGCCAGAGCGGTGACCACATCCTGATACAGCGGCTCGCCGGCACTGCCCGGCTCCTTGGTGCGATCCAGCACGGCGATGCGCTGGCAGGTCTGCGGCAGGGCGGCGATGAGGTGTGCGGTACTGAACGGGCGGAACAGGCGCACGGTGATCAGGCCCAGCTTGCGCCCCTCGGCGTTGAGCCGCTTGATGGTCTCCTCCACCGTCTGCGCGCCCGAGCCCATCATGATCACCACGTCGGTGGCATCGGCAGCACCGAAATAATCGAACAGGCGGTACTGGCGGCCGGTCAGCGCCGCCAGTTGGTCCATGGTGTCCTGCACGATCTGCGGCACCCGGGCATAGAACGGATTGGCGCTCTCGCGGCCCTGGAAATACACGTCCGGATTTTGCGCCGTGCCGCGGATGAACGGGTTGTCGGGATTGAGGGCGCGACGACGGTGTTCCCACACCAGTTCGTCGTTGATCATCGCCTTGATCTGCTCGTCCGGGATCAGGCTGATCTTGTTGATTTCGTGCGAGGTGCGGAAGCCGTCGAAGAAGTTGATGAACGGCACGCGCGCCTTCAGGGTGGCCGCATGGGCAATCAGCGCGGCATCGTGCGCTTCCTGCACCGAACAGGATGACAGCATGGCCCAACCGGTCATGCGCGCGGCCATCACGTCCTGATGGTCGCCGAAGATGGACAGCGCCTGCGCGGCGATGGAACGCGCCGCCACATGGAACACCGTCGAGGTCAGCTCGCCGGCGATCTTGAACATGTTGGGCAGCATCAGCAGCAGGCCCTGCGAGGCGGTGAAGGTGGTGGTCAGCGCGCCGGTCTGCAAGGCGCCGTGCGCGGTGCCGGCGGCGCCGCCCTCGCTCTGCATCTCGATCACCTGCGGCACCTGGCCCCAGATGTTCGGCACCCCCTGGGTGGCCCACAGGTCGGACAACTCGGACATGTCCGATGACGGGGTGATGGGATAGATGGAGCAGATTTCACTCACCCGGTAGGCGATGTGGGCAACGGCGTGGCCGCCGTCGACGGTCACCTGCTTGCTCTTGTCTTGTTCGCTCATAGTGTTTCCGTTGATCCTCAGTCCGCGAATGAACGCAGATATTTAACCTAAGGAAGCTCTGAATAAGTTCAGAGCTTCCGCGGCACAGGGATGTGCCGCCATTTTTCAACGACGATAAGTCGTTGAAAAATGAAGCCAAGCGAAAATCACACTTTTCGCTTGGCGTGGTCTGAGAAGTCCAGGATGGACTTATTCAGACCTTCCCTAAAAACCTTCGTCCGCAAATGAACGCCAATGGACGCAAATATTCCAGGCTGTTACGCAGGTGTGCCACACACCCGATGGGCAGATCGGCGCGACTGGTTAACGGCTGGACCCTTCGCCTTTATTTGCGTCCATTTGCGGACTCAATGCCTTTTCGATCCAACAGGCAGGGATTTCAGCGTGCCGCCGTCTCCGGGATCATCTCAATGGCGTGGCACGGGCACTGTTCGGCGCAAGTGCCGCAGCCGGTGCAGCGGGCATAGTCGTAGCGGTACTTCTTGCCCGGCCCCAGCTTGATGATGGCGTCCTCGGGACAGGAGCCGTAGCAACCGTCGCACTCGAAGCAATTGCCGCAGGACAGGCAGCGCTTGGCCTCGTACACCGCATCGTGCTCGCTGATCCCCTTGAGGATCTCCTCGAACCCGCCGAGGCGCTGCGCCAACGGCAGGTGCGGCTGCGCCACCTGCGGTGCGCTGGTGCGGTACCACAACTGCAGTTGCTCGTGAGTGACGATGGGGTGCTTGGGGTGCGGACGGTAGGTTTCACCGCGCAGCCAGGCATCGATGTGACGCGCCGCTTTCTTGCCGTGGCCGGTGGCGATGGTCACCGAGCGCTCCGACGGCACCATATCACCGCCGGCGAAGATGCCTTCGGCGCCGGTCATCATGGCGGAATCGACGATCACCGTGCCGTCGGCCTTGAACTCGATGCCGGGGATGCGGCCGAGAAAGCCGGTATCGGTCTCCTGACCCACAGCGAGAATCAACGAATCGGCCTCCAGCTTTTCATAACGGCCGGTGGGGCGCGGGCGGCCCTCGTCGTCCAGCTCCATCACTTCCACCTCGATGGTGGAGCCGTCGATCTCCTTGATGGAGCGCAGCCACTTGAACTTGACGCCCTCTTCCAGGGCCTCGTCGGCCTCGAACTCGTGGGCCGCCATGTTGGCGCGGTCGCGGCGGTAGATGATCATCGCCTCGTCCACGCCCATGCGCTTGGCCACACGCGCGGCGTCCATCGCCGTGTTGCCGCCGCCGTAGATGGCGACGCGGCGGCCGAGCTGTACCTTCTCGCCCTGCTCCACGCTCTTGAGGAAGCTCACCGCATCCATCATGCCGCGCGCATCGCGCGCCGGGATGTCGATCTTCTTGGAGATGTGCGCGCCGACGGCGACGAACACCGCATCGAAATTGCCGGCGGTCTTCTCGCCCAGCACGTCGTCGACGCGATAGTTGAGGCGGATCTTCACGCCCATCTCCTCGACGCGTTTGATCTCGGCCTCCAGCTCGGCGCGCGGCATGCGGTAGGCCGGGATGCCGAAGTGGATCATGCCGCCGGCCACCGGGCCGGCCTCGTAGATCTCGACGGTGTGGCCGAGACGGGTCAGGTGGTAGGCCGCCGACAGGCCGCTGGGGCCGCCGCCGATGACCAGTACGCGCTTGCCGCCCGGGCGCGGCGTGTATTTCGGCTTCCAGCCCTTTTCCATCGCCAGGTCGCCCAGAAAACGCTCGACGGCATGGATGCTCACTTCCTGGTCGGTGTAGGCGCGGTTGCAGGCGTTTTCGCAGGGGTGATAGCAGACGCGGCCGTGGATGGCCGGGAACGGGTTGTTCTCGATGAGGAGCTGCCAGGCCTCCTCGTACCTGCCGGCCTGGGCCAGCGCCAGCCAGCCCTGGATGTCCTCGCCGGCGGGACAGGCGTTGTTGCAGGGAGGCAGGAAATCCATGTAGACGGGGCGGCGCGAGCGCATGGCGCCGGTGCCCTTGCCGAACTTGTCCGGGTCCAGGCGTGCGGTCATATCCTTGGAATTCATAGGATTTTCTTTTTCTCTCAACAGGTTAGAAAAATCAGAGGTGACTTGTCTTGCGAAATGGGCGGCATTGTACCTGACTGACAGAAAATCCAATACTCATTATTAAAAATTACAATACTTGGTTCACAAATCGAAAAACACGCCGGATGGCGCCCTCAAAGCCGGCGGATGCGGTAATTGAGGCGGCAGCTGCGCCGGGCGGGGTCGAGGTCCGGCCAGGCCGCCAGCTGCCGGCGCAGTCGGGCCGTCGGGGTCGGGCGGCTGAGTAAGGCCGCGATGGCGTTCTCGTACTGCGGCGCCGTCAGGCGAAAGGCGGAAGGATAACGGCGGCGTAGCGTTTCCTCATGGAACCAGGCACAGGCCTGCAATTCCGCCAGTGCCGCAAAGTTGAACACCAGCGTCCCGTCTGGCGCCAGCAACCGCCCCAACCGGCGCAACCAGCGGCCATCCGCCGCCACCACCCGCCGCGGCTCGCCATCCGCATCGCCAAACAGGTCGTCGATGATCAGATCGAAGGGCGGGCCGCGGTACTGCCGCACCCAGCGCAGGGCATCCGCCTCGTGCAGCGAGACATTGGCGGCGCGCACGCCAAAAAAGCGCCGCGCCACCTCCAAGTGCACCGGATTGAGTTCGACGCCGACGATGCGCTGCGGAGCGAGGAAGTGGTTGAGCTGACGGATCACCGCACCGCCGCCCACCCCCAGCACCAGCACCCGTCGCACCTCCCGCGGCGCAAAAAAGGCCGGCAGCATCAACAGATCCCACACACTGCCACTCACCGGCTGACGCGGGTTGTACTGGCTGTGGAATACACCGTTGGTATAGAGCCGCCGCGCATTGCCGGCGCTGCGCACCTCATAGCGGGTCGCGCCGTCCTGGCGGAACCAGAGCAGGGCCATCGGAGCAGCGAGCGCGGCGCTACAGCGCGCCGCTCCTTTTCAGCCTGGCATGAATGGCGACCGCGATGGCGCGATATCCGTCGGCGTTGGGATGGATGGGATCGGCCTTCAGGCCGTTGTCGGCGAGGACCTCGGGAATGACGTCGGCCTCCAGCGCCACCTGCAACCGCTCGGCCAGGGCGTGGTACAAAGGCTCGCTCTCCAGACCGAACAGCGCCGGCCGCGGCACCCCCAGCAGCAGCACCGGGACACCCCGCTCACGGCTGAGCAGCACCATGCGTTCCAGATTGTGCGCAATCCCGGCCGGGGCCTGCTTGCGCAGCAGGTCATTGCCGCCCAGACACAGGATCAGCAACTGCGGCCGATATCGATCGAGCACCTCCGGCAGGCGTTCCAGCCCCGCCGCCGTCATCTCCCCGGGAACACCGGCATTGATCACGCGCCGTCCGCTCAACCGCTCCAACTGCGCTGGATAACTCTGCTGCGGAGCGGCGCCGGTGCCGTAGGTCAGGCTGTCGCCCAAGGCGAGGATCACCGCATCCTCCGCCAGCGGCGGCAACGGCAGCTCGCGGCTGCAACCGACGATGGCCAGCAACAAGACCAGCGCAACGAGACGCAATATTCCGTCGACTCTCATGGCCTGCCCTGCAACCTCGCAGGCTCAGTCCTCCACATCGTCCACGTCCGCCTGACCGGACAGGCGGCGGCGAATATGCGACCAGGACATGCCGGTGGCCAGCACGATGGCGACGACGATCAGGATCAGCCAGGTGATGGCCTGGGCGCTGTCGGCGGGCACGATGCCGAGATCCACCACCAGCCAGATGAGCGTGCCGAAGAAGGCGGTGGCCAGCAGCACGCCCCAGGCGCCGAGCGAGCGGCCGGTGGCGCCGAGATAGACCACCCAGCCGATGACCAGGGTGATGCCGGCCAGCGCCTTGTACACGTTGAACGCCGACAACTCGGTAAACACCCAGTGCAGATAGGAATAACCGGAGGGATTGTAAGTGGCGAAGACAATGACCAGCGCGCCGAGCAGGCGCAACAGGAAACCAACCCAGTTGAATTCTTTGACTACGGCCATCGTGCAATCTCCCGGTCGTCGGTGTGAACACCGAATTTGCGCAAGTGTATCGCCGAACACCGCTGCCGTGGCAGCACCTGACCGGAAAATATTGTGCGTCGTCGCAACATGATTCCTGCAGGCAGTCATAGCGGCATTCAACCATCGACGCAGGGACGCCATCTCCTGTGCACCGATGAGTACCGCCCATTCCGCCAAGACCGGCAACCGGTAGTGAGCCGCTCTGAATTGCGTTACCCTGCCGGCATAGCGCCAACAACCCCGGATATCGCCATGCCCCGACTGCCCGCACGCATTCTGCTCCCGCTCCTCCTCCTTGCCGGCTGTTCACCGCATCCGGCTACCGGCACGTGGAGCGGTGCCGCGCCGGAGTCCGGCCGGTTCCAGCGCCTGGAAGTGACTTACGAAGGTCGTGCGCTGCTCTACGCCGCCGGCGAAGACAAGGCGGGGCGGCACTGCTTCTGGAGCGGGGAAAGCGCGCAGTCCATCGCGCTGAGCTGCACACCGGCATTCAATCCGGAGCTGGAGGAGCACTATCGCCTGGTCATCGGCGCCGACGGTCGCGCCAGCCTGCGGCAGGGCGACAAGGTCCTCGCCCAATGGGAACGGCAGGTGCAGTGAGCTGCGCACCGCGCCGACGGCACGGTGTGCTCACCGCATTACTCCATCATGTCGTTGATGACATTCTTGAACCAGCTGTGGGCGTAGCTCACTTCACGCTTGCGGATCTCCGGGCTGGCATTGGCCGGTGACACACCGCCGGAGTTGGGTATTTCCTCGATGGAGTTATGGGCGGCATCCAGGGTGTAGACCGCCGCCACGGAAATGCCGAAGTCCTCGCCCACCACGCTGTAGCAGGTGTTGACGAAGGTCGGGTCGCCCGGCTCGCGGCCAAGGAAACGGGCCACGATGGCGGCGGCGGCCACCTTGGCCTGGGAGTTGGCGGCATAGGCCGACTTGGGCATCTTCGCCGCGCTGGCGGCATCGCCCAGCACATAGATATCCTTGTACCGCTTGGATTCGAAGGTACGCTTGTCCACCGGACACCAGTCGCCATCGACCAGATCGGCGGCGAAGGCGATGGCCCCGGCCTTCTGCGGCGGGATGATGTTCACCACGTCGCCCTGGAACGCCTCGATCTCCGCCTGCAGCGTCAGCGTCGACGGATCGACGGACTCCACCGTGCCGCCGGCAGCCGCGCCCACCCATTCGATCATGCTGTTGCCGGAGCCGTAACCGTACAGCTTGGTCCAGCCTTCCACATACAGCCCCTGTTTGGAGAAGGCATCCTTGGCGTCGAGGATGATGATCTTGGCGCGCGGGTTGTGGTACTTGCAGTACATGGCGATCTGCGAGGCACGCTCATAGGGCCCCGGCGGACATTTGAACGGATTGGGCGGCGCGACGATGATCACGCGGCCCCCCTGGCGCATGGCCTGCAACTGGCGGCGCAGGATGCGGGTCTGCGGCCCGGCGTTCCAGGCATGGGTGATGGTCTCGCTCACCGATTCGTCATAGCCGTCGATGGCGTCCCACTTGAAACCGATGCCGGGCGATACCACGCAGGCGTCGTAGCCGAATTCCCTGCCGCCCGCCGTCGCCACCGTCTTCTTCACCGGATCGATGCCCACCACCGTATCGGTGACCACGTCTACACCATGACGGCGCAGGCCGTCGTAACCGAAGGTGATGGACTCCAGGGTACGCTCGCCGCTCAACACCTCGTTGCTCATGAAGCAGGTGGTGTAGGCGGTCTTGCTCTCGATCAGCGTCACCGCCAGCGTCGGGTCCAGCTTGCGCAAATACTTGGCAACCGTGCAACCACCCACGCCGCCGCCCACGACCACCACACGGCGGGCAGCGCCGAGGGCGAGGTGCGGAAAGCCGAGGCCGGCGCCCAGCGCGGCCACGCCGCCGGCGCTGCGAATGAAATCTCTACGCGTAATCTTCGTCATGATTCGTGGTCCTCGCGGCGATCAGTGCTGGCTGGCGTAGTAGTGGATGAGGGCCGGGATCGCCTGCTTGCCGTCTTCGGCAATCGCCGCATCGACCTTGCGCTTCATCTTGCGCGGCCAGTCGCGCTTACCGGACATGAAGTCATCCATGGTGTGCTGCAGATAAGGCATCCACTGTCCGGCCAGCGTGCCGGCATCGCCGGGGCGGCCGCCGTTTTCGTGACACTTCTCGCAGTGCTTGTCGTGCAGGATCTTGCCACGCGCCGCGAGCGCTGCATCGTATTTTTGCGGCACCAGATGCAGGCGCTGCCGGGCGAAGAACCAGGCCATGTCCTCCAGCTGCTGTGCGGTATAGCCTTTGGCGATGCGGTTCATGATGGTGGCATTGCGCTTGTCGGCCTGATAGGCCTTCATCGCATCGACGAACACCTCCGGGTCCATGCCGGCGATGGACGGCATCGACGGTCCCACGCTGGAACCGTCGGTGCCGTGGCAGCCGGCACAGGTGAAGGCCAGCGCCTCACCGCTGGGCGCGGCGGCGACCGTGGCCGGGAGCAGCGCCAGCACGGCCAGCAGCAGGTTGCGTACAGTCTTGGTCATGATGTCGTCTCTCCAGGCTAGTCCGGCATGGTCGTCAGGCCGATCAGCACCAGCGTCAGCAATGCCAGGCCGGCCATGATCAGCACACTGGTGATGAACGACGAGGCCAGATCGACACGGCGCGACGGCCGCTTGACCAGATGCTTTTCCAGCTCGCCGGCGGCGACCAGACGCTCGTATTCGAGACGATGGTCATGCTTGAACTCCTCGATGGGGATCACACCGGTAAAGATGGTGGTGCTCATCGGGAAGCGCTCGGGCCGGAAGTGCACGTTGAAGAAGTGCACCGAGTTGAGGAATATCGCAGCCAGCAACGCTTCCTCCGCATGGACCAGGGTGGCGATATTGAACACCCAGCCCGGCAGGATGGCGGCGGTCGCCTCCGGCGCAAACAGGATGATGCCGGAAGAACCGATCACTGCCGTGCCCCAGAACGGCGCCCAGTAGTCGAATTTCTGCCAGTAGGTCCAGTGACAGAACTCGGGGCGCGGGCCGCGGCCGAGGAACCACTTGAACATGCCGCGCAGGTCATCCCAATCCTTCCAGTTGGGCAGCATGGATGTGCCGCCGAACCACTCGAAGGTCTTGCGCTTGCGCCAGATGTTGGTGAGCGCGATGACCAGGTGCGCCACGAAGATGCTCAGCCACAGCACGGCGGCGGTGCGATGCACGAGGCCTTCCACCTGCGGCCCGCCGAGGAAATCCACCACCGCCTTGGCCCAGGCGGTGTGCGAGAACAGCAGGGTGGTGCCGGTCAGGATCAGGGTCATGGTGGCGAGGGCGAACAGACCGTGAATCCAGCGCCATACCACCGGAAAACGTCGGAAGTAGACGATGTCGGGACGGTCGCGATCCTCGATGAAGCCCTTGCCCTGGATGCGGTCCATCACCTCGCGGTACAGCCACAACAGGACATGGACCCAGAAAAAGGCGATGACACCGTAGATCAGCGCCTGCATGAATACCTTGGCGGCCCACAGCGCCGGATAATTCTCCGCGTCATCCGCATCGCCGTGCGGCCAGAAGCTGAGGAAGTTCTCGTTGGCGTCGGTGTGGCAGTTGCGGCAGTTCTCCAGCCGGTTGTTGGCGTGGATCTCCGAGGTGGGGTCGTCCTTGCCCTTGATCTCGTGGCCGCCGTGGCAGTCGTGGCACTTGGCGGTATTGGTGTAACCGAGGCGGTGCACCTGGCCGTGATACGAGGCGAAGTAGGTGCGCTGGGCATCCTCGTGGCAGTCGCCGCAGTTCCTGGTGATGGCCTTTTTGGCGGCATCACCCTCGGGTGAGGTGATGGCATGGGTGGTGTGGCAGTCGGAACACACCGCCGCCTTGCTGTCCTTCTTCTCCAGCACCGCCTTGCCGTGATCGGAGGTGCGGTACTCGTTCAACTGCTTCTCGTGGCAACGGCCGCACAGCTCGGGATTTTTCAGGCGGTTCTCTTCCCGCTGCTGGGTGCCGAGCTTGCCCACGTTGTGGGCATCGTGACAGTCGTAGCAGGTGGCGTTGGTGCGGGACTCGTCCAGCTTGCTCGGCTGGGCGTGGACCGAGCCCATGAAACTGTCGATCTGTTCGATGACCACCTTCAGGCGCTCATGCGCGCCGCTCGGGTCATTCTTGTGTTTTTCCCAGGTGCTGCGATGACACTCGACACAGCCGACGATCACCTCCGGCGCCTCGCGGTGCGGCACGCGGCTGATGGTAGTGTGACAGCTGTTGCAGCGTAGTTCACCATGGACACTCGCCTCGATCTGTTCGCGGTGCACGAAGATGTTGACCGTGGTGCCGTCGTCACGCACATCGGTCGTTTCCTTCTCGTCGCCGTGGCAGGTCAGGCAGCGCTCGTTGGGAATGATGCGCTTGCCCGTGGCCGGATCGAAGTTGTGGATCATCAACTCCCCGTCCGCCTCGGCGGCGCAGGCCGGCGGCAGGGGGAAGAGACAGGAGGCTGCGCAGAGGCAGGCATAAAACATGGCTGCGATGCGACTTGGCATCGTATTCATAACCTGTTTCCTTTGGTGGTCACGCAGCCCAGTGGACTGTCGATTTTGTTATTTCCGACAACTGCGGTTCCGGCCTGCCTGCGCAAACGGAAACCGCTGTCCCGGTATGGGGCGACTGTCCGCGCGCAGGAGAACGAACGGCGGCGTCCCTTACTTCAAGGCATCACAAAAGCAAAGGCAGTGCCAAGTCATGTCATGACAAAACCCGGCAAAATGACCGCGGAAGGAATTTTTTCAGACTGTGTCATGACACATGACATATGACATGCATGTGACACCTGACAAATTTGGCGGAAGAATACTGACTGAAGAGGCAATGCCAACGGTCAGGCCTGAGGTCAAGCGATAGAGAAGGGAACATGCATTCATGCTATTTGCCAAAAACGCATGCCATAGATGAAGAAGGAAAGACAGGCGTCAGCCCCCGCCGCTGACCCGTGAGCAGGGGCTGACAACGGTCAATTGATCCAGGGCTTGTTCTCGCCGTACACCAGCGGCAGCACCTCGATGCGGTGCGTGGTGATGGTGATCGGCTCCTTCACATCCTCGCGCTGCAAGGTCAACCTGACCGCTGTCCCCGGCTCGCCGCGCAGACGCATCACCACGCCGGCGGCAGAAAGCGACTGTACCGCCACATCGTCGATGGCAAGGATTTCATCACCGTCACGCATGCCCGCCGCGTAGGCCGGCGAGTCCACCGACACACGTGCCGCCACATGCCCCTGCCAGCCGGCCTGGATGGCGGAAAATCCACCCGCCCACCACTCCTCCAGCCCGTACAACACCACTCCGACACCGCCCTTGGGCAGTGGGCCATACAACTGGATATCCACCGGGAACGGCTCGCCCGGCACCACCTCGCCGCAGACGTCATTGGACAGCAGTTGCATGCGGATCGCGGCGCGATAGGGTGTGCGGGTGTGATGCAACACCAGCTGGCCATCGGCGTCATTGATCTCGCCAGTCACCTGGCCGCCGTCGGCCGGTATCGGACAAATTTCTGCCTTCAACGGCTTGCGCTCCCAGGAACCTGTCAGGGCATTGCCCTGGACATTCAGTACATAGCTTTCGGTGGCGTAGGTACGCAGAAAGATGTTGCCGACAAAGGGATAGGTGGCGCTGACCTCCTTCTCAACCACACGGCGCCGATCGGTACGCAGCGTGATGCGGCCGTTTTCCAGGCTCAGGTGGTAGGGCGCGCCATCGTGACTGATCCACAAACCGACACGTCCCATGGTCTTGGCCTGTTGTTCCTGCCGGAACTCCAGCTTGATCAATTCGTCCTGCACCTTGGCGGCATCAGGCGCATTGGGTTCCAGGGCAAGATACTGGCGGTAGCTGGCGATGGCATCGCCATAACGATTCAGCCGCATCTGTACCAGGGCCAGATTGAACCAGGCGGCGGACATCTGCGGCGCAATCTCCGTCGCCATGCGGAACTCATCCTCCGCCACCACCAACTCTGCCGGGGACTTGGCCATTTCCACGGCCGCCATGCCGCGCACCATGTGCCGGCGCGCATCTTCCGGTGTACCGGTCGCCTTCGGACGCGGTGCCGGGGCTGCAACCGCAGCGGGAGACATCAAGCCAGGCTGAGCGGCTGCGGTAGCGGGCTTCTGCTGTGCAGCGCCCACATCGAAACGCACAGGCGCGTCGGCGGCGCATCCGGTCAGCAGCACGGCAAGCACGACAGCGAGGATTGTTGTACAGCGCATCGTCGGATTCTCCTGGAATAAGCATTTCCACATGCTGCCATATTGCCAGAAAAACGCACCGCACGGCATACGCAATCCGAGCCCACCCCATCGACAAGGCATCGAGCGAGGCAAATTACCTATACGGAAGGTCTGAATAAGTCCATCCTGGACTTCTCAGACCGTGTGTATCGAAAAATGTGCTTTTCGCATCGCCCCCTTTTACAACGACTGATTCGCCTTGGAAAATGGGCGCACATCCTTATGCCGCAATCATCGTGACGACGTGTACAATAACGGACGCTTCACACCGTCAGATGGACCTTGTCTAACCACGCTGCCCGGCGGCAGCCTGCCCAGGGAGAAAAATAAAATGAACAGGAATATGCTCCAGAGCCTCTTCCTTATTCCCATGCTATCTGGCCTGCCGCTGGTCGCCACGGCACAGACCGTCTCTGTCAGCGACGACGGCATGACCCAGATCAGCCTCAAGGCCGGCGTGATGGGCGGCGAGTCGGGCGAATATGTCTACGACGCCGACGGCAGCGCCAGCGGCATCCGCGGCTACAAGATCAGCGAGTTGCAGTGGGAACTGGACAATGTGTGGATGGCCGGCATCAACCTGCGCCACCGCTTCAGCGAGGGCTTCGCCCTCGGCGTGGACTACTGGGCCAACGCCGGCGACGGCGACGGCTACATGACCGACTACGACTGGCTTTACGTCGGCCTCGACTGGAGCCATCGCTCACAACATCCAGACACCACCGTGCGCAACGTCAACCGCATCGACATCAACGGCGAGTTTCTGCTGCATCGCAACGCGCACGAGCGGTACGATGTCTACGCCCTGCTCGGTTACCGCCGCGATCACTTCGACTGGCAGGCCAGGGGCGGTACGGCCATTTATTCAAACGTAACCTACCGCGACACCTACCTGGTATTTGCCGATGTTCCGGTGATTTCCTACGAGCAGACCTGGGAAGTGCCCTACCTCGGCCTCGGCATCCGTTCCACCAGCCTGGTCAGCGGCCGTCGCGTCACCGCGGAATTCAACGCCCGCTACAGTGTCTGGGCCGAAGGCGAGGACATCGACATTCACCACCTGCGCGATCTGCGCTTCGAGGAAAGCGGCAAGGATGGCCAGTGGCTCGACCTGCAGCTGAACATCGACGTCGCGCTGGATACGAACCTCGACCTCACCTTCGGCGTCTCCCATTCGGTCTACAGCGAGGTCAAGGGACCGACCACCATCACCGACCTGACCACCGGCGCCACCAGTTACTATCCCGGCGATGCCGCCGGCCTCGACCACAGCTCCACCCTGCTGTCGCTGGGGCTCAACTACCGGATGTAATATCGCCGCGCAGCCCGAGCAGTAAGGCACCCGCAAGGGTGCCTTTGCTGATCCCTACCGTGACAACCCGTTTGTCGATCCGGTGATGTGACCGATGTACACGTATCCAGCACTCACCTCACCATCCTGTGACAGGCCGCCAATAATCAAGCAACACCCACACGTTCCCTCTGGGGAAGCTCGAATAAGTTCAGGGCTTGCACAGTATAAGAACGTACCATGGTATGAGCCGAGCCGGCTGGACTCATTCAGTCCCTAAGGAAGCTCTGGATAAGTTCAGAGCTTCCGCGGCACAGGGATGTGCCGCCATTTTTCAACGACGATAAGTCGTTGAAAAATGAAACCAAGCGAAAATCACTCTTTTCGCTTGGCGTGGTTTTGTCACGGATGGACTTATGTCGCGGAGCCCAGGGAGGGGCGGGATCGACCTGAGAAGTCCAGGATGGACTTACGCAGACCTTCCCTAAAGAAAGGTAAACACCTCATCCGCCGGCAGGCGCGACTTGGGCAGGGCGGCATTGGGGTCGTCGGCGCTGCGGTAGCCGAGGGCGACCAGCACCACCGAGGTCAGGCCCTGCGCGCGCAGGCCGAGTTCGCGGTCGAGAATGTTACGGTCGAATCCCTCGATGGGCGTGGCGTCGATCTCCAGCGCACCGGCGCCGAGCAGCAAGGTGCCGAGGGCGAGATAGACCTGCTTCTCCATCCAGTGTTGCGTGTCCTGCAGATCCTCGCGGTGCAGATTGGCGTAGAACAGGCGGCCCTTGAGCGTCCCCGCCTTCGCCTCCGCGCTCTTGAAGCGGCCGTCCTTCTCCTCCTGATCCAGCACATGGGCCAGGTGGGCATCGGTCAGCTCGGTGCGGGCACACAGCACCACCACATGGGAACAGTTGCGCACCTTGGCCTCGTTGGCGCTGTAGGGCCCGGTGGTGGCCTGGGCGATGCGCGCCTTGCCTGCCTCGGAGCCGGCGATGATGAAATGCCACGGCTGCGAATTGATGGACGACGGCGCATAGCGCAGCAGCGTCTGTATCTGCTCCATCTGCGCGGCGCCGATGCGCTTGTGCGGGTCGTAGGCCTTGGTGGTGTAGCGGGTGGTGGCGATCTGGGTGATGTTCATGGTGTGAATTCCATTCTTGCCAGTTAAACCAGACTTGTATTTTCGTTCAACTTACAGTCTAAAGGCAAAAGGCAAGACCTGACCCCGGTGGAGTTCACATGGCCTTGCACTGCCGGGCAGACCGTCGTTGGATTCTTGAACGAATACAACCTCGACGGCTATCAAAACGGCATTTTCAAGTACCAGAATACTTCCACAAACTCGCCGTGGAACACCATGTCGGTGCAGATCAGCATCCTTTGATCTGCTGAACTTTGCTTGAAGTTGTAGAGGCCGGGAAGCCGGCCTTTTGCATTTTTAAGCGCGGATATTGACGCCGATGGTTTGGCCCTGCTGGCGCTGCATGATCGACATGGCCGATTGCAGCATCTTCAAGGTTGTCTCGTCATTGCGCGATAGCGCGCCCTCGATGCCATCACGAACCTTCTGCGTGAAGTCGTACCGCGTCCCGTCGCTCTCGGCCCCCAGCTCGCCGCCCAGGCCGCCTACCGGCATTTTCATGGTCATCGCCATGAAAGGTCGGCTGTCATCGAGCGACATTTCTCCGCTGCGGATTTGAGTATTCACCCAATCGCGCATTTCCAGGCGGGTCATGCTGGTGAAATCGGCCTGCTTGGTGCTGTCGGCTTGGGTAGCTGTCAGCGCAGCCGAAAACGACGCGCCGGCCGAGCGGTCAGCCGCCGATGCCTGCGGGCGCTGGCTCGTGTATAGGTAGCTTGTTCCTGCATCGACTCTCATCTAACCCTCCTTCCCACGGTAATCACGGCACCATACCCCTGCAAAACTTGCGCCAGGGTTGTGTTTAGGATCACCGCCATGGACAAATAGCCTTAATTTCCCATGAATCTGTGCTCTTTGAAGGCAGGAATAGCAAGGGGATAGGCTTCGTGCTCAGGGGATCAAGCGGCCAAGAGCGGCAAACTGTTGCCGGCAAGCCGGCACCTTTTGCCTACGCGACGCATTGGTGACGCCGGCAGCTCGGCCAGGTCGCCGCCGTGTCACCATCGGGAACGATAGGAATAGTAATAGTCCTACTACTATTATTCTTATCCACTACCCTACTCCGCGCTTCGCTTGGGGCAAGCCCCTTCGGCTTGCATCCCGCGTCGGTTCTTGCCCGACTGGCTGCGGGGGCAGGGGTGGCGGGCTTCGCCCTTCGTCCCTCCCCCTTGCCGATAGGCTGCACGGCTTCCAGTGGCATCAAGGGTTCGCCCCGTCTGGCCCGTGTCCTCGCTGCGCTGCGGGCCGCACCAGCCAGCCGGGGCCGCTTCGCGCCCTTGACACCACTTCCAGCCAAACGGCCCCAGGTGCCCCGGTTTTCAAGTGGAAAGGGGGTCAAGGGTGAAACCGGAAGCCGCACGCGGAGCGCAGCCCGCAGGGCGAGCACCGAACGGGTGAGGATTTCAGGGGTAGTGTCCCAGGACGTGGTGTAAATCGAGGTTAGGAGGTCATCGCGGGTCTTCGTTAAGGTTGAAGAACAACGGGGTCAGGTCTTGCCTTTTGCCACCCGCCATTATGAAAAATGTGACAGATTTATTTCCTCTCCCGTCACCACACACAACCCTACCCACCCAACACAACCTTCAAGCAGCCCACGAGTCCTTGCCGATCTTCATCACGCAACGTCCCCATATGCTTGACGATCAGTTCTTTCTCTATGGTGGTTATCACCGGCTTTATGGCCGACGGCTTGAGCAGGCCGGCTGACTGCCAGTCCCGGATTACGATTTCGCCAACTGTAGAGGTTGGTTTTATCTGGCTGGTCACGGCCATAATGATGAGATCGGGCCGCTCAGCGTTGTAGGCAACGGAGCTGATGACGACGGCGGGGCGCTTCTTGGTGGCGGATTGGTCCGTAAAGGGGAATGGCACCAGGATGATGTCACCAAACTCAAAGCGAGTCATAGACGGCATCGTCCGGGTTATCCCACACCTTGCGCAGGCTCGGTTCCGCAGTCTTCATCGCGGCACGGGTAAGCTGATCGTCACGGTCGCGCTGATGCAGAAAATCGATAAAGTCCTCCACCTCGGCAATGCGCTCCGGCGGCAGGCTTTCGAGTTTGTCGATCAGGTCACGGATGTGATTGGGTTCGGTTGCCATCGTGGTGTCCTCGCGTAGCCAGGGCCGTGGCATGCGCCCTCTTTTCTGCTGTGGACCAATTCCTTGTGCCAACTATGGGAAGTTGGGCAGTGATCGTCAAGTCTGGGAATGAAAACGGCGGCCATTGGCCGCCGCTTTGCTTATTGAACACCCCTCACCCTAGCCCTGGGCCACTTGCTCCCGGCGCGGCCAACCGACTAGATCCCTGTAGTCGTCTCCCTGGGGGAGTGAGAACGCCCCTCCCCAACCCTCCCCGCGTAGCAGGGAGGGAGTAAACAGGGTCAGGCAGTCTTCTTCGCCTTGCTCCGGCGCAGCCGCGACAGCAGCCTCCGGGCCAGTTCACCGAACAGCTCGGTCTGCGTCGGGTGCGGGTGGATGGCGTTGCCGACCTGCTCCAGGGTCATCCCGCCGCTGACCATCATCACCGCCTCGCCGATGAGGGTGTCGGTGTGGTCGGCCAGCAGGTGGACGCCGATGATCTTGTTGGTCGCCTTGTCGGCGACGATCTTGATGAGGCCGTGGGTCTCGCCGGTAATCATCGCCTTGGCGTCGATGTTGAGCGGGACCTTCACCTCGGCGGCGTCGATGCCTCTGGCCTTGGCCTGGTCCATGGACAGGCCGACGAAGCCGGCCTCGGGGCGGGTGAAGATGACGCCGCTGTCCTTGGTCTCGTCGTACTGCATGTCTTCGCCGAGGATGGTGGCGGCGGCGACGCGGCCCTGCTGGCCGGCAGTGTGGGCCAGCATGTAGCCGCCGATGACGTCGCCCACGGCGTAGATGTGCGGTACGCTGGTGCGACAGCGGCTGTCGGCCTTGATGACGCCGTTCTCCACCGCGACGCCGGCGTTGTCGAGCTTGAGCGGTTCCAGCAGCGGGCGCTTGCCGGTGGCCATCAGCACGTAGTCGCACTTGTAGCGCTGTTCGCCCGCGGCGGTTTCGTACACCAGGGTCATGGCGCCGGCCTTGCCCTTGACCGCCTTGGTGGCGGCATTGGTGACGATGGTCAGGCGCGGGTCGTTCTCCAGCACGGCGATGAGAGTCCTGGCGATCTCCGGTTCCACTTCCGCCAGCACGCGCTCGTGGCGTTCCAGCAGCAGCACCTCGCTGCCGAAGTCCTGGAAGATCTGCGCCATCTCCATGCCGATGGCGCCGCCGCCGACGATGCCGAGGCGCTTGGGCACCTTGGGCAGGGACCAGACGGTGTCGGAGGTGAGCACGCCGCCGGCCTCGACGCCCTCGCGCGCGCCGGGGATCGGCGGCACGAAGGGCGGCGCGCCGGTGGCGATGACGGCGCAGCCGAAGGTGATCCGGCGGCCGGCGCTGCCGTCGCCGTGGCGGGCGCGGTGGTGCGGGTCGTCGCTGTTGCCGGAGGTATCGACGAACAGGCGGTGGTCGGTTTCGAAGGAGGCGAAGCCCTGGATGACGTCGATCTTCACGCCCTTGTCGGTCTTGAGCGCCAGGCTGCCGCGCTCCTCCAGCACGCTGCGGCGATGCTGCTCCAGCTTCTCCCAATCGAGTTTGGCCTTGTCGGTGCCGACCACGCCGAGCAGGGCGTCTCCGCCGCGGTCGCGCAGACGATCGGCGGCGGCGCGCCAGGCCTTGGAGGGGATGCAGCCGCGCCACAGGCATTCACCGCCGGGGAACGGCGCGTCGTTGATCATCGCCACCTTGAGGCCGTGGCCGGCCAGGTCGCGGGCGCAGTCTTCGCCGCCGGGGCCGCCGCCGATGACGACGACGTCATAATCCCAGTTGCCCTCCGGTATCGCCGGGCCCAGTGATCCCATCCATTCCTCCGGTTGTTCTATTTTGTTTTTCAGCGTGTTGAGGAACAACGCCACCTCGGCGCCGTTCACCACGCGATGGTCGGCGGTGAGGGTGAGCGGCATGCCGTCGGCACCGGCGGCGGCGATGGCCAGGATCGCGGCGGTGCCCGGCGTCGGGATGGCGTCGAAATACGAAACGCCGAGCATACCCATATTGGACACCATAAAGGTAGGGTTGGCGTACTCTTCCGGCGCCAGGCGGCGTTTGCGCGCCCGTTCCACTAGCCCCTTCCAGGCCTCGTGCAGTTCTTCCAGCGAACGTGCCTCGCAGTGGCGCAGCACCGGCACCACCAGGCCGCCGCCGTCGGCGGAGACGGCCATGCCGATGTCCACCTGCGTGCGCTCTACCAGCTTGTCCACCGGCTGGTAGGCCCAGTTGATGCTCGGGTGATGGCGGATCGCCTCGGCGCAGGCCTTGGCGATGGCGACGGTCACCGACACGCCCTTGCGCTTGGCCGCCTTGAGCAGGGCGTCGGGCTTGGCGTTCATGCTGACGCGGAAGGTCGGCATGGTGAGCGAGGCGGTCATGGAGTGGCTGACCGCCTTTTCCATCGCCGTCATGGGACGGCCGTGGCCGGGCACCTGGATCTCGGGCATCGCGTGCGCCGGCACCGCCGGGGCGACTTCGGTGGGACGCTCGATGGGCTGGGCGCGGCGCACGTCGTCGGCGGTGATCTCGCCGCTCGGGCCGCTGCCCTTCAGGTTGTTGAGATTGACGTGCAGGCTGGCGGCGAGCTGGCGCGCCAGCGGCGTGGCCGTCTTGTTGTGCGGACGTGGCGCGGGGGGCACAGAGGCAAGCGGCGCCGCGGCAGACACCGGGACCGGAGCAGACGCCGCCGGTTCCGCCTTTCGCGCCGGCGCGGCGCTGGCCGCGGCGGTGTCGCGCACCACCTGCTCGGCGCTCTCCACCAGATAGGCCATGGGCTGGCCGACCTGCACCACCGAATCCGCCGCCACCATCGGCCCGGACAGCCAGCCCTCGCGGAATACCTCGACATCCATGATCGCCTTGTCGGTTTCCACCTGGGCGACGATGTCGCCGCGGCTGACCTTGTCGCCTATCTTCTTCTCCCAGCTCACCACCACGCCCTCGGTCATGGTGTCGGAGAGCTGCGGCATCTTGATGACGTGCACACAGCCGGCCGGTTCGCCGGCGCGGGCATCGGGGCCGTGTTCCAGCTCGACCTTGCGCGGCAACTCGCGTGCGCTCGCCGGCGGCGCCTCGCCCACCTCGCCGTGGCGCTGCACCAGCTCCGGCGCCTCCACCAGATAACCGATGGCCTCGCCCACAGGCACGCTGGAATCGATGGCCGCCAGCGGACCGGACAGCCAGCCGTCGCGGAATACCTCGACATCCATGATCGCCTTGTCGGTCTCCACCGTGGCGACGATGTCGCCGCGGCTGACCTTGTCGCCGATCTTCTTCTCCCAGCTCACCACCACACCCTCGGTCATGGTGTCGGAAAGCTGCGGCATTTTAATGATGTACGGTTCGGACATAGCATCAGTTCCAGGTTTCAAGTTACAAGTTTCAAGTCTCAAGACAGGCCGCGCTTGCGCGCGCCAACCACTTGCTACTTGCCACTTGTCACTTGCCACCGATCATTTTCAGGACGGCGGCAACGACGTCCCTGGCGTTGGGGATGGAGGCCTTTTCCAGTGTATGGTTGAACGGCGTCGGCACCATCTTCGCCGACACGCGCACCGGGGCGGCGTCCAGTTCGAAGAAGCATTCTTCGTTGATGATCGCCATCACCTCGGCGCCGACGCCCACCGGCGCCTCGGCCTCCTCGACGATCACCGCGCGGTGGGTCTTGCTCACCGACTCGCGGATGCCGGCGCGGTCCAGCGGCGACAGCGCGTAGAGATCGACCACCTCGGCCTCGATGCCGTGCTGCTTGGACAGGATCTCGGCCGCCTGCATGCTCCAGTGCACGGAGATGTTGTAGCCGAACAGGGTGACGTCGCGGCCCTGGCGCGTGACCTCGGAGCCTTCCAGCGGATGGAAGTATTCGCCGTCCGGCACCTCGCCCTTCATGTTGTACATCAGCTCGTGTTCGTTGATGAACACCGGGTCGTTGCAGCGCACTGCGCTCTTCAGCAGACCGTAGGCCTGCTTCGGATTGGACGGCGTCACCACGCGCAGGCCGGCGATCCCCATGAACACCTTCTCCATACGCGCCGAGTGCTGCGCGCCGAGCTGGTGGGCGGTGCCGCCCGGCGAGCGGATCACCACCGGCGCTGCGAGCTGGCCGCCGGACATGTAGCGCACCTTGGCGGCGGAGTTGAAGATCTGGTCCATCGCCAGCCAGGCGAAATTCACCGACATCAGCTCGATGATCGGGCGCACGCCGAGGAACGACGCGCCGATACCGAGACCAACGAAACTGTTTTCGGAGATCGGCGTGTCGATGACGCGCTGCGGGCCGTATTTGTCATACAGGCCCTTGGTGGCCTTGTAGGTGCCGCCGGCCACGCCGATGTCCTCGCCCATGGCGATCACCAGCGGATCGCGCGCCATCTCTTCATCGTGGGCGCGACGGATCGCTTCCCAGTACATCATCTCGGCCATTTAGCGCACGCCTCCCTTCACGTAAGGATCGTTCTCGGCAAGAACATATTTCTCCAATTCTTCCACCTTCGGTTCCGGCGAGTTCTCGGCATAGGGAATGATCTCGTTTTCGATCTCGGCAAAGATTTCCTGGTCCATGGCCTCGTAATCGGCCTGGGTGAGCTCGCCGGCGGTGATCAGGCGATCGCGCAGGATGATGATCGGGTCGCGCTTACCCCACTCCGCCACCTCCTCCTTGCTGCGGTAGGCGCCGGAGTCGGACATGGAGTGGCCGCGGTAACGGTAGGTGCAAAGTTCAAGGAAGTACGGCCCCTGACCGGAACGCACATAGTCCACCGCGGTCTTGGCCGCGGCATATACCTTCTCAATGTCCTGGCCGTCGGTCTGGTTCGATGTGATGTCGTAAGCGCAGGCACGTTTGTATTGGTCGGTCACGGCGGTGGAGCGGTGGGTAGCCGTACCGATGCCGTACAGGTTGTTCTCGCACACGAACAGCACCGGCAGATTCCACACCGCCGCCATGTTGAGGGTTTCGTGGAAGGTACCCTGGTTGTTGGCGGCGTCGCCCAGGAAGCAGATGGCGATCTCGTCGCCGCCCTTCATCTGGATCGCCTTGGCCATGCCGGCGGCCAGCGGGAACGGCCCGCCCACCAGGGCGTAGCCACCCATGAAACGCTTCGATACGTCGAACAGATGCATGGAGCCGCCGCGGCCCTTGCAGCAGCCGGTCTCCTTGGCGTACAGCTCGGCCATCACCGCCTTGGGGTCGACGCCGCACTTGATGGCGTGGATGTGGTCGCGGTAGCCGGTGATGACATAGTCGTAACCCGGCCGGGCCGCCTCCATCACACCGATGGCACAGGCCTCCTGGCCGGGGTAGAGATGCAGGAATCCGCCGATCTTGCGTTCGACGTAGGCCTCGTAGCAACGCTCTTCAAAGCGCCGCGCAAACAGCATTTCGCGCAGGACGCGTTTCTTATCTGCGGCGTTCATGGTGCTCCCTTGTTCTGTTGTTTCGCTGTGGTGTGCCTGTCCGCGCCGGAACGGGGCCGATACCGGGCACCCCGAAAGCCCGGTATCATCAGTGCTTCGCCGGGGTCAGTCAAGTTGACAACAACACTAGGTTATCAACAACCCCATGAATAATAAGCTGGAAATCATTTTGCCGGCCCCGATACCCACACAGGGGCAACGTGATTAAACGGTCGCGGCATCCGATATACTCCTATAGCTTAGAAAATTACTGGTAATTAGCACGGAACCCTTCATGGAGGAGATGCGACACATCGCCGAGCAGTGGCTCAAGGCCTATGCCTATACCGTGGCCACCAGCAACATCGACGCCCACCTGGACCTGATCTCCCGGCGCCTGCAGGTGGTGGGCATCAGCCGCGACGGCTTTCTGGAATACCGCGAGTGGGCCAAGCGGCGGCGCAACGACATGGAAAAGCGCCGCCTGCTGCGCGTCGCCTACCACAATCTGGTGATGGGCCAGTGCAGTCCGGGGCGGATGCGCTTCACGGTCGAGGAGACCATCAAGAGCACCCAGGGCGAGACCTACGTACTGAACAAGGAGGTGGTGCTGAACCTGGAGAGCGACGGCAAATGGCGCGAGGTGGAGGAATTCGTTCACAATGTGCGCCTGCTGCCGCCCGAGGCACTCGCTCCACACCACTCCGCGACCCAGACCCCGGCATGGCCGGGCAAGACCGAATGAGATCATGAGCAACTACCGCATCGAAAAAGACAGCATGGGCGAGGTGCAAGTCCCCGCCGATGCCCTGTACGGCGCGCAGACCCAGCGCGCCGTGGACAACTTTCCCATCTCCGGCCAGCCGCTGCCGCGCCCGCTGATCCGCGCCCTCGGCCTGATCAAGGCCGCCTGCGCCGAGGTGAACCGTGACCTCGGCCTGCTCGACGAGAAGCTTGCCGCCGTGATTATTGCCGCCGCACAGGACGTGGCCGATGGCCGCCACGACAGCCAGTTCCCCATCGACATCTTCCAGACCGGCTCCGGCACCTCGTCCAACATGAACGCCAACGAGGTGATCGCCACCCTTGCCGCCCAGCGCCTCGGCGGCAAGGTGCACCCCAACGATCACGTCAACATGAGCCAGAGCTCCAACGACGTGTTCCCCACGGCGATCCACGTCGCCGCCTGCCTGGAGATCGAGGAGCGCCTGCTGCCGGCGCTGGAACACCTCGCCGTCACCACCGAAGGCCGCGCGGAAGAATTGAAGGACGTGGTGAAGACCGGCCGCACCCACCTGATGGACGCCATGCCGGTCACCTTCGGCCAGGAGATCTCCGGCTGGGCGGCACAACTGCGCCACGGCATCGAACGCCTCCATGCCAGCCTGCCGCGCCTGCGCGCCATCGTCCAGGGCGGCACCGCCGTCGGCACCGGCATCAACGCCCCGGCCGACTTCGGCCCGCGCGTGGCGAGCGCGCTGACGCGCCTGAGCGGCGTCGCCTTCACCAGCATGGACAATTATTTCGAAGGGCTGTCGAGCCAGGACGCGGCAGTGGAGATGAGCGGCCAGCTCAAGACCCTGGCCGTATCCCTGATGAAGATCGCCAACGACCTGCGCTGGATGAACTCCGGCCCGCTGGCCGGCATCGGCGATATCCGCCTGCAGGACTTGCAGCCGGGCAGCTCGATCATGCCGGGCAAGGTCAATCCGGTGATCCCCGAGGCGGTGATGATGGTGTGCGCCCAGGTGCTGGGCAACGACGTGGCCATCAGCGTCGGCGGCCAGCACGGCAACTTCCAGCTCAACGTGATGCTGCCGATGATCGCGCGCAATCTGGTGGAGAGCGTGCACCTGCTGACGGGCGCCTGCCAGGTGCTGGCCGACAAGGCGATGGCCAACTTCACCGTCAACGTCGAAGGCGTGCAGGCCGCCCTCAATCGCAACCCGATCCTGGTCACCGCGCTGAACCGCGTCATCGGCTACGAAAAGGGCGCGGCCATCGCCAAGCGCGCGTATACAGAGAACCGCCCGATCCTCGACGTGGCGAAGGAAGAAACCGGCCTGAGCGAGGACGAACTGCGTGTCCTGCTCAACCCGGCGCGCCTGACACAGGGTGGTGTCGGCTGAGTTCAGCGCACGCGCGCCGGCCGATTGGAAAATCGCCGCGACAGTGCTCTAATCCCTCCAGCCGCGGCCGCGCGCCGTCGCCATCCTGGAGGGAACCATGAGAAAGACCATTGCCATCCTGCTGCCGCTGTTCACGCTGGCCGGCTGCAAGACCCTGGACTCCGCACTCAACACCGCCGACAAGGCCTTCTCGGTCGTGGAAAGCGGCACGGTCAGGACGCTGCGCGACGCCGCCGACAGCGATGATGCCGGCGAGTTCATGAAGCAGAAGCTGAAGGACCGGCGCGAGGACTACAAGGACAACCCGCACCTGCTGACCCAGGACATCCGCCAGGTGCAGAGCGATTTCAATCGCCTGATGGACCTGCTGCAGATCAACGTCAACAAGAACTGGGGCAGCGACTCGCGCCTGCCCGACCGCGTGCACTACGTCAAATACACCCAGAACTACCAGAGCCGTGCCATCGTCGATTTCGATCGCGGCAGCGTCACGGTGGAAACGCTGGAGACGGACAAACCGAACCGGGCGCTGAAGAATGCCATCGTCACCACGCTGCTGACGCCGGACGACCCGCGTGCCGTCGATCTGTTCAGCGACAAAGAGATCGAACTGACCAGCAAGCACGATCCGTATCTGCTCAAACTGGTCGTCGATCACAACAATCAGCCGGTGCGCACGCCGCAGCAGGCCGAGGCCTTCGCCGCCCACCTGATCGCCGCCGGCACCAAACAGCGCAGCGTCGAGGTCAAGGACGGCACACGCCAGGCCCGCTATGTCACCATCCCGATGGTGAGCAACTTCTCCAGCGCACAGGCGGAAAAATACCGCCCGCTGGTGGAGAAATACGCCGCCCGCTACAAGATCAGCCCGAGCCTGGTCTACGCGATGATCCGCACGGAAAGCAACTTCAATCCCTTCGCCGTCAGCCATGCCCCAGCCTACGGGCTGATGCAGCTGGTGCCGACCAGCGGCGGCCGCGAGGCCTATCGCAAGGTGAAGGGCCAGGACGGCATCCCGAGCAAGGACTATCTGTTCGATGCCGAAAACAACATCGAACTCGGCGTCGCCTATCTCAATGTGCTGAACACCGAGCAGTTGCACATGGTGCAGAACCGGATCGCGCGCGAGTACTGCGTCATCTCCGCCTACAATACCGGCCCCGGCAACGTGCTGAAGGCCTTCTCCCGCGACCGTGTCGAGGCGGTCAACGCCATCAACAGCCTGCAACCGCCGCAGGTTTACGAAAGGCTGCGCGCCCACTTGCCCTACGAGGAAACGCGCCACTATCTGGCCAAGGTGGTGGGCTATCGCCGCGACTACGTCGTCCTGTCCGACTGATGAACAGCGACCCGGCACCTGCCGGGTCTATACTCCTGACTATCCCAGCCAGGAGCCGACATCATGGCCGAGCATCCCCTGCATTACCGCGCGGTGGACATGGACGAGGGCGCCGGCGCGCACGTCAAGCGCCTGTTTCCGGTGGCCGGACTGCGCCACGTCGATCCCTTCGTCCTGCTGGATGAATTCTTCGTCGACCCCGGGGGCGGCTTCCCCGAGCACCCGCACCGCGGTTTCGAGGCCGTCACCTACCTGATGAACGGCGCCATGCGCCACCGCGACAACCTCGGCAACGACAGCATCGTGCAGGCCGGCGGCGCGCAGGTATTCACCGCCGGCCGCGGCATCGTCCACTCCGAGGCACCGGCCGGCGAGGAAACCGCCCATGGCATCCAGCTGTGGATCAACATGGCGAAAATCCACAAGGATCTGCCACCGGCCTATCAGGCAATTGCGGCGCAACAATTGCCGCTGCAGGAACTGTCCTGCGGCCGCGTGCGCACCGTCATCGGCCCCGGCTCACCGATCCACCTGCACAGCGCCGTCAGCTATCACGACGTGCAACTGGAACAGGAAGGCGAGTTTCACCTGGCCGTGCCGGCGCATCATGCCGGCCTGATCTATGCGGTGGCGGGTGAGCCCGAAGTGGTGGATGAGCGCCTGGAGACAGGAGCGGCACTGTTGCTCGCCGGGGCCTCGGTCATCACGGTCTACACCAGCGCGCCGTGTCGCTTCATCTGCATCAGCGGCCAGCCACACGGCGAGCCCATCGTGCAGAACGGTCCCTACGTGGATTGAACAAAGGAAAAGGGCCACATGCTGCAGGAGTTGCCGAGGGTACGTCAGCATGGCGCCGAGCCACGCCGCCGCTGGTTCAGCGACAACGAATTCGATCTGATCGTATGGCTGGATGCAGAGGAGGCGATCATCGCCTTCGACCTGTGCTACGACAAGCAGCGGCAGGAGCATGTCTTCCGCTGGCGCGCTGCCCAGGGCCTGAGCCATTTGCGCGTCGATGACGGCGAGCAGCGCAGCGGCCGGCACAAGATGACACCAATCTACGTCACCGACGGCCACTTCGACGCCGCCGCAGTCGCCCGGCGCTTCAGTGCCGCGGCTGCCGCTGTGCCGTGGGGGATACGCGACTTCGTGCTGGATCGGCTGGAACCGCCCGGCAGCGCCGCACCGCGCGACCGCGGCTCGTAGGATGCGGTCAGTGTCGCACCGGTTCCTCGGTGTCCATTTCATGCAGCACGAACGGCCCCATTTCCATATGCAGCGCCGTCACCTGCCGTCCCAGCAGTTCCACCTCACCGCTGCTGCGGTTGTCGCCTTCGTTGCTGAATTCGAAACGGAAACGGCGGCGCCAGCCGACGCGGCCGGAGGCATCACGGCCGAGACGCAGCCGCACCAGTGCCACGGTCTCATCCAGCAACTGCACCTCGTGCCGGGCACAGGCACGACGCACCACCCGCAGTGCCGCTTCGCGCGCCCGCATCGAATCCACCCAGAACCAGATCAGCGCGAGCAGCGCCGGCAGAAGCCACAAGTCATCTATCAATGTTTGCGCACCGTTTCCATCTGCACGCCCCAGCGCTCATGCAGTTCAGGCAGATTGTCGGCATGAGTGATCAGCACCACCTCATCGTCTTCGCGCAGGCGGCTGTCGTCCTCCAGTGGCACGAACTTGCCACCACGGTACAGGCAGATGATGCGGCTACGCGCCGGGAGTTTGAGATCGGCGATCGGCATTTCGTCATCATGGCGTGCCACGAAGGTGAAGATACGTGCCTCGTCCTTGATGACGCCGGACAGGTCGAGCAGGTTCATGCCCTGGAACAGATCGGCCAGATAGCGGCCGATGGTGCGCGAGGGGATGATCATGTCCTCCAGGCCCAGTTCGATGCAGATGTGCTCGAACTCCGGGTCATCGATCTTGGTGACGATACGGGCAAAACCCAGCGAACGCCCCACCAACGAGGCGAGGATGTTGGCCTGATCGTTGCCGGTGAGACAGAACAGAAAGTCGGTGTGCGCCGGATCGGCCTCGCGCAGCAAGGCCGGCTTGCTGCCGTCACCGAGCAGAAAACCGCAGTCCAGCTCGCCGGCCAGGGCAGAGATGCGCTCCTTGTTGCGCTCGATGATCACCACCTCATGGCGCCGGCGCAGCAGGAAGCGCGCTGTCATCACCGCCAGCGAACTGGCACCGATAAATACCGCTCTCATGATACCTCCGCCCTCTTGCCCAGCCAGGTGCCGGGAAACAGCAACACCAGCAGCGCCACGATCTCCACGCGTCCTGCCAGCATATCGAAGCACAGTACCGCCTGCAGCAGCGGCGGCAACCCCGAGGCGCTGAGACCGCTGGACAGCCCCACCGTGCCGATAGCCGACACTACCTCGAACAGCGCCGCCAGCGGCTCATATCCCAGCAGCACGAACGGCAGCCAGGAGGCGATCACCACCAGCAGGAACAGCAGGATCAGCAGCAGCGCCCGTTCGATGTCGTCACTCTCCAGCAGGCGCGTGCCGAGGCGCGGTTGCAGCACCGCGTGCTCGGCCAGACGGCTGCGCCACAAGGTCATCTGCAGCAGGCGCGCCAGAATCAGCAGGCGCAACAACTTGACGCCGCCGGCGGTGGAACCCAGGCTGCCGCCGCCGAGCATGGCGAGAATCAGCAGCAGTTGTCCACCGGCTGCAATGCCGGTCAGGTCCAGGGAGAAAAAGCCGGCGGTCGTCTGTGCGGAGATACCGAGCAGCAAACCATGCCACAACGCGTCGTGCCACGGCATGCCGTCGGCGGCCAGAAGCCAGGCCATGGCCACCCCCATCACCAGCGACAACACCACCAGCGCACGCAGCTCCATGTCGCGCAGGGCCTCGGCCGGCCCGCACATGAAACCGGCATAGTACAGAGGCAATGCCACGGCACCGGTCACGCACAGTAGTGAAACAACCAACTGTGCCGCCGCCGGCAGCGCGGCCAGACTGGCGTCGAAATTGGAAAAGCCGCCGGTGGATACCGCTGCGAACACATGGGTCAACGCCGTGAACAAATCGATGTTCACCCACAACAGCAGCATCAGCCCCCCCAGGGTCAGCAACACATACACCTGCAACATGCGGCGCGCGTAGTGGCGCGTGGTAGTGGCGATATTCTCGGCGCGCAGTTCCGGATCGACCAGATGGTGAGAGGCGAGGCTGTGGCCGAGCAGCAGGGCCACGGTGAGCACCACGATACCGAGACCGCCGTACCACTGCATCCAGGCGCGGGTAAAGAGAAAGGCCGGCGGCATGTCCTCCACCGTGGCCAGTGTCGACAACCCGGTGGTGGTGACGGCAGACACCGCCTCGAACAGTGCGGCGGAAAATCCGATGCCCGCAGCCATCAACGGCCAGGTCATCAGCACGGCAGTGCCGGCAAAGGCCAGCGCGGTGATCACCAATGCCTCATTCACTTGCAGACGTGCCGGGGTCGGCAGGCGCGACAACATCGCACCGACCGCGCCGGTCAGAACGATGAGCGACAGCAGACGCCAGGCGAACACATAATCCTGGAACCACAGCGCCGCCAGCAGCGGCGGCAATGTCAGGATGGCCAGGACCAGCGACAGCTGCCCCAGATACTTCAGCACCACCGGCAGGCGCACGGCATAACTGAGGGCAAGTACTGTGTCGTCACGGGCCAAGGCGGTTTCTCGAGTTCTGGCAGGCGATACCGATACGGTCACTGCCGTTACAGGCATTTTAGCCGGCAGCCGATGGAAATACCCACCGCAGCCCGATATGATGAACACTATCCACCATACCAGCGGGGGCACTATGCAGGCAGCCCAACTCAGCGGAGACCAACTCGATTTCTGGGTCGCCAAGGCGCGCGGGATACCCGTCTTTCGCCAGGACGGCGCGCTGCTGTACAACCCCGGCCACAACCTGCCGCCACGCAAATGGAATCCCACGCGCTATTGGTCGCAGGGCGGCCCGATCATCGAGGAACAGAAGATCGACCTCAACTGGGACACCGAAGGTACGCTGGAGTGGTCCGCCTCCATCGACCCCGACATCCTGGCCCACGGCAGCAGCGTGTTGGAGGCCTCGATGCGCGCCTATGTGATTTCGGTGTTCGGCGCCGAACTGCCCGAAGAAGAATAGATACATGCGGAAAGTTGCAAGCTAAAAGTGATGGCGTGAGTGCAGCGGCCACCTTCTCTTGTATCTTTCCTCTTGCATCTTTATCGCCCCGCAAAAGAAGCGTTGACTGAAGATCATCCATGACCACTCTGACCCTGACCCGCCCCGACGACTGGCACCTGCACCTGCGCGACGGCGCCGCCCTTGCCGCCGTGCTGCCACACACCGCCGCGCAGTTCGGCCGCGCCATCGTTATGCCCAATCTCAAGCCGCCGGTCACCACCACGGCACAGGCCCTGGCCTACCGCGAGCGTGTGCTCGCCGCCCTGCCCGCGGGTAGCACCTTCCAACCGCTGATGACACTGTACCTCACCGACATGACACCGCCGGAGGAGATCCAGCGCGCCAGGGAGAGCGGCGCAGTGTTCGCCGTGAAGCTGTATCCCGCCGGCGCCACCACCAACTCCGACTCCGGTGTCACCGACCTGCGCAAGTGCGAGGCGGCGCTGCGCGCCATGGCCGAGCTGCAGCTGCCTTTTCTAGTGCACGGCGAAGTCACCGACGCCGACGTGGACATCTTCGATCGTGAGCGCGTGTTCCTGGAGCGCGTGCTGGCCCCGCTGCTGGAGCGCATGCCCGACCTGAAATTGGTGGTGGAACACATCACCACCGCCGAGGCCGCGCGCTTCGTGCTCGGCGCCGGTCCCAATGTCGGCGCCACCCTCACCCCGCAACACCTGCTGATGAACCGCAACGCCATGCTGGCCGGCGGCATCCGCCCGCACCACTACTGCCTGCCGGTGCTGAAACGCGAGAGCCACCGCGAGATGCTGCTGGAGGTGGCGACCTCGGGCAACCCGAAGTTCTTCCTCGGCACCGACAGCGCGCCCCACGCGCGCAAGACCAAGGAGAACGCCTGCGGCTGTGCCGGCATCTACAGCGCCCATGCCGCCATCGAGCTGTATGCCGAGGCCTTCGAGCGCGCCGGCCGGCTGGAACGGCTGGAGGGCTTCGCCAGCCACCACGGCGCCGATTTCTACGGCCTGCCGCATAACCGGGACACCATCACCCTGCGCAAGGAAAGCTGGACCGTGCCCGACAGCTACGCCTTCGGTGACGACGTGGTGGTGCCGCTGCGCGCCGGCGAGACCATCGGCTGGAAGCTGCAGGGCTGAACACCCGGACGAGCGGTTATCGGTCCGCAAATGAGCGCGACTGGACGCCACTAACGCGCGACGGCCCCGTCTGATTTGCGTTTATTGGCGTTCATTTGCGGACTGAGCCGCTGTCATTCCAGTCGCGCCGCGGCGCCGAATTGGGGTATCCTGCGCCCCCATGACGATGTCCGAACACAAACCGGCCCTGGCCCGGCGCTTTCGCGGTTTTCTGCCGGTGGTGGTGGACGTGGAAACCGCCGGCTTCAACGCCCAGACCGACGCCCTGCTGGAGATCGCGGCGGTCACCCTGCGCATGGACGAGTCCGGCCTGATCTATCCGCACGAAACCCACCACGCCCATGTCGAACCCTTCGTCGGCGCCAACCTGGATCAGCGCGCACTGGATTTCACCGGCATCGACCCCTACCACCCGCTGCGCCTGGCCCTGCCCGAGCGCGAGGCGCTGGAAAAGATCTTCGAACCCATCCGCCGCGAGGTACGCGAACAGGCCTGCACCCGCGCCATCCTGGTCGGCCATAACCCGTTTTTCGACCTCGGCTTCCTCAACGCCGCCGTGGCGCGCACCAAGATCAAGAAAAATCCCTTTCACGCCTTCAGCAGCTTCGACACCGTCACCCTGTCCGGCCTCGCCTTCGGCCAGACCGTGCTGGCCCGCGCAGTACAGGCCGCCGGCCTGAGCTGGGACTCCACCCAGGCCCATTCCGCCCTGTATGACGCCGAGCGCACCGCCGAGCTGTTCTGCACCATCGTCAACCGCTGGCGCGCCCTGGAGTTCGGCGGGGAGTCTTAAGGAAGCTCAGAATAAGTTCAGAGCTTCCGCGGCACAGGGATGTGCCGCCATTTTTCAACGACGATAACTCGTCGAAAATTGAAGCCAATCGAAAATCACACTTTTCGCTTGGCGTGGTCTGAGAAGTCCAGGATGGACTTATTCAGACCTTCCTTAAAAAAAGCCGGCCCCCTATGGGAGCCGGCTTTTTTGCGCCGATCGCGACTCGAAACGGCTTCTAAGCCGTCTTGGCCACAGCTTCCTGCGTCATCTTCTGCAGTTCGCCCTTCTGGTACAACTCCAGGGTGATGTCGCAGCCGCCGATCAACTCGCCGTTGATGTAGATCTGCGGAAAGGTCGGCCAGTTGGCGTAGCGCGGCAGGTTCTCGAATATCTCGCGGTCCATCAATACGTTGACGTAGGCAAACTCGACGCCACAGGCGGACAGGGCCTGGGCGGCACGGCTGGAGAAGCCGCACTGCGGCATCTGCGGCGTGCCCTTCATATAGATGATGATGGGATTCTGCTTTACTTGCTGATCGATACGTTCCAGTACGTCCATAAGCTGATGACCTCATTGTTGAAAACGGCAGCGCGCAGGGGCAGTAGCTGAACATGGGGACTATGGCCGGGAGTTCAACCCCGGCCTAGCAAACAACCATGACATATACAGGGGTAATACCTCGCCGGAGGTAAGTGCCGCGGCAGTCCGGCTAGGGAAGCTCTGAATTAAGTTCAGAGCTTCCGCGGCACAGGGATGTGCCGCCATTTTTCAACGACGATAAGTCGTTGAAAAATGAAGCCGAGCGAAAATCACACTTTTCGCTTGGCGTGGTTTTGTCCACGGATGGACTTATGTCGCGCAGCCCAGGGAGGGGCGGGAGCGACCTGAGAAGTCCAGGATGGACTTATTCAGACCTTCCCTAGTAGTAAATGTCGACATTGCGCTGCAGCCACAGTTCCAGCAGCGCCAGGTGCCACAGCTTGCTGCCGCGCAGGTAGGTGAAATGTTGCTCCGGCTCCGCCAGCAACTTTTCCACATAGGCACGGTTGAACAGGCCGCGCTGGCGGCAGGCGTTGGAATCGAGGATGTCGCGCATGAAATCGAGGAACGGACCACGCACGTATTTCAACGCCGGCATGGGGAAGTAGCCCTTGGGCCGATCGATGACACCGTCGGGGATCAGACCGCGGGCGATCTTCTTCAATACATGCTTGCCACCGGAGCCGAGCTTGAGTTCCGGCGGCAGTTGCATCGCCAGTTCCACCAACTCGTGATCGAGGAAGGGGACGCGCGCCTCCAGGCCCCAGGCCATGGTCATGTTGTCGACACGCTTGACCGGGTCGTCGACGATGAGGGTGGTGGTATCCATGCGCAGCACGCGATCGATGAAGGTATCGGCACCGGGCTGGGTGAGCAGCTTTTCGATCAGCATCCCGGTGTGATCCTCGCCGCGGAACGGCTCGGCCACGGTTTGCAGGAACTCGCTGTGCGGACGATCGAAATAGTGTTTGGCGAAGCGCTCCAGGTCAGTACCGCCCTCGGCCTCCATGCGCGGATACCAGAAGTAGCCGCCGAACACCTCGTCGGCGCCCTGGCCGCTCTGCACCACCTTCACCTCCTGTGCCACGCGCTCGGCCAGCAGATAGAAGGCCACCGCGTCCTGCCCCACCATGGGCTCGGCCATCTGCTCCACCGCCTCGGGCAGACGCAGCAACACCTGATCGTTGGAGATGGCATATTTGTGATGGCGCGTGTCGTACATCGCCACCACCTGATCGGAATACTCGAACTCGCTGCCTTTCTCCTCCGGCACGTCCTCGAAACCGATGGAAAAGGTGAGTATGTCCTTGACGCCCTGCTCCGCCAGCAGGCCCACCAGCAGGCTGGAATCGAGGCCGCCGGACAGCAGCACGCCCACCGGCACGTCGGCGATCTCCAGACGACGCTTCACCGCCTTCTTCAGCGCCGTGTGGATCGCCTCGGTCCATTCCTGCTCGCTGCGCGGCTCGCTCGGACGGTGGGCGTAGAGCTGCCAGTACTGCCGTTCGCTGCGCCGGCCGTCCTTGTCGATGGTCAGGGTATGGCCCGGTGCCAGCTTGCGGATGCCGTTGAGGAGGGTGCGCGGCGCCGGGATCACGCCGTGCAGGGTGAACTGGTGGTGCAGGCCGAGCGGGTCGATGCCGACGTCGGCGCCACCGGCGGCGAGCAGGGCCTGCGTGTTGGAGGCAAAATGGAAGGTCTTGCCGTCGTGACTGTAGTACAACGGCTTGATGCCGAGGCGATCGCGCGCCAGGAACAGGCGCTGGCACCGGATATCCCAGATGGCGAAGGCGAACATGCCGGTGAGATGTTCGACGCACTGCTCGCCCCAGGCGGCATAGGCCTTGAGGATGACCTCCGAATCACCGTCGGAGAAAAAGTTGTAACCGCGCTCGCGCAGTTCCGCGCGCAGGTCGCGGTAGTTGTAGATGGTGCCGTTGAACACCAGCACCAGGCCGAGTTCATTGTCGATCATCGGCTGGTGGGAACGCTGCGACAGATCGATGATGGCCAGGCGACGATGCCCCAGCGCCAGCGGGCCGTCGGAATAACTGCCTTCGTGGTCCGGGCCGCGCCGCTCCAGGCGGTGCAACATGCGCCCCAGCACGGCCAGGTCGGGCACGTGGCCATCCAGTCTCAGTTCACCGCAAATTCCGCACATAACGTCAGTCGCAAGTTACAAGTGGCAGGTTGCAATAAGGCCGGATCAAGGGCCGACGCGCAGGTTGTTGACGACGCCTTTGACGCCGTCGATCTGTCGCACCATGTCAGCGATATGTTCCGCGCTGTCATTGCTGGCAACCGTGCCGGCCAGGGTGACCACGGCATCACGCACGCTGACGCGGATATCGCCGGCGTTGACACTCCTGTCGCGCACGAGGGCGCGGTTCACCGCCGCGGCCAGCAGATTGTCGGCGCGCGCCTCCTCATAACTGCGGCCGTCCTCCGCCCGCCCGCCCTGGCCGGCGCCCATCATGGTGCCGGCGGCGCAGCCGCCGAGCAGTGCCGCCATCAACAGCATCGTTGCAATACGCATCCGGCTCATCTCCCTGGAAAAAAACATGTTCAACCCTCGCCACAGCCGCCCCCGCCAGGCGTGGCTATGGTAACCCGATCGCCGGGGGCGACGGCGACGCTGACCTTGCCCGGCAGCAGAGCACCGTTGCGACGGTTCTCGCCCGTGGCGCCGGGGCTGCCGCCGGCCAGTCCCCAGGGCGCATGACGCCGCCGCTCGGTGAGCAGGGTGAGCTGGGCCGGGGCGAGAAATTCGAATTCGCGCACGATGCCGTCACCACCGCGGCGCTGCCCCGCGCCGCCCGAGCCGCGCCGTACCGCATAGCGCGTGACGCGCAGCGGATAGGCCGACTCCAGGGCCTCGATGGGCGTGTTGAGGGTGTTGGTCATATGGGTCTGTACCGCATCCAGCCCGCCACCGCCGGCGCCCGCCCCCATGCCGCCGCCGATGGTTTCATAGTAGTCCCAGTCACGGCCGCCGTTCCTGGCGCCCATGGCGACGTTGTTCATGCTGCCGTGGCTCGCCGCCGGAATCTGCAGCGGCAGGGCCTGGGCCAGGGCGCCGCAGATCACGTCCACCACCCGCGTGCTGGTCTCCACATTGCCCGCCGCCACAGCCGCCGGGCGCCGGGCGTTGAGCAGGCAGCCCTCCGGCGCGCTGAGTTCGATGGCGCGGAAGGCACCGGCGCAGGCCGGAGTCTCGCGCGGCATCAGGCAGCGGAACACGTAGTACACCGCTGCGGCCGCCACCGACAGCGGACAATTGACGTTGCCGGCCACCTGCGGCGCCGTGCCGGCGAAGTCCACCCGGACCCGGCCGCCCGCCACCTGCACCCGCGCCATGATGCCGATGTCCTGGCTGCCGACGCCGTCGTCGTCCAGCACATCGCCAAAGACATACTCTCCGTCGGGGATCTTCGCCAGCGCGCCATGGGCCAGGCGCTCGGCGTAATCATTGAGGGCCGTCAGTGCGGCACGATAGGCACTGCCCCCCATGCCCTGCACCAGTTCACGCAACCGCGCCAGGGCGGTGAGGTTGGCGCTCACTTGCGCGGCAAAATCGCCCGCCGCCTCGTCACGTCCGCCGGCCAGCCGCGCCAGCAGCGCGGCATCGGTACGACCGTCACGCACCAGCAGGGTGGGCGGAATCACCAGCCCCTCCTCGTCCAGCGTGCGCGAAATCGGCATGGAGCCGGGACTGTGCGCCCCGATATTGGCGTGGTGGGCGCGATTGGCGACAAATCCCAATAGCTCGCCGTCGAGCAGCAGCGGCGCGATGACCGTGACGTCGGGCAGGTGGGTGCCGCCGAGAAAGGGGTCGTTGACCACCACCATGTCGCCGGCGCGCCAGTCGATACCGCTGACGATGCCGCGCATGGCGTAGGCCATGCTGCCGAGGTGCACCGGGATGTGCGCCGCCTGGGCGCACAGCTCGCCTGCGGCATCGAACACGGCACAGGAAAAATCCAGGCGGTCACGGATGTTGGGCGAGAAGGCCGCGCGGCGCAGCGCCGCCCCCATCTCGTCACAGACGGCCTCGATACGGCTGGCGAACAGCGACAGTTCTATGGCATCCATGGCGCGGGATGGTAGCCCATCCCATGACAAATCGCAGCGGGCGGGAGAAACTCCACAGAAATTCTAGTGTCACACGCCATAAGTCCCTATCATATGCCCCTCGAACGGTCCCGGACCCAACCCATTTCCAACCCAAGCTCCAAGGAGTCTGTCACGTGAACACCAAGCGCAGAATCTTTCTCAAGGGCACCCTGGCCAGCAGCGCCGTTGCCGTCGCCGTCGGCGCCGGCCTGCTCTCCCCCCGTCAGGTGCTGGCCGCCTGGCCCAAGGAGGCCTTCGAGGCCAAGGACATCGCTGCCAGCCTGAAGGGCGTCTACAACGCCGACATGACCACCCCCAGCAACGACATCGAGATCAAGGCCCCCGACATCGCCGAGAACGGCGCCGTGGTCCCGGTCACCGTCAATGCCAACATCAAGGGCATCGAGTCCATCAGCCTGTTCGTCGAGCAGAACGGCACTCCCCTCACCGCCGTCTTCAACCTGGCCCCCAATGCCCTCGGCACCGTCTCCACCCGCGTCAAGATGGGCAAGACCTCCAACGTGGTCGCCGTGGTCAAGGCCGGCGGCACCCTGTATGCCGGCCGCAAGGAAGTGAAGGTCACCATCGGCGGCTGCGGCGGTTAAGCCACGGCACACACTGACGAATTGATACAGAGGACTATCTAAATGGCAGATTCAATCAAGATCCGCGCCACCCTCAAGGGCGATGTCTGCACCGTCAAGGCGCTCATCAAGCATCCGATGGAGACCGGCCAGCGCAAGGACAAGAAGACCGGCCAGGTCATCCCGGCCCACTTCATCCAGGAAGTCGTCTGCACCCACAACGGCAAGAACGTGCTGACCTCCGCCTGGGGCGCCGCCATCTCCGCCAACCCCTATCTCTCCATCGAGTTCTCCGGCGCCAAGAAGGGGGACAAGGTCGCCCTCGCCTGGGTCGACAACAAGGGCGAGAAGGACTCGGCCGAGACCGATATCGGCTAAGCCGCAGTCTCTCGTGCACTACCCAAGGCGGGGCAGCAATGCCCCGCTTTTTTTTGGCAATTCCAGAGTGATTTTCTTGGTTGCCGCCTGTACCCACGGAGAGTACCGTTGCGCAAGGAACCCGCGTAGTTCCGGGTGCTTCCGCACCACACATAACAAATACATGACCGGGGGAGGACACCATGCGCTATTTCGCATGCCTATTGCTTTTGAGCCTGAGCTGGCCCGCGCTGGCGGACAAGCCGCTGGCACCGCAGCAACTACCCGGTGCCACCGTGGTGGATGCCGAGCGGGCAGTGCTGCTCATCCAGACCACCCCCACCCTCGTCGTCATCGACAGCCGACTTGGTGAAGAACACGACAAGGGGCACATACCCGGCGCCGTGAACCTGCTCGATACCGACATGACCGAGGCCGCCCTGTCCCGCATCGCCCCGGACCGCGACACACCCCTGCTGTTCTATTGCAACGGCGAGCGCTGCCTGCGCAGCAGCAATGCCGCGGCCAAGGCCGCCGCCTGGGGTTACCGCACCGTCTACTGGTTCCGCGGCGGCTGGCAGGAGTGGCAACAAAAAGAGCTTCCCGTAGCGCGCTGAACAGCCGCCGATCATGGAGCGGATTTCACTGCGTACCCTGATCTCAGGCCTGTTGCTGGCGATCGTGCTGCTCGCCGTCATTCATACCGCAGTCTCGCAATACCAGTTCCGCCGTGCCGCCCTGGACTACCGCACCGACAGCATGGCGCGCGTCATCGAGGTCGCCGCCCACGAGGTGCTGCGCCAGGCCCGCGGCCATGCCATTGCTCTCGGCGGCTCCCTGCAACGCCGCCTGCACCTCCGCGACGGCACTGCACTGCACGCCCAGTTGCAAGAGCCCTTCAACAAGGGCTATGCCGAAGCGGGATACCTCGATCTGCTGGCGGTACGCGCCTACGACAGCGCACTCACGCCGCTCGCCGCGGGTGGGCGGGCCAACCTGCCGCCGCTGCCGGCACCATTCGTGCGGGACTTGCTCAGGCGCGAGGGCGTGGAGCGGCTCAAGGCGGTAAGCACGCTTTGGCTGGCAAACGCTGAGCCGTTCTATTCGGTCGTGATACCGATCGGCGGCCTGCAGGTGGAAGGCTATCTGGAAGTGGTGATCGACCCGCTGTTCAATCTGCGCCAGGTGGGCGAGATGATCCGCATGCCGTTCGGCGTGCACGGCCCCCACGGCGAAGAGATGCTCCACCCGGAAAATGTCCGTGAGGACGATCCGCGCTATTTCGCCATGGAGTACGCCTTGCGCGGCGTCGCTGACGACGCCGTTCTGTACCTGGCGGCCTACGCCGACATCGACCTGCTGTATCAGGACATGCGCCGCACCCAGATGATCACCACCCTGTGGTTCCTGGTGCTGACGCTGACCATGCTCGGCCTGTCCTTCTGGCTGCTGAACCGCCATCTGTTCCAGCCGGTGCACCACATGATCGGACAGATGGAGGATGCCGTGCGCGACGGCCGGGATACGCTGGTGACGCGGCACGGCATCAAGGAGGTGCACATCGTCGCCGCCGCGTTCAACATCATGGCCGCCCGTGTGCGCGATATCATCCAGGAACTGCAGCGCATCTCCGCCCAGGACGGCCTCACCGGCATCGCCAACCGCCGCAGCTTCAATCAGGCGCTGGAACGGGAGTGGCTGCGCGCCATGCGCCAGCAGACGCCGCTGTCCGCCCTGCTCATCGACATCGATTACTTCAAGCAATACAACGATCACTACGGACACCAGGCCGGCGACGAGTGCCTGAAGAGTATTGCCAGCGCACTCAGCCTGGCCGTGCAACGTCCCACCGATATGGTGGCGCGCTATGGTGGCGAGGAGTTTGTGCTGCTGCTGCCGGAGACCGACCGGCGCGGGGCGCTGCTCATCGCGGAACGGCTGCAGCAACTCATCAACCGCCTGGCCATTCCTCACGCCCTGTCGCCGCTGGGTCAGGTCGGCATGAGCATCGGGATCTGCACCCTGATCCCGCAACGCGACCAACCCAGCCAGCGCCTCGTCGCCTGCGCCGACCGCGCGCTGTACCGTGCCAAGGCCGCCGGCCGCAACCGCATCGAAGTGGCGAGCGCGGACGATGAAGCGGCCGGTACTGCCGTGCCCTGATCACTCCACCAGGAAGTTGCAGAACTGCCAGGGATCGCTGCGGTCGATGTTTTCCTCGAACAGGCGGCCACGTCCCTCCAGCGGAGTCCAATCGGTATACCTGCCGACCATCGGTCCCAGGTAAGGCCGCGCGATGTCCAGCACCTCGGCGTAATCCATGGCATCGGGTTCGGTGATGCCCCGCGCCGGATGGCGCATCACCCACACCACGCCCGCCAGCACCCCCGCCGTCACCTGCAAGGTAGTGGCGCTGTTGTACGGCACCAGGGCGCGCGCTTCGACGTTGGACAACTGCGAGCCATACCAGTACGCGCCGCGCCGCGGCCCCATCACCAGCACACCCAACTCATCGATGCCCTCAACGATGTCCTCCAGCAGCAGCCGCTGGCGCGGCTGCATGTGCCAGTTCTTGCCGGCCAGCTCGTGCAGGGACTGGACCGCATCGTCACAGGGATGGTAGGCGTAATGCACCGTGGGGCGATAGCTCACCTGGCCGCCCTCGTGCAGCGACAGATAGTCGGCGATGGAAATGGACTCGCCGTGCGAGATCAGAAAGCCGTGATAATTGCCCTCGCCGGGAGTCCAACTGCGCACCCGCACCGCGGCGCCGGGACGCTCGAGATAAATGGCGCAATCGCGGCCGAAGCCGTAACGGCGCGCCGCTGCCGGCCAGTGCCGCTCGTGCGTGCCCCAGCCCAGTTCCGCCGGTTGGCACGACTCGTCGACAAAGGCCTCGCACGACCAGGTGTTGACGAATTCGCCGCGCCGTTTCTGCCGTTGTCCGTACTGACTGTCACGTTCGGCGATATGGATGGTTCTGACCCCCAGGCCGTGCGCCAGCCGCGCCCACTCCTCACGCGTCATCGGTGTCGCGGTCATGCCGTGATCGGCGGCCAGATTGAGCAGGGCCTGTTTGAGAAAATGCGACACCAGGCCCGGATTCACGCCATGATTGATCACCGCCGTGGGACCGGCGCCATAGCGCTGGCGCAGCGCCAGCGCCGCTTCGCGGTAGGCGTAGTTGGAACGCTGCGCCGGCGTCAGCCTGGTATCGAAATGACCACCTTCCCACGGTTCGATGCAGGCATCCAAATAAAGAATGCCGTGCTCCTGGCAGTACTCGATCAGCGCCAGGCTGGAAACATTGACGGACAGGTTGAGGACAAAATCGCCCGCACCGACATGGCGGGCGAGGATGGCGCGGTAGTTGTCGGGCCGCAACGGCTCGACGTACTGCGTCACACCGTAGGACCGCGCCACATCGTCGCCGTTATCGTGCGCGCGCAGGACAGTGATCTGTTCCGGACGCAGCCCGATGTGGCGCAGCAGCAGCGGCAACACACCACGGCCGATGGCCCCGAATCCGAGCAGCAGCAGGCGCCCGCTGAATTGGACATAGTGCCGGTGTTCCGCCATGGCTCCCTCCCCGCGACTGGCCGCGATGGCAACTATACCAAGGAGAGATTACACGATGGATCGGCTGCCAATGAAAAGGCCGCCGGCTGACGCGGGCGGCCTTGCGCTACAGACGGCGGACGGCTTACTTCTTGGTGCCGCAGGTGTTGACACCCATCAGGCTGTAGGCCGGACAGAAACCCAGCAGGGCGGTGGCCAGCGGAACGATGCCGATGGCGCCCAGCCAGTTGCCGGCGGCGACACCCCAGCCGATGATGGCCAGACCGGCGATGATGCGAACAACCTTGTCTACGGTACCGACGTTTGCCTTCATAGTGGTTCTCCTTGTGCTGTGAGTGTAGCTGCCAGCAAGGATAGACAAGACCCCTGCCGCTGTCTGTGACTATGTCACCCAGTGGCGGTCCGCCCCAGCCGCACCCGATCGAGCAGCAGAATCTCGCCGCGCGTGCGCCGGATCATTCCCTCGTTCTCCAGGTCGCGCAGGATGCGGCTCACCACCTCGCGCGAACTGCCCAGGTCCACGGCCAGTTCCTGGTGGGTGGTGTGGGCCACGCCACCGGCCGCATGTTCCAACAGCCAGGCCGCCACGCGCGCATCCAGACGGCGGAACGCCACCTCCTCCACCACGGCGATGACGTCGGCCAGACGCCGCGCCACCAGACCGAACAGATAGCGGCGCCACGCCGCCGATTCACCCATCCAGGCGCGCACGCTGCCCGCCGGGATCAGCACCGCCTCCACCTCCGTTTCCGACACCGCCAGGGCGGGAAAGGGTATGTCGCTCATGATGCAGGAGGCGGTGAGCACACAACTGTCGCCGGCATCGATGCGGTACAGGGTGATCTCGCGCCCCGACTCCGCGCTCTTGAACACCCGCGCCCGACCGGACAGCAACAGCGGCAGATAGCCGCAACTGTCGCCCTGCTGGCACACCACCTGTCCCGGCGGCAGGCTGCGCACCACGGTCTCGCGCAAAAAGCGCTCCAGCAACGCTGTATCGTCGGCCAGCAACTCGGGGAATGTGCTGCGCAGGCGCTGGTGCAATGCGTGGTTCATGGCAGGAAGATCACCAACTCATGGGATAGACGCACACATAGTAAGGCAAGCAACAATTCAGCGCACCGGACTGAACCTGTGCTGTCGCTACGACTCGATACTGCTATGGTTATCTTTCCCGGCCCCGCTGCCTCGAGGTGAAGACATGCCGTTCCTGCGCCCCGGCGACATCCGCCCCTCCGAGATCACCCCTGCCGCCGTTTACCGCGACCGGCGCCGGTTTCTCGGTGCCGCCCTGGCCGCGGGGGGCGCCCTGCTGCTGCCCTCCGCCCTGCCGGCCGCGCCGCGCCGCTTCGGCCCGCTGCCACGCAGCCCGCTCAGCACCAGCGAGCCACCCAACAGTTACAAAGACATCACTACCTACAACAATTTCTATGAACTCGGCACCGGCAAGGACGACCCGGCGCGCAACGCCGCCCTGCTCAAGACCGAGCCCTGGTCGGTGACCGTCGACGGTGAAGTGGAAAGGCCCGGCACTTACACCCTGGAGGACATCCTCAAGCCCCACGCCCTGGAGGAACGCATCTACCGCCTGCGCTGCGTCGAGGCCTGGTCGATGGTGATCCCCTGGGTCGGCTTTCCGCTGGGCGATCTGATCAAGCGCTTCCAGCCCACCTCACGCGCCAAATACGTCGCCTTCACCACCCTGCACGACCCGGAGCAACTGCCGGGCCAGCGCCGCAACGTGCTGCAGTGGCCCTATGTGGAGGGCCTGCGCATGGACGAGGCGATGCACCCGCTGACCCTCCTCGCCGTCGGCCTGTATGGCGAGGTGCTGCCCGGCCAGAACGGCGCGCCGCTGCGCCTGGTGGTGCCGTGGAAGTACGGCTTCAAGAGCATCAAGTCCATCGTCCGCATCAGCCTGACCGAACAGATGCCACCCACCACCTGGAACCGCGCGGCGCCGCACGAATACGGCTTCTATGCCAACGTCAATCCGGCGGTGGATCACCCGCGCTGGAGCCAGAAGCGTGAACGCCGCCTGGGCGAGCTGCGCAAGCGCGAGACCCTGCCCTTCAACGGCTACGCCGAGCAGGTGGCGCAGCTCTACAGCAGCATGGACCTGACCAAGTGGTATTGAGCGAGCGCTGGCTGAAGCGCGTTGTTTTCCTACTCTGCCTGACGCCCCTGGCCTGGCTGCTGGCGCTGGCCCTGCGCGGCGAGCTGGGCGCCAATCCCATCGAGACCATCATCCGCTATTTCGGCGACTGGGCGCTGCGCCTGCTGCTGCTCACCCTCGCGGCCACGCCGCTGCGTCTGCTCAGCGGCTGGAGTTGGCCGGTGCGGCTGCGGCGCCTGCTCGGCCTGTTCACCTTTTTCTATGCCATGCTGCACCTGCTGGCCTATGCGGTGCTCGATCAGTTCTTCGACTGGGCCGCCATCTGGGAAGACATCGTCGAGCGCCCCTTCATCACCACCGGCATGCTGGCCTGGCTGCTGCTGTTGGCGCTGGCGCTGACTTCCAACCAGGCCTCCCAGCGCCGCCTCGGCCGCAACTGGAAGCGGCTGCACCGGCTGATCTACCCGGCGGCCATCCTGGCGGCGGTGCACTTCGCGCTGATGGTGAAGGCCGATCTGCGCGAGCCCCTCATCTACGGCGCTATACTCACGCTGCTGCTCGGTCTGCGCCTCATCCGACGCACCAGGGTGTACAAAACCCTTGAAAATCGGTAATCTTTACCAAATATATAGGTTATTAACCGCGCAGGCGGTCTTTCTTTTTGGGTGCCCGCCAGCCCCCGGGCGGGCGCCCGGCAACAATCCCACTATGTTGGTCAGGACTCAAACTCGAAACTAAAGGAGCACATTCATGAAGCACGAACTGCCGGCACTGCCCTACGCCAAGAACGCCCTGGAACCGTACATCTCCGCCGAGACCCTGGAATACCACCACGGCAAGCACCACCAGGCCTATGTCACCAACCTGAACAACTTGATCCCGGGCACCGAGTACGAGAACCTGTCCCTGGAAGACATCGTCAAGAAGGCCCCGGCCGGCGGTGTGTTCAACAACGCAGCCCAGGTGTGGAACCACACCTTCTACTGGAACTGCATGGCCCCCAATGCCGGCGGCGAGCCCAGCGGCGCCCTGGCCGATGCCATCAACAAGACCTTCGGTTCCTTCGCCGCCTTCAAGGAGAAGTTCACCAACTCCTGCGTCACCAACTTCGGCTCCGGCTGGACCTGGCTGGTGAAGAACAAGGACGGCTCCCTCGAGATCGTCAACACCTCCAACGCCGGCTGCCCGCTGACCATGGACAAGAAGCCGCTGCTGACCTGCGACGTGTGGGAGCACGCCTACTACATCGACACCCGCAACGCCCGTCCGAAGTACGTGGAAAACTTCTGGAACCTGGTGAACTGGGATTTCGTGGCGAAGAATTTCGCCTGATCCGCTCTGCCCACCGGGAGCGGCCAATGCCGCTCCCGGCCCCACAAAACGCAATTCCGCACCACTCCCGGGGGATTTGCACCCTCCCCGCAGAGTCAGTAGAATCGGTTCCCAGTGGACGACTGGCGGTCTCCGTGGAGGCTGCCTTTTTTGTTTTTCCGGGCTGGAATAATTTTTCTACGCGGTACAGGTAACACATCATGTCCGATGCATTGATGACCACCTACGCCCGCCTGCCGGTCACCTTCGCGAAGGGTGAAGGCGCCTGGCTGTGGGACAGCAATGGCAAGAAGTATCTCGACTCCGTCGCCGGTGTGGCGGTGTGCGGACTGGGCCACGCCCATCCCAAGGTCGCCGAGGCGCTGTGCCGCCAGGCGCAGACCCTGGTGCACACCTCCAACCTCTATGGCATCGCCAACCAGCAGGCGCTGGGCGAGCGCCTGGTGCGCGCCGCCGGCATGGATCGGGTGTTCTTCTCCAACTCCGGCGCCGAGGCCAACGAGGCCGCGATCAAGCTGGCACGCCTGTACGGTCACCAGAAGGGCATCGACACCCCGCTGATCATCGTCGCCGAGGGCAGCTTCCACGGCCGCACCCTGGCCACCCTCTCCGCCACCGGCAACCGCAAGGTGCAGGCCGGCTTCGAGCCGCTGGTCACCGGCTTCGTGCGCGTGCCCTACAACGACATCGAGGCCATCCGCACCGTCGCCAAGAACAGCGTCGGCGTGGCCGCCATCCTGATCGAACCGGTGCAGGGCGAAGGCGGCGTGCAGGTGCCGACCGAAGGCTACCTGCGCGACATCCGCGAGCTGTGCGACACCCACGGCTGGCTGATGATGCTCGACGAAATCCAGACCGGCATGGGCCGCACCGGCGAGATGTTCGCCTTCCAGCACGAAGGCATCAAACCCGACGTGATGACCCTGGCCAAGGGCCTGGGCAACGGCGTGCCCATCGGCGCCTGCCTGGCGCGCGGTGCCGCCGCCGAACTGTTCAAACCGGGCAACCACGGTTCCACCTTCGGCGGCAATCCGCTGGCCTGCGCCGCCGGTCTCGCCGTGCTCGACGTGCTGGAACAAAATGATCTTCCCACCCGTGCCGAAAACCTCGGCACACGCATGCTGCTCGGCCTCGCCGAAGCGCTGAACGGCAATCCGCATGTGGTCGACGTGCGCGGCAAGGGCCTGATGATCGGCATCGAGCTGGATCGTCCCTGCGGCGAGCTGGTGAAGCGTGCCCTGGAACAGGGCCTGCTCATCAACGTCACCGCCGAACGTGTGGTGCGGCTGCTGCCGCCGCTGATCCTGAGCGACGCCGAGGCCGACCAGATCGTGCAGCAGGTGGGCAGCCTGGTGCAGACTTTCCTGCAGGAAAGCGCCGCCTGAGAGCGATAATTTCATGGCTGTACGACACTTTCTCACCCTGCAGGACGCCAGCAAGGCCGAGCTGAAACAGCTGCTGCGCCGCGCCGGCGAACTGAAGGCCATGCAGCAGGCCGGCGAAATATACCAGCCGCTCAAGGGCAAGGTGATGGGTATGGTGTTCGAGAAGTCCTCGACCCGTACCCGCGTCTCCTTTGAAGTCGCCATGGTGCAATTCGGTGGCCATGCCATCTTTCTTTCGCCGCGCGACACCCAGCTCGGCCGCGGCGAACCCATCGAGGACACCGCGCGCGTGCTCTCGCGCATGGTCGATGTGGTGATGATCCGCACCTACGCCCACGAACAGATCGTGCGTTTCGCCGCCCACTCACGCGTGCCGGTAATCAACGGCCTCACCGACTCGTTCCATCCCTGCCAGATGCTGGCCGACATGCAGACCTATCAGGAACATCGCGGCGACATCGAGGGCAGGACCGTGGCCTGGATCGGCGACGGCAACAATATGTGCAACTCCTACATCGAGGGTGCGCGCCAGTTCGGCTATCGCCTGCACATCTCCACGCCGCCGGGCTACGAGCCGGACGCGCAGATCCTCGCCGCCGCCGGTGACAGCGTGCAGTTGTTCAGCGATCCGCTTGCGGCGGCACAGGGCGCCGATCTGGTCACCACCGACGTCTGGGCCAGCATGGGCATGGAGGAAGAGCAGCAGCAGCGCCTGCGCGACTTCGCCGCCTGGCAGGTGAATGATGCCATCATGGCGGCCGCCAGGCCCGATGCCCTGTTCCTGCACTGCCTGCCCGCCCACCGCGGCGAGGAAGTGGCGGCCTCGGTCATCGACGGCCCCAACAGCCAGGTGTGGGACCAGGCGGAAAACCGCCTGCACGCACAGAAGGCCTTGCTGGAATTCCTGCTGCTATCGCGCTAGCCCGTTTTAGGTAGATGGCGCGGAAAAGTGGGATAAAACGGCCGGCGGTAATCCAGCCGCGACGCCCCAGGAGGTAAGCCGTCACTTCAGTCGGTGGCGATGACCCAGTCACCGCGGGCGAAATTCTCCAGCGTGTGGCGCATGCGCCGCAGGTGGCTGCCCTCCCAGTAGAGCTTGTCGCAACGGGGGCAAAACCAGGCCTGCGGCGATGTCAGCAACGCCCCTTGCGGCAACTGCGCATACTGTTCCGGGCGCGCCGGGATGAGGGGGGTATTGCAGTCCAGACAGCGGGAAAAGGGACGGGACAGCCAGCCGATGGCAAAGCGTTGCGTCACGGCGGCAATCTGTTCCGGCAACGCATTCTCCGCCAGCCAGACCACCCGGCCATCGCCATTGCGCAGGCGCGCCATCTCCCGGTCGCGGGTCAGCAGCCAGCGCTCCTCGGCCACCGCCTGCCGCGCCAGTTCGCCGTCATCCGCCCCCGCCGTGGCGATGGCCGTGTCATAGCCCGCGGCACGCAGCCAGCGTCCCAGGCGCTGCAGCATTTCATCGCAGAGAAAGCGTGGCTCGGCCATCAGTATCCCTGTCCGATTGAAGCGGCCATGCCCGACGATGGTTTCCCATGGCGTGCCGGACATGGTGAAATAGTGACCATGAAATCACGCCTTCTCCTGTTCACCCTAGCCCTTGTTACTGGTGTCGCTCTGGCCGGCCCGCTGGAGGACGGCTTCGCCGCCTTCAAGGCGAAGGATTACGCCAGGGCCCTGCAACTATGGCAGCCGCTGGCGCAGGAGGGCAATGCCGACGCGCAGTACAACCTGGGCCTGCTGTACCACAAGGGCTGGGGCGTGGCGCGCGATGTGAAGCAGGCGCACGAGTGGTACACCCGGGCGGCCAACCAGGGGAATACCGACGCCATGTACAACCTCGGCGTGATGTATGTTTCCGGTGACGGCGTGTTCCGCAGCGACCGCCAGGCCCTGTCGCTGTTCGAGCACGCGGCGGCGCGCGGCCACCTGCCGGCGATGTACAACCTGGGCGTGATGTATGCCTACGGCCTCGGCACCGGGCAGGATGCAGCGAAGGCCATCGAACTGTGGACCCAGGCCGCCGACCGGGGTCTGGACGAGGCCCGCGCCGCGCTGGTGCAGGCCTACGAACAGGGTCTCACCGGCCTGGCGCCCGATCCGGCCAGGGCGAAGCAGTGGCGCAACCCGAACTGAACGCACCGGGATGCCTGTAGGCGCGCCTGCGGCGCAATGCGCTGCCCGGGGACATTGACACGCCATCGCGGCGGAGCCGCTCCTACCTAAGGAAGGTCTGAATAAGTCCATCCTGGACTTCTCAGACCACGCCAAGCGAAAAGTGTGATTTTCGCTTGGCTTCATTTTTCAACGACTTATCGTCGTTGAAAAATGGCGGCACATCCCTGTGCCGCGGAAGCTCTGAACTTATTCAGAGCTTCCCTAATTGTTCAGACAGGAACGTCGGCATGGAATCTTCGAATACCCCCGCCGTCTTCGAGGCGCACGGCGTCACCAAGACCTACCAGATGGGCGAGGTCGAGGTGCAGGCGCTGCGCGGCGTCGATCTCGAACTCTACAAGGGCGAGTTCGTGGTGATGCTCGGCCCCTCCGGCAGCGGCAAGTCCACCCTGCTCAACATCCTCGGCGGCCTCGACGTCCCCACCAGCGGCACGGTGCGCTATCAGGACCATGACCTCTCCGTCTACAACGACAGCTCCCTGACCCGCTACCGCCGCGAGCATGTCGGTTTCGTGTTCCAGTTCTACAATCTGATCCCCTCGCTCACCGCGCGCGAGAACGTGGCGCTGGTGACGGAGATCGCCGCGCGCCCGATGGCGCCGGAAGAGGCACTGCGCCTGGTCGGTCTGGGCGATCGGCTGGATCACTTCCCGGCCCAGCTCTCCGGCGGCGAACAGCAGCGCGTCGCCATCGCCCGCGCCATCGCCAAAAACCCCGCCGTGCTGCTGTGCGACGAACCCACCGGCGCGCTGGACGTCACCACCGGCATCGTGGTGCTGGAGGCGATCAGCCGCATCAACCGGGAGCTCGGCACCACCACCGTGGTGATCACCCACAACAGCGACATCGCCGCCATCGCCGATCGCATCATCCACATCAGCGACGGCCGCGTCGCCAGCGTCGAGCACAACGCCCGCAAGGTCTCGCCGCAGGAGCTGCACTGGTAGTGCCATGACCGCCCTCGACCGCAAGCTGTGGCGTGACCTGTGGCAACTGCGCGCACAGATGTTCGCCATCATGCTGGTGATGGCCTGCGGTGTCGCCACCTACATCATGTTCAGCAGCACGCTGGACTCGCTGCAGGAGAGCCGCAACGACTACTACCTCGACTACCGTTTCGCCGACGCCTTCGTCAACCTGAAGCGCGCCCCGCAGGCGGTGGGCGAGCGGCTGGCGGAGATCCCCGGCGTCAAGATCGCGGATACGCGCGTCACCGCCTGGGGCTCGGTCGACCTGCCCGACTTCCCCGAAACCATTACCGCCCTGCTCACCTCGCTGCCGGACGACGGGCCGGCGCTGCTCAACGACCTGTACCTGCGCGAGGGCCGCAGCATCGAGCCGGGCAATGACGACGAGGTGGTCATCGACCACTCCTTCGCCACCGCCCACGGCCTGCACCCCGGCGACGAACTGCCGGTGATCATCAAGGGCAAGCGCCGCGTGCTCACCATCGTCGGCACCGCCATGTCGCCGGAACACATCTACCAGCTGCGCCCCGGCGCCTTCTTCCCCGACGAGCTGCGCTACGCGGTGATGTGGATGGCGCGCACCCCGCTGGGCTACGCCTACGAAATGAAGGGCGCCTTCAACAACGTCGCCTTCCGCCTCGACGGCAGCCGCAGCGTGGAAGAGGTGATCGATCACGTCGACGACGTGCTGGCGCCCTACGGCGGCCTCGGCGCCTACGCCCGTGCCGATCAGCTGTCGCACAAGTTCCTTAGCGAGGAATTCAAGCAGCTCGACACCATCACCAATATCTTTCCGGTTATCTTCCTCGGCGTCGCTGCCTTCCTGCTCAACATCGTGGTCAACCGCCTGGTCACCACCCAGCGCGAGCAGGTGGCGGTGCTCAAGGCCTTCGGCTACAGCAACGCCGCCATCGCCCTGCACTACATCAAGCTGGTGCTGGTGGTGGTCGCCGTCGCGGTGCTCGTCGGCGTCGTGGCCGGCGTCTGGCTGGGGCGCGGCCTGAGCAGCATCTATCTCGGCTTCTACCGCCTGCCCTACCTGATGTTCGTGCTGCGGCCGGTACTGGTGACAAACGCCACCCTGTTCACTGCCGCCGCCGCCAGCCTCGGCACCCTGCTCGCCGTGCGCGCCGCGGCACGGCTGCGCCCGGCCCAGGCCATGAGCCCGGAGCCACCGGCGCGCTACCGCGAAACCCTGTTCGAGCGCATCGGCTTCAAGCACGCCCTGGCGCAACCCACGCGCATGATCTTCCGCCACATCGGCCACCGCCCGTTCAAGTCGGCGCTCACCGTGCTCGGCATCGCCCTCGCCGGCGCCATCACCACCACCGGGCTGTTCCAGGGCGACACCGTCGGCTACATGATGGACATCCAGTACAACGTCGCCTCGCGCGAAGACATGTCGCTCAGTTTCACCGAACCCAGCTCGGATCGCGCCCTCTACGAACTGGCCAGCCTGCCCGGCGTCGAGCACGGCGAGATCTTCCGCAACGTGCCGGTGCTGCTGCGCCACGAGCACCGCAGCCACCGCACCTCGATCCGCGGCGTCGAATCCGGCAATCAGGTGAAACGCCTGCTCGATGTCGAACTGCGCCCCATTCCGATCCCGGCCGACGGCGTGCTGCTCACCGACTATCTCGGCCAGATGCTCGGCGTGCAGAGGGGCGATACGCTGACGGTGGAGGTGCTCGAAGGCAACCGGCGCAGCTATCAGGTTCAGGTGGCCGGGCTGGTGAAGGAATATCTCGGCACCTTCGCCTACATGGACATCACCGCCCTAAACCAGCTCTTGCAGGAAGGCCGCGCCATCTCCGGCGTTTGGCTCGCCGTGGATGCGGAGGCCTATGCCGATCTGCACAGCCGCTTCAAGGGCACGCCGCGGGTGGCCAGCGTGGTCGAACGCACCCAGGACATGGAAAACTTCACCCGCATCATGGAAGAGACCATGCTGTACATCGCCTTCATCTCCACGGTGTTCTCCTGCATCATCGCCGTGGGCGTGGTCTACAACAGCGCGCGCATCATCCTCACCGAGCGCAGCCGTGAGCTGGCCAGCCTGCGCGTGCTCGGCTTCACGCGCGGCGAGATCTCCTACATCCTGCTCGGCGAACTGGCCCTGCTCACCGTCACCGCCCTGCCCCTCGGCCTGTGGCTCGGCTATGCGCTGTGCGGTTATATTGCCAGTACACTGCAGAACGAGCTGTACCGCGTGCCGCTGATAATCGACACGGAGACCTACGCCTTCTCCGCCGCCGTGGTGGTGGCGGCCACCGCCATCTCGGCCCTGCTGGTGCGGCACAAACTGGATAAACTGGATCTGATAGCGGTCCTCAAGACCAAGGAATGAACATGCACTGGCGCAGAAACACCATCCTCGGCCTCATCGGTCTCGGCATCGTCATTCTGATCGGCCTGGGCTTCCGTCAACCGCCGCGCGCGGTGGACCTCGCCACGGTACACACCGGCCCCTTGCAGGTCACGGTGCAGGAAGTCGGCAAGACCCGCGTCATCGATCGCTACGTCATCTCCGCGCCGGTGGCCGGCTACACGCCGCGCATCACCCAGCGCGTCGGTGACAGCGTGGCGCACGGCGAAACCATCGTGCAGCTGGAACCGGTGCGTCCCGCCGCGCTCGACGCGCGCAGCCATGCCGCGGCCCAGGCCCGCGTCGCCGCCGCCCAGGCCGCCTTGCAGGCCGCGAGCGAACAGGCCCGCGCCGCCGCCGCCGACGCAACGCAGGCCGAAGCCGAATACCAGCGCCTGCAGGAGCTGAGCAAACAGAATCTCATCTCACCCAACGACGTGGAACGCGCCCGCGCCCGCGCCGCGTCCGCCCTGGCAACGGAGCGCTCCAGCCGCTTCGCGGTGGAAGTCAGCCGCCACGAACTGGAAACCGCGCGCACCGCCCTGCAATACGCCGGCGGCGAAACCGTCAGCGGCACCCGCGTCGCCATCACCACCCCGGTCGACGGCCGCGTGCTCAAGCTATACCAGCAGAGCGAAGGCGTGGTCGCCGCCGGCCAGCCGCTGCTGGAAGTCGGCGACCCGCAACGCCTGGAAATCGCCATCGAGGCCCTGTCCTCCAACGCCGTGCGCATCCAGCCCGGCATGCGCGTCCTGTTCGAGCGCTGGGGCGGCACGCCGCTGGAAGGCCGGGTACGCCTCATCGAACCCGTCGGCTTCACCAAGATCTCCGCCCTCGGCGTCGAGGAACAACGCGTCCTCGTCATCGCCGACATCGCCGCCCCGCCGCAGCAATGGCAAACCCTCGGCGACGGCTACCGCGTCGACGCCCGCTTCATCCTGTGGGAAAGCGATGCCGCGCTGCAGGTCCCCGCCAGCGCCCTGTTCCGCCGCAACGACGGCTGGGCCGTATTCGTCGCCGACGATGGCCGCGCCCGTCTACGCGAGGTGACACCGGGTCAGCGCAGCGGGTTGGCGGCGCAGATATTGGACGGGCTGAAAGAAGGCGAGCGCGTGATCATCCATCCCGATGAGACGGTGGGGGATGGGGTGAGGATTGCGGAGCGGTGACGATCGCCAGAGTGTACAGGCGCGCTTCGACATATCGGTTACAGCCAACTGCCGCGCAGTATATTGCAGGGACGAAAACGTAAGGCGTTGAATCAGGGGAATGAACCGCCGTCCGCAATCCGCGCTATGCGGCGCATATTCCTTTTCTCCGCTATGTGGTTGTTCAGCGGCATAGCAGCTGTAGAAAACCATACAGGAACCAATAGCAATCTATTGATGTTGAAAGTAATATCGAAATTCAGCGCGGGCATCCCTCCCGCATATGCGGCGGATAATTCGCCGAATAGTAGTTGGGCTCCGGGGAAAGTTGACGGGGTGTGGCCTGGCGGCTACAGTGCGCCTATGATGGAGATTCGCAAAACGGATGTCTATGCCAAGTGGCTCGATGGCCTGCGGGACATTCGGGCTCGTGCCCGTATTCTCGCGAGAGTTGAACGCTTGGCTGAAGGAAATGCAGGAGACGCCGAACCCATCGGAGAAGGAGTCTCTGAGTTGCGAATCAACTATGGCCCCGGCTACCGGGTCTACTACAAACAGCAAGGAAGAGAGCTGGTGATCTTGTTGGCTGGCGGTGATAAGGGCAGTCAATCAAGAGACATCAAGACGGCTCTACGGCTTGCTCGTAATCTGTAGGAAAATTCTGTGAAAAAGACAGCAACTTCCCGCTACGACGTTGCCGAGCATCTGCGCACTCCCGAAGAAATGGCTGCTTATCTGGAAGCATGCTTAGAAGAGGCGGATGGTGATGCTGCGTTTATAGCAAAGGCCCTCGGAGACATTGCGCGCGCTAAAGGCATGTCTCAAGTGGCACGCGATGCAGGTGTGTCACGTGAAAGCCTGTACAAGGCGCTCTCCGGCGAAAGAGCCCCAAGCTTCGACACCATTCTGAAAGTCGTTGGCGCACTCGGTCTGAGGTTTCATGCCGAAGCAGCACATATCCAAGACCATGCCCAACAAGGCGCTCCAACCGACGCTCGTCCATCGCGCGGTTGAGCGCTGGCGTTAGCGTTTTATTTAGGGGGCATGGTAGGAAATGGAAATTGCACTCTTCTTTGGTGGTGCTTTGATCTCTTGGATAATTACTCACGCCTATTACCGACGTTCATCGAAAATAGCGCCCGACTGGGCGCTGCCTCTGATTGCAAAACTCCCGGACACGCCTCCTACGAAGGAGCGTCTACTTGAGTTGGTACAAGAGTACCTTGGGAAGGGCGAGGTCAAAGTCAATGACCCAACAGGTCACATTGCTTGTCCTGAATGCGCCAATTCAGCTGAGCATTTCGAGCAAAAGGTGTTTGGAGATGAGCGCCACACAGTTGTTGTCACGTCCTGTCCAGCCTGTGGGTGGAGTCAAACTGATGAGGTGTGACGCTAACCATCGGCTCCAGGCGACCCGCAAAAGCGGCGCGGGTTTGGCGGTCGGTTTCGGCGTCTGAACAACCGGGGACAGACCACGGTTAAATTGAGCGTGCGCGAAGCGCACGCCACCCGCGCGATGCCGCAGGCGAGCCGGGTTGGGCCCCGTCTGCCGTGCCGAGCATCGCAGCCTGAATCGGATCAAGCCCGCAGGGGACAGGCCAGGGACGGCCTGTCCTCGCCTTCGCGTCAGGAAGACGCGTAGGCGAGCGCCGATTCAGGCGAGAAGCACAGGGACGAATCGGCAGGACAGCCGATTCGCACAGCCGCAGGCTGCCCGAAGGGTGAGACACAGGGATGTGCCGAATGAACCCGCAGGGCGCGGCAGTCGGGCCGACTTTCTTTGGTTACTTTCTTTGGCGGGACAAAGAAAGTGACCCGCGCGCGGGGCGGCTCCCCGCATTAGATGGATATGCGCGCGAATGCGCGCACATTGAATTTAACACCACTCACCCTAGCCCTGGGAAACATGCTCCTGCGTTTACAACCGACTACATCCATGTAGTCGTCTCCCTGAGGGAGAGGGGATGAAAGAGCAGCGCCCCTGGGGGAGGGAACAAAATGAGCGCTGAACGCGCCTTAGTCCCCCTCCCTAACCCTCCCCACCAAGTGGGGAGGGAACTCACAGTCAGCGCTTCCGCGCCTCCTCCTCCATCTCTTCCAGCGACACATGGCGCACGTCCTTGCCGCGCACCAGGTAGATCACGTATTCGCAAATGTTGCGCGCGTGGTCGCCGATGCGCTCCAGGGCGCGGGCGGCCCACAGCACGTCCAGCGAGCGGGTGATGGTGCGCGGGTCTTCCATCATGTAGGTGATGAGCTGGCGCGTCAGGGCGTCGTACTCCTTGTCGACATTGATGTCGTCGCGCGCGACCTGCACGGCGGCCTCTGGGTCCATGCGGGCGAAAGCATCGAGGGCGTCGTGCAACAGCTGACGCACGTGGTTGCCGAGGTGGACCAGGTCTTCGTAGTGGTTGCGGTTCTCACGTCCGCCGGTGAGGCGCATGGCGATGCTGGCAACACGCTCGGCCTGGTCGCCGCAGCGTTCCAGATCGGTGATGGTCTTGATGACCGCAACGATCAGGCGCAGGTCGCCGGCGGCGGGCTGGCGGCGAGCCAAGATGCGTGAGCATTCCTCATCGATGGTGACCTCCATGGCGTTGACCTTGAGATCGCCCTTGATCACCAGTTCCGCCAGCTCGACGTTTTCATCCATCACCGCGGTGAGGGCGTCGGCGAGCTGCTGCTCGACCAGGCCACCCATGCTCAGCACGCGGGTGCGGATGTCTTCCAGCTCGACGTTGAACTGCTGGGAGATGTGTTGACCTAGGCTCATCTTGTCCATTGCTGCGTTTCCTTTGCGCTGAATACGCGTGTTGTCGTTGCCCTGTTGCGCGGTGCCGATATTCCGGCTGCCGCTGCTGGCGGGATGTAGCACGCCCTGCCAACCTGTTTTCCCGTCCATCTCCTCCCCCGCCCGGGGGAGCTTGGGAGGGGGAGCGGCGTTGGAAACGCCGCTTTGCCCCTCCCTAACCCTCCACATAGCGGAGATGGAATGTAACTATCGTCCTCCTCACACAGTACGGAGGGAACGAGTGATATCAATCAACCGTAGCGGCCGGTGATGTAGTCCTCGGTCTGCTTCCTCGACGGGTTGGTGAAAATGGTGTCGGTGTCGTTGTATTCGATCAGGTCGCCCATGTACATGAAGGCGGTGTAGTCGGAGACGCGCGCCGCCTGCTGCATGTTGTGGGTGACGATGACGATGGTGTACTGCGACTTCAGTTCGTTGATCAGTTCCTCGATCTTCAGGGTGGAGATCGGATCCAGCGCCGAGGCCGGTTCGTCCAGCAGCAGCACCTCCGGCTCGATGGCGATGGCGCGGGCGATGACCAGGCGCTGCTGCTGACCGCCGGACAGGCCCATGGCATTGTCGTCGAGGCGATCCTTGACCTCGTTCCACAGCGCTGCGCCCATCAGCGCCTTTTCCACCGCCTCGTCGAGGATGCGGCGGTTGTTGACGCCTTGCAGGCGCAGGCCGTAGGCGACGTTCTCGTAGATCGACTTGGGGAACGGATTGGGCTTCTGAAACACCATGCCGACCTTGCGGCGCAGCTCGGCGACGTCGATGCCGCGGCGGTAGATGTCCTCGCCATCGAGCATGATCTCGCCCTCGATGCGACAGATGTCGATGAGGTCGTTCATGCGGTTGAAGCAGCGCAGCAGGGTGGATTTGCCGCAGCCGCTGGGGCCGATGAAGGCGGTGACGCGCTGCGCGGGGATCTGCAGGCTGATATTTTTCAGCGCCAGATCGCTGCCGTAGTACAGATTCAGGTTGCGCACGTCCAGGCAGACGGTTTCGTCGGCGAGCGACAGCTTCTGCCGCTCCTCGCCCTCGAACAGGTGGGCGCCGACGGCGTGGGTGCGGGACGTGGGTGTATTGCTGCTGGTCATGTCCATAGCCTTGCCTATAGCGTTCATGATTCGTTACTCCGTTGCGTGCGCTGGCACATCAATCGGATTCGCTGCGGTATTTTTCGCGCAGGTGGTTGCGGATGCTGATGGCGGTCAGATTGAGCAGCACGATCAGGATCACCAGGGTCAGCGAGGTGGCATACACCAGCGGCCGCGCCGCCTCTACGTTGGGGCTCTGGAAGCCGACGTCGTAGATGTGGAAGCCCAGGTGCATGATCTTGCGCTCCATGTGGATGAAAGGCGCGTTGGCGTCGATGGGCAGGGTCGGCGCCAGCTTGACCACGCCCACCAGCATCAGCGGCGCCACCTCGCCGGCGGCGCGGGCGATGGCGAGGATCAGGCCGGTCATCATCGCCGGAGTGGACAGCGGCACCACCACCTTCCACAACGTCTCCGCCTTGGTGGCGCCGAGGGCCAGGCTGCCCATGCGGATGGAGCTGGGGATGCGCGCCAGACCTTCTTCGGTGGCGACGATGACCACCGGCAGGGTGAGCAGGGCCAGGGTCAGCGAGGCCCAGAACAGGCCCGGTGTGCCGAACGTCGGCGACGGCAAGGCCTCGGGATAGAACAGGGCATCGATGGAGCCGCCGAGGAAGTAGACGAAGAAGCCGAGACCGAATACGCCGAACACGATGGACGGCACGCCGGCCAGGTTGTACACCGAGACACGGATCAGGCGCAGCAGCGGCCCCTGCTTCGCGTACTCGCGCAGGTAGATGGCGGCGAGGATGCCGAAGGGTGTGACGATGATGGACATGACCATCACCATGGTCACGGTGCCGAAGATGGCGGGGAAGATACCGCCCTCGGTGTTGGCCTCGCGCGGATAGCCGCCGATGAATTCACCGAAGCGATCGAAGTAATAAGCGATCTTGGCGAACACCGACATGGCATTGGGCTGCGAGGCGCGCACGATGTTGGCCACCGGCACATTCACCTTGCGCCCATCCATGATCTCGGCTACCAGGGTATCGCGGCGCACGTCGCGATACAGCTTTTCCAGTTCTTGCGCGAAACGCGCATATTCAGCATCCAGCTCGGCGCGCTCGGCGGCCATCTGCGCCTTGCGCTGTGCCGCCTCCGCCGCCGGCATGTTCGGGTCCAGCGCCATGCGACGCTCTTCCAGGCGCAGGCGCTCCATGCGAAAGTTGACGTTGCCGATGTCCTGACGCTCGATCTTGCGGATGGCCTCGTGAATGTCGTTGGCGCGCTTGATGCGCGCCTGCAGTTCCGGCCATAGCGCATCGCCTTGGGCAATGCTGCGGCCTTCTTCCTTCAGTTCCAGCGGATAGCCATAGAAATTGCCCCACTCGCGCCGTTCCAGCATCACGGCATTGAGCGGATAGCGCGGCTCGCCCATGCGCGGTTTCAGATACCAGACGAAGTCACGCCCCAGGGTATCGCGGTTGCCCTGTTTGATCAGGTGGCGTTCGACGATCCGCACATCTTTGGGGATCTGCTCACCGGCATCGCGCAACACGGAGGCTGCCAGTTCTTCGCTGCGTACCAGTTCGCCCAACACGCGCTCAACCTTGCCGTCCGGACTGGTGACATCCACTTCCATGAGATCGTGGGGCCAGAAGTGACCAAAGCCGCGCACGGCGATGAGCGCCAGCAGGCCCAGCACCATCACCATGCTCGCCGCCACGGCGCCGGCGTTGAGCCAGATCCACGGCGCGCCGCTCTTGCCCCAGGTTTTGATATTCACAAGACTCATGACTAGGCGCTCCGGATCACAGGGTGCTGTAACGTTTGCGCAGGCGCTGGCGCACGATTTCCGCCACGGTGTTCATCACGAAGGTGAGCACCAGCAGCACCAGGGCGGCGAGGAACAGCACGCGGAAGTGGGTGCTGCCGAGCGGCGTCTCCGGTAGCTCCACCGCGATATTGGCCGACAGGGTGCGCATGCCCTCGAAGATGTTGAAGTTCATGACCGGGCTGTTGCCGGTGGCCATCAGCACGATCATCGTCTCGCCCACGGCGCGGCCGAAGCCCATCATCACCGCGGCGAAGATGCCGGGGCTGGCGGTGGGCAGCACCACGCCCACCATGGTCTGCCACGGCGTCGCGCCCAGCGCCAGGGACCCCTGGGTCAGGTGGCGCGGCACGGTGAAGATCGCGTCCTCGGCGATGGAGAAGATGGTGGGGATCACGGCGAAGCCCATGGCGATACCGACAACCAGGGCGTTGCGCTGGTCGTAGGTGATGCCGACATCAGTCAGCCACTGGCGCATGCTGCCGTTGAAGAACCACACCTCCAGCGTCGGGCTCATGACGATGCACAGCCAGCCCACCAGCAGGATCACCGGCATCAGGATCGCCGCCTCCCAGCCGGGCGGCACCAGCAGACGCAGCCGCGCCGGCAGGTTGGCCCAACCATAGGCCACCAGCAGCATGGCCACCGGCATCAGCAGCAGGATACTGAACACCGCCGGCAGGTTGTTTTCCATGAACGGCGCCAGCCACAGGCCGGCGAGGAAGCCGAGGATCACCGTCGGCAGCGCCTCCATGATCTCGATGCTCGGCTTGACGAAGCCGCGCAGGCGCGGGGTCATGAAATAGGCGGTGTACAACGCACCCATGATGGCGAGGGGAATGGCGAACATCATGGCGAAGAAGGCGGCCTTGATGGTACCCAGGGTCAAGGGCGCCAGGCTGAACTTGGGTTCGAAGTCGTCGCTGCCGGAGGAGGCCTGCCAGACGTAATCTTCACCGGCACGGTTTTCGTACCATACCTTACCCCACAGCGCCTTGAACGAAATCTCCGGGTGGCGGTTGTACAGGTCGAGAAAACGCATCTGGTTGCCGACATCGGTTACCAGCAAAGTGTCGTTTACCGGCGAGACGGCCAGGCCGGTGATGGCGGCCTCGGCCACCTTTTCCATCAGCAGGGTACGGGCCGAGGTGGTGAAGTGCACACCGATGTTGCCGCCGGCATCACCGACGACGAATCCCTTACGCGCGTACTCCGGTGCGATGAAGGTGATGGCCGCGGGATGCGACTTGAACTCGCGGATGCGCGTCAGGTGATACTTGTTCTGCTCGTCGCGCACCGGGAACCACTGCGCCACGCTGCCGTCGGAACCGCCGACGATGATGGATACCGTACCGGCGAGATAGCGCATGGCGTTGATGCGCACACCCTCCTGCACCACACGCACGCTCTCCACCAGCTTCGCCTCGTCGGGGTAGACGATGTCGTAGTGATGGATATAGCCGGCATCATCGGCCACGAACAGGTTGCGCGTGGTCTTGTTGATCAGGATGTGGGTGGGGCGGCCCGGCACCGGCGGCAGGGAATAGGAACTACGCTTCACCTCCACCTCGCCGGTCATGAACGACACCGCCGCGCGATAGATGGCCAGGGTGAGGCGGCCGTCGGCCGTGGCGCCGGCCAGGGCATAGCCTTCGCCTGCGGTCTGGATACCGATCACGGTCAGCGGCGCGCCCTGCTCATCCAGCAGCAACGGGGCGTCACCCAGGGGATAGGTGATGTCCGGCTCGATGTGGCGCACATCGTCCGGATAGGTCAGGGTGTATTCATGCTTGCTGACCAGGGCGCGGCCATCCGACAGGCCGTAGGCACGCACACCGTATTTCACTTCCGTTTGCGCGCTGCTCACCACTTCCGCCCCCTGCGGGATGGGCAGATGCAGGCGCTTGCGCACAACTCCGGTACGCGGTTCGAGGAAGGTGACACTGCCATCACGGCCATACACACTGGCCACTTCGGTATAGCGCTCGGTGGCCATATCGACCACCTGTTCGCCAGCGACTCCGGCCGGCAGGGTATAGGTGCTCACCGGCTCGACGCTGGCCGGACGCAGCATGGGAAAAACTTCCCAGAACAGGTAAACGAAGATCAGCGCCAGGGCAAACACCACACCGAGGCCACCGGCGGCGACGCCGTAACGGGAGATGCGGTCCTTGGCATAGCGCCAGCGCCGCAGGCTGGCACGCTTCTCGCCACTGGGCAGCAGGGACACACGGGCGCCGTCCACGGGGACAGCTTGGGCGACGGTATCGGTCATGGGTCGGCGTTCTCGCGCTAGCGCTCGGGCTTGTGACAGGACGGCTACGGTATTACACAAATGTTACAAATCGATTACACAACGGCAGTTGCAAGTGACAAGTTACAAGTGACAAGGGAATGTGCCCGCTCCGCGGGCGCCGTTTGATATACGGCGCGCGCAGCGCATCCCATCACTTGTATCTTGCCACTTGTATCTTGTATCTGCCTTTACAGCCCGTGGAACTGGCGGAACCTGGCAATCAGCGCGTCCGGGGCCGTCTTGCTCTGTGCCTTGTTGCGTACATAGACCACCGTGGCGCGCTTGGGGCCGGCGCCGACGTAGGTGAAGACGTAGGGGGCCTCGCCGCTGTGGCGGAACTCCTTCATCTCCTTCCAGCCGTCGAACACAAAGTGGCGGCCATCCTTGTGGATCTCGCCATAGAAGCCCTCGGCGGCCCCTTCCTGCTTGCCCTCGAACAGGGCGACCTGGGGCAGGTTGGGCATCTTCTTGCTCTCGTCCTTGGTCAGGCCGAAGACCACGGTTTCACGCTTGGGGCCAGCGGCGATACGGGTCATCACCAGAGCGATTTCCTTGCCCGCCAGAAACTCCTTGTAGAGCTTCTCGTTGCCGAACACCCAGATACGGCCGTCCTTGTGTGCCTCGAAATACTGCTGCGGCAGCGCCGTCTTGGTTTCCACGGCGGCAGCCTTGACCGTCTCGGTCTTGGCATCGCTCTTGGTCGCCTCCTGATCGGTGGCGCAACCGCTCAAACCCAGGCCCAGCAACGCAACGGCGGCGAATGTCATCCTGCTCTTGTTGGCAAGCATCGTTGTGTCTCCATTATTCGTTGAAAATCAGGCCACCCCGGACGGGGTGGCCTGTGGGTTGCGGCTTACAGGCCGAGCTTTTGCAGCTCACGCTTGGCCACGGCGGCAGGCAGCGGGATGTAGCCATCCTTGACCACCACTTCCTGACCCTGCTTGGACAGCACCAGCTTGAAGAACTCGCGCTCCATCGGAGTCAGCTCACGGTTCGGGTGCTTGTTCACGTAGACGTAGAGGAAACGGGACAGCGGGTAGCTGCCGTCGGCGGCGTGGTCGGCGTCGGCCGGGGCAAACGGCTGGCCTTCGGCCTTGGCCAGCGGCACGGCGCGCACACCGGAGGTGATGTAACCGATGCCGGAGTAACCGATACCATTGATGGATTCGGTCACGCCCTGCACCACGGAGGCCGACCCCGGCTGCTCGTTGATGCTAGGCTTGAAGTCACCGTTGCACAGCGCATGCTCCTTGAAGAAGCCGTAGGTGCCGGATACGGCGTTACGGCTGTACAGGGTGATGTCGCGGTTGGCCCACGCGCCGGTCAGACCGAGCTGACCCCAGCGGGTGACGTCTTCCTTGTAGCCGCAGCGACGGGTGGCGGAGAAGATCGCGTCCACCTGCGCCATGGTCATGCCCTTGATCGGGTTGTCCTTGTTGACGTACACGGCCAGCACGTCGATGGCGACCGGCACGGCGGTGGGCTTGTAGCCGTACTTGTTCTCGAAGGCCTGGATTTCCGAGGACTTCATGGCGCGGCTCATAGGGCCGAAGTTGGCGGTGCCTTCGGTCAGCGCCGGGGGAGCGGTGGAGGAACCGGCGCCCTGGATCTGGATGTTGACGTTGGGATAGAAGCGGGCATACTCCTCGGCCCACAGCGTCATCAGGTTGTTCAGGGTGTCGGAGCCGATGCTGGAGAAATTACCGGACACACCGGAGGCGCGCTGGTATTCCGGCAGCGCCGGGTCAACCTTTACGGTGGCGGCCAGTGCACTGCCGGACACCAGCGCGGCAGCCAGTGCCGCCGCAGTGAATGCTTTCTTGAAAGTCATACAGGTCAATCCTCTTGGTAGGTTGAAACAAGCGCCGGAAGCAACGGCCCCCGCTTTGCAACGGAACGCAGTATGGGGGCGGGTGTTGTCATATGTATGACACTACTGTTACTGCTTTATGACAGTGGACGTCTGGCCTCCACTCTTTCGAGCAGGTACGCTGTCCGCCATGCCCCACGCCACTCCCGACTATCAGGCCCTGATCCCGCTGGGCGGGCCGGAGCTGCAGCTGCGCTTTCGCGGCCCCTTCGAGGGCCGGGAAATCGTCTGGGATGCCCGCTTCGTCACACGCCGCCACAGCGGCGAGGCATGCAACAGCATCACCATCGGTGACGAGGGACCGCAAGGCCGCCGCCTGACGGTGGTGCTGGACGTCGCCGCCTTCGACGCCCCGACGGTACACAAGACCATCACCATGGTGCGCCAGTACAAGCGCCTGCGCCGCGGCCGCCACGAATTCGGGAGCTGACACCATGACCGACACGCCAATATTCAGTCAGGAGGGCCCGGACGCCGCAGCGGCCCTGTTTGCGCAGGCGCCGCTGTTCTCCGGCGTCTCCGCCCAGGCGCTGCACAATCTGGCGGCCGGCGCCACCCTGCGCCGCTACGAGCGTGACGAATACCTGTTCCGTACCGGCGAGCAATCGGAATATCTCTACCTGCTGGCCCAGGGCAGCGTCCAGCTCAGCGCCGACAGCAGCGACGGCCGCGAGGCGATAGTGGAGCTGCTGCGCCCGTTCGAGTCCTTCGTCGTCGCCACCGTGCTCACCTCGCAGCGTTATCTGCGCTCGGCACGCGCGGTGGAGCCGTCCCGCGTGCTGCTGATCCCCGCCCGCCTGCTGCTGGGCGAACTGAAGGGCAATCCCGACCTCGCCATCGCCCTGCTCGGCTCGATGGCGCAGAAATACCGCCACATGGTGCGCGAAATAAAGAGCCTGCGCCTGCGCACCGCCTCCCAGCGCCTGGCGCTGTACCTGCTGCAACTGGTGGAAAACAGCGGCCAGGCCGCGCGCCTGCCCCACGACAAGAAACTGCTCGCCTCGCGCCTCGGCATGACGCCGGAGAGTTTCTCCCGCGCCCTCGCCGAGCTGCGCCAGTACAGCGTGGATGTGCGCGGCGACGAGGTGCGTGTCGGCGATCTGGAACAGCTGCGCGCCTTCTGCCGCGTGGATCAGATGCTGGATGCGCTGGAACAGGACTTGCGGGTGATGTTGCCGACTGAAGAATAACTACGAGTTTCAAGTGGCAAGTTACAAGTGAAAAGAAGTTGGCGCCCTGGTTTTACTTGCAGCTTGTCACTTGCAACTCGGCTCATAGAGCCCAGGCCGGCACCATCCGGTTGGCCTTGCGCATCGCCGCATCCAGTGCCTTGTAGTCCGGCTGCATCTTCTCCACCAGGTCCCAGAAGCGGGTGGAGTGATTGAGGTGCACGGTGTGACACAGTTCGTGCACCATCAGGTAGCGCACCTGTTCCGGCGGCAGGAACAGCAGGCGCCAGTTGAGGTTGATGACATTCTTCGGTGAGCAGCTGCCCCAGCGCGTCTTCTGGCCGCGGATGGCGTAGCCGTTGCAGGTGAAGCCCAACTCGGCGGCCAGCGCCAGCAGCCTCGGCCCCACGGTCTGGCGGGCCCGTTCCGCCAGCCAGCGCTGCAATACCTTGTCCCACTCCTCGTTCTTGTATTGCACCAAGAGGCCGCGCCCGGCCCGCTCCCAGCAGCCGTTGCGCGTGCCACGGCGATATTCCACTTGCCAGCGCTCATTGAGCGCCGACAGAAATATCTCGTCCGGCGCCACACGTTGCGCCTGCTGCTGCGCATGTTCCGTCTGCATGCGCGCCAGGGTATCGATGAGCCATTGCCGGTGTTGCTGCACGAAGCCCGGCAATGCGCGCACGTCGTGGCGCCTGGGCAGCACCAGCTCCACCCGCCCCGGCGGCAACACGCGCAGGCGCACGTAACGGGCCCGCGCACTGATGCGTACGCTGGTTTCCGGCGCAGCGCCGGACCAGTCGATGGCGGGAAATTCAGTCACGGGAGTGCGCAACCGGGGCGGGAAAGTCCTTCAGGCAACAACGGCCGGAAGGATTGCGGGTGGTACACGCACACAGGCCCGCCTTGGTCTGCTGCACCACAAAGTCACGCACGACGGGGTCGACAGCATCGGCCCGGCTGACGCCAAAGCAGTAACACAACAGGGCAGCGGGGGCGGTCTCCTTGCTGCCCACCACGGTTCGCAGCTCCTGCTTGCCAATGGTGACGCCGCTGTCGGTGAAGTAAACAACCTCACAGTCAGGGGTATTGCAGAAATAATACGGCTGGTTCATCCCCTGCCGCTGCCAGGGTCTGGCGAGATGGTGCAGCAGGGTCTGCCATGCCACACCCACACCCTCGCCGCCGCAAAGCGGACATGTCCGCTTGCCGGAGGGCACAGAAGTTTCGGCAGTGGCGGCGCAACAATTCGACATGCTGTTCCTGGCGGAAGCTGGATACCGGCTCACTATGAGCAAGGGCGGAGTAGAATAGCATCATGTACAAATACGGCGGCATCGTCATCCATGAGACGCGCGACGCGCTCGGCACGCTGGAGGTGGTCGAGGACGGCTACCAGCGCTCGTTGCACTTCGGCTCGGAACCCAAGCAGAGCAGCATGGAGCTGAACGACCCGCTGCGCCTGGCCCTGTCCTACACCCGCGCCATGCTGAGTGCGCTGCTGTTCCAGCCCGCACCGCGCCACGTGCTGCTGCTCGGCCTCGGCGGCGGCTCGCTGGCCAAGTTCCTGTTGCACCATTTCCCGGGTTGCCGCATCGACGCGGTGGAGTACCGCGAGAGTGTCTACGCCGTGGCGCGCAGCCACTTTCATCTGCCCGATGACCCGCGCCTGTACGTGCATATCGCCGATGCCGCCGACTTCCTCCGCCAGGCGGATGCGACGCACAGCGGCTATGACCTGATCCTGTTGGACGCCTTCACTGCCGACGGCGTCGCTCAGGCCACCTCCGGCCTGTCGTTCTTCGAGGCCTGCCGCACCCGCCTCGCCGCCGACGGCGTGCTGGCCGCCAACCTGTGGTCCGCCGACAGCATCAAGCTGGACGACATCATCAGCGATCTCGGTGACGCCTTCGACGGCCGCCTGTTGCGCCTGCCGGTGGACGGCAAGGCCAACGTCATCGCCCTGACCACCCGGCAGGGCAAGCCGCGCCGCGACCTGCGCCGCCTCGACGCGGAGGCCCGGGCGCTGCAGCAGCGCCTCGGCATCGAATTCACCGTCTTTCTCAACCGCCTGCGCAAGAACAACCGTTACTGGGGCCTGTAATCCATCTGCTCATTGACTCACCCCGCCACTCCGGGTAAAACGTCCGGCCGCATTTCCTTGGCTTTTATCAATTTAAGGAAGCTCTGAATAAGTTCAGAGCTTCCGCGGCACAGGGATGTGCCGTGGTCTGAGAAGTCCAGGATGGACTTATTCAGACCTTCCTTAATGGTGAAATCATGAACCGACTGGTCCTGCTCTTCGTGCTGCTGACCGCCCTGGCCCTGGTGGCCGCCCTGGGCGCCCTGTTCATCTTTGCCCCGCAAGGCATCGCCGGCCTGGCGGCCAACAGCGTGGATGTCCGCCTGGTGGAACCGGCCCGCGTCGGCATCGCCCTGCTGGCCTTCGCGCTGCCCATGCTGGCGGTCACCGTCTATGCTGCCCGTGCCACCCTGCGCAGCCAGCGCCTGAGCCGCCAGGGCGTTTGAGCCCAGTTGCCTCCCCCGCGCGGGGGAGGCTATCGCCCGCCCGATCGGCGCCGGCGCTCTGCCCAGCGCGCCAGCAGCGTCACCCCCACCGACGCTCCCAGCAGACCCGCCGCGACGCGCAGATCGGACAGCCGTTCCGGCGCCAGCAGCAATACCAGCCCCAGCCCCAGCATCATGCTGCCGGACAACAGCTTGAGCAGCGCCCCTTCCTCCGGCTGCAACTTGCGCGATCCCAGTGTCCAGCTGAAGACGGCGACGATCACCAGCAGCGGCACGACATAGATCAGGTTGTACAGGGCCAGATAGGCGTAATAGGCGCTTGCCGGCAGTTGGTGCAGGGTGAGCAGGCGGGTGTAGAGCATGGGAAAACCGGCGGTGCAGAGCAGCTCGTAGCTATTCACCGCCAGGGCCAGGATCACCGTGCCGAGCAGCAGGGCCGGCAGACTGTCGGCGCGCAGCAGACCGCGCACCCGCTGATAGATGCCGGGCTTGGCCGCCTCCGGAATAGACAGGCTGGGCCCGTGACCGGGCCACAGATAGTCCTTGACATTGATGAGCGCCATCACCACCGCCAACAGGCCGGCCAGCAGCGTCACAATCTGCAACTGTCCCACCACCAGGAAGACGTTGAGCCAGGCGGCCATCAGGGCGAAGTACACCAGACCTGAGATGGCGACGAACACGCCGCCCACCAGGAGCATACGGCGGCGGCCGCCGGCATGGACCAGCAGGCTGAGCAGGAACAGCAACACGAAGAAGGCGCAGGGATTGAAGGCATCCAGCCCGGCGATGACCAGGGTCACCAGGGGCAGGGAACCGGCATCGCCGCCCAAACCGGACAATCCCGCCTGGGCCAGCAGTTCGGTGGTCCCCGGCACCAGCGGCGTCGGCAGACCGGCACCGGCACGCAGGCTGTCGTGGCAACGGGTGAGCTGCTCACGCAGGAAACGACCGATGCCGGCGGCATCGTCGTAACCCACCACCATGCTGCCGCAGAACAGAAAGGCCGGCACCGAACGGGCCTCCTGGCCCAGCGCGCCGGCCATTTCCGTATAGAAGGCGGCATTTTCCCGATCACGGCTGACCTCCAGATCATGCACCTGCAGCCAGGGCAGCTCGGCCGCCATCGCCGCCACGTCGGGCCGCGCCGCCTGGCAATGGGGACAGGACTGGGACCAGAAGAAATACAGGTGCACCCGGACAGAACCGTCTGCCGCCGGCTCCCACCAGGGCGGCGTCCCCGCCCCGGCCAGCAGCGGCCAGCACAGCAGCAGCGCCAGCCAGCCCCCAAGCCAGGCCCTGTTTGTCTGCCGGTTCATTTTATTTTCTTATCCAAGAATAGTTTTACTTAAGCAATTACTTGTAGTTTGGCGACCACCTCCGCGACAAGCCGCTTTAACTTCAACAGCTAAGCATCGGCAGTGGCAAGTTTTTGCCAAAATCCAAACTGTTGCGCCGGGGCGACGGCCTGCTGTCACACCGCTGTCACCGCGCTGCGCGACACTTTGCACCCTGGCACATCAACTATAACCGGCTATCGTTACCGCTCCCAGGCCTGTGACGGAACGAAAATTGGCCGAGGCAAAACCATAGCGGGAGGGTGATTATGCACAAGGACTATCTCGACGGCGGCCAGCCACTCCACATCATGCTGGCCTATGCCCCACTGGGGCTGGTACGGGCCACCGCGCGCCAGTTGCGCTACGACGGCATGACCGTCGATACCGGAATGGTGACCCTGGATGAGCAGGCCGAGGTAGAGCTGTCCTTTACCCACCGCCATCACGACGAACTCATCACCCATCGCCTGCGTGCCCAAGTTGTCGCCTCCTCGCGCGGCACCGCCGTGCTGGCGTTCACGGACTATGCGCGCACCACACGCGAGATCCTGCATCAACTCATCGACGGGGCGACGACGGCACGCCGCTATGCCCGCGGTTTGTCGCGCCTGCCCATCCCCGCCTGGCTGATACCCCAGCTTCCCCCCGGCGGCCGTCTCGCCTGAAACGGTCGCCTTTTTGGCAACTGCCGCAATCTTGCGACGCCGCCCGGCGTCGCTTTTTTTTTTGCGCCACTTGCCAGTGACAGATTTCAAGTTGCAAATGAACGAGCCCGCTGCGCTCGTACGGTTTTGAAGAACAGCCGTGCACGCAGCACACGCATTCGCTTGTATCTTGCAACTTGTTACTTGTATCTGCCTTTAAGTCGCCGAACCGGCCAGACGATCGGGGGGGAAGTCGATGGTGAAGGTGCTGCCCTTGCCCGGGCGACTGTCGATGCGCAGACGGGCGCTGTGGCGGGTCAGTACATGTTTGACGATGGCCAGACCGAGACCGGTACCGCCCACCTCGCGCGACCGGCCGGTATCGACGCGGTAGAAGCGTTCCGTCAGGCGCGGCAGGTGTTCCGCCGGGATGCCGATGCCACTGTCGCTGACGGAGAAGTGTGCGCCGGCGCTATCGCTCCACCAGCGGAGGTGGATCTCGCCGCCGGCCGGCGTGTAACGCACCGCATTGCCGACGATGTTGGAGAAGGCGCTGTACAGCTCGCGCTCGGCACCGTACAGGCGCAGGTCCGGCTCCGCTTCCAGCGTGATGTGATGAGCCTTGTCGCCGGAGAGCAACTGCGCATCCTCGCGGATGGCGGCGAGCAGCGCCGGCACCTCCACCAATTCGCGCGGCGGGCTGGAGCGATCGGTCTCCAGCCGTGACAGCATCAGCAGGTCGGCCACCAGATGCTGCATGCGTGTTGCCTGCTGATGCATCAGGGTCAGCGAGCGCTGCCAGCGCGCGGCGCAGTCGTCGCCGCTGTCCATCAGTGTCTCCAGAAAGCCGCTGACCACGGTAAGCGGCGTGCGCAATTCATGGGAAACGTTGGCGACGAAATCGCGGCGCATCTGATCCAGCCGCTGTTGCTGGCTGATGTCGCGCGCCACCAGCAGACGCTGATCACGGCCGTAGTTGATGAGATGGATGCTGATGGTCAGGCTGTCATCCACCGGCGAGGGGATGCGCAACACCTCGCCGTTGCGGCCGTTCTGCTGCAGGTAGGTGATGAAATCGGGATGGCGCAGCAGATTGTCGATGGGCTGGCCCTTGTCCTGCGCCGAGTGCAGACCCAGCAGACCGGCGGCGGCATCGTTGAACCACAGGATCTCGTCCTTGGGACCAATCACCACCGTGGCATCGGGCAGGGCCGAAGTGGCCTGCTGGAAGCGGTCGAGAATTTCCTCCAGCTGGCGCTTGCGCTGCTGGTGTTTGCGCTGGCGCTGGTAGATGTAGTGGAACACCTCGCCCCACAGGCCGCCGGCCTCGGGAATGTTGCGCGTCTTGCCGCTGCGCAACCAGTCCACCAGGCGACGCAACTGCCAGATGTGGTAGCCGAGATACACGGCCAAGCCCAACCCCCAGCCGAGCCAGAAGCTGCCCAGCACAGCCCCCAGCAGCGTGGCGCCAAGCAGCACCCACAGCAGGCGCCACAGTTCGGGAGTCCAGGGATTGGCGGGCATTTATACCTGCTGGGAGAAACGGTAGCCGGCGCCGCGCACCGTCTGGATCAGGTTGTCGTGGCCGCTCGGCTCCAGGGCCTTGCGCAGACGGCGGATGTGCACGTCCACCGTGCGCTCCTCCACATAGGCGCCGCGCCCCCACACCATGTCGAGCAGCTGGGAACGGCTGTACACCCGCTCCGGGTGCGACATGAAAAAGTGCAGCAGACGGAACTCCGTCGGCCCCATCTCCAGCGCCTGCTCACCGGCGGTGACGCGGTGGCTGGAGGTATCCACCTTGAGGTCGCTCACCACCAGCACGCCCTCGTCGTCGTGGGGCTGGCTGCGACGCAGTACCGCCTTGATGCGTGCCTGCAATTCGCGGGTGGAGAACGGCTTGGCGATGTAATCGTCGGCGCCGACCTCGAGACCGCGGATGCGGTCATCTTCCTCGCTGCGCGCGGTGAGCATGATGATCGGGGTGGCGCGGGTGTAGTCGTCGCGGCGCAGCCGGCGCGCCAGTTCGATACCGCTCATGCCGGGCAGCATCCAGTCCAGCAGGATCAGCGCCGGCAGGCCGTTGGCGAGTACCTGCTCCGCCTCTTCGGCGCTGCCCGCCTGCAACATCTGGTAGCCGGCCCGCTCCAGGGCCATCACCACCATTTCACGGATGGCCGGCTCGTCCTCGACGATGAGTATGGTTGTGGCTGTCATATTTCTGTAACCCGATGATGAATCACCGGTAACATTAAAGACGGGAAATGTGACACCCGCGTGACAGCATCATAACAGCAAAGCCGTGGCCGCCCAGCCTTTGCGAGCCTGCGGTGATGGTATCATCCCCGGCCAAACCGCATCATCCGGAGCAGACCATGTTCACCGGCATCGTCCAGGGCACCGCCGAAATCGTCGCCATCGTGGAGAAACAGGACCTGCGCACCCATACCGTGCGCCTGCCGCCGGCCCTGCTGCCCGGCCTGCAACCGGGCGCCTCGGTGGCCCACAACGGCTGCTGCCTCACCGTCACCGCCATCGACGGCGACCGCGTCTCCTTCGACCTGATGCGCGAAACCCTGCGCCTGACCAACCTGGGCAGCCTGCAGGTGGGCGACCGCGTCAATGTGGAACGTGCCGCCCGCTTCGGCGACGACATCGGCGGCCATGCCATGTCCGGCCACATCATGGGGACGGCCGAGGTGACGCAAGTGCTGGAGAGCGCGAACAACCGCCAGGTGTGGTTCCGCCTACCGGAGACCCTGCGCAAGTACGTCTTCACCAAGGGCTACATCGGCATCGACGGCATCAGCCTCACCATCGGTGAGGTGCGCGGCGACGAATTCTGCGTCAACCTGATCCCGGAAACCCTGGCGCGCACCAACATCGCCGCACGCCGCCCCGGCGACCGCATCAATCTGGAGATCGATCCGCAGACCCAGGCCATCGTCGACACGGTGGAGCGGGTGCTGGCGGAACGGATGCGCGACAACCAGAGCGCATCGTAATAGCGACATCGTGCCGGCCCGTCATCAACCGGCCGCACCGGCACAAGCCCGCCCACGGGCCTACTCCGGCAGCAGCACCACCGTCGCCACGCCGGTCTTCCTGTCGATATCGAACTGCACCACGCAGTATTCGGGCACCTCGTCGAGAGGCGTGGGATCGTCCGCGCAACTGCAACCCGGGGTAATGCCCTTGTAGGACAGACCGACCTTCACGCGCAAGGCACCGGGCAGCTCGGCGGCATTGAGGACGATGGCGGTGAACCCGGTGGTGATCGCATGGCTGCTGCGCGCCAGCCCCGCCTGCAACGGCAGGGCATCGCCATCCAGCGCCTCGATCTCCGCCTTCAGCACCGAGGTGAAGGCGGGCGTGGTCCACGCCGCGAGGGACTTGTTCAGTACGATCATCGTCTCTTCTCCTCCCTGAACGATGCCACCGGCACAGGCCGGGGCCACGCCAGCGCAGTGTCTTATTGTTCTAGCGGCGACCCGGTAGCGGGATGCTATGCCGCGCTTCCCCTCACTTTTCCAGCTGCGATACATCCCGCACCGCGCCGCGCGCGGCGGAGGTGGTCATCGCGGCATACGCCTTGAGTGCCGCCGACACCTGACGGTCACGGTTGGCCGGCTTCCAGGCCTGGTTTCCCTTGGCCTCCATCGCCGCGCGGCGCCGCGCCAGTTCCTCGTCGCTAACGGCGATGCGGATAGAGCGGTTGGGAATGTCGATTTCGATAATGTCGCCGTTTTCCACCAGGCCGATGTTGCCGCCCTCGGCGGCCTCGGGTGAGACATGGCCGATGGACAGGCCGGAGGTGCCGCCGGAGAAACGCCCGTCGGTGATCAGGGCGCAGGCCTTGCCCAGTCCCTTGGACTTGATGTACGAGGTGGGGTAGAGCATTTCCTGCATGCCGGGGCCGCCGCGCGGACCCTCGTAACGCACGATCACCACGTCGCCGGCCTTCACCTGGTCGCCGAGTATTTTTTCCACCGCCTCTTCCTGGCTTTCACAGATCACCGCCGGGCCGGAGAACTTGAGGATCGCAGCGTCGACGCCGGCGGTCTTCACCACGCAACCATCCACGGCGAGATTGCCGTACAGCACGGCGAGGCCGCCGTCCTGGCTGTAGGCGTGAGCGACGTCGCGGATACAGCCGTTCGCGCGATCCACATCCAGGCTTTCGTAACGCTTGTTCTGGCTGAAGGCAACGGTGGTGGGCACGCCGCCGGGGGCGGCGCGGTAGAAGTCCTTGCGCTTCTGATCCTCGGTCAGGCGCACATCCCACAAGGCGATGGCCTCGGCCATGGTGGCGGCATGCACGGTCTTGCAGTCGCGGTTCAACAAGCCGGCGCGGTCCAGCTCGCCGAGGATACCGATGACGCCACCGGCGCGGTGCACGTCTTCCATGTGATAGGTCTGGATCGACGGCGCCACCTTGCACAGGTGCGGCACCTTGCGCGACAGGCGATCGATGTCGGCCATGGTGAACTTGACGCCGGCCTCTTCCGCCGCGGCGAGCAGGTGCAGGATGGTGTTGGTGGAACCGCCCATGGCGATGTCCAGAGACATGGCGTTCTCGAAGGCCTGGAAGTTGGCGATGGAACGCGGCAGCACCGACTCGTCATTGCCTTCGTAATAACGCCTGGCCAGTGCCACGATCATGCGGCCGGCCTCCTTGAACAGGCGCTCGCGATCGGCGTGGGTCGCCACCAGCGAGCCGTTGCCCGGCAGCGACAGCCCCAGCGCCTCGGTGAGGCAGTTCATGGAATTGGCGGTGAACATGCCGGAGCAGGAGCCGCAGGTGGGACAGGCGGAACGCTCGACGATCTCGACGTCGGCGTCGCTCTCCTTGGGATCGGCGGCCATGATCATGGCATCGATGAGGTCCAGCGCCACGGTCTTCTCGTGCACCACCGCCTTGCCCGCCTCCATCGGCCCGCCGGAGACGAAGATAACGGGGATATTGAGGCGCAAGGCGGCGTTGAGCATGCCCGGGGTGATCTTGTCGCAGTTGGAGATGCACACCAGGGCATCGGCGCAATGAGCGTTCACCATGTACTCCACGGCGTCGGCGATCAGCTCGCGGCTGGGCAGCGAATACAGCATGCCGCCGTGGCCCATGGCGATGCCGTCGTCGATGGCGATGGTGTTGAACTCCTTGGCCACGCCGCCGGCGGCCTCGATCTCGCGCGCCACCAGCTGCCCCAGGTCCTTGAGGTGGACGTGGCCCGGCACGAACTGGGTGAAGGAGTTGGCGATGGCGATGATCGGCTTGTTGAAATCGTCTTCCTTCATGCCGGTGGCGCGCCACAGGGCGCGGGCGCCGGCCATGTTGCGGCCGTGAGTGCTGGTCCAGGAACGGTATGCGGGCATCGGTCTCTCCGGGAAGTCATGCGGATTCAATGCCGGGCATTATACGCTGCGCCCGGCCTCCGGGGGATCAGGGCAGGCAAAAGTTTCCGCCTCAACGCTGGCGCAGGTGCTGCAACTCCAGGCGGCGCACGAACTCCGCCAGAATCTGGCGATACAGATCCTCTTTCAGCACCTGGTCCTCGACGCCCGCATCGATATTGGGGTTATCGTTCACCTCGATGACGTAGATACCCTTGTCGGTCTGTTTCAGGTCCACACCGTAGAGGCCGTCACCGATCAGATTGGCCGCCTTGAGGGCGATAGCCACCACCTCCGCCGGCGCCTGCTCCACCGCCAGGGTCTTCCAACCCCCCTCCTCGAAAGTGCCGTCGGATTCGTGGTGCACGATCTGCCAGTGCTTCTTCGACATGAAGTATTTGCAGGCGAAGATCGGCTTGCGATTGAGGATGCCGATGCGCCAGTCGAATTCGGTGTAGAGGTATTCCTGCGCCAGGATTAGCTCCGAGCTCTTGAACAGCCGCTCCGCCTCCTGCCGCATCTGCTCCGGCGTCTCGGCCTTGACCACGCCGCGGGAGAACGAGCCGTCCGGCACCTTCAGCACCATCGGGTAGCCGATAGCCTCCTCCGCCGCCTTGAGGTCGTTGCGCCCGGCGATCACCGTGCGCGGCGCCGGCACCTTGTTGGCGCGCAGTAGTTCCGCCAGATAGACCTTGTTGGTACAGCGCAGGATCGACTGCGGATCGTCCATTACCACCATGCCCTCGCTTTCCGCCTTTTTGGCGAAGCGATAGGTGTAGTGGTTGATATTGGTGGTCTCGCGGATGAACAGGGCATCGTATTCGGCGAGACGGGAGTAGTCCTTGCGATCGATGATCTCGATATCGATGTCCAGCGCGCGTCCGGCCTTGATGAAGCGTTGCAAGGCCTTGCGGTTGGACGGCGGCAGCGGGTCGTCGTAGTTGTACAGGATGGCCAGGTCGTAGCGCGCCTGACTGCGCGATTTGGGTGAGCGCCAGCGTTTCTTCAGGTAGCCGTGCAATTGCTCGGCGAAAAAGGCACGGTTTTCGCTGTCCAGCTTGTGCAGCGACAAGGGTTTGATGGATTCGATGTGCCAGACACTTTCGGAACGACGGAAACCGACGCGCAGCAACGGGCAGGGGAAGGTCTCGAAGATCTGCCGGGCCAGGTCGGCCATCGGCTCGAACAGACACTTGCCGAAGAACACATCCATCTCGAACACCCGCTCGGGACTGTCCTTGCGGTATTTGCGCAGACTCTTCGCCACCTCCTCGTCGAGATTGACGGCATTCAGGCTATACATCGCCTTGCTGGACAGATCCAGCATACTCTTCACCGACGGGATCACCTTGTGATTGCGCGCCTCGGCCAGCAGCGAGCAGTAATAGGCCACGCTGAGATACTTGTAGCTGCGGCACAGGTTGATCACCTGCACATGCTTGAGATTGAAGTATTCCTTGCCGGTGAAATAGTCATCGACGTTCACCACCGGATAGTCGAGGCCGTCGAACTTCCAGTCCGCCGCATCCTCCACCACGATAATCTGCGTAGTCATGGCCCTGCTGTTTACCTCTTGCGCGTCGTCCGTTTGCGCGCGGTCGTCTCGGGTTTGCGGATGATCAGTACGGCGCGCTGGCCGGACTTGCCGTAGCGCGCCATACGCTCGAAATCCTTGTGCGGGATAGGCATATTCACGCAGTCGGTGACAGTCTTGCCCTTCTCGCGATCCACGAAGGAGTCGTGCACATAGATGAAGTGGTCATCAAAGCCGGTCACCACCACCCAGTGCGGAAACTTCTCCTGGTAGATGCGATAGGAGCTTATCAGCACCAGCGGGATAGCACCGTGCGCAAATTCCTCTTTCATCTCGCCCACCGTAATGCGACGGTAATGCAGCGGCAGTCCGAGCTGTGCCATCTCCTCGGTGAAGTCGTCCTGCACCAGACGAATGACCTCCTTCTTCTCCTCCGCCCGCACCGAGTCGACGAACAGCGCCCCCTCGTCGTTGACGTATACCTCCACCTCGAAACCACGGTGATGGGCCGCCAGGGCCAGACCGAACGGCCCGCAGCCGCCGTGACCGGAGGTCATGAACACCGTGGTGGACTCGCGCCACAGGCGCAGTTCCAGGCGGCGGTTCAGCTCGATGGCCGGGTCCAGCGCCCCCATGGCCATCATCAAAGCCGCCGGGCCACAGGTGAACTCCAGGGTCTGCTCGTAATAGGGCACCCGTGCCATGTCCGGCCGCAGCGACGGCAGCAGGCGTTTTTCATAGCGCAGCGCGTCCATGTGGTCTTCATAATAGTCGTCGTAAACACCGAAACGGCGGTAACCCATGGATTCGTACAGGGCGATGGACGAGGCATTGTCCACGCGCACCTCCAGACGCAGGGTGACACAATCCTGCGCCAGCGCCGCCTGCTCCGCCGCCAGCATCAACTGCCGGCCGATGCCGCGGCCGCGATACTGCGGGTCGACGGCGATGGAATACATGCGCGCCAGCGAGGTGCCGGCATTGAACAGCAGCAACACATAGCCACGCACCGCGCCGCCGTCCTCGTCGAGCAGCAGCGCGGCATGGGCCTTGGTGATCATGTGGCGAAAGCTGCGCCGCGACAGGCGATCGGTATCGAAGCAGCGGTTTTCGATCTCCACCAGGGCGTCGATGTCTTCTGCTGTGGCAGGGCGGATCATTTCTGGCCTCTTTGGCGCCGCATATGTTTGTGCGCTGCGCGCGCTGATCTAGGCGGGGGATTCCGTCCCCCTACTCCGGATTGGTGCGCGCTATCGCGCGGATTAATTTTGGTGCGGGGAGCCGCCCCGCGCGCGGGTTACTTTTCTTTGTTCGGCCAAAGAAAAGTAACGAAAAGAAAGGCCGCCCGACTCCCGCGCCCTGCGGGTTCCCTGCGCTTCTCGCCCGAATCGGCGCTCGCCTACGCGCCGTCCCTGGCGCGAAGGCGAGCGCCGATTCGGGCTGCGATGCTCGGCGCGGCAGACGGGGGAAAACCCGAAAGTCAAAATCAAAACCCAAAACAAGAAAGTGTGCGCTACACGCACACCTCACAGCGCGATGCCGTCAGGCGAGCCTGTGAGAAATCCCCTTTGTCTCGCCGAGTAGCGCAGCTCAAAACGGACAGGCCCGCAGGGGGCGCGCCATGGATGGCGCGTCGTTCGCCGTCAGGACACGGACGTCCTGTCGGCGAAACCCCGTTTTGAGCGAGCAACGCAGGGAACCCGAAGGGCGAGACATCGGGGGCGCCTTTTCTTTGATTACTTTCTTTTGGCGAGACAAAAGAAAGTAATCCGGCGCAGGGGGACGGAATCCCCCGCCTAAATCAGCGCACGCAGCGCACCAACCCCGTCAAAACCACAACCAACAAACAGCGTTCAATCTAGCATGCCCCCATGCATTACACTACGCACATCCACCACCCGAAAACACCACCATGACCACACCGCCGCCCTCCCTGCACGACATGCTCGCCGCCCTGATCGCCGCCCCCTCCATGAGCAGCGTCAGCCCGGAGTTCGACACCAGCAACCGGCCGGTCATCGACCTGCTGGCGCTGTGGCTTTCCGGCATGGGGTTCCAGGTGGAGGTGCTGCCGCTGCCCAGCCAGCCCCACAAGGCCAACCTCATCGCCACCCTGGGCCAGGGGCCGGGCGGCCTGGTGCTGGCCGGCCATACCGACACCGTGCCCTACGACGAAGGGCGCTGGAACCATGATCCATTCCGCCTCACCGAGGCGGACGGGCGCTACTACGGTCTCGGCACCTCGGACATGAAGGGATTTTTCGCCCTCGCCATCGAGGCGGCGCGCGGGTTTCAGGCCGGTGATTTGAAGCAGCCGCTGATCCTCCTCGCCACTGCCGACGAGGAAAGTTCCATGGAAGGCGCCCAGGCCCTGGTGGAACTGGGCCGGCCGCGGGCACGTCATGCCGTCATCGGCGAACCCACCGGCCTGCGCCCGGTGAACGCCCACAAGGGTATCCTGATGGAGGGGATCCGTCTCACCGGCCGCTCCGGCCACTCCAGCGATCCCTCCCTCGGCAACAGCGCCCTGGAGGGCATGCACAAGGTCATCGGCGAACTGCTCACCTGGCGCGGCGAACTGCAAGCCCGCCACCGCGACCCGCGCTTCACCGTGCCGGTGCCCACCCTCAACCTGGGCCACATCCACGGCGGCGACAATCCCAACCGCATCTGCGGCCAGTGCGATCTGCACATCGACCTGCGCCCCCTGCCCGGCATGGAACTGGACGAACTGCGCGCCACCCTGGAACAGCGCCTGGGCGAGACCCTGGCCGGCAGCGGCCTGCACCTGGAGGTGCGGCGCCTGTTCCACGGCACCCCGGCGATGCACACCCCGGCCACCGCCGCCATCGTGCAAACCGCCGAACAACTCAGCGGCCACAGCGCCCAGGCCGTCGCCTTCTGCACCGAGGGGCCGTACCTGAACCGCCTCGGCATGGACACCATCATCCTCGGCCCGGGTGACATCGCCCAGGCACACCAACCGGACGAATACCTGGCGCTGGAGCGGATCGATCCCATGGTCGGCATTCTCAAAGGGCTGATTCAGCGGTTCTGTTTGTAAAGGCAGTTACGCGTGACAAGTCTCAAGTTCCAAGGAAGGTCTGAATAAATCCATCCTGGACTTCTCAGACCACGCCAAGCGAAAAGTGTGATTTTCGCTTGGCTTCATTTTTCAACGACTTATCGTCTTTGAAAAATGGCGGCACATCCCTGTGCCGCGGAAGCTCTGAACTTATTCAGAGCTTCCCCAAGCAAAAGCGCCCTTTGTTTTTCTTGCAACTTGTAACCTGCCACTTTCCGACTAGACATTCCCCTCCGCTGCCCGGAAAATGCCCAATCAGAACAACAGGAAGGAAAAGGATCCGCCCGTGACCACGCCCACCGACGAACAGGCCTTTGTCCGCTGGTTCCGCGGCTCCACGCCCTACATCAACGCCTTCCGCGGCCGCACCTTCGTCATCACCTTCGGCGGCGAGCTGGTGGCCGAGGAACAGTTCGCCAGCTTCGTGCACGACATCGGCCTGCTCAACAGCCTGGGCGTGCGCCTGGTGCTGGTACACGGCGCGCGGCCGCAGATCGAGGAGCGACTCAACGCCCGCGGCATCGAGCTGCACTATGAGAACGGCCTGCGCATCACCGACGCCGCCGCCCTCGCCTGCGTCAAGGAGGCCGCCGGTACGGTGCGGGTCGAACTGGAGGCCCTGCTCTCCATGGGCCTGGCCAACTCCCCCATGGCGGGCGCGCGTATCCGCGTCGCCTCCGGCAACTTCGTCACCGCCCAGCCGCTCGGCGTGCGCGACGGCATCGACTACCAGCACACCGGCGAGGTGCGCCGCATCGACGGCGAGGCGATACAGAAGCAATTGCATGACGGCGCCATCGTGCTGCTCTCGCCCATCGGCTATTCGCCCACCGGCGAGACCTTCAACCTCAGCGCCGAGGACGTGGCCACCGCCACGGCCATGCAGTTGCGTGCGGAAAAACTCATCTTCCTCACCGACGCCAAGGGCGTCACCGACAGCCGGCGCCGGCTGATCCGCGAGCTGAACCTCACCGAGGCGGAACAGGCGCTGGCACGCAAGCAGAGCGAGGAGATGGCGCGCTGCCTGGGCGGCGCCCTGCGCGCCTGCCGCGGCGGCGTGCGCCGCGCCCACCTCATCGATCGTCATGTCGACGGCGCCCTGCTGCTGGAGCTGTTCACCCGCGACGGCATCGGCACCCTGGTCAGCGGCGAGCTGTTCGAGGGTACACGCCGCGCCAGCATCGACGACGTCGGCGGCATCCTCGAACTCATCGCCCCGCTGGAGGCGGAAGGCGTCCTGGTGCGCCGCTCGCGCGAGCTGCTGGAGATGGAAATCGATCAATTCATCGTCACCGAACGCGATCGCATGATCGTCGCCTGCGCCGCGCTGTACCCGTTCGCCGAGGAGCGGGTGGGCGAGCTCGCCTGCCTGGCGGTACACCGCGACTACCGCAAACAGGGACGCGGCGACGATCTGCTCGCCTTCATCGAGCGGCAGGCCAGGGACATGGGCATCGAACGGCTGTTCGTGCTCACCACGCGCACCGCCCACTGGTTCCAGGAACGCGGCTTCCGCGAGGCGGACATCAAGGATCTGCCGGTGAAGAAGCAGGCGATGTACAACTGGCAGCGCCGCTCCAAGGTGTTCATCAAGCCGCTCTGATCATGCTGATGACCACCGCTACCGCACCCGTGCGCCCGTTTCTCAAATGGGCCGGCAACAAATACCGCATCATCGAGCGGATCAAGGCACGCCTGCCCGCCGGCCAGCGGCTGGTGGAACCGTTCACCGGCTCCGGCGCGGTGTTCCTCAACACCGACTACCCGCGCTACCTGCTGGCCGACAGCAACAAGGACCTCATCGACCTGTACAACACCCTGAAACGGGAAGGTGCGGCGTTCATAGCCGATTGCCGCAAGCTGTTCCGCCCGGCCAACAACACCGCCGAGGCCTATTACCGGCTGCGTGCCGAATTCAACGCCTGTAGCGACACCCGCCGCCGCGCCGTGCTGTTCGTCTATCTCAACCGTCACGGCTACAACGGACTGTGCCGCTACAATGCCAAGGGCGGCTTCAACGTCCCCTTCGGCCGCTACAAGAAACCGTATTTCCCCGAGCAGGAGATGCTGGCCTTTCATCACAAGGCCAGGCGCGCGACATTCCGGCACGCCACTTTTGAGCAGACCCTGCGCCAGATCCGCAGCGGTGACGTCGTCTACTGTGACCCGCCCTATGTGCCGCTGTCGCTGTCCAGCAGCTTCACCGCCTACCATGCCGATGGCTTCGATCTGGAGCAGCAGCAGCGTCTGGCCGACATCGCTGCCGCAGCGGCCGGCGGCGGCATCAGTGTGCTGATCTCCAATCACGACACCCCGTTCACCCGCAGCGCCTACGCCGCTGCCGACATCGAGCAGTTGTCGGTACAGCGCTCCATCAGCTGCCACGGCCACAAACGCTGCCGGGTGAACGAACTGCTCGCCTTCTACCCCGCCGCAGGCTGAGGCACGCACCCAGGGATCGGTATGCACCAGGACAAACACAGCAAAGCCACCTTCATCGGCCGCCAACCCATCTACAACCGGGCGCTGGATGTCTACGCCTATGAACTGCTGTATCGCCGCAGCAAGGAAAATCGCGCCGCTTTCGCCGACGGCGATCTGGCCACTTCGCAAGTGATCATCAATACCTTCATGGAGGTGGGGCTGGAAAACATCGTCGGCAGCAAGCCCGCCTTCATCAATGTCACCGGCGACTTTTTCACCGGAGACTATCCGCTGCCCATGTCCCACGAGCAGGTGGTGTTCGAGCTGCTAGAGACCATCGTGCCCGATGCCGGCGTCATCGCCGGCGTGCGCCGTCTGGTGGCGCAGGGCTATCGCATCGCCCTGGATGACTACCTGCTGCAGCACGCAACGCTGCCGCTGCTGGAGCTGGCCGCCTTCGTCAAGCTGGACGTGCTGGCCATGGAACGTGACGAACTGGCATACACGGTGGAACGACTGCGACGCTACCGATTGCAGCTCGTTGCCGAGAAGGTGGAGACGCCGGCGCATTACGAGATGTGCCGCGAACTCGGTTTCGACCTGTTCCAGGGCTATTTCTTCGCCCACCCCGACGTCATTCACACCCGCACCACCAGCGCCAACCGCAGCGTGGTGCTCAGCCTGATCGCCCAGTTGCAGAATCCCAATATCGAACTGCGGCAGGTGGAGCAACTCATCGCCCAGGATGTGATCCTTTCGTTCCGCCTGCTGCGCTACATCAACTGCGCCACCTTCGGCTTGCGCCGCGAGGTCGACTCCATCCGCCAGGCCCTGATGCTGCTCGGCCTCGCCACGGTACGCAACTGGGCCACCCTGCTGCTGCTGTCGCAGATCGACAACCACAAGCCACGTGAATTGATGACCATCGCCCTGATCCGGGCGCGCATGTGCGAACTGCTGTCGGTCACCGACTCCGCCATCGACAGCAATCAGGCCTTTACCGCCGGACTGTTCTCCCTGCTCGACGCCATACTCGATCAGCCGATGGAGACGTTGCTCGACCAGCTGCCGCTGTCCATGCCCATCAAGCTGGCCCTGCTCGATCGCGAGGGGCCGCTCGGGGCATTGCTCAAAGCCGTCGTCTGTTACGAGCGGGGGGAGTGGGACGGCGTTGTGTTGCGCGGGGCCGTTGCCATCGATTACAACAGCGCCTATCTGGCAGCAGTGAAATGGGCCGACAACAGCAGCAAGGCCTTGCGCGCCGCCTGAGCGGCGACGACACTTGTGTCGCGCCGTAACCAGGAGGGCAACGGCAACATGGACAAACACAGCGAAGCGTTGCGTATCGTCGGTTTGTACGTGCTGTTTGCGGCACTGTATATCCTGTTTTCCGATCAGCTGGTGCCGCTGCTCACAGACGATCCCATCCAGACCGCCCGGCTGCAGACCACCAAGGGATGGGCCTTTGTCGCCATCACCGGCGCCCTGCTCTATCTCCTCATCCAGCGCAGCCTCGGCATCGTACTGGCTTCGCGCGAGGCCGCGCGCCGAAGCGAACAGTATTTCCGCGACACCTTCGACCAGGCCGCCGTAGGCATCGCCCATGTCGGAATGGATAGGCGGCCCCTGCGCGTCAATCAGAAGATGTGCGACATGCTGGGTTACAGCGCCGAGGAACTGCAGGCGCTGCGCGTTGAAGACATCACTCACCCCGACGACATGCAGAGCGATCTGGAACAAGCCCGGCGCCTGCTCGACGACAGCATCAAGACCTACACCCTGGAAAAGCGCTACCTGCGCAAGAACGGCACCACCGTATGGGGAAACCTCACCATCTCGCTGCATCGGAATGCGCAGGGTGAACCGGAATATTTCATCGCCGTGGTCGAGGATATCAGCGTGCGCAAGGCCGCCGAGGCGCGCGCCCAGCATGCCAGCAGCGCCCTGGACAAGGCCCTGCTGCAACTGGTGCAGGCGCTGACGCGCTCAGTGGAAAAACGCGACCCCTACACTGCCGGACATCATGAACACACCAGCCGGCTCGCCGCCGCCATCGCCCAGCGCATGGGCCTGCCGGCCGACGATGTCGAAGGCATCCGCCTCGGGGCGCAGCTCCATGACCTCGGCAACATCTACGTACCCACCGAAATCCTCAATCGTCCCGGCAAGCTCAATGATTTCGAGTATGCCCTGGTGAAGACCCACCCGCAGGTGGGCTACGACATCCTCAAGGACGTGGACCTGCCCTGGCCGGTGCGCGACATGATCCTGCAACACCAGGAGCGCCTCGACGGCAGCGGCTATCCGCAGGGTTTGCAGGGCGAGGCCATCGGCCTCGGCGCACGCATCATCGCGGTGGCCGACGTGGTGGAGGCGATGACCTCGCATCGCCCCTATCGCCCCGCCCTCAGCCTGGAACAGGCACTGGCCGAACTGCGCCGCGGCCGCGGCACTGTCTACGATAGCCGGGTGGTGGATGCCTGCTTGGATGTAATCGAATCCAGCGGCCTGCCGTGGGAACAGTCCTGATATAATCCCCTCCCCTCCACAACCACACGCCATCATGCCGACTGCCGCACAACCGCTCTGGACCGCCTCCTGCCCGCCGGGCTGGATCATGGAAAACGACGAGGACAGCGTGCTGCTGTATGACCCCGAGGAGGGCATCGGCACGCTGGAGATCAGTTGTTTCTGCAAGGAAGAGGGCGCCACCACCGATGAGGAGTTGCTCGACCTTGCCGCCGACACCCTCGCGGCCGGGGCGCGGCGCATGGACGTCAGCCTGGGTGACATGCATGGCCTGATGCTCAGTTACAGCGAAGACAACATGGCGTGGAAGGAATGGTATCTGGCCGCCGGCCACTGCGTGTTCTTCATCACCTACGACTGCCCGGAAGACATGGAAGGCGCCGAGGACGAGGAACTGGCCGCCATCATCGGCAGCCTGAAAATCAAAGGAAGCTCTGAATAAGGGAAACTCTGAACAAGTTCGGAACTTCCCAAATAGGCGCCCGCGCCAGGCTCCGTTCGCCGAGCGGACCCGGTGTCTACTCCGTCAGCCGCTCCAGCCGCCACCTTGCCCGTTCGTCCGCGCGGCAGGCGCCGAAAATGAACGGGTTGCGCAGATTGCGCAGCTCGAAACGCAGGTCGTAGAACCACACGCAGACACCGGCGCCCTCCCGATCGATGCGATACAGCGCCGGATACTCGGCAAAGCGATGCATGCCGGCAAGCACCGGCGCCTGCCATGCCTCCCGGGCCAGCGCCTGCTCAGCGACGTCAGCGCCGAACAGCGGCCGGTAGTCCCACTGCAAATCCTCTGCCGGCCGGTACAGCGCCGCGACCCGTGCCAGGAAACCCGCATCGTCCGTCGGCGTGGCCGGCACCGCGTCACGATACAGGCTCAGATCGGCCCGGTGATAGCCGCCCTCATCCCGCACCAGCAGCTTCCAGTGAAATGGCGACAGCGGCTGGGACAGTGCCGCCACCTCCCGGGCGGCTATCCCCTGTGTCTGCACGTAGTGCTGCGCGATCTCCCCTGCCGCTTGCATGTGCCACACCTGTACGCCGACATAGGCGGCGAGCAAGGTCAGACCGAGGCGCGCCGCTAGCCGGCTGCGCCACAACCAGGCGGCCAACAATCCCGCCACAATGATCCCGGTAAACCACAGATCGATGATGAAGATCGCCGGCAAGGCGGCGCGATAGTCACTGAACGGCGCGAAGATCCGGGTGCCGAAGGCGGTGATGACATCGCCGGCGACATGGATGCCCAGCGCCAGCAGCGCAACACCGTAAAACGCCTGCCAGGCATGACGCCGGCGCCACAACAGTACCGACAGGCCACTCAGCAACAGCGCCCACAGGGGCAACAGCGGCAGCGAGTGGGTCACACCGCGATGATGGTTGAGATAGACGAAGGCATCGCCGGACAGTTGGAGCACAAAGTCGCTGTCGGGAAAGGCGCCGGCCAGCAGGCCGACCAGCATCCGGGCGCGCAGCGGCAACTGACCGCTGTGCGGCTGGGCCGGCGCAGTGGCCCGCGCCAGCAACATACCGCTCAGGGCATGGGTCAAGGTATCCATGAATTAATTGTGGGTCGAATCGTATGCGCGAAGGTTCGCTGGGTGCGCGCTGCGCAGCCTGCGTCATTTTCCGGCGCGGATCAGTCCACCAAGGCCGGCCTCGTCCAGTGCCTGATTGAGACGCGCGCGCACCTGCTGCGGCTCCTCCATCTGCAACACCTCGCCGAGCAGGGCCTGCGCCTTCTTGCGCGTGATGGAACGTATCGCCCATTTCACGCGTGGCAGGCTGGAGGCGCTCATGGACAGCGAATCGATGCCCATGCCGAGCAGCAACACTGCCGCCGCCGGATCACCGGCCATCTCGCCGCACACCGACACCGGCTTGCCATACTTGTTGGCACCGTCCACCACCTTCACCAGCGCCTTCAACACCGCCGGATGCAACGAGTCGAACAGCTCGGCGACGCGGGCATTGTTGCGGTCCACGGCAAGCAGGTACTGGGTCAGGTCGTTGGTGCCGATGGAAAGGAAGTCGACGCGGCTGGCCAGGCGGTCGGCCTGGAACACCGCCGCCGGCACTTCTATCATCACACCGACGCGCGGCAGGCTGACATTCATCCCTTCTTCGCGCAGCTCGTCGCAGGCGCGGCGGATCAGCGCCATCGACTCGTCCACCTGCGACAGATTGCTGATCATCGGCAACAACAGGTTCAGATTGCCGATTCCGGCGTTGGCGCGCAGCATGGCGCGGATCTGGGTGAGGAATATCTCCGGATGATCCAGCGTGATACGGATGCCGCGCCAGCCGAGGAACGGGTTGTCTTCCTTGATGGGGAAATACGGCAGCGCCTTGTCGCCGCCCACGTCCAGGGTGCGCATGGTCACCGGGCGCGGCGCGAACGACTCCAGCACCTGGCGATAGACGTCGAGCTGTTCCTCCTCGCCCGGAAAGCGATCGCGGATCATGAAGGGGAACTCGGTGCGGTACAGGCCCACGCCCTCGGCGCCGGAATTGAGCGAAGGGCGGATGTCGGACACCAGGCCGGTATTGGCGTACAGCGGCACCCGCAGGCCGTCCGGCGTCTCCGCCGGCAGGCTGCGCAGCGCCTGCAACTCGGCAGTGAGTTCCGCCTCCTCCTTCTGCAGCCGCTTGTACTCGCGGCGGATATCCTTGGACGGATTGATGTAGACGCGGCCGGAATAGCCGTCGGCGATGATCTCCCGACCGTGCACCTTGCTGAGCGGCAGGTCGACCACGCCCATCACCGCCGGCACGCCGAGGGCGCGTGCCAGGATCGCGGTGTGCGAGGTGCGCGAGCCGCGCATCGACACCACACCGGCCAACCGCTTGGGCGGCACCTCGGCCAGCATCGATGCTGTCACCTCCTCGCTCACCAGCACGGTGTTCTTGGGATACTCCAGCGGCTTGCGCTCCTCGCCGAGCAGATGCTCCAGCACGCGGCGGCCGAGGTCGCGGATGTCCTGGGCCCGCTCGCGCAGATAGGCATCCTCCATCTGATCGAACACGCGCACGTGCTCCAGCACCGTTTCACGCAGCGCGCTCGCCGCCCAACTGCCGGCCTTGATGCGCTTCACCGTGTCGTCGATCAGCGAGCCTTCCTCCAGCATCAGCAGATAGGCCTCGAACAGGGCGCTGTCGCTGGCCGGCATGGTGGCGTGCAAACGCTTCAGCATGTCGGAGATGTCCTTGCGCACCGCGCGCACCGCGGCGCGGAACTGCTTCAGCTCGGCGGCGCTGTCGTCCACCAGCAGATCGGGGACGGATTCGATGTCGGTGGAGGTGTTGAGCACGACGATGGTACCGATGGCCACGCCGGGCGCGCCGGACAGCCCCTGCAGCGGCCGGTGGTCCACCAGCTGCCCCTGGCGCAGCAGCACATCGATGTCGCCGCTGGCCTCGGCATGGGCGATGGCGCCGGCCAATTGCGCGGCGATGGTGACCAGGAAGGTCACGGCATCCTCGTCGAAGCGCACGCTCTCGCGCGACTGCACCACCAGCACGCCATGGATGGTGCGGTGGTGGATGATGGGCACGCCGAGGAAGGCGTGGTAGCGCTCCTCGCCGGTTTCCGGGAAATACAGATAGCGCGGATGGTTCGGGGCATCATCCTTGTTCACGGGTTCGGCACGTTCGGCAACCAGGCCGACCAGGCCCTGATCCCAGGTCAGACGCACCTTACCCACCGATTCGGGATTGAGGCCCTCGGTGGCCATCAGCACCAGTTCGCGCGTGGTGTTGTGGGCCAGATAGATGGAGCACACATCCACCGCCATCTCCTTCTGCACCCGCTGCACGATGATGCGCAGCGCCTGTTGCAGGTCCTTGGCAGCGTTTACCTCCTGGATGATGCGACGCAGCGTTTGCAGCATGAAGATATCCTGACTGTGGAGTTATGCGGCGTTATCGTTATGATGGCGGCGTCCAGATGCCGCACAGATCGTAGGAGCCCACTCCGTGGGCTCCTACGCCATTTTATTTCGTGCCGGCACGGCGCAGCCGTGGCGGCCGCATCTGCACCGCCGACCCCAGCAGCGGCGCCAGTTCGGTGAGGGCACGCTCATAGACCCGGCGCTTGAAGGCGACGATCTCGTCCAGCGGCTGCCAGTAGGGCACCCAGCACCACTCCTCGAACTCCTGCGGGCTGTGCAGGTCGAGGCGCACCCGGCTGTCGTCGGCGAGCAGGCGCAGCATGAACCAGCGCTGCTTCTGGCCGATGCACACCGGCTTGCTGTGGTGTCGTACCAGGCGCTCGGGCAGACGGTAGCGCAGCCAGCCACGGGTGGCGCCAAGGATGGTCACGTCCTCCGGCCCCAGCCCCACCTCCTCCATCAATTCGCGGTACAGGGCCTCCTCGGCGGTCTCATCCTTCTGGATGCCGCCCTGGGGGAACTGCCAGGCATCCTGACCGATGCGGCGTGCCCACAAAAGCTGTCCCTCCCGGTTGCTCAGGATAATGCCGACATTCGCTCTGTAGCCTTCCGAATCAATCACTTATAAAACCACCTTGAGGCCGTGCAGCAAGGATTTTTCCACAAGCGCCGCCTGCGCGCAAATCTGTTTGCGAACGTCGGGAAAAGACGCAAATGGACGGGGTAAACAGGGAAAATCCGGCCAAAAATGCCCGCTCACCTTGCTAGAATAGGCGCCCCCTACAACGAGCCCGACCCATGACCCTGGCCATCTTCGATCTCGACAACACCCTGCTCGGCGGCGACAGCGATCACCTATGGGGGCGCTTCCTGGTGGAACAGGGCATCGTCGACGGTAACATCTACGAGCGCGAGAACAACCGTTTCTACGAGGAGTACAAGGCCGGCACCCTGGACATCCGCGCCTACCAGCGTTTCGCCCTGGCGCCGCTGGTGGGACAGGCGCCGGAGACCCTGGCCGCCTGGCACCGCCGCTACATGGCCGAGAAGATCCAGGCCATCATCCTGCCCGCCTCGCGCTACCTGCTGGACTGGCACCGCCGTCAGGGCCACGTGCCGCTGATCATCACCGCCACCAACCGCTTCATCACCGAGCCCATTGTGGCGGCCCTGAGGGTGGAGCACTTCCTCGCCACCGAGCCTGAGGTGGTGCACGGCCGTTATACCGGCGACATCACCGGCATCCCCACCTTCCAGCGTGGCAAGGTGGAGCGGCTGACCCAGTGGCTGGAGCAGACCGGCCACAACCTGGCCGGCGCCTGGTTCTACAGCGACTCCCACAACGACCTGCCGCTGCTGGAACTGGTGGAGAACCCGGTGGCCGTGGACCCCGACGACACCCTGCGCAGCCACGCCGCGGCCAAGGGCTGGGACATCATCACCCTGCGCCGGGGCGAGCGGCCCATGCCGCTCGCCGGGGACGAGGCACGAGGAACGAGATACGAAGAGTACGAGGATTGATTCTCGTGCCTCGCACCTGGCTGGCACAGTCAGCCGCTGGCGGGCAAAATGGCAGAACGCCCCATAAAATAACCACACCCGGATGCAGCGATTCTCTTTTCCCGTCGTCACGACCCTGAGCAGCCTGCTGCTGGCGTTGATTTTCATGCTCATCGGTGTGCTGTTCTGGCAGCACGACCGCCACGAACTGGATCAGACCCTGGCGCAGGAGTCGGCTGCCGTGCGCACCACCTTCGAGGTGGCGCTGTCGGATCTGGAACAGCAGATGCTGACCCTGGCCACCATGGTGGCCTCCGACCCGCAGGTGCAATCGCTGTTCTACCGCGGCAAGCAGGCGCTGGCCCGCGAGGGCGGCGGTCCCGGCGGTCCGCAGACCGCCCGCCTGCGCGACGCGCTGTACGACCATGTCGCCCCAGCCTGGCTCGACATGCAGCAGGAGTTCGGCCTGCGCCAGCTGCACTTCCAGTTCGGCCCCGGCTCCCTCTCCTATCTGCGCGTGCACACCCCGGAAAAGTTCGGCGACCGCATGGACGGCCTGCGCCACATCATCGAGGACGTCAACGCCGATCGGCGGCCACGCACCGGCTTCGAGACCGGCCGCATCTATTCCGGCGTGCGCGGCGTGGTGCCGGTGTGGTACATCAGTAACGGCCAGCGCGAATACATCGGCGCCCTGGAGGCCGGCACCTCCTTCGACACCCAGCTCGCCCGCCTCGACCAGCAGTTCGGTGCCGGCTTCGCCATCCTGCTCAAGCAGCAGCACATCGAAGACGCGGTGTGGGATCAATACCGCCCACTGAGCGGGCCGCGCGCCGAAAAGGGCTGCGGCTGCTACCTGGAGGCCAGCTCGCGCGCTGAAGTGAAATCCTGGATGAACGAGGCGATTCTGCCGCGGCTGAGCGACGACGGCACCCTTTCGGAACTACTGTCCTGGCAGGACAAGACCTGGCACCTGACCCGTTTCCCGCTGCGCGACTATCTGGGCAAGGTCGATGCAACACGCCCCAGCGTGGGTTCGGTGCTGGTCTGGCGCGACAAGACCAACGAGCTGGCCGCCTGGCACCGCCATCAGACCTACACCCAGCTGGCTCTGTTCGTCGCTTACCTGCTGACCCAGGGCCTGCTCTTCCTGCTGCTGCGCACCACCCGTCGCGGCCTGCAACTGCGCATCGACAACGCCACCGCCGCCCTGCAGTCCACCCGCCAGCAACTGGACACCCTGCTGAGCGCCTCACCGGCGGTGACCTACAGCGTCCCCATCGGCAGCACCGCAACGAGCTATATCGCGCCCAATGTGCAGAACATCCTCGGCTACGCCCCGCAGGCGGTCCTCGACAACGCCGCCTGGTGGCCCGACAACATCCATCCCGACGATCGTGCCGAGGTGCTGCACAACTCCGACTGGCAACAGTGGGCCGACGAGCAAATCATCCGCCGCTATCGCTTCCACCATGCCGACGGCGGCTGGCATTGGCTGGAGGATCGCTGCCGCGTGCTGCGCGATAAGCAGGGTAAGGCAGTTGAGCTGGTCGGCAGCTTCGTCGACATCAGCGATCGCGTCGCCGCCGAACAGCGCCTGGAGATGGCGCTGAGTGGTGCCGATCTGGGCCTGTGGGACTGGCACATCCCCAGCGGCAAGATCACCTTCAACCAGCGCTGGGCGCAGATGCTGGGTTATCGCCTCGACGAGATCGGACCCGACATCTCGACATGGGAACGCATCATCCACCCAGATGACATGACTCTCATCAACGAGGCGCTGCAACGCCATTTCCGCGGCGAAACGCCGCTCTATGAAACCGAACACCGCCTGCGCCACAAGGACGGTCACTGGGTCTGGGTGCTGGATCGCGGCAAGGTGATGGAACGCGCCGAGGACGGCAGCCCGCTGCGTGCCGTCGGCACCCATCTCGACATTACGGAACGCAAACTGGCCGAAGAGCGCCTGCGCGAGAGCGAAACCATGCTGGCACGCGCCCAGGCGGTAACCCACGTCGGCAGCTGGGTGATGGATGTGCCGAGCCAACGGCTGGAATGGTCGGCGGAGACCTACCGGATATTCGGTCTGCCGCAGGACACGCCGGCGGATTACAACCTGTTCCTGTCCTACATCCATCCCGATGACCGCGACCACGTACATGCCGCCTGGCAGGCGGCCCTGCACGGCGCACCCTACGACATCGAACACCGCATCGTGGTGGACGGCCAGATCCGCTGGGTGCGCGAGATGGCGGAACTGGTGACCGGACCGGAGGGTGAACTGGTGTCCGCCCTTGGCACAGTGCAGGACATCAGCGACATCAAGGCGATGGAGCTGGAACTGCGCCATCTGGCCACCACCGACCTGCTCACCGGCCTGCCCAACCGCCGCCATTTCCTCGAACGCCTGGATCAGGAACTGGCCCGCTTCCACCGTTTCAACAAGCCTGTCGCTCTGCTGATGCTCGACATCGATCACTTCAAGCAGATCAACGATCACTACGGCCACGCCGTGGGCGATGCCGTGCTGCAGCACTTCGCCGCCGTCGCCCTCGGCACCCTGCGCAAGATCGACATCATCGGCCGTCTCGGCGGCGAGGAATTCGCCGTGCTGTTACCCGGCACCGAACTGGACGGCGCGCAACTCTATGCCGAACGCCTGCGCCAGAAGGTGGAAAACCACCCCTGCCTCTCCGCCACCCACCATGTCGCCATTACTGTCAGCGTCGGTCTTACCCTGTTCACCGACACCGACGCCGGCGCCGACCTGCCGCTGGCGCGCGCCGACGCCGCGCTGTACCGCGCCAAACAGAACGGCCGCAACCGGGTGGAAATGGGTTGACCGCCCAGCCCATGCGCCTCGCCCTGCTTCCTCTGCTCCTGCTGCTGGCCCTGGTCAGCCTCATGCTGGGCCTGACAGTGGGCAGCGTGCCCGTGCCGCTGGATGCGGTGTGGCCAGCGCTGTGGCACAGCGACACGCTGCACAGCGCCGTGATTCTGGAACTGCGCCTGCCGCGCCTGCTCGCCGCCTTCGCCGTGGGCGGGCTGCTCGCCGTGGCCGGCGCCCTTCTGCAGGTACTGCTGCGCAATCCGCTGGCCGACCCCTACATCCTCGGTGTCTCCGGCGGCGCCGCGGTGGCGGCCCTGCTGGCCATGCTCGCCGGCCTCGGCGGCGTGTGGGTGAGCGGCGGCGCGCTGCTGGGTGCGCTCGGTTCCGTGCTGCTGGTATTCGGCCTCGCCCACGGCGGCGGCGGCTGGACACCGACGCGGCTGCTGCTCACCGGTGTGGTGGTGGCGGCACTGTGGGGCGCGCTGATCAGTTTCCTGCTGGCCGTGGCGCCGGAACACCATCTGCGCGGCATGTTGTTCTGGCTGATGGGCGACCTGTCCCACGGCGGCGAGTGGCGCGCGCCGCTGGCACTGCTGCTGCTCGGCCTGCTGCTGTTGCTCCCCTTCGCCCGCGAACTGAACCTCCTCGCCCGCGGCGAGATTACCGCCGGCAGCCTTGGCGTGCATGTCGGCCGCCTGCGCCTGGTGGTCTACTTCGCCGCCTCGCTGCTTACCGCCGCCGCCGTCACCAGCGCCGGCAGCGTCGGCTTCATCGGCCTCATCGTGCCGCACATGCTGCGCCTCGTCGCCGGTTCCAATCACCGCCTGCTGCTGCCTGCCAGCGCCCTGCTCGGCGGCAGCCTGCTGATGCTGGCCGACACCCTGGCGCGCAGTCTCATCGCACCGCAACAGTTGCCGGTGGGCGTGCTCACCGCCCTCATCGGCGCGCCGGTATTCCTGTATCTGCTCCGGCGCGAGGCGGTTCGTTGATGGAACTGCTGCGCGCCGTCTCTCTCGACATCGCTGTTGCCGGCCGGCCGCTGGTGCAGCATCTCAACCTGACCGTGTGCCGCGGCCAGTGCTGGGCCCTGCTGGGCGCCAACGGCGCCGGCAAGACCACCCTGCTGCATACCCTCGCCGGGCTGCGTCCGGCACAGGGCGGCAGCCTGTGGCTGCAGGGCACCCCGCTGGCGCGGCTGCCGCGCCGCGCCATCGCGCAGCGCCTCGGCCTGTTGCCGCAGGACAGCAGCGACAACTTTCCCGCCACCGTGCTGGAAACCGCGCTCATCGGCCGCCATCCCCACCTCGGCCGCTGGCAGAACGAAACGGCGCAGGATGTGGCGCTGGCGCGCCGGGCCCTGGCCCAGGTGGGACTCACCGGCCACGAGGAGCGTCCCTGTCACACGCTGTCCGGCGGCGAGCGTCGCCGTCTCGCCCTGGCCACCCTGCTCACCCAGGCACCGCTCCTGCTGCTGCTGGATGAACCGAGCAATCACCTCGACCTGCATCACCAGATCGCTGCCCTGCGGCATCTGCGCGGCCTGGCCGACAGCGGGGAGCACGGCGTGCTGATGGCGCTGCACGATGTCAATCTCGCCGCGCGCTACTGCGATCATGCACTGCTGCTGTTCGGCGACGGCCAGTGGCAGGCCGGTCCGACGGCAACACTGCTCAACGTCGAGACACTGTCGCAGCTCTACCGCCACCCGGTAACGGAGATCAGCGGCCCAGATGGCCAACGCGCCTTTCTGCCGCGCTGACGCTGGCTGGCGCCGCGGCGACGGCGTAAAGTGGCAAGCATTACCAGTACTACGGAGAACCCGCCATGTTTGAAGTCGCCGAACTGGGCCACAAGATCAAGAAGCGCGATTACGACGCCCGGGAGCCGGAGCTGCGCACCGACCTGCTGCTGGTACAGGAGGCGCTGAAGGAGGCCAAGTTCCCCGTACTGATACTGGTTTCCGGCGTCGACGGCGCCGGCAAGGGCGACGTGATCAACCAGCTCAATGCCTGGTTCGACCCGCGCTGGCTGCGCGCCTATGCCTTCGGCCCGATGAGCGACGAGGAGCGCGAACGCCCCGAATACTGGCGCTTCTGGCGCGCCCTGCCGCCCAAGGGTCAGATCGGACTGTACGTCGGCTCCTGGTACAGCCGCCCCATCGCCGATCGCGTCAACAAAGTGATCAACGATGCGGAACTGGAGCGTGACCTGACCCGCATCAACGCCTTCGAGGAAACCCTGGTCGATGACGGCGCGCTGATCATCAAGTTCTGGCTGCACCTGTCGGAAAGCGCGCAGCGCCAGCGCATGAAAGAGCTGGAAGAAAATCCGGCCACACGCTGGCGCGTCACCGCGCTGGACAAAAAGCACCTCAAGCAATACAAAAAATTTCGTGCCGTGGCCGAGCATACCCTGCGCAACACCAGCACCGGTGACGCCCCCTGGATCATCGTCGAGGCCACCGACAAACGTTACCGCAACCTCACCGTCGGTCAGCACATCCTCGAACGCATCAGCGCCCGCCTGCAGAATCAGGCGGAGGGCCGGCCGCCCCAACCGCACCTCAAGCCCATCGCCGCCCCCGAGGTCGGTGAGCAGGTGAGCGTCCTCGGCAACCTCGACATGAACAGTGCGCTATCCAAGGACAAATACAAAAAGCAGCTGCCCAAGTACCAGGGCAAGCTGGGCGAACTGGCGCGCCAGGCGCGCGAGCGCGGGGTCTCCAGCATCGTGGTGCTGGAGGGCTGGGACGCCGCCGGCAAGGGCGGACTCATCCGCCGCATCATTCCGGCGCTGGATGCACGCAGCTACCAGATCATCCCCATCGCCGCGCCCACCGACGAAGAACGCGCCCACCACTATCTCTGGCGCTTCTGGCGCCACATCCCGCGCGGCGGCAACGTCACCATCTACGATCGCAGCTGGTATGGCCGCGTGCTGGTGGAGCGGGTCGAAGGATATGCGCGACAGGAGGAATGGATGCGCGCCTACGCCGAGATCAACCAGTTCGAGGAGATGCTCACCGAGCACGGCATCGTGCTGCTCAAGTTCTGGCTGCACATCACCCAGGACGAGCAGCTCAGGCGCTTCCAGGAGCGGGAGAAGACCCCGTTCAAGCACTACAAGATCACCGAGGAAGACTACCGCAACCGCGAGAAATGGGACGCCTACGAAATCGCCGTCAACGACATGGTCGAGCGCACCAGTACCGAATACGCGCCCTGGCACCTCATCGAAGCCAACGACAAGAACTACGCCCGAGTGAAGGCGCTGCGCATCTTCAGCGAACGGCTGGGCCAGGTACTGGCGACAGAAAAGTAGCCGGCGCTAAGCCGCCTTGTCTTCCGACGCCGGTTGCTCCGCGGCTGGCTCTTCGGCCGGTGTCGGTTCTTCCTTCTTCTGCCGCGTCGCCGCCGCCAGGTCCAACAGGCGATGCAGATAGCGCGCCCCCTTCACCGCCTGCTGCAACAGCCGGCGGATACGGCTGTAGAAATCCAGCAACTCCACCATCTGCTCGGTGCGCAGGCGCCCCTCGCTGCCGGCACGCAGCAGGTGCGCCTTGAGCGACTGGTAGGCATCCTCCATCGCCGCCAGCATGCGATCCGCGGCGGCGCTGTCATAACCTGCCGCCTGCGGGTCCGCCGCCTGCAACAGTTTCAGGGCATCGGCGCGGAAGAAGGTGATCTCGGAGATCAACGGCTCGTCCTGCAACACACTCATGCGTTCCTGCATCTGCGCGGCGTTGTCCGCGAGATCGGCCACCGAGGTGTAGTAGCGCGCCACGCGCAGCGCATCCGGCAGGGACTCGTCGAACTCCGCCGGCAGCGTCGTGCGCTGCATCTGCACCGCGAACTGGCCCACTGCCTCGACCAGGCTGGCGATGGCCAGCTTGTCCGACGTCATCAGATTGGCCGGCGCGGTGCGCTCGGCCGTCAGCGTCATCTGCGCCATATCACGCGCCATGCCGCCGATACGTGCCAGTTCCAGCGCCACCGCATCGATTGCCAGGGTCGGCGTCGCCAGCACGTTCTTGTCCAGGTAACGCGGCTTGCCCAGTTCCTCCTCGGCCGTGCGGAAGCGGCGGCTGAGAAAAGTCACCAGGCGCGGCGTCAGCGGCCACAGCAACGCCACACCGAGCAGCTTCGAGGCGGTGTGGAATAGGGCCAGGGTGATGGCGGGGCTGTCCTCCAGCGCCAGGATATGGGCGGTGGCATCCACCGCCGTGAGCATCAGCGGCAGGATCAGCAAGGCGGCGATCGCCACCAGGATGTTGAACAACACATGGGCGGCGGCCACCCGCTTGGCGCTGGAGGTGGCGCCGATCACCGCCAGCGCGGCGGTGGAGGTGGTGCCGACATTGGCGCCGATAACCGCGGCGGCCGCCGCCGTGAGCGGCACCATGCCGCCCATCGTCGCGGTGAGGATCAGGGCGATGGAGGCGCTGGACGACTGCATCAGCAGGGTGAGCAGGAAGCCGATGCCGACGAAGATCAACACGGTGTCGATGCCGCCGCCCCCCAGTTCGGCCAGGGGCACCCGCTGCCCCAATCCCTCGAAGGCGCTCTTCAACACGTCGACACCGAGGAAAAACAGACCGAAACCCACCAGCGCATCACCCACCGCGGCGCGACGGGAATGAGTGCCGGTGAGGCGCAGGGCGGCGCCGATGCCGATGAAGGGCAGCGCCAGCGCCTGCACGTTGATCTTGAAACCGACGATGGCCACCAGCCAGCTGGTGGTGGTGGTGCCGACGTTGGCGCCGTAGATGACGCCCACGCTCTGCACCAGGGACAGCAGGCCGGCGTTGACGAAACCAATGGTCGCCACCGTCACCGCGCTGGACGATTGCACCATGGAGGTGATCAGCACACCGGCGAAGATGCCGCGCAAGGGCGTGCGCGTCCACTGGCCAAGGATATGGCGCAGTGCCGGCCCGGCGGCGAGCTTGAGACCATCGGTCATCATGCGCATGCCGAGCAGAAACAGGCCAATACCGCCGATGAAACTGCCGAACAATCCGAAATCCATCACGCCATCCAGCTACGGGCACCGCACCGCTCCAGGCAGCATTGCGCAGCGCAATATCAAGGAAACATCACCCGTCCGACAAGGTTAGGGAAGCTCTGAATAAGTTCAGAGCTTCCGCGGCACAGGGATGTGCCGCCATTTTTCAACGACGATAAGTCGTTGAAAAATGAAGCCAAGCGAAAATCACACTTTTCGCTTGGCGTGGTCTGAGAAGTCCAGGATGGACTTATTCAGACCTTCCTTAGCACTGGCCATGCCGCCCTCACGCCAGCCAGGCCAGCGGCGTGCGCGTCAATGCCACCGAGACGATGTAGGCGAATACCGCCAGTGCCGCCGCCACCTGCCAGGCCTTGCCCTGCCGGAGCGCCACGGCACCGAGCAGGATATAGAGCAGCAGCGCTGTCAGCTTGGCCAGCAACCAGGGCTGGTCCTGCGGCCACCAGCGGTACAGCCACAACATGGCGAGCCCGCTGAAGAACAGGGCGCTATCCACCACATGGGGCGCGGTGCGCACCCAGCGTCGGCGCAGCCGCTGCGGGGCGGTCAGGCGCCACCAACCACGCAGGGCAAAACCGCAGAAGGATAGAACCGCGCAGGTGATGTGGAAGTGTTTCAGCCAGAGCATGACCGCACTATACCATTGTGCTCACCCGCCCCGGCAGGGGTGGCGCCGGCGCCGTCCATGCGCAACACTTGCCGACATGAAGATCGAACCGCCCGCCGACGACCTCGGTCTGCAACACCTCAAGACCACCGACCGCAGCAAGGGCCGGGTGGCACAGGTGGATCACGTGGAACGCGGCAACCGCATCGCCTCCAGCGAGGAGCGTCATGCCCTGAGGGAGGAAAATCCACCGCTGCCGGCGCGGCGCCAGGAACGACAATCGCCGCCACCGACGCGTGAACCCCGGCCGCGCCAGGGCGAGCGGCGCAGCGGCCAGGACCGGCGCCGGGAGCAGAAGCCCACGCCACTCGATACCCGCAGCCCCCATGAACGGCGCACCCGGCAACGCCGCGCCGAGGATCAGCAGACGGACGCCGAGCACACGCCGCCCGGCGGCATCGACGAACTGGCGTGACACTTCCGCCGGCCGCTGCCGCTGCGCTACACTGCCGCGCGACCTGTGCGCACAACCACGCTTCCCGCCATGCCCACCGACGATCGCTTTGCCGCCATCCGCCGCCTCTATGGGGAACAGGGGGCCCAGCTCATCCGTCGGTTGCACATCTGCGTGGTGGGTGTCGGCGGCGTCGGCTCCTGGGCGGTGGAGGCGCTGGCACGCAGCGGCGTCGGCACCATCACCCTCATCGACAACGACACCATCGCCCTGTCGAACGTCAACCGGCAGATCCACACGCTGGAATCCACCGTTGGGCGGCCCAAGGTAGCGGTGATGGCGGAACGTACGCGCGAAATCAATCCGGCCTGCAACGTGCACGCCATCGACGATTTCCTCACCATGCAGACGCTGCCGGAATACATCAGCAGGGAACGCGGCTACGACTATGTCATCGATGCCATCGACAGCATCAAGTTCAAGTCGGCGCTGATCCACCACTGCCGCCGCAACAAGATCCCGGTGATCATGACCGGCGGCGCCGGCGGCCTGACCGATCCGACCAAGATCCAGATTGCCGACCTCAGCAAGACCCACCACGATGCCCTCGCCGCCAAGGTACGCGCGCAACTGCGCAACGACTACGGCTTTCCCGCCGCCGGAAAACGCATGGGGGTGGAGTGCGTGTTCTCCAGTCAGCAGCAGCTCTATCCCCAGGCCGACGGTACGGTATGCCACGCAAAGCCCGGCATCCACGGCGTGTCCCTCGACTGCCGCTTCGGCTACGGCTCGGCCACCTTCGTCACCGCCACCTTCGGCTTCTTCGCCGTCGCCCGCGCCATCGACAAGGCCCTGCACCGGTGTCTGGCGCAGAAATAGATACACTCACCGCCCGGTGACCAGATCCTTGAGGGTCTTGCCGGCCAGGGCATCGTTGCGCGCCTGCTGCACGCGATCGACCAGGCGGTCCACCGGCTCCAGATCGAGGGCGTGGGGGCTGACGTGATGCACCGATTCCTCCGCGCTGCGCAGGATGTCGAGCACTTCGCTCACGGGGATGTAGTCGGGATCGCGCGCCAGCAGATAACCGGGATGCTCGTCGCCGGTCTCCGCCAGCAGGCCGCGCTGTTCCAGTGCCCGCAGCAAATCGGCGACGGCGTCACCGGGCAGACCCAGGCGCTGCACCAGCGCATCCTGCGTCCAGCGCGGCCGCCCCTGCATGTAGGCATCGGTGATGAGATACAGCAGCACCAGGCCGGCGCGCTCCTTGAGACGGTTGCTGAAACGGAAGGCTTCGCGCTGCAGGCGGACCTGCTGCGGGTGCTGATGGAAGTAGCTGATCTGCGCGCCGAACAGCAGGATGAACCAGCTCAGGTAGAGCCAGATGAGGAAGAACATCAGAATGGCGAAGCCGGAATATACCGCGGTGTACTTGGTGGAGCTGGCCACGAAGGTGGCGAAGCCGAATCCGGAGGCCTGCCACATGATGCCGCTGATCACCGCGCCCACCAGGGCGGAACGCAGGCGCACCTTGGTGTTGGGGATGAACATGTAGACGAAGGTGAAGGCGGCGATGATCAGCAGGAACGGAATCGACTTGCCGGTCAATGCCACCAGCTGGCCGATCACCGGCACCTCCAGCATCATCTGCACCAGGGTGGAACTCATCAGGGTGGCCGTCATGCCGAGGGCGGAGAACACCAGCACCGGCCCCACCAGGATCACGCTCAGATAATCGGAGAAGCGGCGCGGCAGGCTGCGCGTGCGCGACACACGCCAGACATAGTTGAAGGAACTCTCCACCTTCTGCGTCAGTGAGATCACCGTATAGATGAGCAGGCCGACACCCACCGAACCGAGCACACCCACCTTCATGTTGTCGACGAAGGACAGGATGTGCAGCGTGATCTCTTCGCCGCGCGCGCCGAGCGGCTCCAGGTAGGTGAGCAGCATGGGCTCGATCTGGTTGTGCACGCCGAGGGCCTTGAGCACGGAAAAACTCACCGCCAGCAGCGGCACCAGCGACAGCAGCGTGGTGTAGACCAGGCTCATGGCACGCAGGGTGAGCTGGCCGCCGGCCAGCTCCTGCCCCATCACCAGGATCACCCGCAGGATCGGGAACAACCGGCGCCACAACGCACCGGCTGCCTCGTCCTCCCACAGTTCGTGCCACAGAAAATGCTTCAATCGACTCCACATGGCGTCATGCCCCAGAACGCGCCCACGGCAGGCGCAGCTTTGTATTCAGTGCAGGCTAACCAGTTGCCGCCGGCTTGGCAATGTCACAGCGCTGTCACACCGGACGGCTAGGCTGTGTCTCCCCTCTCGTCCTGGAACCATGTCATGAACATGCCGGTGACTTGTCCTGCCGACGCCACCCCCGCCGCGCTCAGCGGTCTGGGCCGTCCCCTGCATCCCGACCTCGGTGCGGAAGTGCGCGCGATCATCGAACAGGGCCGTCTGTCCATCCTGTTCCAGCCCATCGTCGCGGTCGGCGAACACACCATCCACGGCTACGAGGCATTGACGCGCGGTCCGTCCGACAGTCCGCTGCACGCGCCGGTCAGCCTGTTCAATGCCGCCTGCCAGGCCGGCCTGTTGCTGGAGCTGGAGCGCCAGTGTTGGCGCCTGGCCTACGACAACTTCATCGACCTGGGTCTACCGGGACGCCTGTTCCTCAACACCAGCTCGCGCAGCCTGCTCCAGCCGGGACAGCCGCTGCTGCACGCCCTGGGCGGCGCCGGCAATCCGCAGTTCCAGCCGGAACGGGTGGTGATCGAGATCACCGAACAATATCCCATCGACGACTTCGCCGCCGTGGTACAGGCGGCGTCCGAATACCGCATCCAGGGCTTCCAGCTCGCCATCGACGACCTCGGCGCCGGCTACGCCGGTCTGCGCCTGTGGTCCGAGCTGCGCCCCGACTACGTCAAGATCGACAGCCACTTTCTGCAACGGGTGCACGAAGATGCGGTCAAGCAGGAATTCGTCCGCTCCATCCGCGATATCGCCCTCGGCACCAAGTCGCGCGTCATCGCCGAGGGGATCGAAACCCACAACGAATACCAGACCCTGCTGCAGCTGGGCATCGGCCTGGGCCAGGGCTATTTCTTCTCGCGTCCCAAGAGCCGCCCGCCGCTGGAACTGTCGGCGCAGCCGCCGGACCCGGAGGCCAACGCCAGCCTGCGCCGCCAGCGCCTGTCGGAAACCATCGGCGCCCTGGCGCTCACCGTGCCCACCGTCACGCCGGAGACCACCGTGGAAGAGGCGGTAGCGCTGTTGCAGCAATACCCCGAGGTACACACCGTGCCGGTGCTGGTGGAGAACCGCCCCATCGGCGCCCTGCGCCGGCACCGGCTGATGGAGTTGTACCTGAAGCAATACAGCCGCGAACTCTATGGCCGCCGTCCGGTCACCCGCTTCATGGATCGCCACCCCCTCGTCGTCGAGTACGACCTGCCGGTGGAGCGCGTCAGCCAGAAGGTCACCAATCAACTCAACTTCGAGATCGAGCACCAGTTCATCATTACCCGCAACGGCAACTACCTCGGCATCGGACTGGTACGCGACCTGCTGAAAAAGATCACCGACCTGCAGATCCGCAACGCCCGCTACGCCAATCCCCTCACCCTGCTGCCGGGCAACGTGCCCATCTATGAGCACATCGACCGGCTGCTGGAGGAACGGCGCCGCTTCACCGTGTGCTATTGCGACCTGGATCACTTCAAACCCTACAACGACAGCTACGGCTACAGCCGCGGCGACGAGGTGATCCAAAAGCTGGCGCAGATCCTCTGCGCCCATATCGACGACCAGCGCGATTTCGCCGGCCACATCGGCGGCGACGATTTCATCCTGGTATTCACCAGCGACGACTGGCAGGAGCGCTGCGAGCACATCCTGCGCCACTTCGAACGCGAGCGCGGCCTGTTCTACAACGAGACCGACCTCGCCCAGGGCGGCCTCTGGGGCAATGACCGTCAGGGCAACAGCGTGTTCTTCGCCCTGCTGTCCCTGTCCATCGGCGCCGTCATCCCCGACCTCGATCGCTGCCACAGCCACCACCAGGTCGCCACCCTCGCCACCGAGGCCAAGCGCCAGGCGAAAAAGATCGCCGGCAACAGCCTGTTCATCGATCGCCGCCGCGCCCCCGCCCTGTTATCCTGAACCCACGGACGGCGGCGGCCCGAACCGCCAATGCAAAGAATTGCAAAGCCGGCGCCACATCCTGCGGTGAACTTTTCCATACCCTGCTACTCTACTGAGCGTCGGGCCTGGTCCCCGGTACGTTCAACAATACCAATGCAAGGAGACTCGCACTCATGAAGCGCCTCACTATGATCGGATGCGCCTTTGCCGGCGCACTTGCCAGCACCTTCACCCTGCCGGCCGCGGCCGACGAAACCAATCCCTACATCGTGCACCGCCAGGGCACCTACAAGACCATCAGCGGTCACATGGACTCCCTCAAGGCGATACTGTTCCTCAACCACGAAGCCAAGGATCAGGCCGCCTACCACGCCGAGGCCATCGTCGAGGCCTTCAAGCACATGGGCAACGCCTACCCCGCCGGTTCCGACAAGGGCAAGACCAAGGCGCGCGCGGAAATCTGGAGCCAGCCGGACAAGTTCCGCGAGGCCGGCCGCAACTCCTTCGCCGCCGCCACGGCGCTGGTGGATGCCACGCAGATGGGCGATCAGCAGGAAATGGTCGCGGCGTTCAAGAAGCTGGGCAGCACCTGCAAGGCCTGCCACGACGACTTCCGCAAGAAGTAAACCGCCCCCTCCCGGCCTCCCTCACGGTCGTGGGGGAGGTGTACCAAGCTACGAAGCGGTGTCATGAAGCAAACCTGCGATATCCCGGTATGGGACCTGCCCACCCGCCTGTTCCACTGGCTGCTGGTGCTGCTGGTGGCCGGCGCCTGGTTCAGCTACAAGTTCGGCGATGTGAATATGACCTGGCACAAGTGGAACGGCTACGCCGTGCTCACCCTGCTGCTGTTCCGCCTTGCGTGGGGCATCGTCGGCAGCTCCACCGCCCGCTTCGGCGACTTCGTCAAGGGACCGTTCACGGTGCTGCGCTATCTGCGCGACGGCGCCCGCGCCCCCAGCCTGGGCCACAACCCCGCCGGCGGCTGGTCGGTGCTGGCCATGCTCACCGTGCTCGGCGTCCAGGCCGGCGCCGGCCTGTTCACCAGCGACGACATCCTCGTCTCCGGTCCGCTCAACTTCCTGGTGTCGTCGGCTAGCGCCGACGTGCTGTCCAGCATCCATCGCCTGGGCTACTACGTCCTGCTCGGCCTGGTGGCGCTGCACCTCGCCGCCCTGGTCTTCCACCGCCTCGCCCACGGCGAGAATCTGGTGCGCGCCATGATCACCGGCCGCAAGCACCCGGATCATGTGCCCCCCGGTGCGGCCGCGGTGCTGCGTCCGCTGTGGCTCGCCGCGCTGTGTCTCGTCCTGGCGGCGCTTGCCGTCTGGTTGGGCATCAACGCCTGGGCCTGGTAAAGCTCCGCTGACGGCCATGCCGCAACACCTGGATCGCTTCATCGCCGCCCAGGAGGCCGTCTACCCCCAGGTACTGACGGAACTGCGGCGGGGAGAAAAGCGCAGCCACTGGATGTGGTTCATCTTTCCGCAGTACGCCGGCCTTGGCCGCAGTGAGACGGCGCGCTATTACGCCATCCACAGCCTGGACGCGGCGCGCGCCTACCTGGCCCACCCGTTGCTGGGGCAACGGCTGCGGGAATGCGTGGCTGTGCTGCTGGAACTGCAAGGCCGCACGGCGGAGGAAATCTTCGGCTATCCCGACGTGCTCAAGCTGCACTCATCGCTGACGCTGTTCGCTGCGGTCAGTGACGACGATCTGTTCACCCGTGCGCTGGACAAGTACTACGGCGGTGAACGTGACGCGGCAACTCTGCGGCTGCTCGACAGGCAGCCGTAGGAACGGAGCGCGCGTTCAGCGCCGCTCCTGCCACAACTTTTCCAGCCGCACCACCGACACCGGCTGCACGGTCTTCAGTTCCTGCGCATAGAGCGACACGCGCAATTCCTCCAACAGCCAGCGGAACTCCTCCTGCGCCGGGGTGAGCGGCCCCTGCGCCATGCGCGCCGCCAGCGGCTGCCACAGCTTGTCCAGCGCCAGGCGGTTTTCCCGCTCGCGCCCCGGATGGCGGCCGCACTTGTCGAGGCGTGCCTGCACCGCCTTGAGATAGCGCGGATATTGCAGCAGCCAGTCATACGGCGTGTCGCGCACGAAGTGGCGCGGCAGCAGTTGCTGCAGATGCGCCTGGATGTCGTTCATCTCCGGCAGCAGGGCCGGGGCGATAACGCCTTTCAGCTTCTTGTTCACCGCATGGAAGGCCACCAGCGCTTCACCCAAAGCCGCACACAGACGCTGCCCGGTCTCCAGCAGGCACGCCTCGCCTTCCTGCAAACGCCGGTTGAATTCCTCGCGCGTGCGCGGCCACGGCGCGCTGCCGAGAAAGGCTTTGCGACAGATGGCACTCACCAACTCGTCCTTCAGTTCCTCGCAGCCGGCGATGGCCGCATAGTGCAGACACATCGCGGTGATACCGGGCAGGTTCCTGCGCAGGTATTTCACCTTCTCGCGGGCGCGCAGCAGGAACAGGCGCAGCAGGCCATCGCGCTGCGCGGCCTGCGCCGCCGCCTCCGACTCGAACAGGCGGATGGCTACACTCTCGCCCTGGTCCACCAGCGCCGGCCACGCGCGCAGGGTCAGGCCGTGGCGCTTGACCTCGATGCTGGCGGGCAGGGCATCGAAGTCCCAGTCGCTGAGGCCGTCGCGCTCCAGCGTGGTTTCCGCTTTCTGCGGCACCGCCTGGGTCAGCGTATGGCGCACCTTGCCGGACAGCTCGCCTTGCAGCACGGCCAGGTCACGCCCCTCGCCCAGCACCTTGCCGCGCTCGTCCACCACGCGGTAGTTCATGCGCAGGTGCGGCGGCAGTTCCTGCTCCTGCCAGGACTCGGGCGGGATCTCGATGCCGCTCATGCGTTTCAGTTGCTGCGCCACCGCCTCCAGCAACAGGCCCTCACCCGGCCGCAACACCCCCAGCAACGCTTCGGCGAAATTCACTGCCGGAACGAAGTTACGGCGCAGCGATTTGGGCAGCGTCTTGATCAGCGCAATCAGCTTGTCCTTGAGCAGGCCCGGCACCAGCCAGTCGAAGGGCTGGGTGTTCACCTGCGTCAGCGCGGCGAGCGGGATGATCGCCGTGACGCCGTCGGCCGGATGGCCCGGCTCGAAGTGGTAATCCAGCTTCACGGCGAGGTCGCCGCAGCGCAGCACGTCGGGGAACTGGTTTTCCGTCACCGCACCGGCCGCGTGCTGCATCAGCGCCTCGCGGGTGAGGAACAGCAATTGTGGATTTTCGCGCTCGGCCTCCGCGCGCCACTTTTCAAAACTCTTGCCGCTGTAGATGCCCGCCGGCAGGCGCGCATCGTAGAAGTCGAACAGCACCTGTTCGTCCACCAGGATGTCGCGCTTGCGCGCCTTGGCCTCCAGTTCCTCCACCTCCGCCACCAGCTGACGGTTGTGGACAAAGAACGGCGCCCGGGTCTGGAAATCCCCTTCCACCAGCGCATGGCGTATGAACAGCTCGCGCGCGAGCTTCGGATCGATGGGGCCGTAATTGACGCGGCGCTTCTCGACGATGGGCAGGCCGTACAGCGTTACGCGCTCGTAGGCGGACACCTGCGCGCTCTTCTTCTCCCAGTGCGGTTCGAAATAGTTGCGCTTGACCAGGTGGCGGGCCAGCGGCTCCAGCCACTCCGGTTCGATGGCCGCCACGCCGCGCGCGTAGAGTTTCGTCGTTTCCACCAGTTCCGCAGCCATAATCCACTTCGGCGGCTTCTTGAACTGGGAGGAACCGGGGAAGACGTTGAGCTTGATGTTGCGCGCGCCGAGAAACTGCTTGTCCTCGCCCTTGAGCGCCACGTTGCCGAGCAGGCCGCTGAGCAGGGCGCGGTGGATGGCGCCGTAGTCAGCCGGCTGTTCGTTGATGCGCAGTTTGAGTTCATTCACCAGCGCCATGAGCTGGCCGTGGATGTCGTGCCACTCGCGCAGGCGCACGTAGGACAGGAACTCGGCGCGGCATAACGCGCGCAGCTTGCTCTGCGACAGGTGGCGCGCCTTTTCATGGTAGTAGTCCCACAGCTTGAGCCAGGCGAGGAAATCCGACTTCTGCTCCGGATCGCTGAAGCGGGCGTGTTTCTGATCGGCCTGCTGCTGCGCCTCCAGCGGACGCTCGCGCGGGTCCTGCACGGTGAGCGCGCTGGCGATGATCATCACCTCGTGCAGGCTGCCCTCGCGCTCGGCGGCCAGCAGCATGCGGCCGAGGCGCGGGTCGAGCGGCAGGCGCGCCAGCTGGCGGCCGAGGTCGGTGAGGCGGCGCCGGCTGTCCATGGCACCCAGTTCGTGCAGCAACTGGAAGCCGTCGCCGATGGCGCGGCTGTCCGGCGGGTCGGGGAAAGGAAAGTCCTCCACGTCACCCAGGCCCAGCGCGCCCATCTGCAGGATCACCGCCGCCAGATTGGTGCGCCGGATCTCCGGGTCGGTGTAGAGCGGGCGGCCGCGGAAGTCCTCTTCGCTGTACAGGCGGATGCACACGCCGGCGGCGACGCGACCGCAGCGGCCGGCGCGCTGGTTGGCCGCGGCCTGCGACACCGGCTCGATGGGCAGGCGCTGCACCTTGGTGCGCGGGCTGTAGCGGCTGATGCGCGCCAGGCCGGAATCGATGACATAGCGGATGCCGGGCACGGTGAGCGAGGTTTCCGCCACGTTGGTGGCGAGCACGATGCGCCGCCCGCCGTGGGGCTGGAACACCTTGTCCTGCTCGGCGGCGGACAGGCGGCCGAACAGCGGCACCACCTCGGTGTGCGGCAAACGATGTTTACGCAGCACCTCGGCCATCTCGCGGATCTCGCGCTCGCCGGGCAGGAATACCAGCACGTCACCCAACGGATTGATGGCGCCCACCTCGTCGATGGCCTCAGTGATCGCCTGCGGCAGGTCGCGGTCGCGGCTGTCCTCGTCCGCGTCGGGCGTACCGTCCTCCGCCACCACCGGGCGATAGCGCACCTCCACCGGATAGGTGCGCCCCGATACCTCCAGTACCGGCGCACCGCCGAAGAAATCGGCGAAACGCTCGGTGTTGATGGTGGCCGAGGTGATGATCAGTTTCAGGTCGGGGCGGCGCGGCAACAGCTGTTTCAGGTAGCCGAGCAGGAAATCGATGTTGAGGCTGCGCTCGTGGGCCTCGTCGATGATGATCGTGTCGTAGGCCAGCAGGTCGCGGTCGCCCTGCACCTCGGCGAGCAGGATGCCGTCGGTCATCAGCTTGATATAGCTCTGCGGCGAGGTGCGGTCGGTGAAGCGCACCTTGTAGCCCACCGCCTGCCCCAGCGGCGTCTTCAGCTCCTCGGCGATGCGCGTCGCCACCGAACGGGCGGCGATGCGCCGCGGCTGGGTGTGGCCGATGAGGCCGGTCACGCCGCGGCCCAGTTCCAGGCAGATCTTGGGCAGCTGGGTGGTCTTGCCGGAGCCGGTCTCGCCTGCGATCACCACCACCTGATGCGCGGCGATGGCCGCCGCGATGTCGGCACGCCGGGCGCTGACCGGCAGTTCCTCCGGATAGCTGATGGCTGGCCGCTGGTCGGCGCGCTGCTGCGCACGGGCGCACGCAATCTGCACGGCCGCTTCCAGCTCGGCCAAGCCGCGGTCATACGGCTTGCCCTCGCGCGCGCGGCGGCGCAGGCCGTGCAGACGGCGCAACAGCTCGGCACGGTCAGTGAGCATGCACTTACTGATGGCGGAATGGAGTTGTTCGAAAGATGTGGACACGGCGACAGTCGGTGACGGGCAGGCGGGCTATTGTAACCACTGGCCGCCAGCGATGGCGCTATATATAGTTGTATCCCGCTTGCATCACCTGCCAAGGAGCCTGTCATGTTCACCCGCCTGCATACCTTTTTCCTCCTGTCCCTCGCCGCCGCCCTGCTCGTCGGATGCAGCTCCGCCCAGGTGGTCAGCAGCAGCAACGGCCCCACCATCAGCCAGGCCCGCGCCGAACCGGCCATGGGGGTAAAGAAGCGCGTGGCGGTGAAGGCCTTCGAATACAAGGCGGCCAAGGGTGGCTACGGCGACGTCGGCCACGGCCTGTCGCAGATGCTCACCGACGCCCTGTTCAACTCCAACGCCTTCATCGTGCTGGAGCGCGAACGGTTGGAGGAGGTAATGCAGGAGCAGAACCTGGGCGACACCGGCCGCTTCAAGCAGGAAACCGTGGCGCCCAAGGGTGAGCTGGAAGGCGCCGAGCTGCTGATCTACGGTTCTGTCACCGAATTCGAACCCAACTGTCGCGGCGGCTCGCTGCTGCTCATCGGCGCCAAGGAGGCCTGCGTCGCCATCAACATCCGTATCGTCGACGCCGCCACCGGCCGCGTGGTCAATGCCACCACCGTGGAAGGCACCTCCGGCAGCGCCGGTGTCGGCCTGATTTTCACCACCAGCCCGCTGCCCGTGGGCCTCGGCGCCTGGGCCAAGTCGCCCATGGAAAAGGCCATGCGCCAGTGCATCGAGGCGGCGGTCAATCACATCGTCGCCACCAAGCTGTAGACGAAAGACTGAATCCGCGGATGAACGCCAATCAACGCAAATAGCCAATCCGGGCCGACTGGCAGGCTCATGACGGCTGCCGGTGCAATATGCGTCCATGCGCGTTCATTTGCGGACCGCTATCTCCCATGAGCCCTTGCATCCGCTTGTGCGTTTTACTGTGTGCCGTGCTGCTCGCCGGGTGCAGTTCCACCGCCGACGTCACCCGCGGCGGCGGCCTCGGCATCGCCGAGGTACAGGCGGAGGCCTACGACGGCCCCAAGGCACGCATCGCCGTGGGGCGCATCGTCGACAAGACCAGCGGCAAGAATTCCCTGCCCGCCCAACTCGGTCTGCTGCTGGGTAACGATCAGCAACTGTCCGCCGACGAGTTCCTCGGCGGCATCCGCGACCTGCTCACTACCGCCGTGTTCCAGTCCGGCCGCTACATCGTGCTGGAGCGCGAGCACCTCAAGGACGTGATGACGGAGCAGGAATTCGCCACCTCGCGCCGAGCCGGCGACACCACGCCCCTGCCGCTGGACCAACTCGAAGGCGTGGACCTGCTGCTGGTCGGCGCCCTCACCGGCTTCGATGCCGGCGAGAGCGGCGGCATCGCCTTCCCCATTCCGATCCCGCTGGGCAATGATCACCGCAACTGGGGAGTGGTGGACCTGGAAGTACGCACCGCCGCCGCCACCCTCGATCTGCACGTCATCGATGTCGCCACCGGCCGCATCGTCGCCGCCATCGCCGTGGAGGGCAAGGCGCGCAAGTTCGGCGCCGCCTGGGCCGGGGTGTTTTCCGCCAACCACGGCTATCTGCGCCTGCCCGGCCTGCTCAGCGTGTTCGAGAACACGCCGGTGGAAAAGGCCCTCGGTGACATGGTGGACGCGGCCGTCGCCGCGCTGGTGGAAAAAACTCCGCCCGAGTACTACCGCGAACCTGCCGCCCCCTGATCCCGGTTTGCCCATCCCCCCACAGCGGTATATGCTGCCCCGTAGCGCGCACCAAGACGCGGGTAATTGCAAAATAATCGGAGGGAGAGAGCATGGAGGTTCGACACCGGCCAGACTGGCTGGTCTATGCCCGCAGTCTGCTGCTGGTAGGTTTGGTACTTTTCTGTGCCGTGCTGGTGCAGATTGCCTTCATCTACAAGGAGTTTCATCTTCGCTTCGTCATTGTACCGACTGCCGTCACCCTGATCGTCGGCCTGCTGCTCGGCCGCGTGACCGTGCTGCGTCAGCGCCTGCGCCAGAAGACCCTGGAATTTCGCGCCATCGTCGACATTGCCCAGGAGTTCACCTATCTGCGCCGCATCGACGGCCAGTATGAATACGTCTCCCCCTCCTGCCTGAGCTTTACCGGCTACAGCCAGCAGAACTTTCTCGACCATCCCAACCTGATGGACTCGCTGATCCATCCGGACGATCGCGAGCGCTGGCGTTGCCACATCCACCACATCAACGACCGCGGCGATCCGGAGAGCTTCGATGTACGCCTCATCACCAAGGACGGAGAAACCCGCTGGTTCACCCATATCTGTGCGCCGGTCTACGACGAGACCAGCCGCCAGATCGGCGTGCGCTCCACCAATGTGGACATCACCCAGCGCAAGGCGGATCAGGCACACATCGAGCGCATGGCCCACTACGATCCGCTCACCGACCTGCCCAACCGCCGCCTGCTGGAACAGGAGCTGGCCCGCCGGACACAACAGCCACAGCCCTTTGCCGTGCTGTTTCTCGACCTCAGCCGCTTCAAAAACGTCAACGACAGTCTCGGCCACAGCTTCGGCGATCAGCTGTTGCAGCGCATCGCCCAGCGCCTGCAGACCACCTGCCCGCCGGATACCCTGCTGTGCCGCTTCGGCGGCGATGAGTTCGTCATCGTCCTGCCGCAGAACGGCTCGCGGACCGAGGTGGTGGAATTCGCCCGCCGCATGCTCGGCGAGATCGAACGCCCGCTGATCATCGACAGCAGCGAACTGCGCATCAGCGGCACCGTCGGTGTGGCCTGCTATCCGGAAGACGGCGGCGACAGCGTAACCCTGATTCGCAACGCCGATGCCGCCATGTACCGCGCCAAGCGCCAGGGGCAGGACAAGATCGCCGTTTACCACGCCGACTACAGCCGCGAGGCCAGCCACTTCATCAGCATCGAAAGTGACCTGCATCGCGCCTTGCAGGAAGGCGAGTTCCTGCCCTACTACCAACCCAAGGTCGATCTGCGGAGCGGGCGCATCGTGGCGCTGGAGGCGTTGGCGCGCTGGCAGCATCCCATCCATGGCCTGGTGCCGCCGGGCCAGTTCATCCCCGTGGCCGAAGAGACCGGGCAGATCACCGAACTGGGCAAGCAGATGCTGGAACATGTACTGGCCGATCTCGGCCGCTGGCGCCTGCTCGGTTGTGCCGTGCCCATCGCCGTCAACGTCTCACCGCGCCAATTCACCGACCGCGAATTCTGGCAGCTGCTGCATGACGGCGTCGAATCCGGCGGCTTTGATCCCGCCCTGCTCGAACTGGAGATCACCGAGCAGGTATTCCTCGGCGACATCGATGCCGCTGCCAGTCGCCTGCATGAACTGCGCACCGCGGGGTTCCACATCGCCCTGGATGACTTCGGCAACGGCTACTCCTCTTTCAACTACCTGCGCCGCCTGCCGGTGGACAGCCTCAAGCTGGACCGTGCCTTCATCACCGACGTGGTGCAGGACCCGGTGAGCCGCGCCATCCTGCGTGCCACCGTCGGCCTGTGCGACGAACTGGGCCTGACGCTGATCGCCGAGGGGGTGGAGACCGAGGCACAGCGTGCGGTTCTCATCAGCCACCACTGCCGGCAGGCCCAGGGCTACCTGTTCCACCGTCCCCTGGCGGCCACCGACCTGGAGGCGCTGCTGCCGGCCGGCAGCCCCCTGCCGGGCACGCGTGATTTTTGAACCACCCTGTCACCATCCGGTCACATTCTGTTAGTGTAATGGCAACATTTGGACTCTCGGCGACGGTATCGCTGCTGCGCCCCCGGCGCCCGCGACATGCCGTCCGGCATGGAAACCTATGAGCATCGACCTTTCCCAACCCGAGTTTTACATCAACCGCGAACTTTCGCTGCTGGAATTCAATCGCCGTGTGCTGGAGCAGGCCAAGGATGAAAGCGTGCCGCTGCTGGAGCGGCTGCGCTTCCTGTGCATCTCCAGCAGCAACCTGGACGAGTTCTTCGAGATCCGCGTCTCCGGACTGAAGCAGCGCGAGGCCTCGCGCATCATCCCCACCGGGCCGGACGGCATGACGCCGCAGGAAGTGCTGAATCAGATCAGCCTGCGCGCCCACGAGCTGGTGGCCGAGCAGTATCGTGTGCTCAATGATGTGCTGATCCCGGCGCTGGAACAGAACAGCATCCGCTTCGTGCGCCGCAGCGACTGGAACGAACGGCAGGTGGCCTGGGTCAAGGACTACTTCGAACACGAACTGCTGCCGGTGCTCTCTCCGCTCGGCCTCGATCCGGCCCATCCCTTCCCGCGCATCCTCAACAAGAGCCTGAATTTCATCGTCTCGCTCAAGGGCAAGGACGCCTTCGGCCGCTCCAGCGGCATGGCGGTGGTGCAGGCGCCGCGCGCCCTGCCGCGTCTGATCCAGCTGCCGGAAAGTGCCGGCAGCGGACCGCACGACTACGTGTTCCTGTCCTCGGTGATCCACGCCCATGTCGACGATCTGTTCCCCGGCATGAAGGTCACCGGCTGCTACCAATTCCGCATCACGCGCAATTCCGACCTGTTCGTCGACGAGGAAGAGGTTGATGATCTGCTGCGGGCAATGGAAGGTGAGCTGCCGTCACGCCGTTACGGCGATGCGGTGCGCATGGAGGTGGCGGACAACTGCCCGCCCGAACTGGCCAACTTCCTGCTCAGCCACTTCGGCCTGAAGGACGCCGACCTGTACGCCGTCAACGGCCCGGTCAACCTCAACCGCCTGATGGCGCTGCCCGACATGGTGGATCGGCCGGAGATGAAATACGCACCGTTCACTTCCACCCTGCCGGCGCGCCTCGGTGCCGGCAGCAGCATCTTCCAGGTGCTGAACCAGGGCGACGTGCTGCTGCACCACCCGTTCGAATCCTTCGTCCCGGTGCTCGACCTGCTGCGCCAGGCCGCCGCCGATCCGCACGTGCTGGCCATCAAGCAGACCCTGTACCGCACCGGCCCGCAGTCGCTGGTGGTGGACGCGCTGGTGGACGCCGCACGGCGCGGCAAGGAAGTCACCGTGGTGGTGGAACTGCGCGCCCGCTTCGACGAGGAGGCCAATATCGCCCTGGCCAACCGCCTGCAGGAGGCCGGCGCCCACGTGGTGTACGGTGTGGTCGGCTACAAGACCCACGCCAAGATGCTGCTGGTGGTGCGGCGCGAAAACGGCCATCTGCGCCACTACGTCCATCTCGGCACCGGCAACTACCACGTGCGCACCGCACGCATCTACACCGACTACGGCCTGCTCACCTGCGATCCGGAGCTGGGCGAGGACGTGCACCAGCTGTTCCTGCAGCTCACCAGCCTGGGCCGCTTCGGCAAGCAGCGCAAGCTGTTGCAGGCACCGTTCACCCTGCACAAGGGTCTGCTGGAACGCATCGAGCGCGAGGCCGCCAACGCCCGCGCCGGCAAGTCGGCACGCATCATCGCCAAGATGAATGCGCTGGTGGAACGGCAGGTAATCCAGGCGCTGTATACCGCCTCCCAGGCCGGCGTGCAGATCGACCTCATCGTGCGCGGCATCTGCTGTCTGCGTCCCGGCGTACCCGGCGTGTCGGACAACATCCGCGTACGCTCCATCGTCGGCCGCTTCCTCGAACACACCCGCGTCTTCTACTTCCACAACGACGGCAAGGAGGAACTGTTCCTCTCCAGTGCCGACTGGATGGACCGCAACCTGCTGCAGCGCGTGGAGACCTGCTTCCCGGTGGACAACAAGGAGCTGCGCAAGCGCGTGCTGCGCGAAGTGAGTTACTACCTGGAAGACAACACCCAGTCCTGGGAACTGGCCGCCGACGGCAGCTACCGCCGCCTCACCCCGGCCAAAGGCGAAGAATCCCGCTGCGCCCAGTTGCGCCTGTTGCAGGAGCTGGCCAACCAGTAGCACGGGGAGGCGGCCGAACGGTGGAAGCACTGCGCATCCGCCAAACCATGCGGAGCACGCCGATGACCAAGGCCGCCGCCAAGCGCTGGTCGCAGCAGATAACAAACACCAGCAACACCCTCGACCTCGAAGCCGGCGTGTTCACGCTGCACGACCCGCGCCAGATCGCCCTGTCCCTGCAACGCTCGGCCGAGGCCAGCACCCGGCGCAAGACCACGCCGTTCCGCTCCGCCATGGCCATGCTCAACTTCTATATCAACCGTGCCGGGAAGAACCTGCCGGCGGAGCGACGCGCCATTCTGGAGCGGGCCAAGGAAGAGTTGCGAGTTATCTATGGCAAGGACCGCCGTTGAAGCAGCTCATTCAAACATCAGTTTGAACTTCCCTTCCTTCAGCATCTCCGCCTCCTGCGCCAGGTCGGCCTGGGTCAGGGGATGCAGCTCGAGCCAGCCGGCGGGAAAGCGCAGGGTGATGGATTTTCCATCGACATCGAGATGGAACGGCGGCAGCAGGACGTCGGCGCGGCTGCGGTGCAGCAGCACGGCGAGGCGCAACAACACGGCGAGGCGCATCAGGCGCTCGCGCTGCGCCTCGGGCAACAGGCGAAAGACGGCGGGCGAGAACTTGCGGCGGTGGCTGCGCACCAGGGCGGCGAGGGCCTTTTGTTCCTGACGCGAGAAGCCGGGCATGTCGGAAAACTCGAGCAGGTAGGCGCCATGCTTGTGATAGCCGCTGTGCGCCACGGCAAGGCCGATCTCGTGCAACCATGCTGCCCACTCCAGCAGGTTGGCGGCGCACTCCTCCTCCAGCTTCCAGGCATGCATCACCTGATGCAGGGCGTAGCTGGCCGTGTCATGCACGCGGCGCGCCTGCGCCTTGTCGACGTGATAGCGATCGCTGAGCGAGCTGATGGTACGGCTGCGCACATCTTCGTGCCGGATGCGGCCCATCAGGTCATAGAGCAGGCCTTCGCGCAGGGCACCGTCGGACACCTGCATGCGCTCGATGCCGAGAGCGGCAAAGGTGGCGATGAGGATCGCCACGCCGCCGGGGAATACCGCAGCGCGTTCCGGCGGCAGTCCTTGCAGACTGCCCAATCGCTCCACGTGTCCGGCCGCGATCATCGCCTCGCGCAGGCGCTGCAAGGCCGGCAGGGTGATGCCGACATCGCTCCAACCCATGGCCTGCACCACGTCACCTACGGCGCGGATGGTGCCGGAGGAGCCCACCGCACTGACCCAGCCGAGGCGGCGGTAGTCCTGCTCGATGGACTGCAACTCCTGGCCGGCGGCGATCTCGGCGCGGCGCATGGCCTTGGCGCTGATGCTACCGTCGGCGAAGTGTTCCTGACTCAGGCTGACACAACCCATGTACAGGCTTTCCATGTAGATGGGCTCGAAACCCTCGCCGATGATGAGTTCGGTACTGCCACCGCCGATGTCCATCACCAGACGCTGTCCCGGACTGGCGGGCAGGGAGTGGGAGACGCCGAGATAAATGACGCGCGCCTCTTCCAGGCCGGAGATCACCTCGATGGGATGGCCGAGGGCGGCGGCGGCGGCCTCGAGAAAGGCGTCGCTGTTGCGCGCCTTGCGCAGGGTGTTGGTGCCGACGGCGCGCACGCTGCCCGGCGGCATGTCGCGCAGGCGTTGGCCGAAGCGCTCCAGGCAGGCGATGGCGCGCTGTTGCGCCGCGGTATCCAGCTCACCGTCGGCCCCCAGGCCGGCGGCGAGGCGCACCGATTCGCGCAGGCGATCGAGGATGCTGAGATGGCCGTTGACGGGACGAGCCACCACCATGTGGAAACTGTTGGAACCGAGGTCCACCGCCGCAATGGTGCTGGCCGGGCCCTCCGCTGTGCTTTGCTCGCTCATGGCTGCTGGCGGGGTCGTTTTCATCGAGGCCGCTTATGATAATCCATGCGCGACGGCGTTGGCGGATTATCCCGCCACAAAGCCAGCATCCACGGCAGAAATAGCGGCTGGCACACCAAGACTCGGCGCAGGGGCGCGAGGATCGAAGTTTACTCGTAGGGAAACTCTGAATAAGTTCAGAGCTTCCGTAGAAATGGGTACCGGAGTGCAGCCGGCAACAACACGGGCGTGCGCGGCGCAATTTGCGATGACTGCTAGGGAAGGTCTGAATAAGTCCATCCTGGACTTCTCAGGTCGCTCCCGCCCCTCCCTGGGCTGAGCGACATAAGTCCATCCGTGGACAAAACCACGCCAAGCGAAAAGTGTGATTTTCGCTTGGCTTCATTTTTCAACGACTTATCGTCGTTGAAAAATGGCGGCACATCCCTGTGCCGCGGAAGCTCTGAACTTATTCAGAGCTTCCCTAGCCTCTGCTCAATTCGTCCAGGGCCACAGCCACTGGCTGGCGCACGGTCTCGTCCAGCCTGACCAGGTAACTTTGCTCCAGCTCCGTATAGATGGCGACGATGCCCTCCTGGTTGCGATCCGCCAGCGCCAGCAAACCGGGTATTTGCGGCGGCCGCCAGGCGGAAGGCCGTCCCGGCGCGGCAGCGAACACCGCGCGGGCATGGTCGGCGGCGGCCTCCGCGGCACTGTCGCGCAGCAGTTCGGCCAGCACATGGCGGTCATGCAGTTCACCGAGCAGATCCTGCAGCAGGCGCAGCCGTGCCACCGCATGCTCGCAGGCGGAGCCGTCATGGCGCAGCGGTGCCAACAGATAGCGCAGACGCTTGACCTGGATGCGGGCGGCGTGGGCACCGCCCGCATCCTGCGGCCCGTCGATGAGCGCCAGGGCGGCAAGCACCTCCGCGGCGAGCGGCTCGGCCTGTGCCGCGCAAGCGGCGGCATACAAGGGGGCAGAACCTTCATCCTGCGCCAGGCCGCGCAGATGGGGCCGCAGCTTACGGGCCAGACGGCGTACCCCCCGCTGCAGGTTCTCTTCCAGCTCCAGCAACGCCGCCGGCTGCAACCGGGCCAGCAGCCAGCGATATCCCTCCTGCTGTGTTGCCGTCAGGCCGCGGGCCTGGCGCAGCAGCCAGGCCTGTTGCACCTCGGCATCGCGCGCCGGGTTGCTGGCACGGGCCAGGCGGCGTACCGTGCGTTGCAGCTTGCGTGGTACATGGACGGAAAATTCGTCGCGGTACGCACGCATCAGACTGTGCAGCCGCCGCAGCGCGACCCGCGTATCGTGCAAGGACTCCTCGTCGGCGGCATCGTCCAAACGCCGCACTGCCGCCTCGGCCTCGTCCAGATAGCCATTGGCCAGCAAGGCCAGGGCCTGGGGCAAGGGCAGCTGGGCGAGGAGAATCATGATGACTTGCCGATCCGGCGCAGCACGGCCGGCGGCATGGCCCACACCAGCTCGGCCTTGCCTTCCTTGATGCCATCCTTGAAATGCAACAGGCAGGCACCGCCCTTCTTGAGGGGGAGAAATCCGCCCTGGCCGCCGGTCAGCAGCCAGGCCGCCAGCACCCCCAGGTCGGGCTCGTGGCCAACCAGGGCCACGCACGGGTTATCGCCCTGGCTGCGCAGCCAGGTCAGCACCTGGCCCGGGGCATGACCGGGGGCCAGTTGCGGCAGTTGCACCGCCTTGCCACCAATGCGCGCGGCCAGGATGTCCGCCGTCTGCAGGGCACGCAACAGCGGGCTGCTGGCCAGGACATCGATGCGGGGGACCAGGCGTTGCAGCGCCCTGGCCACCTTGCGCATCTCCCTGGCACCGGACTTGGTGAGCGGGCGCAGGGCGTCCTCCGCGCCGGTGAGGGCAAAGATCTCGCGCTCCTCGGCCTTGGCGTGCCGCACCAGCAATACGTCCATGCTGTTTCTCCTCTACGGATTGCACGTACCGCAGTCTATACAAAGCCGCCGGCCAGCGGCAGGGGGCAGGTCGCCGCGGCAAAACGGCCTATGGAAGCTCTGAATAAGTTCAGAGCTTCCGCGGCACAGGGATGTGCCGCCATTTTTCAACGACGATAAGTCGTTGAAAAATGGGGTCATCACCTGATCGAGTGGGTTGAATCACCGATTTCTCATCTGAGCGGGGTGTAGGTCAAGGCCGCCGAGATGGAAGTAGATGGCAGTACGGAAACGCTCCCGATTGCGGAACCCCCGCGCCCGGTTCTTCATGTGCTGGATGCGGCTGTTGATGCTTTCGGCATGGCCATTGTGTACCTTCAACACCACGGCATTGATGATGCCCCACAGGTGCTTCTTGATCGTTGCGGCGGTTTTCTTCACCGGCTCCAGTCGGCTGCGTACAGCCCAAGACAGCCAGCGCATCCAGCCCTTGGCCGCCCAGGTGCGGCTGTCGTAGTGCCACAGGCCCATGGCGAATTCCTTGATGGCCCAGGCCCGCGCCGTTTTCAGGCTGCCATCGCGCAGTGCACGAAAGCGGTTCTGCTGCGCACGCGTCATGTTGGCCGGGTTGGTGAGCCAGTCATATTTGCTGCCCTTGAGGCAGTCCTCGCCCACGGCCAACAGGGAGCGATGCTCCTGTCGCCGTACCTTGTCCACCGCATCATTCAGGTACTTGGCGACATGAAACTTGTCGAAGGCGATTTTCTCCCGCGCCTGTGGGATGTGCGCCTCCGTGGCGCTGATATAGGCCGGCCACATGTCCATCGCCACCGCCTTGATGTTGGCCTTCTGCTCATCACTCAGCCCGGCATAGTAGGCCGACAGGCTCTCCGTCTTGCGGTCGTCCGCCACGTGCAGCACGACGCCACGTTCCTGGTCAGTCACCACGGTCACGTACTCGTGGCGCCGGGCGAAGGCGGTCTCGTCCACGCTCAAGTATTCCGGCGCTTGGCTCTCACGGCGGGACAGCCCGCGCTTCACCGCGCGCTGCATCACTCTGTCGATGGCGCCCCAACTCAGCTTCAATTGTCGCGCCACCGCCTGCGTGCTCGCCTCCTTCAGCCAGTCAATGAGCAGCGCCTCGAACAGCGCCGTGAAACCCGAACCCGGTTCTGCCCACGGGACCGCCACCGTGACCACCCCGTGCTCTGCACATTGCACCCGCGGCACGTCCGCTTCCAGCACCGTCTTGTACTGGCAGGTGTCCAGATGGCGCCATTGCCGACGCCTGTTGTCGTAGCCGGGGCTGGGGCGTCCACAGTGCGGACAGCTCCACGTCACTCCCGGCTCCGGGACCACGTGAATCCGAACCTCCTCGGCATCACGCAGCAACTGCACATCGGCCACCTTCCACGGCGACCGTAAGCCAAGAATCTGGGCGTATAGGTCTATGTCTCTCATGACTCAACAGGGTAAGCTACCCACTCGATACGGGGAAGAGCCGAAAAATGAAGCCAAGCGAAAATCACACTTTTCGCTTGGCGTGGTTTTGTCCACGGATGGACTTATGTCGCTCAGCCCAGGGAGGGGCGGGAGCGACCTGAGAAGTCCAGGATGGACTTATTCAGACCTTCCCTATGTCTGGTCCGGCGCAACAGGCTAAGCTAGCGCTTCCGTTCCGGGGAACACCGATGAAGCAGGTATTCGAGAAATCGCTCTTGTTGCGCATGGGGCTGGCGATGGCCACCATCACCGCCCTCGCCTTCATGGGCATGCTCAGTTCTGTAATCATCGCCGAAACCACCCAGGGTGCCGCCGCGGCAATCAATCAAGCCGGCTCGCTGCGCATGCAATCCTACCGCATCGCCTCCAGTCTGGCGCGCCGCAGTGACATCGACAACCAGGAGGCTACTCGCATCACGCGCGATCTGATGGATGAATTCGAGGAACGCATCCTCAGCCCGCGCCTCACCAGTATGATCCCGCGCAATGAAAGCAAGGAATCACGCCAGGTCTATGACAAGATACTGAGCCGCTGGAAGCGCACCATCCGCCCGGTGTTGTTTGCCTATATCAATACCGTGGCCAATGATCTGTCCGAACTGCATGGCCGCGAGAGCCACTATGCCGAACAGCTGGATGCCGCACACCTGGCACTCAAGCAACGCTACCTCACCATCGTCGATGCCTTTGTGGCCGATATTGATCATTTGGTGCACCTGCTCGAGATCGAGGCCGAATCCAACATTCAATTGCTGCGTCTGATCCAGGTCTCCTCGCTGTTCCTTACCGTCGGCGTGGTGTTCGTCACCATGTATCTGATGCATACCGACGTGCTGGTACCATTGCGCAACCTGCTCGCCTGCGCCGAGGCGGCACGGCGCGGCGACTTTTCGGTACGGACCCACCCACTCAATGATGACGAACTGGGCAACCTGAGCCACGCCTTTAACGTCATGGCGGAAGACCTGTCCAAGATGTACGCCGATCTGGAGGCGAGGGTACAGCAGAAGACAGCGGACCTGGAGCGCAGCAACCGTTCCCTGGAGCTGCTTTACAACACCACACGCTGGCTTAATGAGGCACCACTTGCAGACGCCACCTATACCCAGCTGTTGAGCAAAATCGAAAACCTCATCGGCGTCGGCCCCGGCACCATCTGCCTGGCCGGATACAATAAGAACCACGCCATCAAGCTGGCCAGCACCCGGAGCCACCGTGCCGGCGAGACCGATCTGTGCCACCCGGCCAACTGCAATGCCTGCTTCGACGACGGCCGCACCCACATCGTCGAGATCGCGCGCGAACCGCGCCAACCTCTACGCGTGATATCCATTCCGATCACCGACCAGGAGCAGCAGTACGGTGTGTTGTTGATGGAGCTACCGGAAGGTGTCGAGCTACATGACTGGCAGACCCGACTGCTAGAGGCAGTAGCCGACCATATCGGCGTTGCCATCAATATTGCACAGCGCGCCACCCAGAGCCGACGCCTGGCCCTGCTGGAAGAACGCAGCGTCATTGCCCGCGAGCTGCATGACTCGCTGGCACAGTCGCTGTCCTACATGAAGATCCAGGTCAGCCGCCTCGATGCGGCACTGCCGCATACCGACAGCGAGGCCGCCGCCCACGCCATCTTGCAGGAGCTGCGCGACGGCATCAACAGCGCCTACCGCGAGCTGCGCGAGCTGCTCACCACCTTCCGTCTGCGCATGGATGGGCGCGGCCTCAGCTCGGCGCTGGAAGAGACGGTGCGCGAACTGCGCGAACGCAGTACGCTGACGGTCATGCTGCACAATCACCTGCCCATCACCCAGCTGACGCCGAATGAAGAGATCCACGTCTTGCAGGTGGTGCGCGAGGCACTGTCCAACGTGGTGCGCCATGCCCAGGCCAGCCGGGCGGAGGTGACGCTGGACTACGCCGCCAGCGGCGAGGTGGTGGTCACGGTGGACGACGATGGCATCGGCATCCCCGACGAGGCCGAGCGCCGCCATCACTATGGCCTTGCCATCATGAATGAACGCGCCCACAGTCTGCATGGCCGCCTCAGCGCCACCCGTCGCCCCGGCGGCGGCAGCCGCATCCAGCTCATCTTTACCCCGCAACACCGCACCATGCCGTCATCCATAACGCAGAACGGAGGAGCCCGATGATGAAGGAACCCATCCACACCCTGCTGGTGATCGACGATCATCCGTTGTTCCGCAAGGGTGTGGCGGATCTGATCGCCATGGACACGACACTGCGCCTGATCGGTGAAGCCGCCTCTGGCGAAGAGGGCTTTGCCAAGGCCAGGGAGCTGCATCCAGACCTGATCCTGCTCGACCTCAACATGAAGGGGATGGATGGCATCGACACCCTCAAGGCCATCAAGGAGGCCGACCTCGATGCGCGCGTCATCATGCTCACCGTATCCGATCATGAGGACAACGTGGTCGCCGCCCTGCGCGCCGGCGCCGACGGTTACCTGCTCAAGGACATGGAACCGGAGCATATCCTCGAACGCCTGCGCCAGGCCGCCGGCGGACGCCTGGTGATCAGCGACAACCTCACCGAACTGCTGGCCCGCGCCCTGTGCGAGGAGCCGCACCCGCGCGACGAGGACTCCGCCGGCCTCACCGACCGCGAGCGCCAGATCCTCGACCTGGTGGCCCAGGGCCTCAGCAACAAACACATCGCCCGCCAGCTCGACATCACCGAAGGCACCGTCAAGGTCCACGTCAAGCACCTGCTGAAGAAACTCAACCTGCGCTCGCGCGTCGAGGCGGCGGTATGGGCAGTCACCGGCAGGGGTCGTTGAAGGCAGATACAAGAGAAAAGTCACACGAGTGAAATAACGACCCATTTCGTCTTGTATCTTTTCTCTGCCTTGTCGTGTATAGTGCGCCCAGCCTCGTGATGGATGAGGCCCGTCTCTGACCTTCCCTCCTGGCAGTAGCGCAGGTTTTTCCGGTTGGCGACGTTCGGGCAGAGCTATTCCTGCCCTCAACCCCGGAACCTGGCGTGTACGCTGCCACAGCGCTGACACTCCCCTAGGAAACCCTGCGGCCGTTCATGGCGAATCGGGCTGCGGCTTCCCTAATCCATTGGTTCACCACGTTGAATTCCGCCTGTGGCTGGCGGAAGAGGATACTATTTTGTCGTTTGCAGAACTCAATCTCGATACTTCCCTGCTGCGCGCCGTCGAGGCCTGCGGCTTTACCGCCCCCACCGAGATCCAGCGCCAGGCGATCCCGGCCGCCATCGAGGGCCGCGACCTGATGGCCTCCGCCCAGACCGGTACCGGCAAGACCGCCGCCTTCGTACTGCCCGCCCTGCAGCGCCTGCTGCAGCCGTCCGCCGTGCACGGCCGCGGCCCGCGCGTGCTGGTGCTGACCCCGACCCGCGAACTGGCCCAGCAGGTCACCGGCGCCATCAACGACTTCGGCCGCCAGATGCGCGTGCGCGCCGGCACCATCGTCGGCGGCGAGCCCTACGGCCCGCAGATGAAGCTGCTGGACCGCCCGGTCGACTTCCTCATCGCCACCCCGGGCCGCCTGCTCGACCACATGAGCCGCGGCCGCATCGACTTCAGCCGCCTGGAGCTGCTGGTGCTGGACGAGGCCGATCGCATGCTGGACATGGGCTTCATCGACGACGTCGAGCAGATCGCCGCCGCCGCCCCCGCCACGCGCCAAACCCTGCTGTTCTCCGCCACCCTGGAAGGCGATATCCAACGTGTCGCCCAGCGCCTGCTGCGCGAGCCGGTGCGCATCCAGGTCGCCGGTGTGAAGGTGAAGCACGAGTCCATCGAACAGCGCATCCACCTGGCCGATGACTTCAAGCACAAGAACGCCTTGCTCAGCCACCTGTTGAACGATCAGGAACTGTCCCAGTGCGTGGTGTTCACCGCCACCAAGAAGGGCGCCGACGAACTGGCCATGCAGCTGGAAGATCAGGGCCACGCCGCCGCCGCCCTGCACGGCGACATGCACCAGAAACAGCGTCAGCGTACCGTCGAGCGCATGAAGCGCGGCCATGTGCGCGTGCTGGTGGCCACCGACGTCGCCGCCCGCGGCCTCGACATCAAGGGCATCTCCCACGTCATCAACTTCGACCTGCCGATGCAGGCCGAGGACTACGTGCACCGCATCGGCCGCACCGGCCGCGGCGGTGCCTCCGGCATCGCCGTGTCCCTGGTCGGTCCGCAGGAACGCTTCCTGCTCGGCCGCATCGAGAAGCTGACCGGCCAGCGCCTGGAACGTCATGTCATCGCCGGCCTGGAGCCGACACGCCAGGAAACCCGCCCGCATCCGGCCGGCAGCGGCTTCAAGAAGAACGGCCGCCGTCCCAACGGCGCGCCGCGCCACGGCAAGCCCGGCGGTGAAAAGCGTTTCGCCGACAAGCACAAGTGGGATCAGAACAAGAAGAAGGGGCCGCAACAACAGCAGCGCCACAGTGGTACGCGCCACGGCTGATCAGCCGCGCTAGGGAATTAAGGAAGCTCTGAATAAGTTCAGAGCTTCCGCGGCACAGGGATGTGCCGCCAATTTTCAACGACGATAACTCGTTGAAAATTGAAGCCAATCGAAAATCGCGCTTTTCGCTTGGCGTGGTCTGAGAAGTCCAGGATGGACTTATTCAGACCTTCCTTAAAAAAACGGGCCGGTTAAACCGGCCCGTTTTTTTACGCCTTCACCCCCGTCGGCATGCATTGCGACGTGCGCGCCGGCGCGGCATTCACCTCCGCCTCGGGTGGCGCGATCAGGTTACCCTGGGCATATTCGATACCCAGCTTGCCCAACAAGGCCAGGGTCTGCTCATCCGGCACGAACTTGGCAACGGTGCGGATGCCGCGCGCCGCCGCCGTCTCGGCAATGGCGCGAATGGCGATCTGATCCAGCTTGTCATCCTTCAGTGCCGCCATCATCTGGCCGTCGATCTTGATGCAAGACGCGGCACAGCGCTTGAGATAGGCGAGCGAGGCGAAACCGGCACCGAAATCGTCGATCACCACCGCCACCCCGCAGGCTGCCAAGGCATCGAGCTGCTCGCGCACACGCTCAAAGTGCCGGTTGAGCATCTGTTCGGCCACCTCGAACATCAGGCGTTGCGGCGCGATTCGATACTGCTGCAGCAACTGCGACACATAGAAGGGGAAACCATCGTCTTCCAGCGTCTGCTGTGACAGATTGATGGAGAATACCGTGCTGTCGGGCAGCGTGGCCAGCACCTCTATCGCCTTGCGCACTACCTGGCGGTCAATATCCGCCGCCATGCCATAGCGTTCGGCATCGGCCATGAAGGCGGCCGGGGTAATCGTACCGCCGCTGCCATCCGGCAGGCGTACCAACACCTCATGGAACATCACTTCCCCGGAAGCGAGATCGATCACCGGTTGGTAATTGAGCAGCAGACTGTCCGTATCCAGGTGCTCTTGCAAACGCTTGCGCCAGCCCGGCTCCTCGCCCACGACCACCACATCACGATCATACACCTGGAAACGATTGCGGCCGCGGCGCTTGGCCTCGCTGGCGGCAGCATCGGCGCGCAGCAATATTTCGTGTGCAGTACATGCCGGATCATCGATGATGGCCACACCGATACTGAAAAAGATGTGCAGCACTTCACCGGCCTCATGGAACTGGAAGCTCTGCATCAGATGAATCAGCGAGGTGGCGATCTCGGTGGCGCCGTGGCGCGTCACCCCGCGCACCAGGACGGTAAACTCATCACCGCCAAAACGGGCAATGAGGTCGCACTCACGCATGCGTCCGCGCAGCAGCTCGGCTACCTGCAGCAACAGGCGATCACCGGCGGCATGGCCATAGGTATCGTTGATCTGCTTGAAACGATCGAGGTCGATGAACAACAGTGCGCTGCTGCCGCCGTGCTGCGCGATTACCTCCAGTTCATTCTGCAGCGCCTGATCGAAATAGCCGCGATTGGCCAGACCGGTCAGCGGATCCTGATTGGCCAGACGCCGCAGGGTTTCATCGCGCTCGCGCAGCGCACTGATGGTGGTGTTGAGGGCGCGGCCAATCTGGGCGATCTCGCGATCGCCGCTGCTCTCTACCTCGACATCGATCTCGCCGTTGGCCAAGCGCACCAGCGGTGCCTCCAGACTGGTGAGGGGACGCAAGGCCCAGCGGATGATCGCCCGCCCCATGATCATGAACAACAGCAGCAACAGGGCAATCACGATGCTGACACGCAGTGCCTGATTGGCAAACTCGGCATTGAAGCGCCCGTAGTCCAGTTGCATGGTGATGAAACCGATGGTCTGTACCGTTTCCGGCACGGCAGCATCCAGCGAGAAATCCATCAAACCATCGCGGCGCAGCGACTTGATCCAGACCGGTGTGGTGGCGCGGAAGCTGGCCGCCTGACTGTCCTTGCTGAACAGGATCGGCTTTTCGCCCCCCTCGGCGCTGCGCAAAATATCCATTTCCCGGCTTGTCAGCCAGGGGACCTCGCTGATCGCTGCGCCCTCACGCCAGTACTGGTGCACCAGTTCCCGACCGCTGGCATCGAAATAATGCACGCTGAGGATTTCCGGAATATTGCGCAGGAATTCGAGGTGGGACTGCGCCGTTGCCCCCTCGCCCGAGACAAACAGCGGCGTACCCTGCTCGTCGGCCTTGGCCAGCCAGCCGGCGGCCTGCCGTTGCAGGCTTTGTTCGACGATATGGGCCGTGCCCCACCACAGGCCGAGGCTGACCAGGATATAAACCGCTACGGCCCAGCCCACCTGCAGCAACAGGATGCGCCGCGCCAGACTGGGCGGCGCACGACGGAACAGCTGACCGGCAGGCATGGCCAGGTCTGCCAGCCGCTCGCGCAGCGGCCGCAACAGTGAAACCATACGGGTGGCCAGGCTACTCGACAACATGGGAACGCAGGGACTCCGGCACGGTGAGATTCAGACGCTGGACGATCACGGGGTTGATGCGCACCTCCGCTTCGTCCAGAAAGAGTAGCCCGGAACCCGCCGCTGTGCCTCCGCTACCGTCGAGGCGCAGCAACACCTTGGCGGCGATCTCGTCCGGACTGCTCACCGCGCTGAACAGACCACCCAGGCGCAACAACTGCTCGCTGAATACCGCCACCTGCTTGCCGTTGCGCACGCTGAACGACATGACGTCCTGAATGGTGTTGCGGCTCAGGATGCGATTGTCCGGCAACAACCACAGGCCGTCGGCGGACGCGCTCAGGCGCTTGTACTGATAGAGGAACTCCTTGTCCGAGTTGACACTGCGGTGGGTCAGCGTAATGCCGTGCTGGCTTGCTGCCGCCACCGCCTGGGTGAGAACCGTCTCAAATCCCGGACCGGTGAACACCAGGATTTCACGCACATTGGGGGCCAGCGCGCGCCAGGTGGCAAAGGTCTTGCGGAAGGAGGGAAATACCGCCACCCCATGCACCTGGGGCGATATCAGGTCGTGCTCCACATGATTGAACACCTGACAGAACACCACCGGCCGCTCCGGTCGCGCCAGTGGCTTGGCGAACAGGGCGGCCTCCAGACCGATGGCCACGATCTGATCGGGCGCGGCACGCTCCAGCACGGCACGCGTTGTACCATCGAGCCGGTAACGCATGGCGCGATTGTCGAGGCGACGTTCCAGCGCGCCGGCCACATCGTTGTAGGCCGGGGTGTCCATGCTCACCACAATGGCGACGCGCGGCAGGGGCCGGGGAGCCGGCTTGGCGACAACCTTGGGTGGCGGCGGGGCGACAACCACGGTGGCGGGTTCCGGTGCCGGGGAAGGGGCAGGCGACGCGGCACAGCCGGCCACTGCCAGCAACAGCGCCACGCTCCACCCGCGCCAAAGTGAGGCCATGTTCATCCCTGGTTCCCCCGTCCGTGTAATTTATTTTCCTGCACGGCCAGCCTGAGACGGTGCCGCCAGTCAGGCCTAGTTTACCCCCATTCCATCCGCGAAATAACACCAAGATACACGGGGGAATCACCCTGCGCACAGGTAGAATAACTCCAGATCGACGCTCAACCGGTCAGGGCCCCTCCTCCGCCATCGTCTCCTCCACCCGGGGGTCCATCTCCAGCACGACCTGCGAAGTTTCACCAGCCATGGGCGTGAACGGTTCTGCCGGAATGATCGGCAGACGCACACGCATGCGCAGCACCGCATAGCCCCCGAGCAGCGCCTGCACCACGGCGAAGTACACCAGCAGGCTGCCGGGACCGAGCAGCCCCATCAGGATGCCGGCGAGGGCCGGGCCGATCGCCGCGCCGATACCGTGCAATAGCAACAAGGTACGCGTCGCCTCCAGCACCTGCTCCTTGCCCAGGTGATCGTTGGTGTGGGCCACGCTGAGCGAATAGACGGTGAAGGCGAAACCGCCATAGACGAAGGCGCTGACATACAGGGCCTCGGGGATGGTGAGCACGAAGCCATAGCTGGTCAGCGCCGCCACCACGGCCCCCAGGCAAACCACCGCCAGCACCCGGCGCCGATCGCTGTTGTCGGACAGGCGGCCGATGGGCCACTGCAACAGGGCGCCGCCGAGAATGGCCGCGCTCATGAACAGCGCCACGCCCGCCGGTGCCAGGCCGATGCGGTGGGCAAACAGCGGCCCCATGCCCCAGAAGGCGCCGGTGGCGAGACCGGCGAACAACGCCCCAACCGCCCCCAGCGGCGCCGTGGTGAACAAGCTGTGCACCGACAGACGCTGCACCTCCACCGGCGCCGGCTGGCCGATACGGGTCAGTGCCACCGGCACCAGGGCCAGGGCCAGGAACACGGCGGTCAGGGCAAAGGGAGTGAGACTGGTGATCTCGCCCACCAGGATCAGATACTGCCCGGCGGCCATCGCCAGCAGCGTGGTCGCCATGTACACCGCAAACACCCGGCCACGCCGCTCATTGGGCGTGATGACGTTGAGCCAGCTCTCCACCACCATGTACAAACCCATCATGCAGGCGCCGTTCACCACGCGCAGTGCGAACCAGGCGATGGGGGACACCACCAGGGCATGGGTCAGCGCCACGGCGGTGACGATGGCGGCCATGGCGGCGAAGGCACGGATGTGGCCGACACGGCGGATCAGCGGCGGACAGGCGTAATTACCGACGATGAAGCCAAGGAAGTAGGCCGCCATCACCACGCCGGTAAGCGCAGGCCCGAATCGTTCGATACCGGCACGCACACCCAGCAGGGTACCGAGCGAGCCCATGCCGATGAGCAGCAGGCCGATGCCGAACAACAGGGAAAACAGCGAAACGATGACCTTCAGCATGCCGCGCACTCCCCCGTGCGCCGCGCCTGCCGGTTGCCGCCGTCACTCCGCAGGCGGATAGGCGCCGTCCTTGTCGTGCACCTCGCGCCCGCTGATGGGCGGATTGAAGGCGCAGACCAGGCGCAGATCGGTAAACGCGCGCAGCTTGTGGCGGTCATGCCGATCGAGGGCATACAGGGTGCCGTCGCGGATCGGATGGACGATACCCGTCGCCAGATCCTCGATCTCGCCCTCGCCGCCGACACAGTACACGGCTTCGAGGTGGTGCTTGTACCAGATGTCGGTTTCGGTGCCTGCAAAGATGGTGGTCTCGTGAAAGGAAAAGCCCATGCCGTCGTCCCGGAGCAGGAAACGCCGGCTGACCCAGTTACCGTTTTCGGCACGCACGTCCCGCTCGCTGCCGATGATCTCGTCGAGGGTGCGCACGATCATTATGCCACCCCCCTGCGCCGCGCCTCACCCCTGGCCTGCAGGGTGGCAATCGCCTGTTCGATGATAGCCATGCCCTCGCGCAGCGTCTCCTCATCAATGGTCAGTGACGGCAGGAATTTGAGGACATGGTCCTCGGCGCCGGCCAGTTCGATGACCAGATGGTTGGCAAAGGCCTCGCGCGAGATGGCGGCGGCAAAGCCGGGCTGGCTGCTGAAATCCAGCCCCCACACCATACCGATGCCGCGCAGCTTGATCTCCAGCTCGGGATACTTGTCGACGATCCCCTGCAACAACTCCGCCATGATGCGGCCCTTGTAGCTCACCCCCTCGGCGAAATCACCGTTATCCCAGTAGGACAATGCCGCGGTGGCGGCGACGAAGGCCAGGTTGTTGCCGCGGAAGGTGCCGGTGTGCTCGCCCGGTTTCCACTGATCCAGTTCGGGGCGCATCAGCACGATGGCCATGGGCAGACCGCCGCCGATGGACTTGGACAGGGTAACCATGTCCGGCCGGATGCCGGCGCGCTCGAAGCTGAAGAAGAAGCCGGTACGGCCGTTGCCCATCTGGATGTCGTCGATAATGAGCAGGATATCGAACTCGCGGCACAGTGCCTCCAGCTGTTGCAGCCACGCGACACTGGCGACATTGATGCCGCCCTCGCCCTGCACCGTCTCGACGATGATCGCCGCCGGCAGATCGACGCCGCTGGACTTGTCGGAGATGAAACGGCGCAGATAGTCGATGGTGTTGACGCCGGGCCCGAAATAGCCGTCATACGGCATGCTGTCGGCATTGGCGCGCGCGCCGTAATGCTCGTCGCGGTAAAAATCGTTGCCGGTCACCGCCAGCGAGCCCATGGTGAGGCCATGGTAGCCGTTGGTGAAGGCGATGATGTTGGAGCGCCGCTTGACCATGCGCGCCAGCTTCAATGCCGTCTCCACCGCATTGGTGCCGGTGGGGCCGGTGAACTGCACCTTGTAGTCCAGATTGCGCGGCTGCAGGATGGTGTCATGGAACTTTTGCAGGAAGTTCTTCTTTGCCACCGTCGCCTTGTCCAGACCGTGCACAATGCCGTTGCGATTCAGATACTCGATCATCACCTGGGTGATCAGCGGATTGTTGTGACCATAGTTGAGCGTGCCGGCGCCGGCGAAGAAATCGATGTAACGGTTGCCGTGCTCGTCGTACAGCAATGCGCCCTCCGCCCGATCGAAGACGGCCGGAAAGGCGCGCACATAGCTGCGGACTTCGGATTCCAGTTGTTCGATGATACGCATGTGATACCTCCTGTAGTGGTGCACCCGTAACCATGGGCGCCAAAATGAATTCGCTCAGTCTGCCAAGGGACCGATGCGCAGCAATATCTCTTCCTCGTGCGCCTCGCTGCCGAAGTGACCGCGGGTGAGAAATACCTCTTCCTGCCAGACTGTGTGCCGCTGTGCGGCGAAGCGCTCAAAAACCCGGCGCGAGGCGAGATTGGAGGGAGATACCGTGGTTTCAATGAATTGCACGCCGGCGCAGGAGGGGCGAACCAGAAGTTCTTCCAGCATGCGACCGGCCAGGCCATGGCCGCGTGCCGCGGCATCCACCGCCACCTGCCAGACGAACAAGGTGTGCGGCACCTGCGGCAGGCGGTAGGCGGAGAGAAAGCCGGCCAATGCGCCGGCCTGCTCCGCCACCACGCAGGTGTCGGCATGATGGCTGCACAGCAGGAAATAGCTGTAGCTGGAATTGAGATCGAGCGGCGGGCAGCGGCGCACCAGTGCATGCACCGCCTGGCCATCGGCCAGATGCGGCTTGCGCAAAAGCAGCGTATCGGCAGCCGCCGCAATCTTGGATTGTGCTTGTGTCATAGGCCTGTTGCACACGGCAGTGGCCGTGTCGCATGGTTATTGCGAGCGGACGAAAACGTGGCAGCCGGCACAGCGGGCGCGGGTGCGCCGTTATCGTCGTCGGTTCATCGAAGCGGCAATGCCGCGCGGTATGGCGCTATGGCGCCATCTTGGTGCGCACGGGAAGGTGCGCGTTAACTGACTTACGTATTCCGCTATGGGAATACATCGTCCTGTCAGAGGGAACTCACATGTTGCATGGCCGGAGGGGCCACGAACGCTTTTTACCGTAACACATTACAGCGAAAATCCCAAACCCGGTGGGGGCTGATGTGCTGCACAAGCCACGGCAAACGGGATATTATGGCACGTGCACACTGCGTGCCCTTGGTGGAGAAAGCAGCATGTACGGTCAGGATTTGAAGGCCATCCAGCGCCGTCTGGAAGAGTTGCGGCTGGAACACCGCGACCTCGACGACATCATCAACCGCCTGGCCGCCGATCCCACCGCCGACCAACTGCAGGTGCGCCGCCTCAAGAAGCGCAAGCTGCTGCTCAAGGACATCATCGCCAAACTGGAAAGCGAGCTGATTCCGGATCTTAACGCCTGAAACACAGTTTCAAGTTACAAGGCCCAAGCGACAAGTAAAACCGCCACGCTATTCCTTTCCTGCGAGGCCAAGGGCACGCAGGCGCGACGTCTTCTTGTGCTGATGCGCCTCCATGCGGCGCATGATCTCATCGAGCAGGCGCACGGCATCGAGCACATACGGTCCCTTGTTCAGCATCACGCATTCCGCACGCCCTCCCATGGCCGCATCGGTCAGTTCCGGACGCGAGCGTATCCCCTTCTGGGTCAGCGTCTCCAGCACCTGAGTCGCCCAGATCACCGGCACATGCGCCGCCTCGCACAGCCAGAGGATTTCCTCCTGGATCTCCGCCAGACGCACGCCACCCAGTTCCACCGCCAGATCGCCGCGCGCGATCATGATGCCCAGCTCGTGGCGGCCGATGGTGCCGAGGAGCAGCTCGCCGAGATTGCTCACCGCGCGTGCCGTCTCGATCTTGGCGATGATCGGCAGCTCGGCACGCCCGCGGCGCGCCAGTTCCTGCATCATGCACTCCATGTCGGCCAGCGTCTCCACATAGGAGAAACCGACCATGTCGGCATGGCGGCAGACGAAGTCGAGGTCCTGCAAATCCTTCTGCGCCAACGGCGGCAACTCGAGACGGGTATTGGGAAAATTGATGCCTTTGTCGCTGCGCAGGTTCACGCCCGCCGGCGCGGCATGGGTTACGCGCAACAGGGCGCCCTGCGGCGTCACCGCATCCACCTCCGTACCCAGCTTGCCGTCGTCGAACCACACCGGATCGCCGGGTTGCAGCCAGTCGATCACCGCCGGCAGGGTACAGCCGATACTGGCCGGAGCGATGATGTTGCCGAGTCCGTCGCGCTGCGCCGGCTGTCCCGGCATGGCATCGCGCCGCAGCAGAAGCTGATCGCCCCAATACAGCCGCAACGCCTGCGGCTGGCCGGGAAAGGGGCACAGGGCGTAGTGCCCCAGCCGCCGCCAGCGATGATGACTGTCGCGTCGGCGCAGTTCGAGCACGGTATCGGCACTGAGGTAGGCGGAACGCGCACAATGTGCCAGCCAGCGTTCGGCAGGTGTGCGCGCAATGATATCCAGCTCGCGCCGCTTGCCACGGCCGTCGCTGAAGCGCAGGCGATCACCGGGGCGCAGCTGCTCGTGCAATTCAAGCGGGATTTGCAGGCGCAGGTAGGTGTCCCGCCGCTCATCTTCCGCCACCAGGCTGCACTGTGCGGCCGGCTCGAGGAGAATTTGCGCCGGTGTCACCACCAGACCGAACTCATCGCGCTGCGGGCGGATGTGCAATACGGCAGGGACGGCGGAAACGGGCCCGGTGCGCAGCTTGTGGCCGGCCAGGTCCATGAGCACGCGGCAATGCAGATTGCTGTCGCGCTCCGCCCGCCGCAGGTTGTTGATCATCGCCTCCCACGCCGTCGCATCGTCATGGGCGCAGTTGATGCGCGCGACATCCATGCCCGCCTGCAGCAACCCCAGCACCAGGTCATAATCCCTGGCCGCCTCGCTGGGCAAGGTCACCATGATGCGTGCCCGGCGCTGGGCACGCGCCGGCCCGAACAGCGTATCGGTGTGCTGCAACAGCAGGCGGTGTCCCTCGCCGAATGCCGGACCGCCATTGTGCTGCAGATCCGGAGCAGCGCCGATGGCGCGCGTCAACAGGGTGATGATTCCGGCCAGGGTCGCGTCGACATGGGACTCACCGCGCCCCAGTGATGACAGGCCCATGGCCGCCAGGCGTTCCTGCAGGGGCCGCAGGTCGGTACGGCGCAGCTCCAGATAATGCGCCAAATTGCGGGCGCTGGCGGTAAAGCGTCCATCGGCATAGCAGGCACGCAGACGCAGCAAACGCTTCTCCGCACCGGACACCACGCGCGCACGCAGGGCAATCACATCGTCGCGCAGGAGACGCAGTTCGTCATTGCTCGCGGCCATGCCGGTTTCGTCCATGGCGCTATCATGGCTGAGAGTGATAGCACCGGCAACGGGCGGTTGTGTCATCGGCAACACCGCAGCAAGAAACGTGCACGGCCGTGGCCCGGCCCGGCAAGCTCAGACCAGAAACAGGCTGGCTGCCGCCAGCACCGCACCGACCGTTGCCCCCATCGCCACGTCCGACGGATAGTGCAGACCCAGCACCATGCGCGAGGCCGCCACCAGCAGCGCAAACGGCACCAGCACGGTCGCCAGCAGCGGGTGGTGAGACACGGCGACGATGGTAAACGCCGTCGCGTGCAGGGTGTGCCCGGAAGGGAAACTGAAACGATCCAGCGGCATGGCGCCGAGGCGGATCTGTGGGTTATGCACAAAGGGGCGTTCGCGGTTGATATGACCCTTCATCAGACGGTACAGCGTCACACCGACAGCGCCTACCAGCACCATGTGCAGTGCACTCGCCACGCCGGCGGCGCCGAAGGTCAGCGGCAGTGCCGCCATCAGCGCATACCAGAACACGCCGTTGCCGAGACGGCTGACCAGCGCGAACAGCCGGCGCACGGCACGACGCTGTACACCGCGGTTGAAAAGCATGCACAGGGACAGGTCCAGATCCCCCGCCCTGCGCCACAGATCTGCACTGCGCTGCATCGCCATCATGCCCTCCCGCTGTAGGTGCGCAACAGCCACTCGAAACGATCCGCCACGCCCTGCCAGTCCAGGCGCTGCGCCTTGCGTCGCGCCGCAAAGCGCAACTGCTCGACCCGCTCCGGCTGGGTGGCCAGGGCCGCCGCCGTGGCGATGAAGGCCGCGTGATCGCCCAACGGCACCAGCAACCCTTCCTGCTTGGGATCGATATGCATGTGGGCCGCGGCATAGTCGAAGGCCACCACCGCCAGCCCCGAGGCCATCGCTTCCAGGGTGACGTTGCCGAAGGTTTCCGTCTCGCTGGGAAACAGGAAGATATCGGCGGAGGCGTAGTGTTCTGCCAGGGCAACGCCGGTCTGCACGCCGCAGAAGATCACGTCACGCTCGTTGCCGTACAGGTCTTCATAGAACGGCCCATCGCCGACGATGATCAGGCGCAGGTTGGGATTGCGCTCGCGCATGGCGCGGAAGGCATGCACCGCCAGCGGCAGATTCTTCTCCGCCGCCAGACGGCCGACATAGATTACCGCCAGGTCCCGGCGTCCCAGTCCCCAGGCGCGGCGCAGATCCTCGTTGCGCCGCGCCGGCGTGAACAGCCGGCTGTCGACGCCGCGCCCCAGCACCTCGACGTTGCGGAACCGGTCGGCCAGCAATGACTTGCGCTGCACCTCGGTCGGCACCAGGGTGCAGGCGGTGCGGTTGTGCAGCCGGCGCAGATAGTCGTAGATGGGGCGCTGCAGGAAGCCGATTTGATAGTGCCGGCTGTAGCTGTGGAAGTTGGTGTGGAAGCCGCTGATCACCGGAATGTTCTGCCGCGCCGCCTCACGGATGGCCGACCACCCCAACAGCCCCTCGGTGGCCACGTACAACACATCGGGCCGTTCGCGCCGCCACAACTGCCGCAGGCGCAGGCCCGCCGGCAGGCCGAGGCGCAACTCGCGATACCAGGGCATGGTGACGCCGCTGACCAGAGTCGTACTCAACGGCGCATCGAACTCGTCGTCAAGCGCATCGGCAACGGTGTCTCCCTGTCCCTGGCGCGGCCGCACCAGCTGGATGCGATGGCCGCGCCGGCTCATCTCATCCACCAGCCTGCCTATGGTCATGGCCACGCCATTGACCTCGGGCGGATAGGTCTCGGTCACCACACCGAGATGCAACCGGGTGCGATTTGCAGGGGCAAGACTCATGGCGCTATCACCGCTCGACATGACTGCCATGTTCCCCCCGTTGTGTGAAACCGCGATGACAGGTCGATGACCTTTTGGTGATAGCGAGGTGCCTATCCCGGCAGGCAGGCATCCGCCGTACCGGCCGGTTCCCGCGCAACTGCATCCGCCGCCACGACCGCGACGTAGTGTTCGGCCAGGCGCTGTGCCAGCAGGGGAGCTGCCCAGCCGGCGGCATAGACACGTGCCGCCTCACCCAGCGCCTGCCGTCGTGCCGGATTGCGCAGCAGACAGGTTACCGCGGCGGCGAAACCGGCCTCATCCGCCGGCGCGATTATCGCGCCCTCGCCGGCATGCACCACATCGCGCGTCCCCATCACCGCCGTGGATACCACCGGCACACCCAGCGCCATGGCCTCCAGCAGCACCAGTCCCTGCGTCTCGGTACGCGAGGCGAAAACGAAGATGTCGCCTGCCGCATAGCAGTCCTGCAATTCGCCGCAGCGCGACATATAGCCGATGAACAACACATTGTCCTGCAGGGACAGACGCGCGCTCAGAGCGTGCAGATGCGACACGGCAGGTCCCTCGCCGGCGATCACCAGCAACACATCCGGCACTTCTTGCCGCACGCGCACCAGCATGCGCAGCAGGAAATCGATGTTCTTCTCGAAGGCGACACGGCCGACGAAGGTCAGCACGGGACGCGCCGCCGGAATGCCGTGCCGGTGGCGGAAGGCGGAGCCGTCACCGTGGCGGAATTCCGCCAGTTCGATGCCGGTGGGAATGATCCGCGCCGCGCTGCGCACGCCATAGCCGCGCAACACCTCAAGCATGGCGGTGGACGGCACCACCACACTGTCCACGCTGTTGCACTGCCAGCGCGAAAAGCGCCGTGCCACCGCCCGCAGCCACGCGCGCGGCAAAAACGGGATGTAATGGAACAGATATTCCTCGAAAAAGGTGTGGTAGCTCTCCACCACCGGCAGCCTCAGCTCCCGCGCCAGGCGCAGGCCCAGATAGTGGGCGACGAAGGGGGTCTGGATGTGCACCAGGTCGTAGCCCTGCGTCCGCAGCCACGGCAGCAGCTCGAGAATCGCGCGGCGGCGCATCAGGCGGTCCTCCGGATCCAGCAGTACCTGGCGCGAAGGAATGCGGATGATGTCGTCATCATCGCAGTCATGGGCCACACCATAGTCGGGCACCACCAGGGTCACCGCGTGCCCCAGCGCCTGCAATTCGCGGCGAAAGGTCTGCATCGAGGTGGAGACGCCGTTCACACGGGGGAAATAGACATCGGAGATCATCAGGATGCGCAAGGGTTCGGCCTCCGTCGGCGCTGCGGTACGGGAACTCATCGACGCAGGCTACGGCGGCCGTATTGCACTTCGATAACCGAACGGTTACAGATAGGTTTCAGCCTTCACACAGGAATACCCCATGCAAAAGGAATCCGCCTCCACCACCCACTTCCAGCGCTATGTGATCACCGGCGTGCTGGTGATGGTCCCCATCTGGATCACCTGGCTGGTGTTCAGTTTCCTGTTCGAGCAACTGTCCAACCTAGGCCGCCCCTGGGTGCGGGCCCTGGCGCGCTGGCTGGAGCAGACGACGCCCGCGCCGGCCGAATGGCTGCTGGCGCCCTGGTTCCAGTCGCTGCTGGCGGCGCTGATTACCGTGCTGTCGCTGTATGTGCTGGGCTGGATCACCACCCGCGTGCTGGGCAAGCGCCTGATCGCCCTGTTCGAGTCGCTCATCGAGCGCATTCCCCTGGTGCAGACGGTGTACGGCGCCACCAAGAAACTGATCGCCGCCCTGCAGCAGAAACCGGACAACGTGCAGCGCGTGGTGCTGATCGAATTCCCCACCCCGGAGATGCGCGCCGTCGGCTTCGTCACCCAGGTGCTCACCGACGAGAAGACCGGCCGCAAGCTGGCGGCGGTGTACGTGCCCACCACCCCCAACCCCACCTCCGGCTATCTGGAGATCGTGCCGCTGGAACGGGTGGTGTCCACCGACTGGACGGTGGACGCGGCGATGACCTTCATCATCTCCGGCGGCACGGTGTCGCCGGGCGGGATCAACTACGGCCCCGAGCGCGGCGCCGCTCCGCAGGGAGAGGTACGAGATACGAGGGACTAGGGACGCGCCGGTGTGCGCTGCGCGCAGGGCTGACCGGCAAACACCCGCACGCGGCGCGTTCCTCGCTCGCATCTTGTATCTCGCCCTTCGTACCTGCCGCTGTAGCCGCAATGAAAAAGGCCGGTTGGGTTGCCCCAACCGGCCTTTTTCATTGCGGCTACAGCGGTGTTACAGCTTGTCGGCTTCGCTGGCCAGGTACTCGGCCACGCCCTTCGGGTCGGCCTTCATGCCCTTCTTGCCCTTGTTCCAGCCGGCCGGGCAGACCTCGCCGTGCTCTTCGAAGAACTGCAGGGCGTCGACCATGCGCAGCATCTCGTCGATGTTGCGGCCCAGCGGCAGGTCGTTGACGATCTGGTGACGCACCACACCCTGGCGGTCGATGAGGAAGGAGCCGCGGAAGGCGACGGCGCCGTCCGGGGTCTCGACGTCAAAGGCCTTGCAGATGTTGTGGGTCATGTCGGCCACCAGGGTGTAGCCGACCGGGCCGATGCCGCCCTGGTTCACCGGCGTGTTGCGCCAGGCGTTGTGGGTGAAGTGGGAGTCGATGGATACGCCGATCACTTCGCAATTGCGCTTCTTGAACTCCTCCAGGCGATGATCGAAGGCGATCAGCTCGGAGGGGCAGACGAAGGTGAAGTCCAGCGGGTAGAAGAACACCACTGCATACTTGTTCTTGGTGGCGCCGGCGAAGTGGAACTCGTCCACGATGGAGCCGTCGCCCAGCACGGCGGGAGCGGTGAAGTCCGGAGCCTTACGACCTACGAGTACGCCCATTGCTATCTCCTTGTTGAGGTTGATTTGGATTGAGTCTAAGAATGGCGCGCATATTATGCAGTTTTTCCGCGCCGGTCAATGCCCGATTTCCATAGTATGGATTTCCGCCGCAATTCCCCGCCCGGGGGCGGCAGGGTGGTAGGATCCAGCCCCTTACATAGGGTCATTTCCCGGTCATCACAAGGACAATCCGCCATGCGCCTCGGTACCCCCCTCTCCCCCTCCGCCACCCGTGTGATGCTGCTCGGCGCCGGCGAACTGGGCAAGGAGGTGATCATCGCCCTGCAACGCCTCGGTGTGGAGGTCATCGCCGTCGACCGCTACGCCAACGCCCCCGGCCAGCAGGTGGCCCACCGCGCCCACGTCATCAACATGGCCGACCCGCGCGCCCTGCGCAGCCTGGTGGAGCTGGAGCGGCCGCACCTCATCGTGCCGGAGATCGAGGCCATCGCCACCGACGAACTGCTGCGTATCGAGGCCGACGGCCTGGCCGAGGTGATCCCCACCGCCCGCGCCGCGCGCCTCACCATGAACCGCGAGGGGATCCGCCGCCTCGCCGCCGAGGAACTGGGCCTGGCCACCTCGCGCTATGCCTTCGCCGACAGCCTGGAACAGTTGCAGGCGGCCATCGCCGGCGGCATCGGCTATCCCTGCATCGTCAAGCCGGTGATGTCCTCTTCCGGCAAGGGCCAGTCCACCGTGCACGGTCCGGCCGACGTGCAGGCCGCCTGGGACTACGCCAAGAGCGGCGGCCGCGTCGATCAGGGCCGCGTCATCGTCGAGGAGATGATCGACTTCGACTACGAGATCACCCAGCTCACCGTCCGCGCCGTCGGCGACAGCGGTGCAGTGGAGACTTACTTCTGCGAACCCATCGGCCACCGCCAGGAAAAGGGCGACTATGTGGAGAGCTGGCAGCCGCAACCCATGAGCCCCGTCGCCCTGGAGCGCGCACGCGACATCGCCGGCAAGGTCACCGCCAATCTGGGCGGCCGGGGCCTCTTCGGCGTCGAGCTGTTCATCAAGGGCGACGAGGTGTGGTTCTCCGAGGTCAGCCCGCGCCCGCACGACACCGGCCTGGTCACCCTGGCCACCCAGGTGCTGTCCGAATTCGAGCTGCACGCCCGCGCCATCCTCGGCCTGCCGGTCACCACCGCCCTGCGCTCGGCCGGCGCCAGCGCCGTGATCTACGGCGGCATGAACGAAACCGGCATCGCCTATGAGGGCGTCGCGGAAGCCTTGGCCGTGCCCAACACCGACCTGCGCCTGTTCGGCAAGCCCGAGGCCTTCCCGCGCCGGCGCATGGGCGTGGCCCTGGCCTTCGGCAACGACGTCGACGACTGCCGCGCGCGCGCCAAGTTGGCGGCATCGAAGGTCAAACCTGTCAAAGGCTAAAAGCTTGCAACGCAAAGTTCGCAAAGGGACTCATTGCGTTCTACCCGCCACCAGTCCGCAAATCATGGAGTGTCTCCACCGTGCCAGCCCCCATCAACTTTGCGTCCTCTGCGCCTTTGCGTTCAACAGGTCTTTGAATCCGTCATGCTGAGCTACCGCCATGCCTATCACGCCGGCAATCACGGCGACATCCTCAAGCATTCCGTGCTGGCGCTGCTGATGCAGGCGCTGACGCGCAAGGACACGCCGTTCTGCTATGTGGAAACACACGCCGGCGTCGGCCGCTACGACCTGCACGCGCCGGAGGCCCAGAAGACCGACGAGTGGCGCGACGGCATCGCGCGGCTGTGGCAGCGCGACGATGTGCCGGAGCAGGCCGCGCCCTACCTCGCTGCGGTGCGCGACCTCAATCCCGACGGCAGACTGCACTACTACCCCGGCTCGCCGCGCATCGCGCGCCACTTCGCCCGCGCCCACGATCGCCTGGTGCTGTGCGAGCTGCATGGCAGCGACATGCCGCTGCTGAAGCAGGAATTCGCCGGCGATCGCCAGGTGGCGGTGCATCACCAGGACGGCTATCAGGGCCTGAAGGCGTTCCTGCCGCCGAAGGAAAAACGCGGCCTGGTGCTGATCGATCCGTCCTATGAAGTGAAAAGCGAGTTCGACCAGGTCACCACCGCCCTGGGCCGCGCCCACGCGCGCTGGCCCACCGGCCTGTACGCCCTGTGGTATCCGATCCTCAACCGCCCCAGCATCGAGCGGCTGCACCGGCGCATGAAGGAAAGCGGCATCCGCAAGCAGTTGTACGCCGAACTGTGCATCGCGCCCGACGACGGCGGCCCCAGGCATATAGGCGGCATGCACGGCAGCGGCATGCTGCTCATCAACCCGCCCTGGCAGCTGGACGAACAACTCAGGGCCCTGCTGCCCTGGCTGCATCAGTGTCTGGACCACGCCGGACATGGCCGCTGGACGGTTGCATGGCTGGTCGGTGAATGACATCACATCACGGCAAACGACCACGTCATCGCCGCCGCTTTTTGCGACCGGGGTCGTCCGCGGCCCGTAGCGGGGGCGCTGAGCCGCGCGCCTGCCGCCCCGGGATATCATCCGGGTGTCGGCAGGGCAGAGGCGCTCAACGGCGCAAATAGGTGAAGCTCGGCTGCGGGCGCCCCACGTAGCAGCTGTGGGTAAAGCCGTACTTGCGCAGGAGCGCGAGGGCCTGCTCCGCCTCGTCGCGCTTGTCCTCGAAATCGAACAGCCAGTGGCCGCCGTCGGCAATCTTCCAGCGCCCGCCGGCCTGGACCACGGCCAGATTCGCATTGTTGAATGCCACACAATCCTCGCCGCGCAGACTGCCGGCCGGGACCGCGCCGTTCGCCAGCATATAGGTCAACGCAGGCTGTGGCCGGCCGACGTAACAGGTCTGGTTCATGCCGTAGTGACGCAGGACGCGCAGTGCCTGCCGGGCCTCGTCCTGCCGGCCTTCGAAGTCGAACAGCCAGTGACTGCCCTCGGCAATCTTCCACCGATTGTTCGCCTGGGTCACCGTGATGTTCGCCGGATTGAAGGCTATGCAATCTTCCTGGAGGACCGGCGCCGGCATCACCACCTGCGACGGCATGGGTTTGAGCGGCATGACCGGTGCGGCCTGGGCCGGCTCCGGCAACGCCCCCACGCGCGTCCAACGCGTCGGGCCGAAACCACCGGTTTCATGCGTGCGTTCCAGCACCTGGCCAGTGTTCCTGATGACGAGGCTGAGATTGCCTTCGCCCAGCGTCTGCCCCTTGGGCACGTCCAGCCATACGCCGTTGATGCGCTCACCGCGGATACGGCCGCGAAACACGTTGGCCCAGCGCGGTTCCGTCACCTTCTGTTCACCGTACCAGTACAGCTCCTCACCCTTCTGGCGCAGGTAGTACACCCCACCGTCATCGCCCTGCCAGCGGCCGGTGAGATCGGCCAGGGCAGCCAACGGCAACAGCAACAGTACCAGCAAGAACCCGCGCAATGACGGCTCCATGACACAGCCTCCCTATCCGTTGCGGGGCGGGACCGGGACGGCACCGCCTATGGCCAAAGGGTAGCCAAGAATGAAGGAAGCTCTGAATAAGTTCAGAGCTTCCGCGGCACAGGGATGTGCCGCCATTTTTCAACGACGATAAGTCGTTGAAAAATGAAGCCAAGCGAAAATCACCCTTTTCGCTTGGCGTGGTTTTGTCCACGGATGGACTTATGTCGCGCAGCCCAGGGAGGGGCGGGAGCGACCTGAAAAGTCCAGGATGGACTTATTCAGACCTTCCTGAAGTGTCGCGCCGGAGAAAATGCTGGCGCAGCCGTGCTAGATCAGCTTGTTCTCTACCGCATAGCGCGTCAGTTCAGCGTTGCTCTTCATGCGCATTTTCACCAGCAGGCGGTAGCGATAGGTACTGACGGTCTTGGGGCTGAGGCCCATGAGGGAGGAGATGTCGGACAGGCCGCGACCGGTGGCGATATGGCGCAGCACCTGGGTTTCGCGCTCGGACAGCGCGGCATGCAGCGGGCGGCGGCCGGCGGCGATTTTGCGCTTCTTCGCCTCCAGCACCGCGGCAAGGGTGGGACTGACGTAGCGCGCGCCGGCAGCCACCTGCCGGATGGCGGTGACCAGCAGTTCCGGCGCGGTTTCCTTGGGCAGATAGCCGGCGGCGCCGGCGCGCAACAGGCGCGGACCGTATTCCGCTTCCGAGTGCATACTGACGATCAACACCGGTTTGCCGGGACATTCGCGCCGCAGCCGGGCCAGCACGTCGGTGCCGTGCATGCCGGGCATGGCGAGATCGAGCAGGCAGACATCCCACTCGCAGCACTGCGCCTGGGCCAGGGCCTCGGGGCCGTCGGCAGCTTCGGCCACCACGGTCATGTCGGGCTCATCGGCGATGATGTCGCGGATGCCGCGCCGCACGATGGCGTGGTCATCGACGATCAGGACACGTATCACTCCCGGTTCCTTTGCTTATCGTTTCCAGCCCTGCCATCAGACAGGATGGGGCGATTATACGTCGCCACGGAGCCGGCAGTGTGAATAACCACACAAATTGCATGCCCAATGGCACGGCTGCAGCCAAGGAAGCCCTGGATAAGTTCAGAGCTTCCGCGGCACAGGGATGTGCCGCCAATTTTCAACGCCGATAACTCGTTGAAAATTGAAGCCAAGCGAAAATCACACTTTTCGCTTGGCGTGGTTTTGTCCACGGATGGACTTATGTCGCGCAGCCCAGGGAGGGGGCGGGAGCGACCTGAGAAGTCCAGGATGGACTTATTCAGACCTTCCCTAATAGAGGGGCGGCGGGGCGGATTATCCGGCACACGCCACAATACGGCCGACGGCTCAGCCGGCGCGCAAGGCCGGCTGGGTGCGATGCAGAAACCAGCGGTCCAGGACCACATGGCGAGTGAAGAGCGGGCTGCCGAGCAGGCGGCCGGCGAAAAAGCGCTTCATAGCCGCCGGCAGCCAGGGCAGCGCCGCAGGAGCGGCCTGGCGCGGACCGAAGCGGGCGCTGAGCCGCTCGGCGTAGGGAGCGAGACATTCGGCGCGGTAGTCGCCGTCCGCGGCGGCGATCACCTCTGCGGCGAGCAGCGCCGACTCCACGGCAGGACGGATGCCCTCGCCGCTCTGCGGATAGGCGAGGCCGGCGGCGTCGCCGATGAGCAGTACGCCGTCGTCCACCACGCGGCGCGGGCGGCGCTGCGGATAGAACAGGTAGGCGTGGCCATGGAAGCGCTGCGGGATGTCGGCGGGGATCTTGCCCCGCGCCTTGAGCCACTCGGTGAAGGCGGCGACGGAGTCGCCCAGCTTGCCGCCCACCTCGCGGCCAAGACCAATGTTGAGCACACCGCCCTTGCGGAACACCCAGCCGTAGCCGTCCAGCTCCGGCGTGAAGAACAGCTCCGGCGTATCCGGCGCCACGGTGCAGGCCGCCGCCTGCGGCGGCGACAGCTCGAACTCCACCTCCTGCGCCGTCACCGGCCCCTCCTCCGGTCCCAGTGCCGCGCCGAGACGGCGTGCCACCGGACAGTAGTGACCGCCGGCGCCGATGAGCAGCGGCGTGCGCAGGCGACCGTTGACGATCCATTCGCCGCCTTCGCGCTCCACGCTGTCCAGTCCCTCTCCCAGCACGAGCCGTGCGCCGCTGCGCCGCAGCAGATAGTCGTCGAACTCGCGGCGGCGGATGCCGTAACTTACCGTGGTGCCGTAATCGGTGAGCACCTCGTCGCCGCCGATGAGGCCGGTGCGGAAGCGGTGGATCGGTTGCAGGGTGCGGCCGCAGGCATAGTCGTCCAGGTCCAGTTGCAGCGTCTCCACCACCGCCGGGGTGATCCACCCGGCGCACACCTTGTCGCGCGGAAAGTGCTTTTTGTCCAGCACCACCACCTCCCTGCCCTGTGCCGCGAGGCGCCAGGCCAGGGAGGAACCGGCAGGACCGCCGCCGACGATCAACACATCGCAGCGTTCCACGCTCACCTCTTGTGCTGCTCGTTGTCGTAGAGGTGGGCGCGCGACCAGGGCAAGGCATTGTGCTGGGCGCGGGCGAACAGCACCTGGAACAATTGCAGTTTGCCGCTGGTGAAGCTGGCGATGGACGAGGCCAGATACAGCCGCCAGGCGCGCACGAAGGGAGCGTCGAACATCCGCTCCACCTCAGCCTCGTGAGCGTCGTAGCGCTGCAGCCAGTGCTCCAGGGTGCGTGCATAGTGCAAGCGCAGGTTTTCCACGTCGAGCACCGAAAAGTTGTACGGCTCGAAGATCAGCATCATCTCACGCAACGTCGGTGGGTAGGCGCCGGGGAAGATGCGCCGCTCGGCCCAGGCCGTCATCGGCTGCGCCTGGTTCTGGCCGATGGAATGGATCAGGCCGCGGCCATTGGGCTTGAGGGCCCGATCGATGACACCGCCCAGTTCGTGATAGTGCTCGGCGCCGACGTGCTCCAGCATGCCGACGGAGACGAAGGCATCGTATTTGCCGGTGATGGTACGGTAATCGTCCAGCACATACTCGATACGATCGGCCAACCCCTCCTGCGCCGCCCGCTCGCGCGCATAGGCCACCTGTTCGGTGGAGATGTTGTAGGCCTTCACTTTGACGCCGTAGTAGCGCGCCATGTGCCGCGCCAAGCCACCCCAGCCGCAACCGGCTTCCACCACCGTCTCGCCCGGCTTCAGCTGCAACTTGCGGCAGACGTGGTCCAGCTTGGCCAGTTGTGCCGCCTCCAGCGTCATCGTCGGATCGGGAAAATAGGCGCAGGTGTACTGCATCTCGTGATCGAGCCAGAGACGATAGAAATCGTTACCGATGTCGTAATGGTGATGGATGTTCTCGCGCGAGCCGCGCAGGGTGTTGCGGTGCACCCGCTGCAGGCGCTCCAGCAACTGGCGCCGGGTCGGGCTGCTCACCCGGGCGCGCGGGCGGTGGCGGAACACGGTATCGAGAAACTCGACCAGATCACCCTCCACGTCGATACGACCCAGGCTGTAGTCGTCGCCGAAATGCAGCATGGGGTGGCGCAGCAAACGCCACAGGGCCATGCGATCGTGGATCACCACCGTGGTGCGCGCCGCCCCCGGCACCGGCTCCATTTCGGCCCCGTCCCAGAAGCGCACACGGATCGGCGGATCACCCAGGCTGCGCAGCAACTGGCGCATCAGCCAGCGTTCCGGCGTCGCCACCTGGCCGCGGCCCGGCGCCGCTGAAGAGAAGGAAGGAATACCGAGAAAATCCGCCTTTTCCTGCTTCATCTACCACTACCTCCATCGCCTCCGTGGATACCACATCCTGTGGACCGCGCAACACGGGTATCGGTTCGGCACCCGCCGCGGACCGTCTGGAAAACCTATGTCACGATCCGGCGAAAGGCAAGGTCAGGGGACCGCCCCCTGTATCTCCTCCAGCGTCCGCCGCGCCTCGGGCAGACCGTCCCCGGCCAGTGCCACCGCACGGCGGGCGGCGGCCAGGGCCTCATCATGGCGGCCGAGGCGGTACAGGACATGGGCATGGTTGTTGTGGGCGATGGCGGAATCGGGATGCGCCGCAGCCGCAGCGGCGAAGTCCTGCGCCGCACCGTGCAGATCACCCCGCGCATAGCGGGCATTGCCGCGACCGAGCCGGGCCGGCAGGCTGGCCGGCCAACGTTGCAGGGCGGCGGCATAGGCCGCCTCCGCCGCCACGGGGTCGCCACGCTCCAGCGCCGCAGCAGCAGCGAGATAGGGCAGTTCGCGGACCGTGACCGGCAGGGTGCCGGGAGGCAACACCAGCACCCCCCAACGCCCGGCCCGCTCCCAGGTGCGGTCAAACGTGGCCAGGGAGGTCACATAGTCGCGGCGGGTACCGCTGTGCAGGGTGACGCGGCCGGCCGGCAGGTCGTAGCCGATGAGCAGGGCGTAGTGCCAGCGCGGATACCAGGACAGGCCGAGGTTCTGCAACACCAGTACCGGCCGTCCCGCCGCCACTTCGCGCAGGGCGGCTTCCAGATCGGGCTCCAGCACGTAGGCCAGGCGGCCCGCCGCACGCGCCGCTGCCAGCAGTTCCAGTTGCAGGCTGCCCTCGCGCCCCGGCAGATAGACCTGGGGCGCCAACGCCTCCGGCGTGGTCGTCACGCCGGCGGCGCCGAGCGCGCCCGCCAGGGCAGCGGGACCGCAGTGATGGATCTCCTGGGCAAAAAACGGGGTTTCCACATAGGCCTGGGGCGGCAGACCCTGCCCCGGGCGCGGGGTCAGGGTGCCGCAGCCGGCCAGCAGCAGACTCGCCAGCGCCAGGGCGGCGAGGCGCCCGCTCACTTGCGGCTGCCGTCGGCGGTCTTTTTCACGAAGGGGAAGATATCCGTGTAACCCAGGATATCGGTCAGCAGCAACACCAGGAACACGAACACCGCCAGGCCGAGCACGTCGCCGCCCGCCGGCAACCGCTCGATCTGGCCGTTGAGCTGCATCACCTCGGCGTCGCTCAGGGCGGCCACCCGCTCACGCGCCTGCCCGGCGTCGACGCCGTGGCGCTGCAAGGCCGCCGCCACGTCGTCACGCGCCAGCATGGCCGCCAGGCGTTCGCGCGCCGCGTCCGCCGCCTGCCGCTCCGTTGCCCCCGCCAGCACCTGCTCGGTCCCCACCAGGGCCGCCCGGGCCAGCGGCGCATGGAGAGAGCCGCCCGTCAGGGCCAGCGCCAGCACACCACAGACCACTCGTTTCATAGGCATCATGTTTCCCTCCGCTGTCATGGATGGTCATAGCATGACTCAGCGCCGCGCCGCTTGCCATGCGCTGAATCACACAGCCCGGCGCCGCGCTGGTAAACTGCGCCGCCATGTTGAAGCTCAGCGACCTCTCCCTGCGCCGCGGCGCCCGCCTGCTGCTCGAACACGTCGACCTCACCCTGCACCACGGCCAGAAGGTGGGCCTGGTGGGCGCCAACGGCTGCGGCAAATCCAGCCTGTTCGCCCTCTTGCGCGGGGAACTCGCGCCCGACGCCGGCGAGCTGGCGCTGCCGCCGCGCACCGTCATCGCCCATGTCGCCCAGGAAACTCCGGCGCTGGAGCGCAGTGCGGTGGACTACGTGATGGACGGCGATACCGAACTGCGCGCCATCCAGCGGGAACTGGCCCGGGCGGAGCAGGCCGGCGACGGCACGCGCCAGGCCGAGCTGCTGGCGCAGCTGGAGAACATCAATGGCTACACCGCCCGCGCCCGCGCCGGCCGCCTGCTGCACGGTCTCGGCTTCAGCGCCGCACAGGAAGAACAGCCGGTGACCAGCTTCTCCGGCGGCTGGCGCATGCGCCTCAACCTGGCCCAGGCGCTGATGTGCCGCTCCGACCTGCTGCTGCTCGACGAACCCACCAACCACCTCGACCTCGATGCGGTGCTGTGGCTGGAAGAATGGCTGCGCGCCTATCCCGGCACGCTGATCCTGATTTCCCACGACCGCGACTTCCTCGACGCGGTGGTGCACCACATCGTGCACATCGAACAGCAGCGGGCCACGCTGTACGCCGGCAACTACTCCGACTTCGAACTGCTGCGCGCCGAGAAGCTGGCGCTGCAGCAGGCGGCCTTCGAAAAGCAGCAGCGCGAGATAGCGCACATCCAGAGCTACATCGACCGCTTCCGCGCCCAGGCCACCAAGGCACGCCAGGCGCAGAGCCGCCTCAAGGCGCTGGCGCGCATGGAACTGATTGCCCCCGCCCACGTCGATTCGCCGTTCCACTTCAGCTTCCGCCCGCCGCACAAGCTGCCGGCACAGCTGCTGCGCCTGGAAGAGGTCACCGCCGGTTACGGCGCGCGCCGGATCCTCGGCACCACCAACCTGGTGCTCACGCCGGGCGAGCGCATCGGTCTGCTCGGCCCCAACGGCGCCGGCAAGTCGACCCTGATCAAACTGATGGCCGGCGATCTCGCGCCGCTGACCGGCACGCGCGCCGAGGCGCAGGAGCTGCGCATCGGCTACTTCGCCCAGCACCAGCTGGAACAACTGCGCGGTGACGACACGCCGCTCAACCACGTGCAGCGCCTCGACCCCAAGGCACGCGAACAGGAGCTGCGTGATTTCCTCGGCGGCTTCGGCTTCCACGGCGACCAGGCCGACGCCCCCATCGCACCGTTCTCCGGCGGCGAGAAGGCGCGCCTGGTGCTGGCCCTGCTGGTGTATCAGCGCCCCAACCTGCTGCTGCTGGACGAACCCACCAACCACCTCGACCTGGAGATGCGCCACGCCCTCACCCTCGCCTTGCAAGGCTATGAGGGCGCCATGGTGGTGGTGTCCCACGACCGCCACCTGCTGCGCAGCGTCACCGACCGTCTGCTGCTGGTGGCCGACGGCCAGGTACAGAATTACGACGGCGATCTGGACGACTACCGCCAGTGGCTCAGCGAGCGGCGCCGCCAGACCGAAGGCAGCGGCAACGACGCCGTCGCCGCCGAACACAGCGCGGCGGCGCGCAAGGAAAAGCGCCGCCTCGACGCCGAGCAGCGCCAGAGGCTGCAACCGCTGCGCAAGGAATTGCAGAAGCTGGAGGCGCAGATGGAAAAGCTCACTGCACAGAAGTCGGAACTGGAACGGCAACTGGCCGACCCGGCGCTGTACGCGACCGCCGGCAAGGACCGCCTCAAAAATATCCTGCTGCAACAGGCACAGGTGGATCGGGAACTGGGCACGGTGGAGGAGCGCTGGCTGACCCTGAGCGAGGAACTGGACGCTGCCCAATCGATGTAGGTCGGGGCAGCGCAGCGTGCTGTCGACATTCAGCCGCCCAGGCCATTGCGGCCACCCGCCAAGTTGAGTAGCTTGGAACCATGGACGGACACGACGGCCACTGCCGATGAAGAACTGGCTCATCCAACTGCGGGCCGGACGGCTGATCTTCGCCACGGTGGCCTTTTCCGTGGTGCTGGCCGAGATCCTGGTTGCACTGTTCAGCCTGTGGCTGCACGGCGAAATCCGTAACGACTTTCTGCTCACCGGGTTCATCACCACCACCATCGTCTCCTTCATTGTGGTGGCAATCATCCAGTCCATCGTACGCGCCCTGCAGCGCGCCGACGAACAACTGCTGGAGCGCACGCTGTATCTGGACAGCATCCTGCATTCCACCGGCGATACCCTGATCATCGCCCTCGACACCGCCTTCCGCGTCAAATACCTCAACGCGATGGCCGAACGCGTACTGGACATCAATGTCGAGCGCGCCCAGGGCCACCGCATCGCCGAACTGGTCGACGGTGTGCGGCGTGAACACTTCGAACAGGCCATGCGTGCCGTCAGCCCCGGCCACGGCCACAACTTTGAATTCAGCTACGAACTCGACGGCAGCATGCACCACTTCGAGGCCACGCTTACGGAGATCCTGCACCGCCGCCAACTGGCCGGCTTCCTGCTGGTGGCCCACGACACCACCGATCGCAAGCGGCTGGAGGAAACCCTGCGCAACCTGTCCTACCAGGACGGCCTTACCGGCATCGCCAACCGGCGCCGCTTCGATGAAAAGCTGGAACAGGAGTGGCGCCGCGCCGCGCGTGAGCACCAACCCATCTCCCTCATCATGCTCGACATCGACTTCTTCAAGAAATACAACGACCTCTACGGCCATCCCGCCGGCGACGAATGTCTGAAGAGGATCGCCCATGTCCTGGCCGAGACCGTGGCCCGTCCGGGCGACATTGCCGCCCGCTACGGCGGCGAGGAATTTGCGGCCATCCTGCCCAACACTTCGATGCTCGGCGCCGAGAAGCTGGCGGAACAGATCCGCGCCAAAATCGAGGGGCTGGAACTGCCCCATGCCGACTCCGGCATCAGCCCCTGGGTCACCGTCAGCATCGGCCTCGCCACCCGCATTCCGGGCAACGACGAGGAACACACCACCCTGCTGGAAGGCGCCGACCGTGCCCTCTACAAGGCCAAGCAACAGGGCCGCAACCGGGTGGTGATCGACCACCACTAGCCCGCAACGAAATCCGCGCAACGCCCCAGGCCCTGCGGTATCCTATGCGGCATGGACGAACGACTCACCGATCTCGAAATCCGCCTCGCCCACCTGGAGGCCGCCATCGATGAACTGACGCAGACCGTGCTGCGCCAGCAGCAGGCCCTGAGCGCCACCGAGGAACAGTTGGAGTTCGTCAAATCCCTGCTCGGTGAACTGAGTCCGGCGGCGGTACGCCCGCTGTCGGAAGAGACGCCGCCGCCGCATTATTAACCCCAGTGACAAGTCGCAAGTGAAAGACCTCTTCTTGCCACTTGTCACTTGTCACTTGAAACTGGTTTTCCATGAAATTCTTCGCCACCGCCCCGCGCGGCCTGACCGCCGCCCTCGCCGATGAACTGCGCCGTCTCGGCGCGGCGAAGGTACAGCCCGGCGGCTCCGGCGTCACCTTCGAAGGCAGCCTGGAAACCGCCTACCGCGTCTGCCTGTGGTCGCGTCTGGCCAACCGCGTGCTGCTGCCCATCACCACCGTGCGCGCGCCGACGCCGGAGTGGCTGTACGAGGCGGTGAAGGAAATCCGCTGGGAGAAACACCTGCGTTCCAGCGGCAGCCTGGCCATCGACATCACCGCCACCGACGCCGCCATCAGCCACAGCCAGTACGCCGTTCTCAAAACCAAGGATGCCATCGTCGACCGCTTCCGTGATCTGTTCGGCGAACGCCCCTCCATCGACACCGACATCCCCGACCTGCGCCTGCACCTGCACCTGCGCGGCGAGCAGGCGCGCATCTCCATCGACCTGTCCGGCGGCAGCCTGCACCGGCGCGGCTACCGCCGCGACAGCGTGACGGCGCCGCTGAAGGAAAACCTCGCCGCCGGCATCCTGCAACTGGCCGGCTGGCCCGCCATCGCCGCCCGCGGCGGCGCCCTGCTCGACCCCATGTGCGGCTCCGGCACCCTGCTCATCGAGGGCGCCCTGATGGCGGCGGACATCGCGCCGGGCCTGCAACGCGACTATTTCGGCTTCATGTACTGGCGCCGCCACGAGCGCGAGGTGTGGGAGAAATTGCTGGAGGAGGCGAAACAGCGCCGCGCCGCAGGACTGAAAAACCTGCCGCCCATCTACGGCTGGGACCAGGACGCGGCGGCGGTGGCGGCGGCACGCGCCAACATCGACGAGGCCGGCCTGTCCGATTACATCCAGGTGGAGCGCCGCGCCCTCGCCCCCGGCCTGCGCGCGCTGCTGCCGGAAGACCTCCAGCCCGGCCTGCTGGCGGTGAATCCGCCCTACGGCGAACGCATCGGCGAGGTCAACGCGCTGCGCGCCGACTATGCGCGCCTGGGCGAGATCGTGCGCGACGAGCTGCCCGGCTTCCACCTCAGCCTGTTCACCGGCAACCCGGAGCTGGCGGGCTACCTGCCGCTGGCGCAGCAACTCAGCATCGCCTTGTACAACGGCCCCATCGAGTGCCAGTTGTTCAACTACGCGCCGGCCGGCACCGCGGGCGAAAAACCGGCGCTGTCCGCCGGCGCCGAGAGCTTCGCCAACCGCCTGCGCAAGAACCTGAAACACCTGGGCCGCTGGGCCGAACGCAACGGCGTCGACTGCTACCGCCTGTACGATGCCGACCTGCCCGAATATGCCATCGCCGTCGATCTCTATCACAGCGAAAGGCTGTGGGTGCACGTGCAGGAATACCAGGCGCCGAAGAGCGTCGAGCCGTCCCGCGCGCAGCAGCGCCTGCGCGAGGCCCTCAGTGTCATCCCGACACTGCTTCACATTCCGCCGACGCAAATGCACTTCAAGGTGCGCCAGCCGCAGAAGGGACGCGCCCAATACGAAAAGCTGGCCGCGCGTGGCCGCTTTCACGAGGTACGCGAGGGCAAGTGCCGCCTGCTGGTGAACTTCACCGACTACCTCGACACCGGCCTGTTCCTCGATCACCGCATCACGCGCCAGATGATCGAGGACGAGGCCAAGGGCAAGCGCTTCCTCAACCTGTTCGCCTACACCGGCAGCGCCAGCGTGCACGCCGCCATGGGCGGTGCCGTTGCCACCACCACCGTGGACATGTCGAAAACCTATCTGGGCTGGGCCGAGCGCAACATGCAGCTGAACGGTTTTACCGGCAGAGAGCACGAATACATCCAGGCCGACTGCACCACCTGGCTGCAGGATGAAGCCGCGCTGGGCAAGCGCAAATACGATCTGATCTTCATCGACCCGCCCACCTTCTCCAACTCCAAGCGCATGGCGAACGTCTTCGACGTGCAGCGCGATCACGTCTGGCTCATCCGCCAGGCGCTGCAACTGCTGGCGCCGGGCGGCACACTCTATTTCTCCAACAACTACCGCAAGTTCAGGCTGGACGAACAGGCACTGGCCGGGATTGCCATCGAGGACATCACCGCCCACACCATTCCGGAAGACTTCAAACGCAACCACCGCATTCACCAGTGCTGGCGCATCACACGCGGCTAGCGCTTTTCGTTGCATGGGTCGGGCGGCCACCCGACATTTATCAACGGCCACACCGACCCACGACGCCATTACCGAGAATTACGCTGAACCAAACGCTATCCATGGCATCCTACCCTTCGGCAACGCACCGCCAATAACCATACAAACGAAGCGCCATCCCGCAGGGCGCAAAGGAAACCGACATGAAACGTCATCTGGGCCAGAAGATCGCCTTCGCCTTCGCCATCCTCTGCTATATCGCCGCCGTCGGCTGTGCCGTCACCGCCTTCATGCTGCCGGGCGATATCAACGATCCGATCCGCGGTGCCTTCATGGCCTCGGTGGTGTTCTTCGTCGGCTGCGGTATCGTGCTGCACGTCATCGGTACCGCCCGCCTGAAAGGCATCATCTCCGGCAACAACCCCGACGCCGGCTGACCTCGCCGGGCAGCCATCGGGAGCGCGGCGTCGCGCCCCCACCAGGGGCGCGGCTGTGATATCGTTTGCGCCAGCCGGCAGCGTACCGGCACACCAAATCAAAAGTTCTCCAATCCCGATTCAGAGCGAGCACCGGAGTCAACCGTGGAAAGCCATGGCATTCCCCACCTGCGCGAGATCGTGCTGTTCCTCGTTGCCACCGGCATCGTGGTTCCGCTGTTCCACCGCTTCCGCATCAGCCCGGTCCTGGGCTACCTCATCGTCGGCGGCATCATCGGCCCGTATGGCCTGGGCCTGTTCGTGGAGGACATCGGCTGGCTGTCCTACGCGGTGATCAGCGACATCCACGGCGTGCAGGCGCTGGCCGAACTGGGGGTGATCTTCCTGATGTTCATGATCGGCCTCGACCTGTCGCTGGACCGGCTGTGGGCGATGCGGCGCTGGGTATTCGGCCTCGGCAGCCTGCAGGTAGTGGTGACCGCCACGGTGATCGGCGCCATTGCCTGGGGGTTTGGCAACACACCGGGGGCGTCGATGGTGCTGGGCGCCTGCCTGGCCCTGTCCTCCACCGCCATCGTCATGCAGCTGCTCATCGAACGGCGCCAGCTCGGCACGCCATTGGGGCGTTCCAGCTTTTCCATCCTGCTGATGCAAGACCTCGCCGTGGTGCCGATCCTGTTCCTGGTCGGCGTGCTCGGCACCAAGCTGGAGGGTGGCCTGGAGCTGGCCCTGCTCATGGCCCTGGGCAAGGCGGTGGTGGTAATCGTCGGCATCTATCTCATCGGCCGCATGGTGCTGCGGCCGCTGTTTCACATGGTGGCGCGCACACGCAACGTGGAGATGTTCATGGCCGCCACCCTGCTGATGGTGATCGGCTCCTCCGCCCTCACCGGCATGGCCGGGCTGTCCATGGCGCTGGGCGCCTTCCTTGCCGGCCTGCTGCTGGCGGAAACCGAATTCCGCCACGAGATCGAAGTGGACATCGAGCCGTTCAAGGGCCTGCTGCTCGGCCTGTTCTTCATGTCGGTAGGCATGGGCATCGACTACCGCGTGGTGGGTCAGGAGGCGTTCTGGATCGCCGCCTCGGTACTGGGCCTGTTCGTACTCAAATCGGTGATCACGGCCGGTCTGTGCCTGGCCTTCGGCCTGCCGCGCCACACCTCGCTGGAAACCGGCCTGCTGCTCGGCCAGGGCGGCGAATTCGCCTTCGTGGTCGTGGGACTGGCCATGACGCTCAAGCTGATCCCGGGTGAGGTCGGCCAGTTCATGCTCATCGTCACCGGCCTGACCATGGTGGTGACACCGCTGGTGGCGCATACCGCCGGCAAGCTGGCGGCGAAGCTGGAGCCGCCCGCCACCACGGCGGCACAGGAAGGCGATCTGCAAGGTGTCGGCGGCCTGGAAGGTCACGTGGTCATCGCCGGCTTCGGCCGCGTCGGCCGCATTCTCGGCCGCACCCTGGATGCCGACGGCATCCCCTATCTGGCACTGGACACCGATGCCAACGGCGTGGCCGATGCGCGCGGCAAGGGCATGCCGGTGTACTACGGTGATGCCGCGCGACTGGAGATGCTGCGCCGCGCCCACGCCCATACCGCGCGCGCCCTGGTAGTCACCATGGACAACCCCGGTGCGGCGGAGCATGTGGTACGCGTGGTGCACGCCGAATGGCCGCACCTGCCCATCGTCGCCCGCGCCCGTGACTCGGCCCACGGCTCACGCCTGCTCGCCTTCGGTGCCACCGACGTGATCCTGGAAACGGTGGAGGCCAGCCTGCAGCTGTCCGGCCGCATCCTGCAACTGGCCGGCACGCCGGAAGAGGTGGCGCGGCGCCGCATCGACGCACAGCGCGAGATGGAGCTGGCGGCGGTGCGCCGCACCTGATCCCCGTCAACGGCGGCGCGACTTGCCCTCCTGCATCACGCCAGCGACGTAATACCAGCGTCCCTCCTCGCACACGAAGCGGCTCACCTCGTGCAGCCGTCCCGCCTTGCCGTTGAGCTTGCAGCGGGCGACAAATTCCACCTCGCCCTCACTGTCGCCGCCGCGGCTATGGCGCACCTCCAGCCCCAGCCAGCGCAGCCGCGCATCCAGCACCAGTTCCGCCGGCCGCGTCGAGGGGTGCCAGGTAGCCAGCAGATAGTCCACCTTCGCCAGCACGAAGGCCGCATAGCGCGAGCGCATCAAGGTCTCCGGCGTCGGTGCCGCAAGTCCCTCATGATAAGGAGCACAACAGTCTGCGTAGGGTCTGCCGCTGCCGCAGGGGCAGTCTGCCGCCTGCACCATGATTACTCCCAACGGAACAGCCAGGCGCCGAGGGCGAGAAAGCCGGCGGTCATCGCCAGCAGCACGCCGAGCTGCGGCGCGATGGCGGCGAGGCCGGCGCCATCGAGCATCACGGCGCGCGCGGCATCGATCATGTGGGTGAGGGGAAAGACCTGCGCCAGTTGCTGCACCAGCGGGTGGGTGCCCTCGAGCGAAAACCACACGCCGGAGAGAAACATCATCGGCCAGCTGATCAGGTTGAGCAGTCCCTCGGCCAGCTCTTCGCTGGCGATGCGCGCGGCAATCACCAGCCCCATGCTGATCATGCAGATCCCCCCCATGGCGAAGGCTATGAACAGGGTGAGATAGTCGCCGTACATGGTGAAGTCGACGAACAGGTGGGTGCCGAAGAACACCACCACCACGACCGCGACGATCAGCCACAGACGCGAAACGATTTGCGCGGCGAGAAACTCGATGGCCGACAGCGGCGTGGCCTTGAGGCGCTTGAGCACACCGTTCTTGCGGTAGCGCACGATGACATAACCGACACCGTACAGTGCGCTGAACATGATGTTCATGCCCAGTACACCGGGGATCAGCCAGTCCACATAACGGATGATGCGGCCGCTCACCGCCTGCTTCTGCAGCGCGCCTCCGCCGCTGCCCAGCAGCAGCCGCTCCAGCAACTGGCCGCGCGGCGATTCGTCGTTCACCCAGTAACGGCCCCCGGTCGCGTCCACCAGCAGGTCCAGCCGGTGCCGCTCGACCTTGGTGACGGCGACGGCGAGGTCGTCCACGGCGATGAACTGCACCTGCGGGGTGGAGAAGAAACCGCTCTGCGGCGTGTGGCCGACGACGCCCACCTTGTACAGCGGCGCCGGCTCGCCGGAGAAGGCGAAGGCAAATCCGGCGACGATCAATACCGGAAACAGCAGATTCCAGCCCAGCGCGGCACGGTCGCGCAGGAACTCCTTGTTGCGCGCGACGAATACCGCCAGCAGACGCCTGAGCATCATGGCCGCAGCTCCTTGCCGGTGAGTTCCAGAAACAGGTCGTCGAGGGTGCGGGCGCGGATGCGCAGCCGATCCAGCGACACGCCGCCGGCGAGCAGACGTTGTACCGTTTCCGTCACGGCACTGGTGAGGATTTCCACGCTGTCGCCGCAATCGAGCACGGTCAGATCTGCCACGCCGCCGGCGTTGAAGTCGCTTTTTGGCAGTTGCAGCACCACATCACGGAAATGACGCGTCAGCAGATCATCGGGCGAGCCCTGGGCGATGATGCGGCCATGATCCATGATGATGATCTCGTCGCACAGCTCGTAGGCCTCTTCCATGTAGTGCGTGGTGAGCAGCACGGTCTTGCCACGTGCCTTGATGGCGCGCACCAGCTCCCACAACAGGCGCCGCGCCTGCGGGTCGAGGCCGGTGGTGGGCTCGTCGAGAAACACCACCTCCGGGTCGTTCACCAGAGCGATGGCCAGCAACAGGCGCTGGCGCTGGCCGCCGGAAAGTTTGCGCGTATCGCGGTCGAGAAAGGCGTGCAGGGCGCAGGCGTCGATGAGTTCGTCCAGCGCTGCGCCATGATCGTACAGGCTGCGGAACATGCGCAGTGTCTCGCGCACGGTGATGAACTCCTGCAGCGCGGTGGACTGGAACATGATGCCGGCCTCACGGCGGAATTGCGCGCCGAGCGGCGCGCCCTTGTAACGGATGCTGCCCGCGGTGGGCGGCTTGATACCTTCCAGCATCTCGACCGTGGTGGTCTTGCCGGCACCGTTGGGACCGAGCAGGCCGAAACAGGCGCCGCGCGGAATGGTGAAGCTGATGCCATCCACCGCACGCACGCCCTGATAGTGCTTCACCAGATTGTCGACTTCGATCAGTGCGGACATGGCAGGGACGGGCAGAAAAAGGAGGCCAAGTCTTGCCCGCCACGCCGTCCCTGTCAACCGCGCCGGGGGCCCTGATTGTAGCGACTGGCGGCGAAAAGAGTGGCCATCTGCGGGCGGAAATACTGGTAGTTGTTGCGGCCGGCCTGCTTGGCCGCATACATCGCCGCATCGGCATGGCGCAGTAGCATCGCCTCGTCATGGGCGTCGCCGGGGAACAGGGCGATGCCGATACTGACGCCCACCGACAGCTCGCGCCCCTCCACCTGGAACGGCTGCGCAAAGGCCGCGATGATCTTGTCCGCTACCTGGGCGGCATCAGCGCTGCCATTCACACCGGTGAGGATGACGGTGAACTCGTCGCCGCCGAGCCGCGCCACCGTGTCGCTCTCGCGCACGCACAGGCGCAACACGTCGGCGATCACCCGCAGCAGGCTGTCGCCGACGGCATGGCCATGGACATCATTGACCGGCTTGAAGCGGTCCACATCGAGAAACAGCAACGCCATCTGCCGCTGCTCACGCCGCGCCTGCACCAGCGCATTGTGCAGGCGGTCGTGAAACAGCTCGCGGTTGGGCAGGTCGGTGAGCGCATCGTAATAGGCCAGACTGTGCAGACGCTTGCGCACGTGCTCCTGGGTGACGATATCGGAAAATATTCCGGCATAGTTCTGCACCTCACCCTGACTGTCACGGATGGCGATGATGTTGAGCCACTCCAGATAGATCTCGCCGTTCTTGCGCCGATTCCATATCTCGCCCTGCCAGCGCCCCCCCTGGGCGATCTGCCGCCACATGGCCTGATAGAAGTCGGCGTCGTGCCGGCCCGAGGCGAGCAGGCGCGGCGTCTTGCCCAGCACCTCGTCCTCGCGGTAGCCGGTGGTGGCGGTAAAGGCCGGATTGACCGAACGGATGTGCAGATCGGCATCGGTGATCATCACACCGTCCGGGGTGTTGTCGATGACCTTGGCGGCCAGCTGCAACTCTTCCTGCGCCTCGCGCCGTTCGTGGGTGGCGGCAATCAGAATCAGCCCGGTCACCGACCCCAGCACGGTGAAACCCTGCAGGCCGAGCTGGGTGAACAGTTCCGACGGGCCGACGAGGGGACCGAGGCCGCGCCCCGTGTAGTAAGCCGCGACGAGAGCGGTGAGCAGGGTCAGGGTGGCCATGCCGCGCACCTCCAGCCGCAGTGCCGCCCAGATGAAGAACACCAGCAACACGAACTCCAGTGAACCGGAGGACGGTGCCACGCTGAAAACCCACTGGCTGACCAGTACGGCCAGCACGGTCAGCAGCGCCAGCTCCGCCCCCCGGCCCGCTGGCGGCGCATAGGCGCGATTGCTCCACGCCAGGACAAAGGGAGTGAACAGCAGGATTCCCGCCATGTTGCCCAGCCAGCATTCCGGCACCGCCTGCCAGCCTGCATGCCCAAACTCGTCGCGCAACAGCCCGCCCTCGAACAGGGCGACGGGCAGGGTCGCCAGGACCACGGCCAGGATAGCGCGCATGATGTCGCTGATATGACAGAGCGGCAGCTCGCTGTTCACCCAGCGGCGGATCAGCCAGGTCGCCAGCATCGCCTGCGCCACCGCACCAGGTGCCAGCCACGCCATTGTATCGGGCAGGGAAGCAAGCAGCGGGGGGGACAGGACGGCACCGAGGGCGATCCCCGGCCAGGCCTGGTAACCCAATCGCAGCATGACGGCCACGGCAAGACCGGCCGGCAACCACAACGGCACCACCGTGACGCGCTCCGGGGCCAGATACAGGCTCAGCCATCCCAACGCGACATAAGCGCCCGCCACGGCCAGCCACCACATGGGTAACCGGATGCCCTTGCCCTGCACCATGCCGCGCACAGCCATGTGCCCCCCCTTTTTCGGCCCGCTATTTCTAGGGAAGGTCTGAATAAGTCCATCCTGGACTTTTCAGACCACGCCAAGCGAACAGTGTGATTTTCGCTTGGCTTCATTTTTCAACGACTTATCGTCGTTGAAAAATGGCGGCACATCCCTGTGCCGCGGAAGCTCTGAACTTATTCAGAGCTTCCCTAGGGAAGGCCTGAATAAGTCCATCCTGGACTTCTCAGACCACGCCAAGCGAACAGTGTGATTTTCGCTTGGCTTCATTTTTCAACGACTTATCGTCGTTGAAAAATGGCGGCACATTCCTGTGCCGCGGAAGCTCTGAACTTATTCAGAGCTTCCCTAGCTGGGGATGAAACACCCGCTTTTATTCCAATAGTAGACTCTTTTACCTGGTTAAAAAGACCGACAGCGCAAAGCCCCAGACGCAGCGCGGTTGAATGCCATCCGCCCCGCCGCCATGTGAACGCCATGCGCCGCCTCGAAAAGCTCAATCTCACCAACAGCTACGCCCGCCTGCCGCAGCCTTTCCATACCCGCCTGCAGCCCACGCCGCTGGCAGGTACACGTCTGCTCAGCTTCAATCCGGCGGCGGCGGAACTGCTCGACCTCGATCCGCTGGAGGCGCTGCGCCCGGAGTTCACCGCCTGGCTGTCGGGACAGGCCCCGCTGCCGGGCAGCGAGCCGCTGGCAGCGCTCTATGCCGGCCACCAGTTCGGCCACTACGTGCCGCAACTGGGGGACGGCCGCGCCATCCTGCTCGGCGAGGTGCAGAACGATCGGGGCGAACGCTGGGAGGTACAGTTGAAGGGCGCCGGGTTGACGCCCTATTCGCGCCGCGGCGACGGCCGCGCCGTGCTGCGCTCGACCATCCGCGAATACCTGTGCAGCGAGGCGATACACGGCCTCGGCATACCCACCACCCGCGCCCTGTGCCTGTTCGGCAGCGACGAGGAGGTGTGGCGCGAGGAGCCGGAAAGCGGTGCCCTGCTGGTGCGCCTCGCCCCCAGCCATGTGCGCTTCGGCTCCTTCGAGGTGTTCTACTACCGCCGCCAGTTCGACCACCTGCGCCGTCTGGCCGACTACGTCATCACCCACCACTACCCGGAGCTGGCAGAGGAAAAGAATCCCTATCTGGGACTGTTCCGCACGGTGACGGAGCGCACCGCGCGCCTCATCGCCCAGTGGCAGGCCGTTGGTTTCGCCCACGGCGTGATGAACACCGACAACATGTCCATCCTCGGCCTGACCCTGGACTACGGCCCCTTTGCCTTCCTCGACGATTTCGCTCCCGGCCTGGTCTGCAATCACTCCGACTACGAGGGCCGCTACGCCTTCGACCGCCAGCCGAATATTGCCCATTGGAACCTGAGCTGCCTGGGCCAGGCCCTGCTCCCCCTGCTGGGCGAACCGGTGGAGGCAGCGGTGGAACATGACAACGCCGTGTTGGAGGAATACGCCCCGGCCTTTCATGCCCACTATCAGGAGCTGATGCAGCACAAGCTGGGGCTGCGCGAACCGCGCCCCGGCGATGCGCAACTGCTGTACGACCTGCTGCAGCTGCTCGCCGCCCAGCACATCGACTACAGCAACTTCTTCCGCGCCCTGAGCCGCTTCGACAGCACGCCGGGGGCGCGCAACACGGCCCTGCGCGACATGTTCCCGGACCGCGCCGCCTTCGAGCGCTGGGCGGCGGGCTACCGTGACCGCCTCGCTGCCGAGCAGAGCGACGATGCCGCCCGCGGCGATGCCATGCGCCGGGTCAACCCGAAATACATCCTGCGCAACTATCTGGCCCAGCAGGCCATCACCCGGGCGCAGCAGGGTGACAACGATGAAATCGACACCCTGCTGCGCCTGCTGCACCACCCGTTCGACGAGCATCCGGGCTACGAGGACTACGCCGCACCACCGCCGGACTGGGGCCGCCGCCTGGCCATCAGCTGCTCCTCCTGAGCCGGTATGGGCGCTGGAAAACCCCATGCGTTTGGGCTGATAATCGGATTTCCCCACGCCTGTGGAGCACGCCGATGCAACAGACCCTGCGCAAGCTGCTCGACCACCCGGAATTCCAGGAAGGGCGCGACTGGCACCGCCTGCGCTGGCCGGCCAACGAGTACATCTTCCGGGAAGGTGATCCGGCCGATCGGCTGTACCTGCTGGTATCGGGCCAGGTGCGCATCATCGCCGACCTGGAGCTGGAGGCCGGGCGCCACATCCACCCGGGGGTGTGTGACCTGGAAGCGGGGGAAGTCTTCGGCGAGCTGGCGCTGTTCGACAGGCAGGCGCGCTCCGCCTCGGCCATGGCCATCAGCGACTGCGAGGTCATTGGCCTGGACGGCCAGCAGTTGCTGGCCTTCCTCGACGCCCACCCGGACATCGGCTATGCGGTGCTGCGCGAACTCATCACCGCCCTGGTGGGCCGGCTGCGCAACACCAACCGCAAGCTGTTCTCCATCCTGGCCTGGGGCCTCAAGGCCCACGGCCTGGAACAGCATCTCTAGCCGTCTGCTGGCACCACATCACTCCAGCAACAGCACCAAACCCATCGTCAGCAGGGCGATGAACAGGGTCTGCAGACCGCTGCGCAGCCAATGCTGGCCGGAAACCCGCCCGAGAAACACCCCCAGCAGGAATACCGCGACAACGGCACAGCCCAGCGCCGTGTGCAGGGGCAGCCAGGGCAGCGCCACCCCGGCGCGCGCCAGCCACAGGGGCAGCAGGATGAACAGCGAGATGAACAGCGGTGCGGCACCGTTGACCAGGGCAATCAGCAGCGGCACCCAGCGTGCCGCATGACCGTGGGCGCTGTCGCCCAGTTCCTTGCCCATCGCCGCCTCCAGCTCGGCCAGCGCCTTACGCCGCTCCGCCGCCTCGCTGACATAGGCACTGCTCACCCCGCTGACGCCCAGCGCAATGGCCGCGCCGAGACAGGCATTCAGCACGACGGAGAGATCACTGGCGCCGCTGATCGCAAACCCCATGATCAGTCCCAGCATGGTCAGGGCACCGTCAAAACCATTGACGACGAAATAGCGCCGCGCGATGCCCTGCGAGCGGGTGATGTCCAGCCACAGGCGGGCACGGTGCAGCCAGTGCACGTCAAGCCCCGCCGTCGCTGCACACCTCGACCTCGTCGATGCTGTGCAGGGAGCCGCCGCACTGGCCGATGGCCTCGTGCACGCGCCCGAAGTCCAGCGCGCTGCCCGTCACCTCCACCCTCAGGGTCTCGGTCTTCTCATCCACCTCCAACACCGTCACCTGCACCCGACAGTCCGGACCGGTGGCGGCAATGGCATGGGCGAACTCCAGTGCATTGGGGTGGTGTGGCTTGAGTACATCCAGCACCAAGCGTTTGACATTGATCATGGCGGGCTCCAGGCGGCATTCGACATGCTTGACGCGAAGTTATCCTAACGCAGCCGGTGACGGGTGGCATAACCGTCCGCAATGGCGTTACAGTGGGAGCCTGCGCCAAGCCAGTGAATCATGACCATGCACCGCATCCGACATTTCGCCCTCGCACTGCCCGGCCTGCTGCTGGCCCTCGATGCCGCCGCCTTCAGTCCGGTGCAGCATGAAACCGTGATCCGCCTTGGCGAACTCAACGGCGTTGCATTGCAGTGTGGCTACAACGCCGACATGCGCCGCATGAAACAGGCCCTCGTCGACACCGTGCCCAAAGTCAGCCAGCTCGGGGAGCTGTTCGAGCAGGAAACGCGGAAGTCCTTCCTGCGCATGGTGGAGAAGCGCCAGCCCTGTCCCAATCCGGCCCCCTTCCGCAGCGAGGTGGACGGCGCCATCAGTGCCCTGCACCGCGCCTTTGCCGGCACCCGACCTTAAGGGAGTTCACATCATGACACGCACGCTGCTGCTGTTGGCACTGTTACTGCCCGCGCTACTGTCCGCGGCGGAAAACGAATCGCCCATCAATGGCCGCTTCATGTTGATGAACCATTACGGCGAAATGGTCACCGACCGCGACTTCGGCAACCGCTACCAGCTCATCTACTTCGGCTACACCTTCTGTCCCGACGTCTGTCCCTCGTCACTGATGGTCATCACCCAGGCGCTGAAACTGCTCGGCGACGACGCCGCGCGCATCCAGCCACTGTTCATCAGCGTCGACCCGGAACGCGACACGCCGCAGGTGCTGCGCGAGTACGTCTCCTATTTCCACCCCAGCATCATCGGCCTCACCGGCTCACCGGAACTAATCGCCCGCACGGCACAGAATTTCCGCGTCAGCTATGAAAAGGTACTGGTCCCCGGCATGCCGCCCGACCAGTACCAGATGGACCACTCCGCCGGGGTGTTCCTGCTCGCGCCCGACGGCCGCCTGCTGGTCAAGTTCGCCCACGGCATCCTGGCCAAGGACATGGCGGCGCGCATCAAGGACTTTCTGTAAGAAACCCGCGTCATCCGCACTGCAAGCCAGCGCGGATGATGTGCCTACTCGATCTTGATGTAGGCAAAGCCCTCTTCCTGCTGCAACTGCGCCAGCCGTACCACCCCCGAGGGAATCAGCTCCACGGCACTGTACAGCTTGTCCTCCGCCAAGCCGATCTGGCTGCGCGTGATGTTGCACAGCTCCAGCTTGACGTTGTGTATCTCCGCCAGGGTGAGCAGGCGACCACGCAGATTCTCGCGCAGCTCGGCCAGCGGCTTGTCCTCGGCGAAGGGCGTGCCGGCCAGCTTGTCGTCGGTGACGAAGCGTATGCCGTGGGCAACGAACACGATGCGCACGTCGTACTCGATGAACTCGTTGGCGTAGTAATTGACCATGTTGTTGATGCTGGTCAGCATCGCGCTGAAGCGCCGCGGATCGGCAAAGTCGGCGTGATAGACCACCTTCGCCATGCCCTCGGCACGCGCCTGTGGCACCGCCACGCAGGCCAGCAGCACCAATGCGAACAGTATCAACCAGCCGGCGCGGCGGCCGGAGGTCGGGGCATGGACTCGGGAAAGAGGGTGAATATGCAGCATGGCGTTGTTCTCCTCCTGTCGGGCATGGGGGACACGGACGCCCCCTTACCGTGAAGGTGCAGCAGACGGGCATTTCATTCCCGAATCCGGGGAGGCAACAAAGAAAAAGGGCCGCATTGGCTTGCGGCCCTGGTTTCCCTGAGGGAATATCTGAATGGTGGCTACGCTCAGAATCGAACTGAGGACCCCAGCATTATGAGTGCTGTGCTCTAACCAGCTGAGCTACGTAGCCTTGGCGCGAAGAGGCGGCATTCTCCAATCTTCCCCCCGTCCTGTCAACCCTATAGACTGCTCGGCAGGAACCAGAAGGCAACGGGATGTTACGGAAAATCCAGCAGTTTCTCGCCGGCGGCAAGGAGCACGATCGGACCACGCACAACTACCGCCTGATCTTCTTCCACAACGCCACCAGCATGGTGGGACTGGTGGCGGGTGTCTTGCTGCTGCCGATCAATTTCTACCACGGCCACCTGGCCATCGCCGGGATGCTGGTGCTCGTCCTGGCCGCCACCCTGCACAACCTCTACGCGGTGCGCCGCCTGCACCGCATCGAGCGCGCCAACATCATCACCCTGGCAACCCTGCTGCCGCTGTTCGTGGTCCTGGCGGCGGAAGGCGGAATCGAGGGCAGCGGTCCCTACTGGCTCGGGCTCTACCCGCTGATCACCTTCTTCGTCGCCGGGCTGCGCGGCGGCCTGTTCTGGAACAGCCTGTTTCTGCTGCTCCTGTTCGGCATGGCGCTACTGCGCGCCGACGGCGCCGAGTTCATCGCCCCCAGCACAATGCAACTGGTGCTGATGGCCGCGGCCTACCTGTTTTTCACCCTGTTCTGCGCCGTCTACGAATACTTCCGCCAGGCCACCGAGGAGGCGTTGCGCCAGTCGCGGGAGCGCCTGCATCACCAGGCCATGTACGACCCGCTTACCGGCCTGCCCAACCGCACCCTGCTGTACGACCGGCTGAAGACCCTGGTGGAGCAATCGCAACGCTATCAGCGCCGCTTCGCGCTGCTGTTCATCGATCTGGACGGTTTCAAGGACGTCAACGACGCCCATGGCCACATGGCGGGCGATACGGTGCTACGGGTGATGGGGGAGCGCCTGCGCGACCTGTCGCGCCTGGCCGACACGGTAGCCCGCCACGGCGGCGATGAATTCGTCTGGCTGCTGGAGGAGTCCGGCGATGAGGCCGCCGCGACCGAGGTAGCACGGCGCTGCATCGAGGAACTGAGCCGCCCGCTGCCGCTGAACAGCCATCATGTCAGCCTCGGCGCCAGCATCGGCATCGCCCGCTACCCCGAGCACGGCGACAATGCCGATGCCCTGATCCAGGCCGCGGACGCAGCCATGTACGCGGCCAAGCGCGCCGGCCGCAACGCCTGGCGCATGGCGGGACCGCGTGCCGCCTAGAGAACGAAACGAAATCAGACGTTGAAGCGGAAGTGCATGACGTCGCCGTCCTGCACGATGTAGTCCTTGCCCTCCAGGCGCAGCTTGCCGGCCTCCTTGGCGCCCTGCTCACCGTTGTACTTGATGAAGTCCTCGTAGGCGATCACCTCGGCGCGAATGAAGCCGCGCTCGAAATCGGTATGGATGACACCGGCGGCCTGCGGCGCGGTGGCGCCGATGGGCACGGTCCAGGCGCGCACCTCCTTCACGCCGGCGGTGAAGTAAGTCTGCAGGCCGAGCAGCTTGTAGCCGGCACGGATGACGCGGTTCAGGCCCGGCTCCTCCAGCCCCATCTCGGCGAGGAACACCTCTTTCTCCTCGTCATCCAGATCCACCAGCTCCGACTCGATGGCAGCACACACCGCCACCACCACCGCCCCCTCGGCGGCGGCATAGGCACGCACCGCGTCGAGGTGCGGGTTGTTCTCGAAACCGTCCTCCGCGACATTGGCAATGTACATGGTGGGCTTCACGGTCAGCAGGTGCAAATCGTACAGGTGCGCCAGTTCCTCCTTGGCCAGGCCCATGGCCCGCACCGGTTTGGCGCTGTCCAGATGCACCTTGACGCGCTCCAGCAGCGCCAGCTTGACCTTGGCTTCCTTGTCGCCGCTCTTGGCCACCTTGGCGACGCGCAGGATCCCCTTCTCCACCGACTCCATGTCCGCCAGAGCCAGCTCGGTGTTGATCACCTCGATATCGTCGAGCGGATGCACCTTGCCGGCAACGTGGACCACGTTGCTGTCTTCGAAGCAGCGCACGACGTGGGCGATGGCGTCAGTCTCGCGGATGTTGGCCAGAAACTTGTTGCCCAGGCCTTCGCCCTTGGAGGCGCCGGCCACCAGACCGGCGATATCGACGAATTCCATGGTGGTGGGCAACACGCGCTGCGGCTTGACGATCGCCGCCAGCTTGTCCATGCGCGGATCCGGCACCGGCACGATGCCGACATTGGGTTCGATGGTGCAGAACGGATAGTTGGCCGCCTCGATGCCCGCCTTGGTCAGCGCATTGAACAGCGTGGACTTGCCGACATTGGGCAGACCGACGATACCGCATTTGAATCCCATAGAATCAGTTCCAAGTAATGAAGTTACAAGTGACAAGTTACAAGTGGCAAGTAAAGGCTCTTTAATCTTGCAACTTGTAACTTGGAACTTGTCACTTCGTAGAGTGCAATCTATTCATGGCGCGCGCCATCTCGCCCTGCATGATCCACGGCAGGGTTGCGACCGCGGCGGCGATTGCCTCTTCAATCAGAACGCGCTCGCTCTGCGGTGGTTTGCCCAGCACGAAGCCAGTGACCTGGCTGGCGTGACCGGGGTGGCCGATGCCGATGCGCAGACGCAGAAAATTATTGCCGCCCATCAGGCTGCCGATGTCACGCAGACCATTGTGGCCGGCATGGCCGCCGCCCTGCTTGAGTCGTGCGACTCCGGGCAGCAGGTCCAGTTCGTCGTGGGCGACCAGGATGTTTTCCAGGGGGATCTTGTAGAACCGTGCCAGCGCCGCCACGGCCTGGCCGCTGCGATTCATGAAGGTCATCGGCTTGAGCAGCCAGACCTCGTGGCCGTCGAGGCGCACCTTGCATGTCTCGCCGTGAAACTTGGACTCCTGCCTGAGGTTGCCGCCGGCGCTGCGTGCGACGGCATCCACAAACCAGAAACCGGCGTTGTGCCGCGTCTGTTCGTACTCGGCCCCGGGATTGCCGAGACCGACGATGAGCTGAACAGGCGCGGACACAGACGCCGGCTTTGGCAGTGCGTTGCGCGAAGGCGATCAGGCGCCTTCACCCTCCGCCGTTGCCGCACCGCCTTCCTCGGAGACACTGCCGCGAGTGGCGTGTACGCCACCGACCGGCAGATCGTGACCGTGGGCCAGCTCGACCAGCTCGACACCGGCGGGCAGCTTCAACTCGGACATATGGATGGAGTGGTTCAGCGCACAGTTGGACAGGTCCACCTCGATGAACTCCGGCAGGTCCTTGGGCAGGCAGCTCACTTCCACTTCGTTCATGTTGTGGGTGACGATGCCGCCGCCGACCTTCACGCCCGGAGCAACATCGCCACCGACGAAGTGCAACGGTACGTGCACGCGAATCTTTTCCGTGGCGCTGACGCGCTGGAAGTCGATGTGCATGATGAGCGGCTTCACCGGATGACGCTGCAGATCCTTCAGCACGGCCTGCTCGGCCTTGCCGTCCACATTGATGGTGATGATGTGGGAGTAGAAGGCTTCGTTCTCCAGGTGGTGAAACAGGTCATTGTGATCCATGGTCAGGGGCGCAGCTTCCTTGTGACCGCCATACAGCACGGCAGGAACCTTGCCTTCGCGACGCAGGCGGCGGCTCGCACCTTTCCCCAGATCGCTGCGCAGGCTGGCTTCCAGTACAAAATCATTCTTCATTACGATTGCTCCAGGTTGCTATTACCACGGCCCGGCGTCACCACCGGGCCAAACTGCCTCCCCCGCGACCAAGGAAGGCTGACAAGGTACGAGATTCGAGATGCGAGGTACGAAAAACCCTGTTTTCGTACCTTGTTCCTCGTACCTCGTACCTGGGACCAGCGCCTATGGCGCTAGTCCATATACAGCGAACTGACCGACTCCTCGTTGTTGATGCGGCGCATGGTCTCCGCCAGCATCTCGGCGATGGACAGCACGCGGATGCGACTGCAGGCGCGCGCCTCGGGCCGCAATGGTATGGTGTCGGTCACCACCAGCTCGTCGAGCTGGGAGTTTTCTATATTCTGCACCGCCGGACCGGACAGCACAGCGTGGGTGGAATAGGCCGTCACCTTGGCGGCGCCGTGTTCTTTCAGCGCCTTGGCGGCCTTGCACAGGGTGCCGGCGGTATCCACCAGGTCGTCGACCAGGATACAGGTACGCCCTTCCACCTCACCGATGATATGCATCACCTGCGACTCATTGGCACGCGGACGGCGCTTGTCGATAATCGCCAGGTCCGCATCGTCCAGCCGCTTGGCCAGGGCGCGGGCGCGCACCACGCCACCCACGTCGGGTGACACCACCACCACGTCTTCCTTGTGGTTGTTCTTTCTGCGCCACACGTCGCCGAGCAGGATCGGCGAGGCATACACATTGTCCACCGGGATATCGAAGAAGCCCTGGATTTGGTCGGCGTGCAGATCCACGGTCAGCATGCGATCCACTCCGACACCGGTCAGCATGTTGGCCACCACCTTGGCGGTGATGGGCACACGCGCCGAGCGCGGACGGCGATCCTGGCGTGCATAGCCGAAATACGGCACCACTGCCGTGATGCGGCCGGCCGAGGCACGGCGCAACGCATCCACTATCACCATCAACTCCATCAGATGGTCATTGGTCGGCGCGCAGGTGGGCTGAACCACGAACACATTCTTGCCGCGCACATTCTCCAGGATTTCCACCATGATCTCGCCATCGCTGAACTGGCCGACCACAGCCTTGCCCAGCCGCAGACCGAGATAGGCTGCGATGTCTTGTGCCAACTGCGGGTTGGCGTTACCCGCGAAGACCATCATTTCGGAAACCATGGTTCCTCTGCTCTTGAGTGCACGGCGAAGTCAGCTGGCTGGGGCGCTAGGATTACTCGGGGCTTCCGCCCCTCGCCCTGCGGGCCAGCGTCGCTGCGCTCCGCTGTTCCGGTTCGCCGCCGCGAACCGGTCGAACCTTACGGTTCAAATCCTGGCCGCCCAGCAACATGTTCCAGACCGCCTGCGGCGGCCTGAGTTTAGATGGCTGGGGCGCTAGGATTCGAACCTAGGTATGACGGGATCAAAACCCGTTGCCTTACCGCTTGGCGACGCCCCAAAAAACAAAAATGTTGAATTTTGAATTCTGGCCGTCCGAAGGCGGACAAAACTCATAATTCAACATTCTTCCCAACGCCCGTCCGAACCCGCGGTCAGCACACGCCCTGCGCCAGACGCTCCAGCAATGGCGAGCGGTTGCGCCCCCGGGCTACAAAGCCACGCCACCCCGCGGGTAACCGCGCAGCCACCGCACGCGCCGCATTTTCATCGGCAAAGGCGGCGAACACGCAGCAGCCGGTGCCGGTCATGCGGGCCGGGGCAAAGCGGCCCAGCCAGTCCAATGCCTCGGCAACGGCGGGGAAACGTGCCCGCACCACCGGTTCGCAGACGTTGCCACCCCTACCCGCAAGAAAGTCGCGTATTGTGATGGGCGGGCAATCCCGTGTCAATTCCGGGGCCCCGAACACCGCAGCGGTGGCCACCGCCACCGGGGGCACCAGCACCAGATACCAGGGCTCCGGCAAGTCCACCGGTTCCAGCCGCTCCCCCACCCCCTCGGCCCAGGCGGCCCGGCCGCGCACGAACACCGGCACGTCAGCCCCCAGGCGCAGGCCCAGGGCGGCCAGCCGGTCTTCCTCCAGACCGAGGCGCCACAGGGCATTGAGGGCCACCAGGGTGGTGGCGGCATCGGAACTGCCGCCGCCCAGGCCGCCGCCCATGGGCAGGACCTTCTCCACTGTGATGTCGGCGCCGAGCCCACAGCCGGTCTCCGCCTGCAACAGGCGCGCGGCACGCACCACCAAATCGGACTCCGCCGCGACCCCCGGCAGATCGCTGACACGCCGCACCGCACCGTCGTCCCGCACGGTGAAATGCAGGACATCCCCGTAGTCGAGGAACTGGAACACGGTCTGCAACAGGTGGAAGCCGTCGGCCCGGCGGCCCGTGACGTGCAGGAACAGGTTGAGCTTGGCCGGGGCCGGCCAGGGGGCATGCGTATGGGATGAGACGGGATTCACGACGTGATTTCAGCGCGTAGGCACGCAACCGTCAGAGCCGTTCCCAACGATCCACTACCAGGCGGATCTGGGCGCGGTGGTTGCTGATGAACAGGCGCCCGGGCAAGGTCAGTTCGCCATGCCGGGCGTAGTCGCGGAACTCGATGCTCCAGCCGGACTGGCGCAACCGCGCCAGCAGCCCCTGCGGATTGAGCTCCTGTTCGGCGGCCCCCGGCGCCGGCAGGCCCAGCGCCCAATAGCGCAGGGCGGCCACCGGGACGCGCCAACCCATCTCGCGGTACAACAGGGACTCGGCATCCTCATCCACCAGGGTGCTCTCGCCGTCGCTCAGCGAGACGAAGTGGCCATCGCCCTGCAGATGCACGCTGCCCTGGCCCAGCGGGCCGGTGAGATGTATGGCGTAGTCCTGCCCCTCCTGACGCCAGTCGATGCCGGCCTGCCAGCCTTCATCTTCGGTACGGATGGCGATACGGCCGCCCAGCACCCAGGCGGTGACACCGGCGAGCTGGTGCTGGTGCGCGCTCCAGGCCTGCACCGGATCGGCGACCGGCGGCAGTACCGGCGCGGAGCTACAGCCCGCCAGCAGCAGGAGCCCGAGGAGAAGCAGGGTACGCATCACGGCCGGGTGTAGCGTTCCATTACCCGCTTGAGCAGGGCGTGGTCAGGGGCACGCCGCAGGGCGTCCTGCCAGACCTGGCGCGCCTCATCGCGGCGGCCCAGCACCCACAGCACCTCGCCGAGATGGGCGGCGATCTCGCCATCAAAGTGCTTGTCCAGGGCACGGCGCAGGTGGTGTTCGGCCTCCTCCAGCCGGCCCAGGCGGTAGAGCACCCAGCCCATGCTGTCCATGATGGCCGGGTCGTCCGGACGCTGCTCGTAGGCGCGGCGCACCAGGTCGTAGGCCTCCTGGTAGCGATCGGTGCGGTCGGCCAGGGTGTAGCCCAGGGCATTGAGGGCCTGCACATTGTCCGGTTCCTGCTTGAGGATCGCATTGAGGTCGCGTTCCAGCAGATCGAGACGTCCCATGCCCTCGGCATTCATGGCGCGGGCATAGAGCAGTTCGATATTGTCGGGAAACTCCGCCAGCGCCTCGTCGTAAACCTGCTGCGCCGCCTCCGCCTGCCCTGCATCGCGCAGCAGTTCACCCTCCACCAGGCGCAGGCGCAACTCCTGCTGCGAAGTCTGCGGCACGATGCCGCGCAGGTAGGCACGCGCCGCCTCCAGCCCCTGCTGGCGATGGATGAGCACGGCCGAGCGCACCATGGCATCGAGATAGTTGTTGCCGTCCGTCACCTGCTGATACCAGCGCAGGGCCTCGTCCGGGCGCTCGCGGTTTTCGGCAATCTGGCCCAGGGCATAAGCGGCCTCGTCGACGCGCTGGCCCAGCTTGAGCAGGCGCTTGAAGTGCTTTTCCGCCTGCGCCAGGTCCCCGGCCTGCATCGCCAGCAGACCTTCGGCATAGGCCACGTCGGCATTGTCCGGCAGCTCTTTGCCGAGCAGGCGGAACTGTTCACGGGCCTCCGGCAGGCGCTCCATGTCTACCAGCATGCGCGCATACCCGAGGCGCAGGGCGCTGTCCTTGGGCAAGGTCTCCAGGGCGCGGCGGTAGGCCGCCAGGGCCTCCTCGTCGCGCCCCATCTTGCGCAGCACATTGGCCTTCAGCACCAGGGCGCGCGGCAGCTTCGGCTGCATGGCCAGCAGGCGGTCCACCTGCTGCATGGCTCGGGGGAACTCCTCCACCAGATAGGCCAGATTGGCGTAGGCAAACACGGCATTGACATCATCGCTGCGCGGGGCCACCAGGGCCTCCATCACCTGCAGGGCACGGCGCTTGTCCTGCTCGCGGGCGAGGATGTTGGTCACCAGCATGAAGCCGTGGGCGGTGCCGTCAGGAGAGAGAGTGAGCAGTTTTTCCAGATGGATCATGGCCTCGTCGGCCTGGCCCCGGCGGATCAGCAGGGCGGCCAGCGACTGCTGCGCCTCCACCGCCTCCGGCGACAGTTCCACCCACAGGCGGGCGGCCTTGAGCGCAGTGGTGTAATCCTGGGCATAGACGGCAATCTGGGTGGCGCGCCGGGCCAGGCGGGGGTCACGGGTATAGGCCGCGGCTTGCTGGTAGGCATGGGCCGACATCTCCAGCTCACCGCGCTGGGCGGCCACTTCACCCACCAACAGCTGGTACAGCAGACCGGAACTGAGCTCCACCGGCGGTGCCTTTTCCGACTCGGCCCCCGGGAACGGCACCTCTTCCTGTACCACTTCATCCGCGGGCAACGCAGCCTCGTCACGCGGCGCCACGGCAGTACAGCCCGCCAACACCCAGACTCCCGCCATCAGCATCAAGATACGCTTCATCTACCCACACTCCAGACCAGATGTCCGCCAACTATACCCGACTTGCCGTCGCTTTTGCCCGGCGCGCCGAACCCTATACTTGATATTCCCATGGCCTGTCCCGCAGAATTGCAAACCCGCCCATGCCCTGCAAACGACACATGACACTGCTCGCCCTCGGCCTGAATCACCGCACTGCGCCCGTGGAGATTCGGGAGCGGGTGGCGTTCGCTCCCGAGAAGGTACCGCAGGCCCTGCAGGAACTGACCGGCAGCGGCCCGGTACGCGAGGCGGTGATCCTCTCCACCTGCAACCGCACCGAGGTGTATTGCGGCATCGAGGGCGAGGAAAAGGGACCGGTGCTGGAGTGGTTCCGCGACTTCCACCGTCTCAGCGCGCAGGAAGTGGACCCCTATCTCTACACCCACCCGGACAGCCAGGCGGTGCGCCACATCCTGCGCGTCGCCAGCGGCCTCGATTCCCTGGTGCTGGGCGAACCGCAGATCCTCGGCCAGATCAAGCAGGCCTACGGCACCGCGCTGCAGGCCGGCTGCATTGGCCAACTGCTCAACAAGCTGTTCCAGCACACCTTCTCGGTGGCCAAGCAGGTGCGCACCGACACGGCCATCGGCGCCAGTCCCGTGTCCGTCGCCTTCGCCGCGGTCAGCCTGGCCAGGCAGATCTTCTCCGACCTGAACAAACACACCGCCCTGCTCGTCGGCGCCGGCGAGACCATCGAACTGGTGGCGCGCCACCTGCACGAACAGGGCATCGGCCGCATCATCATCGCCAACCGCACGGTGGAGCGCGCCCACAACCTGGCGCAGGAATTCGGCGGCTACGCCATCGCCCTGCCGGAGATCCCGGCCCACCTGGCCGAGGCCGACATCGTCATCTCCTCCACCGCCAGCCCCCTGCCGATCCTCGGCAAGGGCATGGTGGAGAGCGCGCTCAAGGCGCGCAAGCGCCGCCCCATGCTGCTGGTGGACATCGCCGTGCCGCGCGACATCGAACCGGAAGTGGCCGGCCTCGACGACATCTATCTCTATACCGTCGATGACCTCTCCGAGATCATCCAGGAAAACCTGCAGTCACGGCAGCAGGCCGCCCTGCAGGCGGAAGAGATCATCGACACCCAGGTCAGCCACTTCATGGGCTGGCTGCAATCGCTGGAGGCGGTGGACACCATCCGCGCCTTCCGCTGCACCGCCGAGGAGATCCGCGACCAGGTGCTGGAACACTGCATGCGCCAGCTCGCCGCCGGCAAGGACCCCGACCATGTGATGCGCGAAATGGCGCGTCTGCTCACCAACAAGCTGATCCACGAACCCACCGCCCAGCTCAACCGTGCCGGCTTCGAAGGCCGCAAAGAGCTGCTGGACGCCGCCCGCGTCCTGTTCAATCTGAAGCAAAACTAGCCCCGTGAAACCGTCCATCCTCAGCAAGCTGGAGAATCTCTCCGAGCGGCTGCAGGAGCTCAATGCCCTGCTCGCCGATCCGGATACCATCACCAATCAGGACCGCTTCCGCGCCCTGTCGCAGGAGTACGCCCAGCTCACCCCGGTGGTGGATTGCTACAACAGCTATCGCGCCGCCCTGGCCGACATCGAAGCCGCCGACGAGATGATGCGCGGCAGCGACCCGGAGCTGCGCGAACTGGGCCAGCTGGAGCTGGAGGCGGCGCGCGAGAAACGCGATGCCCTGGAGCTGGAGCTGAACAAACTGCTGCTGCCCAAGGATCCCAACGACGCCAAGAACATCTTCCTCGAAATCCGCGCCGGCACCGGCGGTGACGAGGCGGCGCTCTTCGCCGGCGACCTGTTCCGCATGTACAGCCGCTACGCCGAGCTGCGCCGCTGGCAGGTGGAGGTGGTCTCGGAAAGCCTCGGCGAACACGGCGGCTACAAGGAGATCATCGCCCGCGTCATCGGCCAGGGCGCCTACTCGCGCCTCAAGTTCGAGTCCGGCGGCCACCGCGTGCAGCGCGTGCCGGAAACCGAGTCGCAGGGCCGCATCCACACCTCCGCCTGCACCGTGGCGGTGATGCCGGAGGTGGACGAAGTGGAGGCGCAGGAGATCAATCCCGCCGACCTCAAGGTGGACACCTATCGCGCCTCCGGCGCCGGCGGCCAGCACGTCAACCGCACCGAATCGGCCATCCGCATCACCCACCTGCCGACCGGCATCGTGGTGGAATGCCAGGACGAGCGCTCGCAGCACAAGAACCGCGCCCGCGCCATGTCGGTGCTGGCCTCCAAGCTGCTCGCCGCCGAACAGGAAAAACAACAAAGCGAACAATCCGCCACGCGCAAGCTGTTGGTGGGCAGCGGCGACCGCTCCGAACGCATCCGCACCTACAACTTCCCCCAGGGCCGCGTCACCGACCACCGCATCAACCTCACCTTGTACAAGCTGGAGGACGTGATGGCCGGCAATCTCGATCAGCTGATCGAGCCGCTGATCAGCGAATACCAGGCCGACCAGCTCGCTGCCATGAGCGCGGAATGAAAACCATATTCCAGCATCGGCCCCGACCTGTCGCCGAGGCGGGTGTCAGGTTGGCCGTGTAGTCATGCCGACGGTGGCGGAGGCGCTTGCCGCGGCGCAGTTGACCTTGACGGGCAGCGATACACCGCGCCTGGACGCCGAGCTGCTGCTGTGCCACGTGCTGGACAAAAACCGCGCCTGGCTGCGCACCTGGCCGGAGCGTGCGCTCACTGCCGATGAACAGGCCACCTTCGCAGAACTCGTCGCGCGGCGCGCGGCCGGCACACCGGTGGCCTATCTCACCGGCCACTGCGGCTTCTGGTCGCTGGAACTGAGGGTTACCCCCGCCACCCTGATCCCGCGGCCGGACACCGAAACCCTGGTGGAGTGGGCGCTGGAGCTGATCCCGGCGGACGCGGCCTGGTCCATCGCCGACCTCGGTACCGGCAGCGGCGCCATCGCCCTGGCCATCGGCCGTGAGCGGCCCCGCTGCCGCATCGTCGCCACCGACGCCTCGGCCGACGCCCTGGCCGTGGCACAGGAAAACGCCACGCTGAATCAGGTGAACAACGTGGCATTCCGCCACGGCGCCTGGTTCACGCCGCTGGCCGGCGAGCGCCACCACCTCATCGTCAGCAACCCGCCCTACATCGCCGAACACGACCCGCACCTGGCCGGCCTGCGCCACGAACCGCGCAGCGCCCTCAGCGCCGGCCCCGACGGCCTGGACGACATCCGGCTGCTCATCGCCGGCGCCCCGCACCATCTGCCCCCCGACGGCTGGCTGTTGCTGGAGCACGGCTGGGACCAGGGTGCGGCGGTACGCGAGCTGCTGCAGCGGCACGGCTACCGTCAGGTGCAAACCCGCCGCGACGGCGCCGGTCACGAGCGCATCAGCGGCGGACAATGCCCCCTGATCACTGCCGCAGGGCACGGATGTGGTTATACTTGGGCAACGTCAAGAGATGCAGCGGGCTGGAAACAGCCGGGGTGAACGGCATGCCGCAGGAAAACAGCGAATTTCTCAAAATCCGTGACGTCACCTTCTGTACCCTCAACCCGGATCCCAAGCAGGCCCACACCGCCACCCTGCTGCTCACCGGCATGGAGGGCATCGTCGACGCCCACCCGCAGGCGGATCACATCATGCAGGTGCGCTACGACATCACCCTGATCACCCTGCGCGCCATCGAGGAAGTACTCAGCGAGGTCGGCTTCCATCTCGCCAACAACCTGATGTGCAAACTCAAGCGCGCGCTGTACTACTACACCGAGGACACCCAGCGCGCCAACCTCGGCCTCGACGGCCACGCCGCCCCCAAGGACGTGAAGGTCTACGTCAAGCGTTATGAACAACTACGCCACGGCTGCCGCGACGACCGACCGGAGCACTGGCGCAACTATCTGTAGAGTCGCAAGTTACAAGTCACAAGTGGCAAGCGAAAATCCTTTTCTTGCCACTTGCCACTTGTGACTTGTAACTCGTAACTTGTAACTTTCCTGCCATGAACGACGACCAACTCCAGCGCTACAGCCGCCACATCACCCTGCCGCAGGTGGACGCCGCCGGGCAGCGCAGGCTGATGGGAGCGCGCGTGCTGATCATCGGCATGGGCGGCCTCGGCTCGCCCATCGCCATCTATCTCGCCGCCGCCGGTGTCGGCACCCTGGTGCTGGTGGACTACGACACGGTGGAACTGTCCAACCTGCAGCGCCAGGTGGTACACCGCACCGCCGACGTCGGCCGGCCCAAGGTGGAGTCGGCGCGCGATCATCTGCTGGAGCTCAATCCGCACATCGACGTCATCGCCATCAACGGCCAGCTCACCGACGATGCCCTGGACGAACAGGTGCGCCTGGCCGATGTGGTGGTGGATGCCAGCGACAACTTCGAGACCCGCTTCGAACTCAACGCCGCCTGTGTACGCCAGCGCACCCCGCTGGTATCCGGTGCCGCCATCCGCATGGAGGGGCAGGTCACCGTGTTCCACAACGAGCTGCCCGATGCCCCCTGCTACCGCTGCCTGTACCGCGACGAGGAGGGCGGCGGCGACACCTGCGCCCTCACCGGTGTGCTGGCGCCGGTGGTCGGCATCATCGGCACGGTGCAGGCAACGGAGGTGCTCAAGGTGCTGCTCGGTATCGGCGCCACCCTGGGCGGCCGCCTGCTGCTGCTCGACGCCTTGAGCATGGAGTGGCGCACGCTGAAGCTGCGCAAGGACCCGCACTGCCCGGTGTGCGGTGCGGCAGATCGAAGATGAAAGGGACAAGAGAAAAGCGCACCGTAATAAGCGTGCCGCGTACCACCGGCACTTGTATCTTCCCTCTTGTATCTTGTCTCTGAACCATGCCCATCCACATCGCTCGCCCCCTCGTCAACCGGATCCTGGGCCAGGCATTGTGCGCGCCGGAGCAGGAAATATGCGGCCTCATCGGCGCGCGTGACGGTACGCCGCAGACGGTGTATCCGGTAGCCAACGTCGCCGCCGAACGCGACCGTTTGTTCGCCATGGACCCGCAGCAGCAGATCGATGCCATGCGCCGCATGCGCGAGAACGACGAAACGCTGTTCGCCATCTATCACTCCCACCCCCACGCCCCGGCCGTGCCTTCGGCACTGGACCTGGCACAGGCCGCCTACCCGGAGGTGCTGTATCTGATCGTCTCGCTCAACACCAAGGGCGTGCTGGAGATGCAGGGCTACCGCCTGCGCGGCCGGCATATGGAGCCGGTCGAGCTGGCGATGATTACCGATTGACCCATCACGGCCTCGACCTCGCACACTCCCGCCACCCGACCTATGCTTTACCAGGAAGGGCAGCTGTCGCTCTCAACAACCATACGCATGAAAGGGGAGTGTCATGAGTGAAAAACTTATCAAAGAAGCGCGCAAGGTGCTGGACGGCAAGAGTGGCCCGCTGGACGACGAGGAGCTGGAATTTCTTGCCCGTGACATCACCAAGCTGGGCTTCAAGCTCGGTTTCGCCCGTGCCTATGCCAGCGGTCCGCAATTGGTGGAAAAACTGGTGGACGAACTGGAGCGCAAGGAAAAACTGCTGGATCAACTCCGCGCCATGCTGAAGGCACACTAGGGAAGGTCTGAATAAGTCCATCCTGGACTTCTCAGACCACGCCAAGCGAAAAGTGTGATTTTCGCTTGGCTTCATTTTTCAACGACTTATCGTCGTTGAAAAATGGCGGCACATCCCTGTGCCGCGGAAGCTCTGAACTTATTCAGAGCTTCCCTAGAACACCGGACTACGCGGCACTGAATCCGGCCCTCCGGCGGAGGGCCGGATTCAGTGCCGCGTAGTGCCCATATCCGGCGCCGACGGCACAAACAACTGCCCTGCATCCACGGCATCAAAATGATAGCGCTGGTTGCAGAACTCGCAGGTCACCTCGATCACACCCTCGCTGTGCAGAATATCCTGCACCTCGGACTCGCCGAGATTGTGCAGCATGCCAGCCACCCGCTCGCGCGAGCAGGAGCAGTGAAAGCTGACCGGCTCGGCATCGAACAATCGCACATCCTCCTCATGAAACAGGCGATGGATGATTTCCCGTGCCTGGAGGGTCAGCAACTCCTCCGCCGCAACCGTGGCCCCCAGTGCCTGCACCCGCCCCCAGGCATCGGCGTCCTGCTCCGTACCCGGCAGCTTCTGCAACAGGAGTCCCGCTGCGTAACGGCTATCGGCCGCCAGCCACATGCGCGTCGGCAGCTGCTCCGAGCGCTCCAGATAGGCATCGATGGCATCCGCCAGGCTGTGCCCTTCCAGCGCCACGACACCCTGGTAGCGTTCGCCGCTACCCGCATCGATGGTGATGGTCAGGCGACCGGAACCGAACTGGGCCTGCAGGTCAGCCGCGACCACCTCACCCTGCCACTGTGCCATGCCGCGCACGGTGCGCCATGCCGTAGCCTCCACCACCATCAGGTTGATCGGGCCATCACCCTGTAGCTGCATGGTGACCGCCCCCTTGAACTTGAGTGTGGCCGACAACAGCAGGCAGGCCGCCATCATCTCCCCCAACCGCGCGCGCACCACCGGCGGGTAGTCGCGCCGCGACAGCACTTCCTGCCAGGCGGTGTCGAGGCGCACCACCTCGCCGCGGATCGGCGTGTGTTCAAACAGAAAACGTTGCAGGATGTCGTTCATGGCAGACCGGCTATTGATTGATGCATGCGGGACGCAATTATAGCCGGGCGGCGGGTGTACGCGGAGCCTCGCCGCCGCCATTGCTGGGCAGCCAGACCCGGAACGTCGTGCTTGCTCCCGGCGAACTCTTTACCTCGCCATGCTTGTGCACGATACCGAACGAAAGGGACAGGCCGAGGCCAGTATCACGCGCCTCGAACCAGGTCCGGTCATCCTGGCAACCGGTACGGGGCGTGTTCGAAACAGTTGCGCAGATCTGATCACTGCCACTCGCCGCTGTCGGCATGGGAGAACGCCTTCAGGTCCTGCACGATCTGGCGCACACGATTCATGCCCGCACGTGACTCGCGCAACTCCACGGGCAGTGCTGGATGGCTTTCCCGAAGGCGGTTTCGGCCCAGTTCTTCGTCAGGCCGGGGATGTGCCTGCGGTGTTCGCACCGTACCCACTGCGCCGCTCCCCATGCCATCAAGGTCCAAAACACGTCCACCAGCGCGGCATGGCGCCAGAGGCGCCGCACCACTGCGGCCGGCCGCCTGTTCTCCGTATCCGCCACTGACTCTCCCCCTGCGCTTTCGCTCAGTTCAAGCGGCAGGCGCGCACGGACGCACAAAGGGGGCCGTGCGGCCCCCCTTTGCTTTGTACCAGCTGCGGAACAACACGACGGCTCAGCCGGACAGCTTCTTCTTCAGCAGTTCATTGAGCTGCTGCGGATTGGCCTTGCCCTGGGTGGCCTTCATCACCTGACCGACGAAGAAGCCGAACAGCTTGTCCTTGCCGCTGCGGTAGGCGGTGACGTTGTCCGGATTGGCGGCCAGAATGTCGTCGATGATCTTCTCGATGGCGCCGCTGTCGGTGATCTGCCTGAGGCCCTTCTTGTCGATCACCGCGTCGGCATCCCCCTCGCCGTGCCACATCGCCTCGAACACCTCCTTGGCGATCTTGCCGGAGATGGTGCTGTCGAGGATGCGCCGGATCATGCCGGCCAGTTGCTCGGCCGACACCGGCGAATCGGCGATCTCCTTGCCGTCGCGGTTGAGGTTGGCGGACAGTTCGCCCATCACCCAGTTGGCGCACAGCTTGGCCTCGCCGCCGACGCTCTTCACCACCGCCTCGTAGTAGTCGGCCAGCGGGCGGCTGGCGGTGAGGAAATCGGCGTCATAATTCGACAGACCGTACTCGCTGACGAAGCGCTTGCGCCGTGCCTCGGGCAGCTCCGGCAGGGTGGCGCGCACCGCCTCGATGAAGGACGGTTCGAGTACCACCGGCAGCAGGTCCGGGTCGGGGAAATAGCGGTAGTCGTTGGCCTCCTCCTTGGCGCGCATGGAGCGGGTTTCGTTCCTGTCCGGGTCGTACAGGCGCGTCTCCTGCACCACCTTGCCGCCGGATTCGATGAGCGCAATCTGACGCTCGACCTCGTACTCGATGGCCTTCTCCACGAAGCGGAAGGAGTTGATGTTCTTCAGCTCGGTGCGGGTGCCGAACTCCTTTTGTCCCTTCGGGCGCACCGATACGTTGGCATCGCAGCGGAAGGAGCCTTCCTGCATGTTGCCGTCGCAGATCTCGATGTAACGCACCAGCTCGTGGATGCGCTTCATATAGGCCACCGCCTCCTGGGCCGAACGCATGTCCGGCTCGGAGACGATCTCCAGCAACGGTGTGCCGGCGCGATTCAGATCGATGCCGGTCATACCGTGGAAGTCCTCGTGCAGCGACTTGCCGGCATCCTCTTCCAGATGGGCGCGAGTGATGCCGATGCGCTTCGTCGTACCGTCAGCCAACTCGATGTCGATATGGCCGTTGGCGACGATCGGCAGTTCGTATTGGGATATCTGGTAGCCCTTGGGAAGATCGGGATAAAAGTAGTTCTTGCGCGCGAACACCGAGCGCCCGGCCACGGTGGCGTTGATGGCAAGACCGAACTTGGTCGCCATGCGCACCGCCTCCTTGTTCAGCACCGGCAGCACGCCGGGCAGACCGAGGTCCACCGCGCAGGCCTGGGTGTTGGGCGCCGCGCCGAAGGCGGTGGAGGCACCGGAAAAGATCTTGCTTCGGGTGGCCAGTTGGGCATGGATCTCCAGCCCGATGACAGTTTCCCATTCCATAACTTCAGTCTCAAGTTGCAAGTTACAAGTGAAAAGCAGCGTTGTTTTCTTGCTACTTGTCACTTGAAACTTCGTTATTCAAAACCTTGCGGCGCGCGCTGGTGCCAGTCGGTAGCCAGTTGATACTGATGGGCCACATTCATCAGCCGCGCCTCATCGAAATAGTTGCCGATGATCTGCAGACCGACCGGGCGCTGGCCGACGAAGCCGGCGGGGATGGACATGCCGGGCAGGCCGGCCAGGTTGGCGGCGATGGTATAGACATCGGCCAGATACATGGCCACCGGGTCGTCGGTCTTTTCGCCGGCGTTGAACGCCACCGTGGGCGAAGTCGGCCCCATGATCACGTCGACCTCTTCGAAGGCGCGCCTGAAGTCGTCCGAGATCAGTTGGCGCATCTGCTGCGCCTTCAGGTAATAGGCATCGTAGTAGCCGGCCGACAGGGCGTAGGTGCCGATCATGATGCGGCGCTTCACCTCGGGGCCGAAACCCTCGCCGCGCGAGCGCTTGTACAGGTCCTCCAGATCCTTGGGATTCTCGCAACGATAGCCGAAGCGCACACCGTCCATGCGCGACAGATTGGAGGAGCACTCCGCCGGCGCCACCACATAGTAGGTGGGCACGGCGAGGGCGGTGTTGGGCAGGGATATCTCCACCACCTCAGCGCCCAGTTTTTTGTATTCATCGATGGCCACCGTCACCGCCTGCCCCACCGCGGGGTCGAGACCGGCGCCGAAATACTCCCGGGGCAGACCGATCTTCAGCCCCTTGATGTCGCCGCCGAGGGCGGCACGGTAGTCCGGCACCGCGCGCTCCACCGAGGTGGAATCGCGCGGATCGAAACCGGCCATCACACCGAGCAGCAGGGCGCAATCCTCCGCCGTGCGCGCCATCGGCCCGGCCTGATCCAGCGAGGAGGCGAAGGCGATCATGCCGTAGCGCGAGATACGGCCGTAGGTGGGCTTGATGCCGGTGATGCCGCACAGCGCCGCCGGCTGGCGGATGGAGCCGCCGGTGTCGGTGCCGGTGGCAACCGGCGTCAGGCGGGCCGCCACGGCGGCGGCGGAACCGCCCGAGCTGCCGCCGGGCACGGCGGCGGTGTCCCACGGGTTCTTTACCGGACCATAGAAGCTGGTCTCGTTGGAGGAACCCATGGCGAACTCGTCCATGTTGGTCTTGCCCAGCATCACCATGCCGGCGGCATCGCACTGCGCCACCACGGTGGCGTCATAGGGGGCGATGAAGCTGTCCAGCATCTTCGAGGCGCAGGATGTACGCACGCCGTTGGTGCAGAAAATATCCTTCTGCGCCAGCGGGATGCCGGTGAGTGGACCGGCCTCGCCGCGGCGGCGCCGGGCATCGGCCGCCGCCGCCTGGGCCAGCGCCCGCTCGGCGGTGACGGTGATGAAGCTGTTGAGCAGGCCGTCGTAACGCGCGATGCGATCGAGGAAGTGACGGGTCAGCTCCACGCTGGAGAACGCCCCGGCGGCAAGGCCGGCGGACAGTTCGGTCAGGGTCTTGTTGTGCATGGTCAATCCAGTGGCAAGTTACAAGTTACGAGTCGCAAGTGATTGGGTAGCAAGCCGCTTTCTTGCAACTTGCCACTTGTCACTTGCTACTCGATCACCTTCGGAACCAGGTACAGCCCGGCCTCGACGGCGGGAGCGATGGCCTGGAAGTGATCGCGCTGATCGGTCTCGGTGACCTCGTCCTCGCGCAGGCGCTGGGCTGCGTCCAGGGGATGGGCCATGGGGTGCACCCCGCTGGTGTCCACGGTGCGCATCTGCTCCACCAAGGCCAGAATGCTGGACAGATTGCGGGCGTATTCCGGGATGTCCGCCTCGCTGATGGCCAGGCGGGCCAGATGGGCGATGTTCTCGACGTCTTTACGTTCCAGGGCCACGGCTTGCTCCTGATTTTTACCGGGAGAAATAAAAGGCGAAACTTATCACAGATACCCTGCCGCCCGCAGCCCCGCCCATTGCGAAACCCCTAGGCCATTGCTAGAGTACCGAAGTTTTTTCAAGGAAACCCGCCCGTTGCCACTCCGGGCACGCATAATAAAGCTGGATCTACTCTATGTTCGGACGTCTGAAGGGCCTCTTCTCCTACGATATCTCCATCGACCTGGGTACCGCGAACACCCTCATCTATGTGCGCGGCGAGGGCATCGTCCTCAACGAGCCGTCGGTGGTGGCGATCCGGCAGGAGTCTGGCCCGAACAGCCCGAAGCGCATCGCCGCGGTGGGTATCGAGGCCAAGCGCATGCTGGGCCGCACGCCGGGCAACATCACCGCCATCCGCCCCATGAAGGACGGCGTGATCGCCGACTTCACCGTCACCGAGAAGATGTTGCAGCACTTCATCCGCAAGGTGCACGAAAACAAGTTCAAGTTCTTCAAACCGAGTCCGCGCGTATTGATCTGCGTCCCTTGCGGCGCCACCCAGGTGGAACGCCGCGCCATCAAGGAATCGGCCGCCGGCGCCGGTGCCCGCGAGGTGTACCTGATCGAGGAGCCGATGGCGGCGGCCATCGGCGCCGGCCTGCCCATCTCCGAGGCCAGCGGCTCCATGGTGCTGGACATCGGCGGCGGCACCACCGAGGTGGCGGTACTGTCCTTGAACGGCATCGTCTACTCCGCCTCGGTGCGCATCGGCGGCGACCGCTTCGACGAGGCCATCGTCAGCTACGTGCGCCGCAACTACGGCACCCTGATCGGCGAATCCACCGCCGAACGCATCAAACAGGAGATCGGCACCGCCTATCCCAGCACCGAACTGCGCGAGATCGAGGTGCGCGGCCGCAACCTGGCCGAGGGCATCCCGCGCAGCTTCACCCTCAACAGCAACGAAATCCTCGAGGCCATCCAGGAACCGCTGTCCGGCATCATCGATGCCGTGAAAACCGCCCTGGAGCAGACCCCGCCGGAACTGGGCTCGGACATCGCCGAGCGTGGCATGGTCCTCACCGGCGGTGGCGCCCTGCTGCGCGACCTGGATCGCCTGCTGATGGAAGAAACCGGCCTGCCGGTGATCATCGCCGACGACCCGCTGTCCTGTGTCGCCCGCGGTGGTGGCCGCGCGCTGGAACTGCTGGACGAGCTGGGTCACGAAATCTTCTCGCTGGAATAGAGCGGGGCTGCGCGCGGTCCCCGGCGGGTTGCGGCAAAAACATCCGGTACGACAAGCAATCGCCTATTAACAGAGGGTCTTCGGTATCAAACGCCTGTTCATCCAGGGGCCACCCATCACCATCCGTCTACTGCTGCTGATGCTCACGTCCGTAGCATTGATGACGGTGGATCACCGCCAGAATCACCTGGATACCATCCGTGCCGGCCTCTCCCTGGTGGTCTATCCGCTGCAATATCTGGTCGATCTGCCCAGTGCCATTGCCCATTGGGCCAGCGACAACCTGTCCGCCCGCACCACCCTGGTAGAGGAAAATCAGCAGTTGCACGCGCGCCAGTTGCTGCTGGAAGTGCGCCTGCAGAAGCTCTACGCCCTGGAGGCGGAAAACGCCCGTCTGCGCGAACTGCTCAACTCCGCCAGCAAGGTGGGAGAGCAGGTGTTGATCGGCGAACTGCTGGCGGTGGATCAGGACCCGTTCCGCCGCCGCGTACTGATCAACAAGGGCAGCGATGACGGCGTGTTCGAGGGCCAGCCGCTGCTCGATGCCTACGGCGTGCTGGGGCAGGTGGTAGAAGTGACGCCGTTCACCAGCAGCGCCCTGCTCATTACCGACCCCAGCCATGCCATCCCGGTGCAGGTCAACCGCAACGGCCTGCGTGCCATCGCCCTCGGCACCGGCGAGGCGGAGCGGCTGGAGATCCCGCACATCCCCAACAACGCCGACATCCAGGTAGGCGACCTGCTAATCACCTCCGGCCTGGGCCGCCGCTTCCCGCCTGGCTACCCGGTGGCCACCATCACCGAATTCGAGAAAGATCCCAGCCAGCCCTATGCGCGCGTGGTGGCTGAACCGGCCGCCCACCTGGAACGCAGCCGCGAGGTGCTGCTGGTGTCGCGCACCGCCGAGGAGCCATCGCCATGACCCTGGTACGGCATCACGGCGGCTGGGTCATCACCTTTACCTTCGTGGCGGCGCTGATGCTCACCATGCTGCCACTGCCCGACTGGGCGGCGCTGTTCCGTCCGGAGTGGGTGGCGATGGTACTGATCTACTGGTGTATGGCGCTGCCCGATCGGGTCGGCGTCGGCATCGGCTGGATGGCGGGTTTGCTGCTCGACGTGATCAAGGGCGCGCTGCTCGGCCAGCACGCCCTGGCCCTGGCCCTGGTGGCCTATCTGACCATTCACCTGCATCAGCGCATCCGCGTCTTCCCGCTGTGGCAGCAGGCCCTGTTCGTGCTGCTGATGGTGGCCCTCAACCAGATGCTGGTGCTGTGGGTGAAGGGCATCATCGGTCAGCCGCCGGGCAGTTGGTTGTACTGGCTCCCCTCCCTTACCAGCATGCTGCTGTGGCCCTGGGCCTTTCTGATCCTGCGCGACCTGCGCCGCACGTTCCAGGTGCGCTGAGATGTTTCGCGGCGCGCCGCTCCGAAATCCGCAATGGGAAAACTATCTGTTCCGCCGCCGCGTCATCGTCGCGGCGGCGTTCAGTATCGCCCTGCTCACCTTCGTCATCATCCGCCTGTTCTATCTACAGGTGGTGAACCATGAGCATTACACCACCCTGTCGCGCAACAACCGCGTCGACATCCTGCCCATCGCCCCGACCCGCGGCCTGATCTATGACCGCAACGGCGTCATCGTGGCGGAAAACCAGCCCACCTTCAGCCTCGAAATCGTGCCGGAGCGCGTCGAGGACATGGAGGCCACCCTGGCGGCCGTCCGCGAACTGATCAGCGTCAGCGACAACGATCTGGAGCGCTTCCGCCAGATCCTGCGCCGCAAGCGCCGCTTCGAAGAGACGCCGCTGCGCCTGCGCCTGTCCGACGAGGAAGTGGCGCGGATTGCCGTCAACCGCTACCGCCTGCCCGGCGTGGAGATCAAATCACGCCTGTCGCGCGCCTATCCGCTCGGCCCGCTGCTGGCGCATACCCTGGGCTATGTCGGACGCATCGATGAGCGCGAGCTGCAGCAGCTGGACATGTCCAACTATGCCGCCACCGCCCACATCGGCAAGATCGGAGTGGAAAAGACCTACGAAAGCGTACTGCACGGCGAGGTCGGCTACCAGCAGGTGGAAACCAACGCCCGTGGCCGCATACTGCGCGTGCTGGAACGCACGCCGCCGGTACCGGGGCGCAACCTGTATCTCAACATCGACGTGCGCCTGCAGCAGGCCGCACAAACCGCCTTCGGCACGGAGCGCGGCGCCCTGGTGGCCATCGATCCGAATACCGGCGCCGTCCTCGCCCTGGTCAGCCTACCCAGCTTCGACCCCAACCTGTTCGTCAACGGCATCGACAACGTCAGTTACGACGCCCTGGCCAACTCCAAGGAACAACCGCTGTTCAACCGTGCCCTCAATGGCCAATACCCGCCCGGCTCCACCATCAAACCCATCTACGGCCTGCTCGGCATGGAAACCGGAGAGATCCGTCACGACACGCAGATATGGGATCCCGGCTTCTACATGCTGAAGGGCGACGAGCGCCGCTATCGCGACTGGCGCAAGGAAGGCCACGGCTGGGTGGATTTCAACAAATCCATCGTCGAATCCTGCGACACCTATTATTACGAGCTGGCCCTTACCCTCGGTATCGATCGCATGTCCGAATACATGCATACCTTCGGCTTCGGCCGCACCACCGGCATCGATCTCACCGGCGAATCCATCGGCCTGATGCCCTCACGCGAATGGAAGCGCCGCGTCCATCGCCAGCCCTGGTTCCCCGGCGAAACCCTGATCACCGGTATCGGTCAGGGCTTCACCCTCGCCACGCCGCTGCAACTGGCGTCCGCAACCGCCACCCTCGCCAGCTTCGGACGCCGCCTGTCCCCCACCGTGGTCGGCGCTCTGGAAACACCGGACAGCGGTACGCGTACTCCGGTGCAGGCCAAGGAACTCCCGCCGGTGCGCGTGGTCGACCTCAACAACTGGCAGCGCATGCACCGCGCCATGATCAACGTGGTACACAGTCCCACCGGCACCGCGCGCAGCATCAACCGCCAACTGCCCTACACTATCGCCGGCAAGACCGGCACGGCGCAGGTGTTCGGCATCAAGCAGGATGAGGAGTACGTGGCGGAAGAAGTGGCCAAGCATCTGCGCGACCATGCCCTGTTCATCGCCTTCGCCCCGGCGGAACGCCCACGCATTGCCGTGGCGGTGATCGTGCAAAACGGCGGCGGCGGCGGTGCGGTCGCCGCCCCCATCGCGCGCAAGGTGATGGATACCTACCTGCTCGACGACACCGGCAAACTGCGCGAGGAATTCCAGTGATGCTGCTCGACGCCCCGCAACAGTCACGCCGCCCCCGGCTGCCGCGCCTGCACATGGACTGGCCCCTGTTCGGCGGTCTGGTGCTGCTGGCCGTCTGCGGCCTGGTCGTGCTCTATTCCGCCTCCGGCGAAAGTGGTGACATGGTACTGAAGCAGGCCACCCGCCTTGCCGTCGCCTTCGGCCTGCTGTTTTTCTTCGCCCAGCTGCCACCGGAGACCCTGCGCCGCTGGACCCCGCTGCTGTTCGGTGTGGGCCTGAGTCTGCTCCTCGCCGTGCTGGTGCTGGGCGAGATCGGCAAGGGCGCGCAACGCTGGCTGGATGTCGGCTTCATCCGCTTCCAGCCGTCAGAGATGATGAAGATCGCCGTACCGCTGATGGTGGCCTGGTATCTAGCGGAAACGCCGCTGCCGCCGCCGCTGCGCCGCATCCTGGTCGGCCTGATGATCTTCCTGGTGCCGGCCGTGCTCATCGCCAAGCAGCCGGACCTGGGTACCGCCCTGCTCATCGCCAGTGCCGGCGCCTTCGTGCTGTTGTTCGCCGGCCTGCCCTGGCGCCTGGTCAGCTTCACCGCCCTGCTCGCCGTCCCCGTTGCACTGCTCCTGTGGCACTACGGCATGCACGACTACCAGCGCCGCCGCGTACTCACCTTCATCAACCCCGAGAGCGATCCCCTCGGCGCCGGTTACCACATCATCCAGTCCACCATCGCCATCGGTTCCGGCGGCCTGTACGGCAAGGGCTGGCTCAACGGCACCCAGTCGCATCTGGAATTCCTCCCCGAACGCCATACCGACTTCATCTTCGCCGTCATCGGCGAGGAGTTCGGTCTGCTCGGCATCCTGCTGCTGCTGGCCCTGTATCTGTTCATCATCCTGCGCTGCCTGTACATCGCCAGCCGCGCCCAGGACACCTTCACCCGCCTGCTGGCCGGCGGCCTCACCATGACCTTCCTGGTCTACGTGTTCGTCAACATCGGCATGGTCACCGGCCTGCTGCCGGTGGTCGGCGTGCCCCTGCCGCTGGTAAGCTATGGTGGTAGTTCGATGGTGACCCTGATGGCATCGTTCGGTATCCTGATGTCCATCCACACGCACCGCAAACTGCTGAGAACCTGATGCGATGAACCTGCGCCGGATATTTGCCGCCCTTCTGCTGTGCAGCGCCGCCTTCTCCTGCCACGGCCGCAGCGACCTGAACGAGCGCGCCGAAGTGCGCGCCTTCATCGATGAAATGGTGCAGCAACACGCCTTCTCGCGCAGCGAACTGGAGCAGCTGTTCCGCGCAGTGGAACTGCGTCCCGACGTCATCGACACCATCACCCGCCCGGCAGAGAGCAAGCCCTGGCACACCTACCGCCCGATCTTCCTCACCACGGAACGCATCCGCGACGGTGTCGCCTTCTGGCGCGAACATGAGGCACTGTTGCAGGAGGCGCAGCAGCGCTATGGCGTGGCGCCGCAATACATCGTCGCCATCCTCGGCGTGGAAACCCGTTACGGCCGTTTCCGCGGCCGCCACCGCATCATGGATGCCCTGGCCACGCTGGCCTTCGACTATCCGCCGCGCAGCGGTTTCTTCCGCTCGGAATTGCAGCACTACCTGCTGATGACGCGCGAAGAGAGCATCGAACCACTCAGCCTCACCGGCTCCTATGCCGGCGCCATGGGCACGCCGCAGTTCATTCCCTCCAGCTTCCGCAACTATGCCGTGGATTTCGACGGCGACGGCCACCGCGATCTGTTCAACAGCGCGCCCGACATCATCGGCAGCGTCGCAAACTACTTCAAGGTACACGGCTGGATCAACGGCGGCACCATCACCGTACCGGCCACGGTGAGCGGCGAAGACTACAAACCGCTGCTCGCTGCCGGTCTCAAGCCGCACATCACCGCCGGCGAACTTGGCAACTACGGCATTACACCGCGCTGGGGCATCACGGCCAGTGCGCCAGTGGCGCTGCTGGCCCTGGAGGGCGAACAGGGCATGGAACACTGGGTCACCTTCAACAACTTCTACGTCATCACCCGCTACAACCGCAGCCCGCTGTACGCCATGGCGGTGCACCAGTTGAGCGAGGCGATCCGCAAGGCCAAGGACACCGACACCGCGCTGGCGCAAAGCGATGTTCGCTAGATTCCTGCCGCCGCTCGCCGCCGTCCTGCTGCTGAGCAGTTGTGCCCTCGGCGGGCGCGACGGCGGCCCGTCCCATTCCGCCGATCTGTCCCATGTGCCCGACCCGGTGCCGCGCGCCGAACCGCGCAGCCGCTACGGCAATCCCGACTCCTACGTGGTCAACGGCCGCCGCTACACCGTGCGCAGCAGCGCCGCCGGCTATGTCGAGCGCGGCATCGCCTCCTGGTACGGCACCAAGTTCCACGGCCGCCGCACCGCCAGTGGCGAAATCTATGACATGCACGCCCTCACCGCGGCGCACACCACGCTGCCGCTGCCGACCTATGTCCGCGTCACCAACCTGAACAACGGCCGCAGCACGGTGGTGCGCGTCAATGATCGCGGCCCGTTCCACGACAACCGCCTCATCGACCTGTCCTACGCCGCCGCCAGCAAGCTCGGTATCGTCGAAACCGGCACAGGCCTGGTCGAGATCCGTGCGCTCACGCCCGGCGAGCCGGCGCCGCCCCCCGTCACCGTGGCCCAGAGCGCACCGGCAGCGGTGAGCAGCGGCGCCAATCTCGGCAGTGCGGCGGCCACCACCGCCCCGGTCGGCCTCTATCTGCAGGTGGGCGCCTTCGTCAGCCGCACCAATGCCGAACAACTGCGCAGCCGCCTCAGCAGCGAACCGCTGCCGCCGATCCAGGTGCAACAGGGCGCCGATGCCAGCAACACCCTCATTTACCGTGTACGTATCGGTCCCATCGCCAGCGTGGACGAAGCCGACCGCCTGGCCTCACGTCTGGCCGCCCTCGGCATCGGCACGCCGCACGTGGTCATCGAGTGAATACCGAGACTTGAACTTCGCCGGCCGGCTCCGGACCAAGGAAAGTCTGAACTTGTTCAGAGCTTCCCCAACTTGAAACTGCCGTGGCCGCGGCTTTTTCAGGTAAAATAACTGTGTTTTTTCCTCCGCCAACACTATTTCCGTGTGCCATGAAACGTCTGCTGCCCCTATCCCTCGTTGCCCTCTTCGCCCTCGCTCACGGTGTCCACGCCACCCCGCGTCTGATCCCCGAGGCGCCGACAGTGGATGCGCGCGGCTACATCCTGCTGGATTACCACAGCGGCAACACACTGGCCGAGCGCAATGCCGACGAGCGCCTGGAGCCCGCCAGCCTGACCAAGATGATGACCGCCTATGTGGTATTCCACGAACTGCGCGCCGGACACTTCCAACTCAGCGACACGGTACGCGTCAGCAAGAAGGCCTGGCGCATGCCCGGCTCGCGTATGTTCATCGAGGTCGGCACCCAGGTCTCCATCGAGGAACTGCTCAAGGGCATGATCATCCAGTCCGGCAATGACGCCAGCGTGGCCCTGGCCGAGTATGTCGCCGGCAGCGAAGAGACCTTCGCCGCACTGATGAACGAGCATGCCCGCAACATCGGCATGCACGGCACCCACTTCGTCAACGCCACCGGCCTGCCCGATCCGGATCACTACAGCACCGCACGCGATCTGGCGCGCCTGGCCGCGCAGCTGATCCACGAGTTCCCCGCGTACTACGCCTGGTACTCGGAAAAGGAATACACCTACGGCGGCATCACGCAGGGCAACCGCAACCTGCTGCTGTACCGCGACAACACCGTCGACGGCATCAAAACCGGCCACACCGAAAGCGCCGGCTACTGCCTGGTCACCTCGGCCAAACGCGGCGAGATGCGCCTGATCTCGGTGGTGATGGGCACCAAGAGCGAAAACGCCCGCGCCAACGAAAGCCAGAAGCTGCTCAACTACGGTTTCCGCTTCTTTGAAACCCACAAGCTGTATGACGCCGCGCAGCCGCTCAAGGCCATGCGCGTGTGGAAGGGCGCCAGCGAAACGGTGCAACTGGGCCTGAACGAGCCACTGTACATCACCGTGCCGCGCGGCCAGTACAACAAGCTCAATGCCTCGCTCAGCGTGACCAGCGACATCATTGCGCCGACGCAAAAGGGCCAGCACATCGGCACGTTGAATATCAAACTCGGCGACGAGGTGCTGGCAGAGCGCCCGCTCGTGGCCCTGGAGGACATCGCCGAAGGCAGTCTGTGGCAGCAGCTGCTCGACAACGTGCGCAGGCTGCTGCAGTGATGAGCGAAGAGATCGTCTATCTCAATGGCAGTTTTCTGCCGCTGCACGAGGCCCATGTCTCGGTGATGGACCGCGGCTTCCTGTTCGGCGATGGCGTGTACGAGGTCATCCCGGTCTACGGCGGCCGCGCCTTCCGCCTGGAACACCACCTGCAGCGCCTCGACCACAGCCTGCAGGGCGTGCGCATCGACAATCCGCTCGATCACGGTCAGTGGAGCGACGTTCTCACCGCACTGATCCGCCACAACGGCGGCGGCGATCAATCCCTCTACCTGCAGGTTACCCGCGGCGTCGCGCCCAGACGCGATCACGCCTTCCCGGCCGGAGTACAGCCCACCGTATTCGCCATGAGCACCCCGCTCGGTGAGCCCGGCAACGCCGTGCAGAACGGCATCACTGCGGTTACCGTGGACGACATCCGCTGGAAGCACTGCAACATCAAGGCAATCACCCTGCTGCCCAACGTGCTGATGCGCCAGCAGGCCATCGACGCCGGCGCCGCCGAGGCGATCCTGCTGCGCGACGGTCATGCCACCGAGGGTTCGGCCAGCAACGTGTTCATTGTGCGCGACGGCGTGGTGATCACGCCGCCCAAGAGCAACCTGCTGCTGCCCGGCATCACGCGCGACCTGGCGGTGGAGCTGTGCCACGCCAACAACATTCCCTGCCGCGAGGCTGACATCAGCGCGGCCGACTTGCGCAGCGCCGACGAAGTGTGGGTGACCAGCTCGACACGGGAAGTGGCCGCCGTGACGCAGCTCGACGGCCAGCCGATAGGCGACGGCCGGCCCGGCCCGCTGTGGCAACGCATCAGCGCGCTGTATAGCGCTTACAAACAGGATTTCCGCGCCGGCAAGGTGCAGTGAGCCACGCCATGCAACCGGAAGAAACCCACCTCGAATTTCCCTGTACCTTTCCCGTCAAGGCCATGGGCCTCGCCGGCACCGACTTCGACCTGCTGGTGGTGGAGATCGTCGGCCGCCATGCCGGCCCGCTGCGCGAAGGGGCCGTCAGCAGCCGCCCGAGCAGCAACGGCAAATATGTTTCCGTTACCGTAGTGGTGCAGGCGCAGAGCAAGCAACAGCTCGACGCCATCTACAGCGAGCTCACCGCGCACGAGCGCGTGCTGATGGCGCTCTAAGAAGACTGGGACGAGGTACGGGGTGAAAGATACAAGGAGTGGAGTGCGCGGCGCACGCGACCGTATCGCCCGGCCTGCATGCGCCATCTCCCCCATCTCGCCCCTCGTGCCTCGTACCTGGCGCGCCCGCACATGAAACCACTCGTTACCAGACGTCTGGGCCGGTGCGACTACGCGCCCGTGTGGCGCGAGATGCAGCGCTTCACCGAGGAACGCACGGCCGACACACCAGACGAACTGTGGCTGGTGGAGCATCCGCCGGTCTTCACCCTCGGCCTCAACGGCAAGGCGGAGCATCTGCTCAACCCCGGCGCCATCGATGTCATCCAGGTGGATCGCGGCGGCCAGGTGACCTACCACGGCCCCGGCCAGGTGGTACTGTACCTGCTCGTCGATCTGCGCCGCCGCGGCCTCGGCGTGCGTGCGCTGGTGCATCGCATGGAGCAGGCGGTGATCGCCCTGCTCGCCGGCTACGGCATCCCGGCCCGTGCGCGGCTGGATGCGCCCGGCGTCTACGTGGACGGCGCCAAGATCGCCTCCCTCGGACTGCGCGTGCGCCGCGGCTGCAGCTATCACGGCCTGGCGCTCAACGTGGACATGGATCTGGAGCCGTTCAGCCGCATCAACCCTTGCGGTTATCCGGGACTCGCGGTGACACAGCTGCGGGACCTGGGCGTGACCGACGATCTGGCGACGACAGGCGAGAAACTGCTGGTGCAGATGGAGGAAAACCTCAACCCGTAGGAGCGAATCGTATTCGCGATAGCCCGTCCCGCGTCGGCGCTGTATCGCGCATACGATTCACTCCTGCGGCGGGCCGGGCTATTTCTTCTCGGTGGTGATGTACACGCCGGGGATGATGGTCTTCTTGATCACCTTGGTCTCTGCCGCATCGCCCTGCTCGTGCAGGGCAAAGCGCAGGAAGGTCTGCCCCAGGCGGATCACGTCACCATCGTTGAGCGCCTGCTCGCTCACCTGCTTGTGATTGACGAAGGTGCCGTTGGTGCTGCCGAGATCGCGGATGATATAGCGCACCTCGTCCGGCTTGCCCAGCACGACCACACGTTCGAGCAGGGCATGCTCGCGGCTGGCCAGATCGTCATTGACCACGATGTCGTTGCCATCGCCGCGTCCCAGGCTGTAGCTGTCCCCCGACAGCAACACCTTCACCCCCTCGACGTTGTTGCGAATCTGGATCAATGCCGCCATATCACACCCCTGGTCCCGGAAAATACGTGCAGTGGGGAATATACTGCAATCGCCCCGGATTTAAAAAACCACGTCACAGGCCACGCTATGCACGATGACGAACCGCCCATCGTTCCGCCCAATCCGCTCAAGGGCGCCGGCAAGGTTTCCCGCATCCCGGTCAAGGTGGCGCCGCCGGCCGCGCCGCTGACGAAACCGCACTGGATCCGCGCCCGCGCGCCCAACAGCCCCGAGGCGCTGCGCCTCAAGGCGATCCTGCGCGAGCAAAAGCTGCACACCGTGTGCGAGGAGGCCGCCTGCCCCAATCTGGGCGAGTGCTTCGGCCACGGCACGGCCACCTTCATGATCATGGGCGGCATCTGCACCCGGCGCTGCCCCTTCTGCGACGTGGCCCACGGCCGGCCGGAGCCGCTGGATGCGGAGGAGCCGCAACACCTGGCCGCCGCCATCGCCGCCATGGGCCTGCGCTTCGTGGTGATCACCTCGGTGGATCGCGACGACCTGCGCGACGGCGGCGCCGCCCACTTCGCCGCCTGCATCCAGGCGGTGCGCGCCGCCACGCCCGCCACCGGCATCGAGATCCTGGTACCCGACTTCCGCGGCCGCGAGGACCGCGCACTGGCTGCCTTCGACGCCGCCCTGCCCGACGTGTTCAACCACAATCTGGAGACGGTGCCGCGCCTGTACCGGCAGGCGCGTCCCGGCGCCGACTATCACGGCTCCCTGCGCCTGCTGCACGATTTTCACCAACGCCATCCGCAGATCCCCACCAAGTCCGGCCTGATGCTCGGCCTCGGTGAGAGCAATGACGAGCTCGTCGAGGTACTGCAAGACCTGCGCGCCCACGGCTGTACCCACCTCACCCTAGGGCAATACCTGCAACCGTCGCCGCATCACCTGCCGGTGCAGCGCTACGTGCCGCCAGATGAGTTCAAACAACTGGGGGAGATCGCCCGGGGTCTGGGCTTCCGCAATGTCGCCAGCGGCCCGATGGTGCGCTCGTCCTATCAGGCGGAGCGGCAGGCGCGGGGGGAAGAGGTATCGTGAGATCGGGGTTCGGCGCGCTCTCACCGGTCGCGCAGCGACACACTAGGGAAGGTCTGAATAAGTCCATCCTGGACTTTTCAGACCACATCCCTGTGCCGCGGAAGCTCTGAACTTATTCAGAGCTTCCCTAGACGATCTGCCGCCGCGCGTTTTCAGGCGCCGCCTTCGTATAGCACGCGCCAGCGACCGTCCTCGCGGGTGAGATACAGGCGCTTATCCATGTCACCGTTGAAGTTGTTGGAGCGGTAATGCTGGCGGAAGCTGGCCACCACCAGTTCGCGGCCGTTGCTGGCCGTCTGCGGGTAGGCGAACAGCGACAGATTGGACAGCGCCACCTGCTGGAAGGTCTTGCTGACGGCGACGGCGCGCTTGCGCGCCTGCCACTTCTGCCGATCGAAGCCGGGACTCCAGAAATCCGTCGCATAGTGCGCCAGGTAACGCTCCACGTCGCCGCTGGTCCAGTCCGCCACCCAGCCGTCGAGCGCATCGAGCAGTTCCTGCCGCTCGCGGCGCCAGGTCGCCTCATCCACCCACTCCACGCGCGCGGTGATCACCAGCGGCGTCACGCCGGGGCGGATGAAGGCGGCCGCTTGATTCAGGTCGATATTGGGCAGTACCACACAGCCCTCGCTGTCCAGCGGCGGACGGCTGTAATAGGCGTTCTCGGTGCCGTGCAGCCAGATACCGTCGCCGGTCTTGCCGAGACGGCGGTCCAGCTCGTTGGGATAGTTGAGCGGAAAGGCGCCGCTGCCGTACTTGTCGGGCAGGGCGCTGGACGGGATATGGCTAGTGATGAAGTACACGCCCTCCGGGGTGCGCAGGTCGCCGCGCAACACCTTGTTGCCGTTGGCGCGCCCGGTGCTGACGTAGTAGTCGCGCACCAACCGCGGCGGATGACCGTCGCCCTGGCGCGCGTAGATGTACAGGCGGTGATTTTCCTTGTCGACGACGATGGCGGTCTGCACCTCTTCACCCAGGGCCAGCAGGGCGCGCGGCAGGCGATCCTGCGGCAGGGCGTCGAGGTAGGCCCTGAGGCGCACCTCCGCCTCGGCGCGCAGCTGGGCCAGCGCCTCCTCCTCCGGCTGCAGCTGCGCCAGCAACGGCGTGGCGCCGATGTCGGTAACGCTCTGTGTCTGGGCCAGCAGCAGATCGCCCTGCACCAGATGGGCGAGATGGAATTTGGGGGCCCGGTCGGTCAGTTGCGCCAGTTCCTGCCGCGCCTCCTCCAGGCGGCCGGAACGGAACAGGATCAGCCCCTTCAGCAGGCTGGCCTCGTAATCCTCGGGATAGTGCGCCAGGCGCTCCTCCAGACGGGCCAGGGCACGCGGATACAGGGCCATGTCGCCGGATTCGCCCAGCTGGCTGCGCACGGTCAACGCCGCCGCCTCGCCGTCGGCATCTTGAAAGCGATGGGCGCCGTACAGGCCGACCGACAGGGTCAGCAGCACGGCGGCAGACAGCAGTTTGGCGAGGCGGGAACGCGGCATGGCGGTTTAGCGCAGTACCTTGAGATTGGTTTCCGAAGTGATCATCCAGTTACCATCCCGCAGCGCAAGGGTCATGCGCTTGAGGGTGATGTCCTTGTAGCCGGGCGACGCATAGCGCTGGCGCAGGTCGACTACCACGGTAGCGGGGGCCGGTGCCGCCACCTGCACGTCCTCCAGTTCGACCTTGATCCAGGCCGGGCGGCTGAGGCGGCTACGCCGCTCTTCTTCCCAGGCATGACGCGACATGCCTTCCGGCGCATAGGCGGCATCATAATACGCCAGATAGGCGTCCACATTCTGCTGCGACCAGGCCCGTGCCCAGCCCTCCAAAGCGGTGACCACGGCCAGACGCAGGGCCTCCGGCACCTCGGCCACGGCCGGTTCGGCTGCAACGGGAGCGGCGGACGCGGGTTCCGGTTCGGACGCCACCATGGCGGGGGCCGGAGCGGCGACCGGGGCCGTGGAGACAGGCTGTAGCGGCGGTTCCGGTTCCGGCGGAACGGCGACCACGGCAGCCGCGGACGGGGCGGGCACCGTGACCGGCGCAGGGGGCGGGACCACGGCGGAAACGGCGTCGGCCACCGGCAAGGGCGGCACCGCCTGCGGGACGGCGTCCAGTGCCGTCAACAACGCCAGCTGCGGCGGTTGTGCGCCGGACTCCAGACGCAGGGCCTTGGCATAGGAACTGCGCGCCATCTCCACATAAACCGTGCTCAGGTTTTCGTGCACCCGGGCATAGCGCTCATCGGTGCGCAGGGCGCGCTCCAACAACTCCTTGGCCTCGTCCAGCCGGCCCTGGCGGGCGCGCAGGACGGCGAGATTGTTGTAGACCTCGGGCAGCCCCGGATGGGCGGCGATGAGACGCTCGAACAGGGCGGCAGCTTCCTCCAGCTGACCGGTACCGGCCAGGGCCGTGGCGCGCAGGAACTGCGGCGCGGCGGCATCCGTTTCCGCCATACCATCGAGCGTCACCAGGGCCGCGCGATAATCGCCGGCCGCCACCTGAGCGGCCGCCGCCGCCAGCGTATCGGCCTGTACCGGCCCGCCTGCCAGCAAGACCAGACCCAGCACCCAGTTCAGGCTCAGCCGCATCGTCTATCCTTTTGTTTAAATTAGGCAACCGGGCAGGGATTATATCAGTCTGGCGCGCCGTGTCATGGCGCGGCGCATATCAGGGATACAATGAGCGCCAGGCGTCACGACAGGACACAGACATGGACCATCTGCTGGAACGCATCGAGAAACTCATCGACATCGGCATCGCCCTGTCGGCGGAGAGCAACATCGCCCGCCTGCTGGAGATGATCCTGCTCGGCGCCAAGGAGATCACCAACGCCGACGGCGGCACGCTGTACTCGGTGCAGGAGAACCAGGCGGTGAAGATGGAGATCCTGCGCACCGACTCGCTCAACTTCGCCATGGGCGGCACCACCGGCACGGCGATCCCCTTCGCCCCCATCCCGCTGTACGGCGCCGACGGCCAACCCAATCACCACAACGTCGTCACCCACGCGGTGCTCAACGACTGCACCATCAACATCCCCGACGCCTACAGCGCGGCGGGATTCGACTTCACCGGCACGCGCGAGTTCGACCGCAAGACCGGCTACCGCTCCACCTCCTTCCTCACCGTACCGCTGAAGAATCACGAAGGCGATATCATCGGCGTGCTGCAACTGCTCAATGCCCAGAACGACGCCGGCCAGGTGATACCGTTCAGCGCCGAGGCGCAGCGGCTCACCGAGGCGCTGGCCTCGCAAGCGGCCGTCGCGCTGACCAACCGGCGCCTGATCGAAGACCTCAAGCACCTGTTCGAGTCCTTCATCAAACTCATCGCCGACGCCATCGACGAAAAATCGCCTTACACCGGCGGCCACTGCCGCCGCGTCCCGGTAATCACCATGCTGCTGGCCGACGCCGTGGCCAAGGTGCAGGACGGCCCGCTGCGCGACTTCACCATGAGCGAGGACGACCGCTACGAACTGGAGATGGCGGCGTGGTTGCATGACTGCGGCAAGGTCACCACGCCGGAATACGTGGTGGACAAGTCCACCAAACTGGAGACCATCTACGATCGCATCCACGAGGTCGATGCACGTTTCGAGATACTGAAGCGCGACGCCGAGATCGCCTTGTTGCGCAAACGGGCGGAACACCCGACCCAGGCCGACCTGCTGCTCAAGGAGTACCAGGACACGGTGCGCCAGCTGGAGGACGACCGCGACTTCATCCACCGCTCCAACCAGGGCGGTGAATTCATGCGCCCGGAGGACCAGGCGCGCATCGAGGCCCTCGCCCGACGCACCTGGATCGACGCCACCGGCGCGGTGCGCCCGCTGCTCACCGAGGACGAGGTGCGCAACCTCAACATCGCCAAGGGCACCCTCACCGACGACGAGCGCCAAGTGATCAACAACCACATCGTCGCCACCATCAACATGCTGGAGGCGCTGC